>NZ_JBITBX010000044.1:0-1091 GCF_044452725.1 Actinoplanes sp. NPDC051859 | reverse complement strand
TGTTCTGCCCAGAGAGGTTGGGAACGCGGCTGGCGGGTGGTCCGCCGATGGCGGTGTGGTGGCGGTGGTGATTGTAGGTGTGCAGGAATCGGGGTAGGGCTCGACGGCGGGCGTTTTCGCTGGTGTAGGCCTTGGCATAGGCCCATTCGTCGGTCAGCGTGCGGTGGAAACGTTCGACCTTGCCGTTGGTCTGGGGCCGGTAAGGGCGGGTTTTCTTCACCGTGACGCCGAGCTGGGCGCTGGTGGTGTGCCAGAGCCGGGAGATGTAGCAGGAGCCGTTGTCGGTCAGGACTCGGCGGATAGTGATGCCTTGTGCGGTGAACCAGGCGTATGCGCGTTGCAGGAACCCGGCCGCGGTTTCCTTGGTCTCGTCGCCGAGGATTTCGGTGTAGGCCAGTCGGGAGTGGTCATCGATGGCGGTGTGTAGGTAGGTGTAGCCGAGCCGGGCATGTCCGGCGGCGTCGGTGCGGTGTCCGGGGGTGGCGGTGCGGTTGAGTGCGCCTTGGTGGCGGCCTTGGGTGCGGTGGCCGCCACCGTCGGGGATGTTGCCGAGTTTCTTGATGTCGACGTGGACGAGGTCACCGGGATGTTCGTGTTCATAGCGGCGGATCGGTTCGCGGGTGCCGCGGTCAAGATCGGCGAGTAGTGGGGTGCCCGCACGGCGCAGGATCGCGTGACACGTCGAGGCGGGCAGGCCGAGGCGCCAGGCGAGGCGTACCGGCCCGAGGCGTTTGGTGCGGCGTAGGTGCAGGACCTTACGTTCGAGCGGCCGTGGTGTGCGGTGAGGGCTGTGATGTGGCCGGCTGGATCGGTCGGCCATGGCGGCGGTTCCGTCGCAGCGGTAGCGGTCGGCCCAGCGTTTCGCGGTGGTGGGGCTGACCTGGAACCGTTCCGCGGCTCGGCGTAATGGCCAGCCCTCATCGACGACGCACCGCGCGAGTCGCAATCGGCCGCGTTCGGTCAGCGGGGCGTTAGCGTGGGGCATAGAGGACCTCTCGGGTGAAACGGAACTCTCGACAAGCTCCACCTCACCCGGAGGTCCTCACCGTGTCAGGACTTCCGACGCGTTACCAACGTCCGTGGACAGAACA
>NZ_JBITBX010000043.1:0-1306 GCF_044452725.1 Actinoplanes sp. NPDC051859 | reverse complement strand
TAGGTCTCTTCGTAACGTGGCTGCCGGCAGTCGACGCCAGACTGGCGACCGAGGATGCGGGCTGTCGCGGGGAGGCGATGTGCACGGCGATTACCAGGTGTTCCTTGGCCTCGACGTCGGTAAGGACGGCCATCACGCCGTCGCCTTGGATCCGCGCGGGAAACGGCTGCACGACGCTGCGCTGATCAACAGCGAGGCGAAGCTGCGGCAGGTGTTCGACAAACTCGCCCGCCACGGCCGGGTCCTCGTGGTGGTCGACCAGCCGGCCTCGATCGGCGCCCTGCCTGTCGCGGTCGCCCGGGGATGCGGTCACGAGGTGGCTTACCTGCCGGGGCTGGCGATGCGCCGGATCGCCGATTTGCACCCCGGTGCGGCCAAGACCGACGCCCGCGACGCCTATGTGATCGCGGACGCCGCCCGGACCTTGCCGCACACGCTGCGACGGGTCGACGTCGGCGACGAGGCCTTGGCGGAGCTGGAAGTCCTAGTCGGCTTCGACGACGACCTCGCCGGCGAGGCGACTCGCCTGGCGAATCGCATCCGTGGCCTGCTCACTCAGATCCACCCGGCCTTGGAACGCGTTCTCGGGCCGAGAGTGCAGCACAAGGCGGTGCTGCAACTGCTGTCGCGGTGCGGCGGCCCGGCCGGGTTGCGCAAGGCCGGACGATCCAAGCTGATCGAGATTGCCGCGAAGAACGCCCCTCGCATGGGCGAACGCCTCGTCGAGCAGATCATGAACGCACTCGACGAGCAGACCGTGACCGTTCCCGGCACCATCGCGGCGGAGAAAATCCTTCCGCGCCTGGCCGACAGCCTGCGTGACGTTCTGCTGCAGCGTGATCAAGTCGCCGGCGAGGTCGAGGGGATGCTTGATGCTCACCCTCTTGCCCAGGTCCTGACGTCGATGCCCGGCATCGGCGTCAGGACCGCAGCGCGGATCCTGCTCGAAGTCGGCGACGGCACCGCCTTCAAGACGTCCGGACACCTGGCCGCCTACGCCGGCCTGGCCCCGGTCACCCGCCGCTCCGGCACTTCCATCCGCGGTGAGCACCCGCCCCGCGGCGGCAACAAGCAGCTGAAACGCGCGTTCTTCCTCGCCGCTTTCGCTTCCCTGGCACACCCGCCGTCGCGGGCTTACTACGACCGCAAACGCGCCCAAGGTAAACGCCACAACGCCGCCCTCATATGCCTCGCACGCCGCCGCGTCGACGTCCTATTCGCCATGCTCCGCGACCGCAGCCCCTACCAAACACGACCGAGCGACCACGCTCTCGCCGCTTGACGAAACCCATAGGGACACCCCCCC
>NZ_JBITBX010000042.1:0-1365 GCF_044452725.1 Actinoplanes sp. NPDC051859 | reverse complement strand
GGAAGTGCGGGGTCGCGGTTACGGAACGGACACCGGAGGACCTCCACCGCGTCGTCATCCTTCCGCATGGGCTGTGACTGCCCGGCATTGTGTCAGGTAAACAGCGTCGAGCTGACCGGGTTCGCGTCGGCCAATGGGCGCCCGCGCCGGCTTTAGATATAACAGATGATCGGCGCCACATGCGAAGTAGTTGCTGTTGAGCAACTAATAGTCGATGTGTGAAGATTCGATGGTGTGGTTTCCCATCGACTGGTCCAACCTGAGGCCGGGCGTTCACTGCGAGGTGGTCCCGTTGCCGCGGGTCGCGCAAGGGCGCCGGTGACCAGCGAAGACACGCCAGCAGCCCTCGATGACGGGCGTCGCTTGTCGGCGCTGGGGGATACCGGCCTGACCGCGTCGGCGGATCCTGCGTTCGACCGGTTCGCTGCGATGGTACGCACGGTGATGCGGGTGCCGGTGGCCCTGGTCAGCCTGGTGCAGGCTGACCGGCAGATCTTCCCCGGCGCGGTCGGCCTCGCCGACCCGTGGCAGCAGCAACGGCAGACCCCGCTGACCCACTCGTTCTGCCAGCACGTCGTCCTCAGCGCCGAACCGTTGGTGATCACCGACGCCCGCTTCGATCCGCGGGTAGTCGGCAACCTAGCCATCACCGACCTGGGCGTCGTCGGCTACGCGGGGATGCCGCTGACCGACGCCGACGGACAGGTTCTGGGATCGCTGTGCGCGATCGACACCGCGGCACGGCAGTGGACCGCGGACGAACTTGCTCTGCTGGCGGACTTGGCCGCGGCCTGCTCGGACATCCTGCGGCTGCGTATTGCTACCCGCGATGCCCGTGAACAGGCAGCGACAACTCTCCGGCAAGGCATCAAGGCACAAGCGGCATTCGACCGTAGTCAGTTGTTGCTGCAGGCAAGCGTCGCCTTGGCGGACACCGGCACGGTCGCCGATGTCGTCGACGCCGTTCGCGACCTGGTCGCCGTTACCTTGAATCCCGCCTATGTCGGCGTGTCCTTGCTCGATACGAACGGCGAGATCAGGGTGGAATCCACCGAGTCGCTGCCGGTCTCGGTCACGCAGCGCTGGCGCCGCTACCCCCGCACAGCCCAGACCCCCGCGGCACTGGCCATCAGCACCGGCGCGCCTGTGCTGATACCCGACCTCCGCGTGGTGGCAGCACAAGTGCCCGATGTCGTCTCGACGTTCACCGAGATGGGCTGGCAGTCATCAGCCAGCCTGCCCCTGCCCGGCCCTGCCGGGCCGATCGGTGCACTCACCCTGGTGTGGAAACAGCCCCATACCTCGGACGACGCCGAACAGGCAGTCCTGCTCGCGTTGGCCGGATATATGGCACAGGCACTACTG
>NZ_JBITBX010000041.1:0-1443 GCF_044452725.1 Actinoplanes sp. NPDC051859 | reverse complement strand
GAAAGGACTCTCAATGAGCGTGTCAAGCCGTGATGGTGGGGGGTTCGTCCTGCCAGGTGCGGTTGTCGCGGATGAGGGCCCACAGCACGTTGGTACGGCGTCGGGCCAGGCAGATGACGGCTTGGATGGGGCGTTTGCCTTCGGTGCGTTTGCGGTCGTAGTAGGCGCGGGACTCGGGGTGACAGCGCATGCTGGTCAGCGCGGACATGTACATCGTGCGACGCAGCCGGCGGTTGTAGCGGCTCGGGGTATGCAGCCTGCCGGTGCGTTTGCCGGAGTCGTTGGCGACCGGGGCCAGCCCGGCGTAGGCGGCCAGGTGATCGGCGGAGCCGATCAGGTCGGGGTCACCGATGGCAGCCAGCAGTTCCGCGCCGAGCCGGAAACCGAAGCCGGGCATCGAGACGATCACGTCGGCCAGTCGGTGGCGGCGAAACCGTTCCTCGATCGCGGTGTCCGCCTGCTTGATCCGCGTGTCGAGGTCCATCACCTCCTTGGCAAGGACGGCCACCAGTTCGGCGGCCACGTCCTCGCCGGGCAGGCGCACGGTCTGCGTCCTGGCCGCGGTGACGGCGGCCTCGGCGATACGGGCGGCGTTACGCACCCCGGCGCCCGTCAGCATCGTGGTGAGCCGGTCGACGCCGGCCCGGCGGATCGCTTTCGGCCGTTGGTAACGGGCCAGCAGGATCACCCAGCCGCGGTGATTGGCGATGTCGGCGGCGCGTTCCAACGCCGGGCACACCGCGGTCAACTGCTGGCGCAGCCGGTTGATGGTCCGGGTGCGGTCGGCGACCAGATCGGTGCGGCGGCCGGTGAGCATGCGCAGTTCAGCGATCAGGTCGTCGCCGGGGCGCAGCACCGGCAGGTCACGGCGCATCCGGGACTGGTCGGCGATGACCCGGGCGTCACGCGCGTCGGTCTTGCCCTCACCGCGATACGCCCGGGCCGCGTGGTTGACCGACCGGCCGGACAGATATCTGACCGGCTGCTCATTGGCCCACAACACACTCAGCAACAGAGCCGCTTCCACGGTGGTCAAGTCGACCGCCCACTGCACCGCCCGCGCCGCCGCGGCGCAGTCAGCGATTATCTGCACGATCTCGCGCTCGTCGTTGGCGACCTTACGCGACAGCAACACCGCACCATCGCCGTCGAGCAACGTCACCCAGTGGTGCTCCTTACCGACATCGACACCGGCCCAGCCGGACTCGATCACACTGCCCTCCCCAAGACGTTCTGGCCTCTCCACCCTCGGACAACCCCACCGTCAGGTCCTTAAAGCAGCGACAGATCGCAGATCTCAATCAGCGGCCAGGGAAGTCCAAACGAGCCGGGCGGCCAGTCCTTTCAAGCCGCACCCGAAAGCCGGCAACCACACCATCCAGCCACACCCGGCCCGCTCGGGTCGTCAGCACAACCTACTGACCCCTCAAACTTAAGGACCTC
>NZ_JBITBX010000040.1:0-1507 GCF_044452725.1 Actinoplanes sp. NPDC051859 | reverse complement strand
GGTCACTGGTGGACCCTCCTCTCTACGGGACTTGAGAAGGTGCCCGTGGTTAGATGCCGGTGAGAGCCGGGGTGACGGCCCGTGGTGGTCGCCCTTTCAGGGCCCGCATGACACTGCCGCCCCCGGCTCTTCCGGAGCTGTCGACCGGCAACAGAGGGACGCGCCGCAGAGCGCCAGTCAGTGACCGCCCGGTGATCAGCTTCGTCACCGGCCTGTCGCTGATAGGCACGAGGAGAGCTGTGGCACTGCCCGAGAGCGAGCACTACGTCGGCATCGACTGGGGATCGGCCGAGCACGCGGTCTGTGTGCTGGACGAGTCCGGCCGGGCCCACGCCGAATTCACGATTGCCCATACCGCGGCCGGCTTCGCCGAACTGGCCCGCAGACTGCAGAAGTTCGGTGAGGCGCAGACCATACCCGTGGCGATCGAGCGCCCGGACGGGCGTCTGGTGGACGTGTTGCTGCAGGCCGGACATCCGGTAGTGCCGGTGAAGTCCAACGCCATCAAGGCATGGCGCGACGCCGAGGTCCTCTCCGGAGCGAAGTCCGATCCGGGTGACGCCATGGTCATCGCCGAGTACCTGCGGTTGCGCCACCACAAGCTCAGCGCGGCCCGCCCGTTCTCCGAGCACACCAAGGCCCTGCGCACGGTGGTCCGCACCCGTGACGACCTGGTTCGGCTTCGAGTGATGGCAACCAACATGCTCGGCTCGTTGCTGGATGTCTTCTGGCCCGGCGCCAAGCACGTCTTCGCCGATGTCGAGTCGCCCATCGCGCTGGAATTCCTCACCCGCTACCCGACCCCGGCCTCCGCCGCTCACCTGGGCGAGAAGCGGATGGCCGCCTTCTGCATCAAGCACGGCTACTCCGGTCGCCGCAGCCCGCTGCAGCTCCTGCAACGCCTGCGGGCAGCCCCACCTGGCGTGACCAGCGAGCTGGAGACCGACGCCGGCCGCGACGCCGTAATTGCGCTGGTCGCCGTGCTGCGCACGCTCGGCACGGTCAAGAAGGACCTCGACCGTTCGGTAGACGCCCACCTTTGCCAGCACCCCGACGGACCCGTGTTCGCCTCGCTGCCGAGAGCCGGACGGACCAACGCCGCCCAGATCCTGGCCGAGTGGGGCGACTCGCGCACCGCCTACGACGGCCCGGACGCCCTCGCAGCCTTCGCCGGCGTCGCACCGGTCACCAAGGCCTCCGGACGCCACCGAGGCGTTTCCTACCGCTGGGCCTGCAACAAACGCCTGCGCACCGCGATGACCACCTTCGCGCACAACAGCCGCTTCGACAGTCCGTGGGCCGCAGACATCTACCAGCGCGCCCGCAAACGGGGCATGGACCATCCCCAGGCGGTCCGTGTCCTGGCCCGCGCCTGGATACGGGTGATCTACCGATGCTGGCTCAATCACGAGCCCTACGACCCCGCCAAACACGGCGGAGCCTCGCGGTTCACCACCTCCCCGCCGCTCGCTCAAGCGGCGTGAGGTTGACACAGGGGGTGTCATGC
>NZ_JBITBX010000039.1:0-1862 GCF_044452725.1 Actinoplanes sp. NPDC051859 | reverse complement strand
TCAGCGCCCACGACCGCGACACCATCCGGCGTCGCCAACACCTGCGCACGAATCAACTCATCCAGCGTTGCCCGGCGCACATCCAGAGGTGCACCTGACACCGCAGGAACGCCGCCCACCAGCAGATCCGCGACCCGCACTTCGGGGGTCGTAGCGATCGCCGTCAGCACCTGGTTGAACACCGCGATGAACCGGTCGATCGTCGCCGGGTCGAGGATGTCGGTGGCGTACGTGAGGAGGCCGTCGAGTCCGGTCTCCGTCTCCACAAGGTCGATCTCGAGATCGGTCTTTGCAGCGTCCAATGCGGCTGGGAGGTTCTCGGCCACCACACCTTCGAGCGTGACGTCGTCGGTCTGACCGTCCGCATGGTGAGCGAGCATGACCTGGAAGAGCGGGTTGCGGTAGGGCACGCGCTCGACATCGACCGTCCGGACGATCTCCTCGAACGGCACCGCCTCGTGGGTGAAGCCGTCCAGCACGGTCTCACGGGTACGCCGCAGCAGGCCGGCCACGGTGTCGCCAGGGTTCAGCCGATGCCGGAACGGGAGCGTGTTGACGAAGTAGCCGACGACACCTTCCAGCTCGTGCTGGGTCCGGCTGGCAACCGGCGAGCCGATCACGAGGTCGTCTCCGCCGCCGAGCGCCGACACGGTCAGCGCCGTCGCCGCGTGCGCAATCATGAACATGGTGAGGCCCAGCTTGTCCGCCACGGCCCGCAGTCCGGCCGCGGCATCGGCGGGGATGGTCCATTGGATGTCGGCACCGCGGTGGGTCGGCTCAGCCGGTCGGGGCCGGTCGAGCCCGATCGTCGACTCCGCCGGCGCGCCGTCGAGCGTGTCACGCCAGTAGTCCAGGAGTGTGGACAGCTCGGAAGCTGGGTCAGCGACGTCGCCGAGCACCGTCCGCTGCCACACTGCGAAGTCCGCGTACTGCACCGGCAGCGGCTCCCACGCCGGGCTGGAACCGTGGAGCCGAGCCTGATAAGCGGTGGCGAGGTCGCCCAGCAGCGGCGGGAATGACCACTCGTCCACGGCGTGGTGGTGCACCGCCAGCACGAACACCCACTCGGCGTCGGCGACGCGGAGCAGTGCGGCCCGGACCGGAAGGTCGGTGCCCAGGTCGAACCCGCTCTGGACCAGCTCGGTGACCCGGCTGTCGGTGTAGTCATCCGTGACGAGTAGCAGCTGCGCGGCCGCCTGCTCGGCGGGGACGATGACCTGCCGCAGCCGGCCGTCTTCCTCGATGATCAGCGTCCGCAACGCCTCATGGCGGCCGACCACGTCCTGCAGGGCTGCTTGCAGGGCGGCCTCGTTCAAATCGCCAGTCAGCCGAGACACCAAGGGAACGACGTACCGCGAACCCGGCCCACCCAGCTGCTCGATGAGCCAAAGCGACTGCTGCCCGTACGAGACTGGCAGGGTCGCGGGCCGCGGAATCTCGCCGACCCGGAGCAGCTGGGGTGCGTTGTCCACGTCCACTGCGTCGGCTAGGCGGGCGACGGTGGGCCGATCGAAGATGTCCCGCAGTGTCAGCGACGCACCCAGCTGGGCATTGGCGCGGGCGACCGCCTTCGTAGCCAGCAGCGAGTGTCCGCCAAGCCGGAAGAAGTCATCGTCCACCGACACCGCCGGTACTTGCAGAACTTCCTGGAACACCTCGGCCAGCACCTGCTCGGTGTGCGTCTGCGGCACCCGCCCAGCCGTGCCACCAAGCGTCGGGACAGGCAGCGCGCGCCGATCCAGTTTGCCGTTCGCCGTCACCGGCAACGCGTCCAAGAAACTGAAAGCCGCCGGGACCATGTACTCCGGCAACCGCGCCTCGGCCAAAACCCGCAACTCATCAGCCGACACGCCACCGACCAC
>NZ_JBITBX010000038.1:0-2897 GCF_044452725.1 Actinoplanes sp. NPDC051859 | reverse complement strand
ACAATCGCCTGATGCGAAACAGCGACACCCTTCGGCCGGCCCGTGGTCCCCGACGTGAAAATCACATACGCCACATCCAACGGCGACAACGGCCGCGGCAGCGCGGGCGGGTCGGCGATTCCGCGATCCAAGTCCAAGTCGGCAACCGAGACCTGACCCGCGAAATCACCCGAATCGGTCACCACCACTACCGGAGCCGCGTCCTCCAGAATGGTCCGCACCCGCTCGGTCGGATACGCCGTGTCGATCGGCACAAA
Organism: Actinoplanes sp. NPDC051859; assembly: GCF_044452725.1. Taxonomy (NCBI): domain Bacteria; kingdom Bacillati; phylum Actinomycetota; class Actinomycetes; order Micromonosporales; family Micromonosporaceae; genus Actinoplanes; species Actinoplanes sp. NPDC051859. The sequence continues at coordinate 2,640 of NZ_JBITBX010000038.1, read as the reverse complement.
AGCCGCACCAACCCGCACGACCGCCGCCAGGGTCACCACCAGGTCCACCGACCGCGGCAACCGCACCGCTACCCGATCACCAATCTGGACACCCCGGTCGAGCAGCCCGTGAGCAAACGCGTTCACCCGAGCGTCGAACTCGGCATACGTCAGGCTGCTGCCGTCATCGCCCACTACCGCGACACTGCCTGGTGTCGCGACCACCTGCTCACGGATCAACCCGTCCAACGTCAGCGGCCGGACATCCAGAGGTCCCCCCGCCACGGCTGGAACGCCACCCACCAGCAGATCCGCGACCCGCACCTCGGGAGTCGTGGCGATCGCCGTCAGCACCTGACCGAACACCGCGATGAACCGGTCGATCGTCGCCGGGTCGAGGATCTCGGTGGCGTACGTGATCGAGCCGTCGAGACCCGCCTCGGCCTCCACGAGATCGAGCTCGATGTCGGTCTTCGCGGCCGAGAGCGTCACCTCGACATTCGAGGCCGCCACACCGTCGAGTTCGACGTCGTCGTTCTGCCCGTCGGCGTGGTGGGTGAGCATGATCTGGAAGAGCGGATTGCGGTGCGGCGCGCGGTCGACACCCGCCACCCGGGCAATTTCCTCGAACGGCGCGGCCTGGTGGGCAAAGCCGTCCAGAACGGTCTGCCGGGTGCGCCGCAGCAACTCGGCGACTGTGTCGGCCGGCTGCAGCCGGTGTCGCACCGGAAGGGTGTTGACGAAGTAGCCGACCACTCCATCCAGCTCATTCTCGGCACGCCCGGCGACCGGCGAGCCGATCACGAGGTCGTCGCCGCCGCCGAGCGCCGATATGGTCAGCGCGGTCGCCGCGTGGGCGATCATGAACATGGTGACGCCGTGCTCGGCCGCCACTGCCCGGAGGCCTGCCACGGTGTCCGCAGGAATGGTCCATTGGACGTCGGCACCGCGGTGGGTCGGCTCGGTCGGCCGGGGCCGGTCGAGCCCGATCGCCGATTCCGCCGGCGCGCCGTCGAGCGTGTCACGCCAATAGTCCAGGAGTGTGGACAGCTCGGACGCCGGGTCAGCGACGTCGCCGAGCACTGTCCGCTGCCAGACGGCGTAGTCCGCGTACTGCACTGGCAGCGGCTCCCACGCCGGCGCGGCGTCCTGGATCCGGGCGCGGTAAGCGGTGGACAGGTCACCCAGCACCAACGGGAACGACCACTCGTCCACGGCGTGGTGGTGCACCGCCAGGACGAACACCCATTCGGTCTCAGCGACCCGCAGCAACGCGGCCCGAACCGGAAGGTCCGTGCCCAGGTCGAACCGGCCCTGGATGACCTCGGCTACCCGGCTCTCGGTGTACGCAGCCACCGTCAGCGAGAACGAGCTGCGAGCCTGCTCGGCCGAGACGACGACCTGGAGGAGTTCCCCGTCCTGCTCGACGATCAGCGTCCGCAGGGCCTCGTGCCGGCCGACCACGTCTTGCAGGGCTGCTTCCAGGGCGGCCTCGTTCAGGTCGCCGGTCAGCCGCGACACCAGGGGTACGACGTACCGGGAGCCCGGCCCACCCAGCTGCTCGATGAGCCAGAGCGACTGCTGCCCGTACGAGACTGGCAGGGTCGCGGGCCGCGGAATCTCGCCGACGCCGGGCAGCGACAGCACGGTGGACACGGCGACGGGGGCGAGCCGGGCAATGGTGGGCCGGTCGAAGATGTCCCGCAGTGTCAGCGACGCACCAAGCTGGGCGTTGGCGCGGGCGACCGCCTTCGTCGCCAGCAGCGAGTGTCCGCCAAGCCGGAAGAAGTCGTCGTCGACCGACACTGCCGGTACTTGCAGAACTTCCTGGAACACCTCGGCCAGCACCTGCTCGGTGTGGGTCTGCGGCACCCGCCCAGCCGTGCCACCGAGCGTTGGGACAGGCAGCGCGCGCCGGTCCAGTTTGCCGTTCGCCGTCACCGGCAAGGCGTCCAAGAAGCTGAAAGCTGCCGGGACCATGTACTCCGGCAACCGCGCCTCGGCCAAAGCCCGCAGCGCGTCGGCCGAGACGCTACCGACCACGTAAGCGGCCAGGAACTTGCCGCCCGCCGGGTGATCCACAGCGATGACCGCGGCCGCGGACACATTCTCGTGGCCTTCGAGGACATTGCGGATCTCATCCAACTCGATCCGGAACCCACGAATCTTCACCTGATCATCAACACGACCCAGGAAATCCAACTGGCCGCGATCATTCCACCGCACCACATCACCCGTGCGGTAAAGCCGCTCCCCGCCCTCGCCCGCAACAAACCGCTCAGCAGTCAAACCAGCACGACCCACATAACCGTCAGCCAGCTGCACCCCACCCAGATACAGCTCACCCATCACACCCGGCAAGACTGGGCGCAACCACGCATCCAACACCACCGCGCGCACATTGCCGACCGGGCCACCGATCGGCACCACCGGCACCCGATCCAGGTCCACTTCGGCCAGGCTGACACCCGTCGCGTCCACCGCAGCCTCAGTCGGGCCGTAGGTGTTCCACACATTCACACCCGACACCAACTGCAACCGACGACCCAACTCCGCCGGCAACGCTTCCCCACCCACCGACAAATGCCGCACAGATGAAGGCATGAACCCGACGTCGAGCATCGCCTGCAGAACAGTCGGCACCAGCTCCACGAACCCGAC
>NZ_JBITBX010000037.1:0-3634 GCF_044452725.1 Actinoplanes sp. NPDC051859 | reverse complement strand
CTACGACCCCGCCAAACACGGCGGAGCCTCGCGGTTCACCACCTCCCCGCCGCTCGCTCAAGCGGCGTGAGGTTGACACAGGGGGTGTCATGCCGCGACCAGGTCTGCCATGCCGGTGACCGTGGTGCCGGCCGCTGCCGCGAACCCGTCGTCATGGCTTGCCAACAGCAGCGTCCCGCCGTTCTTGCGGTAGTCGGCGAGCAGAGCCGCCACCGTCGCGCGGCCCTCGGGGTCGAGGCGCTGTTCCGGCTCGTCCAGGACCAGCAGCTTGCTCGGGCGCAGCAGGGCCAGCGCCAAGGTGAGCCGCTGCTTCTGCCCCGAGGACAGCGACGGCGGCACCGCGTCGGCGTGCGAGGCGATGCCGAGCCGGTCCAGCGTCTCGTCCAGGCCGGCCCGGTCCGGGTCGAGGCCGTGCGCGCGGCACACCAACTCGGCGTGCTCGCGGGCGGTCAGGCCCGGGTACCAGCTGGGCGGCTCCACCGTGGTTGCCACCGCCCGCCAGAACTCGGGTGTGGACCCCGGCGGGCCGCCGAACACCGTGATCTCGCCCGCGTCGGGGCGTTGCAGGCTCACGATGCAGCGCAGCAGCGTGGACTTGCCGATGCCGTTCTCACCCGTGATGCAGACCCCGGCGCCGGCCTTGACGGTCAGCGCCGTGTCCACCAACACCGGGGTCGAGCCGTAGCTCACCGACAGGCCGCGGACCTCGATCGCTAGTTGATCCACCGGCCGACGCTAGCAGAGCAGGTCAGGGGCGGCGGCCGTACAGCAGCTTGAGGGCCTTGACGATCCGCTGGACCTGGGCCGGGGTGCGCTCGAAGGTCATCGCGGGCAGCACCGAGGGGCCCCGGCGGACGGTGATGGCCTTGGCGACACCGAACTCGCGCAGGCCGTCCTCGCCGTGGATGCGGCCGATGCCCGAGTCGCCGACGCCGCCGAACGGCAGGTTGGCCATGCCGACGAAGCTCAGGGTCGAGTTCACCGACACCATGCCGCTGCGCAGCCGCCGGGCGATCCGGATGGCGTTGGCCTTGCCGAAGACCGCTCCGCCCAGACCGTACGAGAGCGCGTTGGCCTTGCGGACCGCCTCGTCCGCGTCGGCGACCTTGGTGATCGTCAGGGTCGGTCCGAAGGTTTCCTCGCGGATGGCCGCGGAGTCCTCGGGCACGTCGACCAGCACGGTGGGGGAAACGTACGGCGGCTGCACCGCGTCCGCTCCGCCCAGCACGGCCCGGCCGCCGCTCTTCAGGGCGTCGTCGATGTGCCGGCGGACCACGTCGATCTGGCCGGGCATCGTCATCGGGCCGACGTCCTCGCCGACCTTGAGCTTGCCCGCCTTGACCACCACTGCCTCGACGAACGCGTCGTAGACGGGGGCGACGGCGTACACCCGCTCGATGCCGATGCAGGTCTGCCCGGCGTTGGTCATCGCGCCCCAGACCGCTGCCTCGGCCGCCGCGTTCACGTCCGCGTCGGCGTCGACGATGAGCGCGTCCTTGCCGCCCGCCTCGATGATCACCGGGGTCAGCGTCTCCGCGCAGGCGGCCATGACCTTCTTGCCGGTCGCCGTCGAGCCGGTGAAAGCGATCTTGCCGACGCCGGAGCGGCACAGCGCGGCACCGACATCGCCCAGGCCGTGCACGGTCTGCAGGACCGGGTGCTCGGGGACGACCTCGTTGAAGGTGTCGACCAGCCACTGGCCGACCACCGGGGTGTACTCGCTGGGCTTGAGCACCACGGCGTTGCCCGCGGCGAGCGCGCCCGAGATCGGACCCAGGGGGGTGAGGATCGGATAGTTCCACGGGCCGATCACGCCGATCACGCCGTACGGCTGGTATTCCAGGTGGCCGGCGTGCTCGGCGAGCAGCAGCCGCGACCGGGTCCGGCGCGGTCCCAGCACGCGGCGGGCGTGACGGGCCGCCCAGTCGGTGTGCTCGATCGCGGCGCTGGCCTCGACGATCGCGTCGGCGACCGGCTTGCCGGTCTCGGAGTGGGTGAGCGCGGCCAGCTCCTCCAGCCGTTCGGCGAGCAGCGCCCGCCACCGCAGCAGCCGCGTCTTGCGCCCGTCGAAGCCGAGCCCCGCCCACCACACCTGGGCTTCGCGGGCACGCTCCACCGCGGCGGAGACCGCGGCGGCGTCGGCCACGGGCACCCGCCCGGCCTCCGCCCCGGTCGCAGGACTGGTCGAGATGAGGAAGCCCTCCTCGACCACAGGGACACCGGGCGTACGGGTAGCCGTCATGAACGCGAGTCTATGTCGCATTCAGTGCTCTGCGCCTCACACGTACGCTGGATAATCATGAGTCCTCGCCGGAATCGCCCCCGCCGTGCCGAGACGTCCGCAATGCCGGACGCTCAGGTGCGTCGTGGCGTGGAAGGCGTCCAGCAATACCAGGACGGCGAGTGGCTGGTGCGGTCGATCTTCGGCGGCGCGGCCACCAAGACGTACCGGTGCCCGGGCTGCATGCAGGACATCCGCCCCGGCGTGGCCCACGTGGTCGCCTGGCCGGCCGACGACCGCGGCGACGCCTCCGACCGCCGCCACTGGCATACCGGTTGCTGGCGGGCCCGCGACCGGCGCGGCCCGGGGGTCGAGCGCTCGCGCAATGCACCCCGCTACGGCTGACCTGCCGTTCCTGGGGAAAGATCGAGACGTGACCAACCAGATCCGCGCCAACTCCGTCCTTCCCGCCCACCGGGAGGACATCGAACTGCACACCGCTGATGGGCTGACCCTGGTCGGCGAGCTGGCCCGGCCGTTGGACCGGGCCCCGGTCGCCACCCTGGTGTGCTTGCACCCGCTGCCCACCCACGGCGGCATGATGGACAGCCACGTCTTCCGCAAGGCGGCCTGGCGCCTGCCCGCCCTGGCTGACATCGCCGTGCTGCGCTTCAACACGCGGGGCACGTCCAGCGTCCGCGGCACCAGCGAAGGCACCTTCTCCGCGGGCGTGGACGAGAAGTACGACGTGGCGGCCGCCATCGAGTACGCGGAGTTCGCCGACCTGCCGAACGTGTGGCTCGTCGGCTGGTCGTTCGGCACCGACCTCACGCTCATGCACGGCCTCGACCCGACGGTGGCCGGCGCGATTCTGCTGTCGCCGCCGCTGCGGTTCTCCGCGCCCGAGCATCTGGCCGCCTGGGCGTCGTCGGGGAAGCCGGTGACCGCCCTGGTTCCGGAGTTCGACGACTACCTGCGCCCGGAAGCGGCGGTGGAGCGGTTCGCGGCGATTCCGCAGGCTGAGGTGGTGGGGGTGCCCAACGCCAAGCATCTGTGGGTGGGTGATGCGGAGAAGGTGCTGGACGAGATCGTGCGCCGGGTTGCGCCGTCGGTGTCGGTGCCGTTGCCGCGGGAATGGGACGGGCTGATGGAGTCTGGCGACATGAACGCGTACGCGGACCGTACTGTGGCAGCCTTTGCCGATATCCCGGTGCCTGGTTCTTCCGCGGAGTAACGCCGTTCGGGGTGGGTTCGGGGTCGTTTCGGGGAGGGGATAACCCACTCCGGGCGGTCAGGCTTGATCCCTGCGTGGGTCATCCCCCCGTTACCTTTTTCAGGTCCCCAGCCGGGGACTGCTCGGTCGCCTGGTCCGGTATGACTTACTGCCCCTGTCGTACGGATGATCCGGGGGGT
>NZ_JBITBX010000036.1:0-3764 GCF_044452725.1 Actinoplanes sp. NPDC051859 | reverse complement strand
TTCGGCCGGCCCGTGGTCCCCGACGTGAAAATCACATACGCCACATCCAACGGCGACAACGGCCGAGAGATTAACGGGCTCGAACCCGGCACACCGGCCAACGGCTCCGACACCAACAAGACGGCAGCCGCATCCTCCAGAATGGTCTGCACGCGCTCCTGCGGATACGCGATGTCGATCGGCACAAACGCCGCACCAACCCGCACGACCGCCGCCAGAGTAACTACCAGGTCGATCGAACGTGGCAACTGCACTGCCACCCGATCACCCACCCGGACACCCCGACCAAGCAGAGCCCGAGCCACCCCATCCACCCGGGCATCAAACTCGGCATACGTCAGGCTGCTGCCGTCATCGCCGACAACCGCAACACCGTCCGGCGTCGCAGCGACCTGGGCACGGATCAACTCATCCAGAGTGGCCCAGGGGACTTCCAGCTCCGCACCGGCTACGGCCGGAACGCCGCCGACCGCGAGGTCTGCTACTCGGGTGTCGGGAGCTTCGGCGACAGCGGTCAGGATTCGGTCGAACATGGCAGCGAACCGGTCGACAGCGGCCCGGTCGAAGACATCGGGCCGGTAGGAGAACTCGAGAACCACCGAGTCCGGACCCGGCGTGACCGACAATGCGAGCGGGTGCGCGGTAGCGTCCCGCCCATCTACCTCACGCAGAGTGATACCGAGGCTTTGCTGCGTCTCGGCCAGCTGCTCCTCATCAACCGGGTAGCTCTCGTAAACGACCAGAGTGTCGAACAGCTGAGTGAACCCGGTGTCGCGCTGCACCTGCGAAAGGGGAACATGGTGATGGTCCAGCAGAGCAGTGTTGTGTTCCTGAACCCGGACAATCAACTCCCCGAGCGTCGGATTGCCCGCCAACGACACCACCGCCGGGACCGTGTTGATGAACAACCCCACCGCGTCCTCGATGCCGTCCACCTCTGCAGGCCGGCCGGAAACAGCAGCACCGAACACCACGGTGCGCTGCCCCGTGATGCTGTTCAGCAGGACACCCCAGGTCGCTTGCAACACACTGCTGAGCGTGGCACCGGCCGCATGCGCCGTACGCTGCAACGCCGCGTGCCGGTCCGAGCCCACGACGACCTCGAATTCGTCAGGGAACACCGCGGAGGTCAGTGAAGCACCGGGCGCGACAAGCGTCGGCTCCTCCACCGCCTCGAGCGCTTGCGACCACCGCGCCAGCGAATCCCGCTCGTCACGAGCCGCCAGCCACGACAGGAACGCCGGATACACCCGGTCCGGCTCGATCCGCGCGGCAGGATTCCGGTACGCCTCCAACAGCGCCTCGACCAGCCGCGGGCCCGACCAGCCGTCGGCCAGAACGTGATGCATCGTCCAGATCAGAGTGTGCCGGCCGGGCTCGGCGGTCCGCAGCGTGGCGCGGGTGAGCGGCGCCGACTGCAGGTCGAAGGGCTCCGCCCGGTCCTGGTCGAGCACCTCGTCGAGCGACACTTCGGCGCCGATCGTACGGAACGGGGTTTCCACCGTAGCCGGGATGACCGCGACCAGTTCGCCGGTGTGGGTCGGGGCGATGGCCGCCCGCAGGTTCGAGAAACGCTCGAACACCCGGCCCAGGGCGACCCGCAGCCGTTCGGGGTCGACCGCGCCGTCAAGGTGCAGGACGGTCTGGGTGATGTAGACGTCGACCGCCCCGTCCCCGGTGCCGAGGAGGGTCTCGAACGCGATGCCTCGCTGTAGGGCGGTGAGGGGCTGGACGTCGGTCAGTTCCCCATGCCGCGTCTCCCACCCGTCGACGTCCGCCTGCCTCAGCTCCGAGGCGGTCAGGTCAGACGGCGAGCAGCGCGGGTGGGACGCCGAGCCCGCGTAACGGGCCAGGACCGCCAGCGCCGCGGTCCACAGCTCCACGAGTTCCCGTACGTCCGCTTCAGCGACGATGCCGGTCGCAAAGCCGAAGGTGCCCTCCAGCACGAGGCCGGCCGCGCCCGGAACCGCAGCCACGTTGATGTCCACTACCGCCGCCAGCGGCAGCTCCTCGGGGGCGTACCCGTCGAGGCTGCCGGTCCAGGCGACGGCCTGGACCGGCTCGGTGTCCTGGAACTGTCCGAGGTAGTTGAACCCGATCTGCGGGACTGCGCCCGAAGCGAGGGCCGCGGCGGTGCTGGGGTTGAGGTGGCGCAGCAGGCCGTAGCCGACGCCTCGGCCGGGAACCTGACGCAGCTGTTCCTTGACACGCAGCACCACGTCCGCGGCCGTTCGCGGGTCGGTCAGAGCCTGTTCGGGATCGAGGTCGGCGCTGGACAACCCGACCGGGAACCAGCTGGTGAACCAGCCGACCGTACGGGAAAGGTCCGCTCCCGGAACCAGGGATTCCTGACGGCCGTGCCCTTCCAGCCCGACCAGCACCCGGCGGTGGGCGGCACCACGGCGGGCGCGCCAGGCACCGACGGCGATGGTGAGCGCACCGAGGAGGACGTCGTCCACCTCCGCCGACAGCAGGCGCGGCACGTCGGTGAGCACAGCCTGGGCCGGCACCAGGACCTCGACCGTGCCGGCGGTCGCCTCGGTGTCCCGGGCGGGGTCGAGCGGGCGGGAACCCAGTAGCGGTTCCTCCGCAATGACTGCCTCAGACCAGTACTCGAGCTGCCCCACAACGTCAGCATCAGCCGCACGCACAGCCAGAGCATGAGACCACGCAGGCAGACTCGTCCCGGTCGCCGGGAGAGGTTCGGTCGTCTGTCCGGTCTCCAACTCCCACGCCTGCCGCAGGTCGTCGCCGAGGATGCGCCAAGACACACCATCAACCACCAGATGGTGAATCACCCACAACAGGTGACCACCCGACTCCACATCGCCCTGGAACCAACGGGCGCGCCAGAGCACTCCCGCTTCCACATCAAGCGACTCGGACAGCTCCGCCAAGGCGGGTGTCGGCGTCGGCATGCTCGACTCCGGCGCCACGGAAATCTGCGCATCAATCGTTACCAGTGGGGCCTGCCGCGCCTCGAACCGCCACCGGTGCTCATCGTCCCGGATCAGCCGGCCGCTCAAAGCGGGGTGTTGCTCGACTACGCGTCCAAGGATCCGGTGCAGAGCCGGTTCGGTCAGACCAGGTGGGGTGACGAAAGTGAACGACTGCGTGAACGCACCGAACCCGGGCAGGTCGACCTCGGCCGCCGCGATCGGCAACAGCCCCGATTCCGAACGCTCAGGCACCTGCACCGCGGCATCGTGATGCTTTGCCAAGCGAGCCAACGCGGCGACAGTGCGGGCACCGAACATCTCCGCAGCGGTAACCAGCACACCGGCCCGACGCGCCCGCGACACCACCTGGATCGACATGATGCTGTCCCCGCCGAGGCGGAAGAAGTCATCGTCCACCGACACCGCCGGTATTTGCAGAACCGCCTGGAACACCTCGGCGAGGACTCGCTCGGTGTGGGTCTGCGGTGCCCTGCCAGCCTCGCTGCCAGCCTCGCTGCCAGCCCCGAAGTCCGGCGCCGGCAGAGCCCGACGATCCAGTTTGCCGTTCGCCGTCACCGGCAAGGCGTCCAAGAAACTGAAAGCCGCCGGGACCATGTACTCCGGCAACCGCGCCTCGGCCAAAACCCGCAACTCATCAGCCGACACGCCACCGACCACATAAGCGGCCAAGAACTTGCCACCCGCCGGATGATCCACCGCAACAACCGCAGCCGCGGACACACCCTCGTGACCCTCCAGCACGTTACGGATCTCATCCAACTCGATCCGGAACCCACGAATCTTCACCTGATCATCAACACGACC
>NZ_JBITBX010000035.1:0-4954 GCF_044452725.1 Actinoplanes sp. NPDC051859 | reverse complement strand
GCCATCGTCTACTTCGACACCGCCAAAGACGACCAAGGCGACCGCGACATCTCCGTCAACTCCACCAACGCCAGCCTCACCGCGTTCAAAATCCTGGCCGCTAACCCGATCTTCAACGTCACGATCGGCTGATAGGTCACTCGTAGCGGAACTGCGCGACTAGCTCGCGCAGTTCCGCGCTTGTGTGGGTCATCCTGTCTGCGGCAGCTCGGGACTGTTCGGCGCTGTCGCGGTTGCGTTGGGCGATGGCGGTGACGCCCGCGATGGAGTCGGCGATCTGGGCACTGGCCATGGCGGCGCCGGTGACGCCGCGGTTCATCTCGCCGGTGGTCGCGGTCTGCTCCTCGACTGCTGCGGCGATGGTGGCTTGACCGTCGTTGATCCGCGAGATCACCTCGGCGATCCGCTCGATCGCCGCCACCGCGGAGGCGGTGTCGCTTTGGATTGCGTCGACCCGGCGGGTGATGTCCTCGGTGGCTCGGGCGGTCTCCTGGGCCAGATCCTTGACCTCGCCGGCCACCACCGCAAAGCCTTTGCCCGCCTCCCCGGCCCGAGCAGCCTCGATGGTGGCGTTGAGCGCGAGCAGGTTGGTCTGCTCGGCGATTGCCGTGATCGCCTTGACCACGTTGCCGATCTCCGCCGACGACTCCCCCAGCCGCCCGACGGTGCCGCCGGCCTCCCGGACCACGTCCACGGCTGTGCCGGCGACCGTGGCAGCCAGTGAGGTGCTGCTGGAGATTTCGTTGATCGAAGCGCCCATTTCCTCGGCGCCGCCGGCCACCGCGCTCAGGTCGCTCGATACTCGGTCGGCGGCATCGGACAACTCTTCCACCCGCTGCGAGGTGTCGGCCGCGGTGTGCCCAAGGTCCTGCGCCACCTCGTGCAACTGCGCCGCGGAGCCGACCACGCCGGCAGTGGAGGCGCTGATGCCGCGTAAGGTGTCGGTCATCCGCTCGAGAGCGTCGTCGAGCGCCCGTGCCATCTGGCCGATCTCGTCGCTGCGCCGTTCCCGCAGCCGCGGCGTCAGGTCACCACCCGCGACGCGGCCGAGCACGCCGACCACCCGGGACACCGGCTGCCGGATCGCCCGGGTCAAGGCGTAGGCGATGAGCAGCGCCCCCAGCACCGCCACCGCTGCGGCGACGACGTCGATGCGGGTCGCGTTGTCTCGGCTGGTGCGTAGCTCCGCCAGTGCCGCATCGCGTTCCTTGGCGACGAGGGCGTCGTAGTCGGCGGCGGCGTCCAGGCTCTTGCCGTAGTTCGGCCCTTCGTCGATGTTGCTCATGCTGGACGCTTGCCGCAGCTGCCCGGCTTGCACGGTGGACCAGATCTTCTCGTCCAGGGCGACGAACGCGTCGAACCCGGCGCGAAGCCGTTGGAGCGCCTCCGCTTCGGCGGCGCTGCCCGAGCTGGCGTCGAGCTGGTCGAGCAGATCGGCTACCTTCTGCCGGGCGCCGAGGAACGCCTGGTGTTTCACCTCGTGGTCGGAAGCGGTGTACGCGGTCTGTAGCCCGTACATGTCGGAGAAGCGGAATTCCAGCAGAGCGACCAGTCGGGCTTTGGGGTCGATCACTTCGGCGATCTCGGTGGCCTTGTCGTTGAGCGCGTTGCGCACCACCACGCCTTGCAGGACGACGAGCAGCAGTAACGCCAGGATCATCCCGAGGCCTGCCCACAACTTGCTCGCCACGGACAGATTCCGCACCCAGGCCATCCTGAACCCCTTCGCCGACCAGATCCGCGGGGACGAATCCCCGCAAATTATCGGACGAAACGCGGGTTCAGGAGCGGTGGATCGTGAGGTCGGCCGGGCTGTCGCGGGTGACGGTCAGGCAGCTTGCCGGACCGCATCGATGCATCGCGGATAAATTTGGCAGGCCGCCACTGCCGAACGTCGAGGAGACATCGATGAGCACGAGCACCTACGGCCATCGCCTGCAGTTCGGCTCGTTCCTGACGCCCAGTCATGCCGAATCCGCGCGAACGGTCGGCCTCGCCGTGCTCTCCGAGCAGGTGGGGCTGGACCTGGTGACGTTCCAGGACCACCCGTACCAGCCGGGTTTCTTGGACACCTGGACGCTGATGAGCTTCGTCGCGGCGCGGACCACCTCGGTGCGGCTGTCCGCGAACGTCATCAACCTGCCGCTGCGGCCGCCCGCGGTGCTGGCGCGGAGCGTGGCAAGCCTGGACCTGCTCAGCGGCGGCCGGATCGAGCTGGGCCTGGGCGCGGGTGCGTTCTGGGACGCGATCGAGGCGATGGGCGGGCGGCGGCTCAGCGGCGGCGAAAGCGTGCGGGCGTTGACGGAGGCCATCGACGTCATCCGGCAGGTGTGGGACGTTGCAGCGCGGGGCGGGGTCCGCGCCGATGGGGAGTTCTACCGGGTTGCCGGGGCTAAACGGGGACCCGCGCCGGCGCACGAGGTCGGCATTTGGCTCGGCGCGTACAAACCGCGGATGCTCGCGGTGACCGGGCGGCTCGCCGATGGCTGGTTGCCCTCGCTGGGTTACCTGAAGCCGGGCGACCTGGCCGCCGGCAACGCCCGCATCGACGAGGCCGCGCAGGAAGCCGGACGGTCCCCGGCCGCGATTCGCCGCCTGCTCAACATCAATGGCACCTTCGCCACTGCCGGACGCGGTCCGCTGCATGGCCCGGCGGAACAGTGGGCCGAAGAACTGGCGGACCTCGCCCTCACCGACGGCATCGACACCTTCATTCTCGGTAGCGACGACCCCGACGATTTGCGCCGGTTCGCCGGCGAGGTGGCGCCCGCCGTCCGCGAGCTGGTAGCCGCCGAGCACTCCCCCGCACCGGACGCAGCCGCCGATTCCGCTTCCCAGCCGAACACCGGGCCGGACGCAGCCGCCCGTTCCACTCCTCGGTCGAACACCGGGCCGGACGCAGCCGCCCGTTCCACTCCTCGGTCGAACACCGGTCCGGTCACGCCCACCCCGGACGACGGTCGGCGACTCAGCGGACGGCGGGTCTGGGACGAGTCGACCCGGCCCACCGGCCCAACTCCAGACCCGGACCGCACCTACACGGCGCACGAGACGGCCACCGGGCAGCACCTCGTCGACGTGCACGACCAGCTGCGTGCCGAACTCGGCAAAGTCCGCGACCTGGTCGAGCAGGTCGCCGCCGGCGCCATGGACGTCGGTACGGCCCGCTCGCACATCAACACGATGACGCTGCGGCAGAACAACTGGACGCTGGGCACGTACTGCGAGTCGTACTGCCGGATCGTGACGATGCACCACACCCTGGAGGATCAGGCGATGTTTCCGCACCTGCGGCGAGCCGACCCCCGGTTGGCCCCGGTCATCGACCGCCTGGAGCAGGAGCACCACGCCATTCACGACGTCCTCGAAGGCGTCGATCAGGCCTTGGTGGCGTTCGTCACCCGGCCGGACGGCATCGCCGGAGTCCGTGCCGCCGTGGATTTGCTCAGCGACACCCTGCTGTCGCACCTGGCCTACGAGGAACGCGAGTTGGTCGAGCCGCTAGCTCGGCTCGGCATGCGCTGATATTTCCGTATTTCAATGGAAAACTGAATGACACTGCGCCCAGAGTGAGATGTACGCGGCATGAATCCGGGATACCGCGCCTTGCCGCCATGACAGATCATGGTGGCCGACACAGCGCGGGGTTAAGAGGGACCATGGGATCTGGGGCAGTGACCGGCCGGGCCGGGTGGCGTGTGACGGCGGCGACGATAGCGGCCACGAGCATGCTGTTCAGCGCCGCGTGCAGCGGTGAGAAACAAGCGGATCAGGTCGCCCAACCGAGCCCGAGCACCGCCAGCTCCCCAGCGCCCGCCCCGGTCACGGTGGCAGTGACCGCACCGGCCGCCGACGCGACGGGCGTCGCGGCCAGCGCGGAGATTGCCTACAAGTCGGACGATCCGGCGGGCACCACGGTGGAGGTCAAGGACGCCGCCGGCAAGACCGTCGCGGGCACGCAGGACAAGGACGCCAAGGTCTTCCGGCCCGCGAAGGCGCTGAGCTGGGGCAAGAAGTACACCGTCACGGTGGCGAGCACCGCCGGCGCCGGCGGGTCCACCGCCAGCTCCTTCACCGTGATGAAGAAGCCCGGGAAGCTGGTGTCGGCGCAGAGCAACCTCAGCGAAGGCCAGACCGTCGGCGTGGGCATGCCTCTCATGATCATCTTCGACCGCGACGTGCCGAAGAAGCAGCGCGCCGCAGTCGAGCGCCGCATGCAGGTGACCGCCACCCCCGCCCAGGAGGGCAGCTGGTCCTGGACCCGGTCGAACGAGGTCCACTACCGCCCCAAGGTCTACTGGCAAGCTAAGACGAAGCTCTCCTACCGCCTGCACCTCGCCGGCGTCCCGATGGGTGACGGCTACTACGGCGGGTCCGAGCTCACCGGCACTGCCAAGATCGGCCGCTCCCTCGTCATGACCGTCGACAACAAGACCAAGATCATGACGGTCGAGCGGGACGGCAAGGTCGCCAAGAAGATCCCGGTCAGTATGGGCAAGTCCGGCTTCCCCACCGTCAGCGGCACGATGCTGGTCATGAGCAAGGAACGCCGCACGGTCTTCAACACGATCGGCCGCTTCACCGGCGAGGACGCCTACAACAAGGAAATCGAGTACGCCCAGCGCCTCACCTGGGGCGGCCAGTACATCCACGCCGCACCCTGGTCCAACTGGGCCCAGGGCAACTCCAACGTCTCGCACGGCTGCCTCAACGTCTCCCAGGGCCTCGGCGCCTGGCTGTTCGAGAACACGACGCTCGGCGACCCGGTCGTCATCCGCGGCACCGGCGCCCCCCTGGAGAACGGCGACGGCTGGACCGACTGGAACGTCAGCTGGGCCAAGTGGCGCAAGGGCAGCGCCCTCTAGTTGTTCTGTCCACGGACGTTGGTAACGCGTCGGAAGTCCTGACACGGTGAGGACCTCCGGGTGAGGTGGAGCTTGTCGAGAGTTCCGTT
>NZ_JBITBX010000034.1:1877-5285 GCF_044452725.1 Actinoplanes sp. NPDC051859 | reverse complement strand
AGTCCGGCGGCGTCCTACTCTCCCACACCCTCCCGAGTGCAGTACCATCGGCGCTGGAGGGCTTAGCTTCCGGGTTCGGAATGAGACCGGGCGTTTCCCCTCCGCTATAACCACCGAAACAGCTATCAGCGTGACAACCATTCACCAAATTCCACACCCAGCGTCGTGTTGCTGATGGTGTGGGGGTGGTTGTTTGCTGTGAATCACACAGTGGACGCAGAGTATAAAGTTTGGGGTGGTTAAGCCCTCGGCCTATTAGTACCGGTCAACTGAACCAGTTACCTGGCTTACATTTCCGGCCTATCAACCCAGTCGTCTAGCTGGGGGCCTTACCCACTCAAGGTGGTGGGATACCTCATCTCGAAGCGAGCTTCCCGCTTAGATGCTTTCAGCGGTTATCCCTTCCGAACGTAGCTAACCAGCCGTGCCCCTGGCGGGACAACTGGCACACCAGAGGTTCGTCCGTCCCGGTCCTCTCGTACTAGGGACAGCCCTTCTCAAGTATCCAACGCGCACGGCGGATAGGGACCGAACTGTCTCACGACGTTCTAAACCCAGCTCGCGTACCGCTTTAATGGGCGAACAGCCCAACCCTTGGGACCTGCTACAGCCCCAGGATGCGACGAGCCGACATCGAGGTGCCAAACCATCCCGTCGATATGGACTCTTGGGGAAGATCAGCCTGTTATCCCCGGGGTACCTTTTATCCGTTGAGCGACACCGCTTCCACTCGCAAGTGCCGGATCACTAGTCCCGACTTTCGTCCCTGCTCGACCTGTCAGTCTCACAGTCAAGCTCCCTTATGTACTTACACTCAACACCTGATTGCCAACCAGGCTGAGGGAACCTTTGGGCGCCTCCGTTACCTTTTAGGAGGCAACCGCCCCAGTTAAACTACCCACCAGACACTGTCCCTCGACCCGATCAGGGCCGCAAGTTAGATACCCAAATCCAACAGAGTGGTATTTCAAGATTGCCTCCACCCGAACTGGCGTCCGAGCTTCACCGGCTCCCACCTATCCTACACAATTACATTCAGATACCAATGTCAAGCTATAGTAAAGGTCCCGGGGTCTTTCCGTCCTGCCGCGCGTAACGAGCATCTTTACTCGTACTGCAATTTCGCCGGGCCTGTGGTTGAGACAGTGGGGAAGTCGTTACGCCATTCGTGCAGGTCGGAACTTACCCGACAAGGAATTTCGCTACCTTAGGATGGTTATAGTTACCACCGCCGTTTACTGGCGCTTAAGTTCTCCGCTTCGCCCCGAAGAGCTAACAGGTCCCCTTAACGTTCCAGCACCGGGCAGGCGTCAGTCCATATACATCGTCTTACGACTTCGCATGGACCTGTGTTTTTAGTAAACAGTCGCTTCCCCCTGCTCTCTGCGGCCATACCACGCTCCACCCGCAAGGGGCTTCACGCGTCCGGCCCCCCTTCTCCCTAAGTTACGGGGGCAATTTGCCGAGTTCCTTAACCACAGTTCGCCCGTCGCCTTGGTATTCTCTACCTGACCACCTGTGTCGGTTTAGGGTACGGGCCGCTCGGAACATCGCTAGAGGCTTTTCTCGGCAGCATAGGATCACTGACTTCACCTGAATCGGCTCGGCATCACGTCTCAGCCCATATGTGTCACGGATTTGCCTATGACACGGCCTACACGCTTACCCCGGCACAACCACCGGCCGGGCTCAGCTACCTTCCTGCGTCACCCCATCGCTAAACTACTACCCACGAGGGTCCTGGCCGCCATGTTCTTGGTCCGAAGACCGCCAACACTTTGGGCAGTTAGCATCATGAGGTTCGTCTTGGGCGCTCCTTCGCGGGTACGGGAATATCAACCCGTTATCCATCGACTACGCCTCTCGGCCTCGCCTTAGGCCCCGACTCACCCAGGGCGGATTAGCCTGGCCCTGGAACCCTTGGTCATCCGGCGGAAGGGTTTCTCACCCTTCATTCGCTACTCATGCCTGCATTCTCACTCGTGTAGCGTCCACGGCTGGATCACTCCGCCGCTTCACCCGCAACACGACGCTCCCCTACCCATCCACACACCTGCACACCACCCTCAAGGAGTGATGCGGAGTTATTGTGTGAATGCCACAGCTTCGGCGGTGTGCTTGAGCCCCGCTACATTGTCGGCGCGGGACCACTTGACCAGTGAGCTATTACGCACTCTTTAAAGGGTGGCTGCTTCTAAGCCAACCTCCTGGTTGTCTATGCGACCCCACATCCTTTTCCACTTAGCACACGCTTAGGGGCCTTAGCTGGTGATCTGGGCTGTTTCCCTCTCGACTACGAAGCTTATCCCCCGCAGTCTCACTGCCGCGCTCTCACTTACCGGCATTCGGAGTTTGGCTGATTTCGGTAAGCTTGTGGGCCCCCTAGACCATCCAGTGCTCTACCTCCGGCAAGAAACACGCGACGCTGCACCTAAATGCATTTCGGGGAGAACCAGCTATCACGGAGTTTGATTGGCCTTTCACCCCTAACCACAGGTCATCCCCCAACTTTTCAACGTTGGTGGGTTCGGTCCTCCACGCAGTCTTACCCACGCTTCAACCTGCCCATGGCTAGATCACCCCGCTTCGGGTCTAGAACATGCGACTCAAACGCCCTCTTCAGACTCGCTTTCGCTACGGCTGCCCCACACGGGTTAACCTCGCCACATGCCACTAACTCGCAGGCTCATTCTTCAAAAGGCACGCCATCACCCCGAAAGGCTCTGACGGATTGTAGGCGAACGGTTTCAGGTACTATTTCACTCCCCTCCCGGGGTACTTTTCACCATTCCCTCACGGTACTTGTCCGCTATCGGTCACCAGGAAGTATTCAGCCTTACCAGGTGGTCCTGGCAGATTCACAGCAGATTTCAGGGGTCCGCTGCTACTCGGGATATCTGTAAGGAGGTCAGATGCTTTCACCTACGGGACTCTCACCCTCTACGGTCGGCTTTCCCACACCGTTCAACTAACAACTGACTTTGTAACTCCCTACCATGGTGTCAGCCATGGAAAACAGATCCCACAACCCCGCACACGCAACCCCTGACAGGTATCACACGCGCACGGTTTAGGCTACATCCGCTTTCGCTCGCCACTACTCACGGAATCACTATTGTTTTCTCTTCCTACGGGTACTGAGATGTTTCACTTCCCCGCGTTCCCCCCTGCACCCTATGAATTCAGATACAGGTAACACGACATGACTCGTGCTAGGTTTCCCCATTCGGACACCCTGGGATCACAGCTTGGTTGACAGCTCCCCCAGGCCTATCGCGGCCTCCCACGTCCTTCATCGGCTCCTGGTGCCAAGGCATCCACCGTTCGCCCTTGACAACTTAACCACAGAAAACAAGATGCTCGCGTCCACTGTGCAATTCTCAACCAACAACCAACCCACAACCCACA
>NZ_JBITBX010000033.1:0-5621 GCF_044452725.1 Actinoplanes sp. NPDC051859 | reverse complement strand
GGCTGCGACGCGGGGGGGGGGGGGGGGGGGCGTGGCGGGGGGGGGGGGGGGCGGGGGGGGGGGGGGGCGGCCGCGGGGGGGTGGGGGGGGGGGGGGGGGGGGGGGGGGGGGGGGGGGGGGTGGGGGGGGGGGGGGGGGGGGGGGGGGGGGGGGGGGGGGGGGTGGGGGGGGGGGGGGGGGGGGGGGGGGGGGGGCCCCCCGGGGGGGGCCCCCCCCCCCCCCCCCCCCACGCCGGTCATGCCTGTGCCGGAACCTTGATGATCAGCGCGTCACCCTGACCGCCGCCACCGCAGAGGGCCGCCGCGCCGGTGCCGCCGCCGCGGCGCTTGAGCTCCAGCGCCAGGGTCAGGACCAGGCGCGCGCCGGACATGCCGATCGGGTGGCCGAGCGCGATCGCGCCGCCGTTGACGTTGACGATGTCCTCGCTGACCTTCAGGTCGCGCATCGACTGGATGACCACCTGGGCGAACGCCTCGTTCATCTCGATCAGGTCGAGGTCGCTCACGGCCATCCCGGCCTTGCCGAGCGCGTGCTTGATGGCGTTGGCCGGCTGGGACTGCAGCGAGTTGTCCGGGCCGGCCACGTTGCCGTGCGCGCCGATCTCGGCAAGCCAGGTCAGGCCCAGCTCCTCGGCCTTGGCCTTGCTCATCACCACGACCGCGGCGGCACCGTCGGAGATCGGCGACGCGCTGCCCGCAGTGATCGTGCCGTCCTTATCGAAAGCCGGGCGCAGACCGCCCAGCGACTCAGCGGTCGCGTCGGGACGCACGCCCTCGTCGGTGTCGATCAGAGTGTCGACGCCGCGCTGGCCGGACTTGATCGGAACGATCTCGTCGGCGAAGTGGCCGTTCTTCTGGGCTGCCGCGGCGCGCTGGTGACTGAGCGCGGCAAAGGCGTCCTGCTCCTCGCGGGTGATGCCGAGGGCCTTGCCGCTGCGCTCGGTGGACTCGCCCATGTTGATGCCGTCCCACGGGTCCATCAGCCCGTCGTAGGCGGTGTGGTCGCGGACCAGAATGTCGCCGTACTTCTTGCCCTGGCGCTGGTTCATCAGCAGGTGCGGGGCGTTGGTCATCGACTCCATGCCGCCGGCGACCACGATGTCGAATTCGCCGGCCCGGATGAGCTGGTCGGCCAGGGCGATGGCGTCGATGCCGGACAGGCACACCTTGTTGACGGTGACCGCCGGGGTGCTCATCGGGATGCCGGCGGCGACGGCGGCCTGGCGGGCGGTGATCTGACCGGTGCCGGCCTGCAGCACCTGGCCCATGATGACGTACTGCACCTGGTCGGGGCTGACCCCGGCGCGCTCGAGGGCACCGGCGATGGCATAGCCACCGAGAGCGGTGGCGGGCACGTTCTTGAGGTTGCCCAGCAGGCGGCCCATGGGGGTACGGGCGCCGCTGACGATCACCGAACTGGTCACGGGAGGCTCCGCTTTCGGGTGGCTGCGTCGGGTCGCACAGGAGCGCGACAGCGCCCCTCGTGGGGACCGGCCGCGACGCCTGAACGATGGTTAGGTCAGACTAGCGGGATGACCCACACCTCACCCAGCGGGTGCAGCAGCGAGAATGTCACACTCTCCGGTATGGACTCGCTCCCTGCCGTGGGCATCCTGCGTGTTGATCACGTCGGCATCGCGGTCGCCGACCTCGACGAGGCGATCACCTTCTACGAGCAGACCTTCGGGCTGCGCTGCGTACATCAGGAGACGAACGAGGAACAAGGTGTCCGCGAGGCGATGGTGGCCGCGGACGATTCCGGTGCCCGCATCCAGCTTCTTGCGCCGCTGCGGCCGGACTCGGCGATTGCCAAGTTCCTGGACCGCAGCGGTCCGGGTCTCCAGCAGCTGGCATATACGGTCCGTGATGTCGAAGCGGCAGCCGCCGCGTTGCGCGCCCGGGGTCTGCGGCTGCTCTATGACGAGCCGAAGCGGGGCACAGCCGGGTCCCGGATCAACTTCGTCCACCCGAAGGATGCCGGCGGGGTGCTCGTGGAGCTCGTCGAGCCTGCCTGATTCGTCACCCTTCAGGGTGAAACGTCCTGACGATGCCGCTGTGGTCTGTCAGGATCGTCGACATCGAGGCGCGCCGCGCGGACCGCTGTGGGACGATCTTTCCCCGCACCCGCTGCACAGCAGGTAGCGACGCGACAACGCTCCGCTGGGATCCTACGGGCCAGGGCCACCCGAACGGCCGACCCTCCCCCTCAACAGCGGGGGCGAACGCGATCTCGGCCCGCATTACCGGCCCCGTACGGTCTTGCGGAGCCCCCTGGGGGGTCTGCCAGTATGTCGCAATGCCCCAGCAGCCGGATGCCAATCTCGCGTTCTTCGAAAGCGCAAACTCGCAGCACGACTTCACGGTTGTCCTGCGGGGATACGACCGCGGGCAGGTGGACGCCCACCTCGGCCGGCTGGTCGCCGCCCTGAACCAGTCCGAGCAGGCTCGCGGCGAAGCCGAGCAGCGCATGAACGACGCGCAGCGCCGGCTCCGGCAGGCCGAGCAGCGCCTCAACGCGCTCGAGCAGAAGCTCGCGGACAGCAACAAGCTCCTCGAGGAAAACAACCGGCCGACGCTCTCCGGGCTGGGCACCCGGGTCGAGCAGATCCTCCGGCTGGCCGAGGAGCAGGCGAACGACCACCGCAGCGAAGCCAAGCGGGAGTCCGAGGGCATCCTCTCCGCGGCCCGGCTGGAAGCACGCGAGATCACGGACAAGGCCCGCGCCGAGGCGGCCGCCATGAAGGCGACCGCGGAGCGCGAGGCGGGGCAGGTCCGCACGCACGCCGAGCGCGAGTCCGCCGAGGCCCGGGTGCAGGCCCGGCGCGAGGCCGACACCCTGCGCTCCGACGCCGACCGCGAGACCAAGCAGCTGCGGACGGTCACCGCACACGAGGTCGCCGAGCTGAAGTCGACCGTGGAGCGCGAAGTGGCGTCGCTGCGGGCCACCGCCGAGCGGGAGATCACCCAGCTGCGCGCCAAGGCGGCCCGGGAGGCCGAGGAGAAGCGCGCCGAGGCGACCAAGATGCTGACCGACGCGCGGGACAAGCGCGACAAGGACCTGCAGGCGCTGGCCCTGGAGATCGCCGAACGCCGGGAGAAGGCCGAGGGCGAGGAGTCCCAGCGGCACGCCGCCCAGGTCAACGCCACCCAGCGGATGGTCGCCGAGGCCGAGGAGCGGGCCCGCGCCGCCGAAGACCGCGCCAAGGAGATCGAGCAGCGCGCCGAGACCCGCCGCGTCGAGTCCGAGCGGACTGCCACCGAGACCGTCGAGAAGTCCCGCGCCCTCGCCGAGAAGACGGTGACCGAGGCGCGGACCGAATCGCAGCGCCTGTTGAGTGAGGCCCGGCAGGAAGCCGAGCACACCACGCAGGCCGCCAAGCGGGAGGTCGAGGACCTCACCCGGCAGAAGGACGCCGTCACCAACCAGCTCGGCCAGATGCTCTCCGGCCTCTCCGGCCTGGTGCCCACGGTCGGCGCCGCCGCGAAGGCCGCGGAGACCGTCCAGAAGGCCGAGAACGCGCAGAAGGACGAGCCGGCGAAGGCAGCCGAAGCTCCCGCGCAGCGGGCCGCGGCGGGCAACGCCGAGAGCGGCAAGCCCGAGGCAGCCGCGAAGACCAGCTGAGTCGTTCACCACTCGGTGTCCGGTTGCGCCACCCCGGCGGGTACGCAACGGTTAGGAGACCGGGCCGGCTGTGCGAGACCTGTGTGTGCGGGCCGTACCGGTTAATCCTCCGGTACGGCCCGTTCGCTTCTCGCACGTAGCCTGAGCACCAGACAAGATGGTCCACCGCTCGACATCTCGCGGGTTGGTGGAATCGCGACCAGACGCACAGTCCCGCGCAGACCGGTGTGTATCGACACGTCACGGGACGATGCGTATGTGAGGATGGACAGCATGTCGCACGGCGGGGAAATCTTCGGCCTCGGTGGAGAGACGCCACCGGAGCCCAGCTTCGAGACCGCCCTGCGGGGTTACGAGCGGAAACAGGTCGAGCGGTATGTCGCCCGCGCCGAGACCGAGATCGCCACGCTGATCAGCGAGCGCGACGGCGCCCAGATCCAGAACCAGGCGATGATGGGGCAGCTCGACCGGCTCCAGCAGGAACTGGCCCAGGCCCGCCGCCAGCCCGGCATCGGCGCCGAGGTGTCCTTCCGCCATCTCGGTCCCAAGGTCGAGGAGATCCTGGCGAAGGCTGAGGAAGTCGCGGCGGACATCAAGAGTTCCGCCACCGACGACATCGCCGCCCGGCTCGCCGAGGCCGAGCGCATCCGCGCCGAAGCCGAGGCGCACGCCCACGACGGCATCCGCGACTTCGAGATCGCCCTGGCCGCCCGCCGCGCCGACGAGGAGAAGGCCGACGCCGCCCGGCGCGCCGAGGTGGAGAAGTCCCTCGTCGCCAGCCGCCAATCCGCCGAGCAGCTGCTCGGCGAAGCCGAGTCGACCCTGACCCGGGCACGGGCCGAGGCCCAGCAGCTCGCCGAGCGAACGACGCAGGAAGCCCAGCGCATCCACGCCGAGGCCGACGGCTATGCCAAGTCCACCCGGTTGCAGGCCGACCAGGAGATCAAGGCGCTCCGCGACAAGGCCCAGCAGGACGTCACCAAGCAGCGCACCGACGCCGACAACGAACTCGGTGAGCTCAAGGCCAAGGTCGAGCGCGAGGTCAACCAGCGCCGCCAGGAAGTCGTGCAGGAGCTCGGCCAACAGCGCTCGGCCGCCGAAAAGCAGTGCGCCGACCTGCGCCGCGAAGCCGACAAGTACGCCGAGGACGTCCTGCGCCGCTCCGACGAGCAGGCCACCGCCGTCCGCAAGGAAATCGCCGCGCAGCAGGACAAGATCGCCGCGGCCGGCCGCGACCTCGACGCCGCCCAGGCCAAGGTCACCGAGGCCGAGAAGAAGACCGCCGAGGCCACCGAACGCCGTACCGCCGCCGAGCGCGAAGCGGACCGCGTCCAGCAGCGCCTCGCCGAGGTCAAGCGCGAGCTCGAGGCCGAGCTGACCAAGGTCGCCAACGCCAAGCGCGCCGGCGAAGCCGCCGAACGCCACGCCGCCGACGTCCGCCGCCAGGTCCAAAAAGAAGCCAAGCGAGTAGCCGAACTCGCCGCCGCCGCCGTCCTCGCCGCCGCCGCCTCCCCCGACGACGATGACCTCCCCGATACCCCACCAGCCCCGGCCGCGCCCCCGGCACCCGCCGCCGCCTCGGCTGCACCGACCGCCAACTCAGCGCCCAGCCCTGCCCCGGCCACCACGGCCCCCACCGCCGCGGCGCCCATCGTCACGGCCCCCGCAGCACAGGACTCAACGGCGACCCCGGGCACCGACAAGGCCGGTGCCGACAGCACGCCTTCCGCCACCGGCACCGCTACGGTCACCCCGCTGACCTCGCCCCCACCACAGGGATCAGACAAGGCCCCCACCGCCGGCAAGGTCACCGCCTCGGCAAAGGTCACCACCCGCCCCACCGCCACCCGCGTAGGCGTCGACGCCGACTAACCGGCCGCTGCACGCAGCCCTCCCCACGGTGTTTCGGGGGGGTGTCCCTATGGGTTTCGTCAAGCGGCGAGAGCGTGGTCGCTCGGTCGTGTTTGGTAGGGGCTGCGGTCGCGGAGCATGGCGAATAG
>NZ_JBITBX010000032.1:0-6007 GCF_044452725.1 Actinoplanes sp. NPDC051859 | reverse complement strand
TCCTATTCGCCATGCTCCGCGACCGCAGCCCCTACCAAACACGACCGAGCGACCACGCTCTCGCCGCTTGACGAAACCCATAGGGACACCCCCCCTGGCTGCTCCCCACACTGATCGCTGTGCTGACCGTACTCGCGGTGTCGCTGCTGCTGGCACGCTGCGGTGCGCAAGATGCGACGCAATTAACGAACCGCGAATCCGGCCCCGACACACCCGCGCCGCCGGCAGCAACTTCGGCTCCGGCCCCCGTCCCGGGCAGCGTCATCGCCAAGGGAGAGAACGTGCTCGGCGCCGACAACGTCCAGAATCTGCGCGCCAACGACGCCGCGAAGGCGACCGCGCATCGCGTACGGGTCCAGTCCGTGCCGGCCGACGAAGGATTCTGGATCGGACCGAACACCCGAGACCGGCTCTGGGTCACCTTGACCGGCACGCACGGCGAATCCATCTTCACGGTGAAACGCGGCGACACCGCCGAGTTCACCGGCGTGATCGCCCGTGTCACCCCGAATTTCACCACTGACGCCGGCATCACCCGCGACGAAGGCACCGACCAGATCAACCAGCAGGGCTTCTACCTTTCCGTACCGGCCGCCAGCGTCAAACTGTCTTCCTGAGCCGCACCCCCATCCTTGCCGAGATGGCGCTGGCGGGCCGGTGGTCCCGCCTGCCCGACACCTCAGGTTCTCCACAGGAGATTAGGCTGTTTCGACCGCAGCGCCTACGCGGCGAAGACGATCCGTGGGAGGGCCGCATGGAGCCGATTTGGCGTCACGTCGTACAGCGGATCGAGAACAGCTGCACGGTCATCCTCAGCGGGGAACTCGACCTGAGCAGCGTCGACGAGCTCACCGCGTTGTTCCTGTTCGAAGCGGAAAGCCCGGCCACTCGCGTGATCCGGGTGGACCTCGCCGGGGTGCATTTCCTCGACTCGTCCGCCATCGGCGCCTTGATCACCGGCTACAAGGCCGCCCAGGCCTGCGACACCGCCTTTACCGTCGGCGGCGCGCAAGGCTACGTCCGCAGAGTTCTCGACATCGCCGGCGTCCTACCGCTGTTTGACGGTCCCGCAGAAACGTGAGCAGCTCGGTAGTCCAGTGACGGCCACCAGCACTGCAGGGTCCGAGCCGTTCTAGAAGGTCGGCTGATCGGGCGATCGCCGCGGCAGCACGGCGAGGTGCCCGTAGAAATTCCTGATCGCCATCACGACCCGCTCGTAGTCGTCGAGGTCGATCGGCTTGGTGATGTAAGCGTTGGCGTGCCTGCTGTAGCTGGCAATGACGTCGCTGTCCAACGACGAGGTGGTGAACACGATCGTCGGAATCGACTTGAGCACGGGATCGGCTTTGATCTCGGCCAGAGCCTGACGGCCATCCACGCGCGGCATGTTCAGATCCAGCAGGATCAGATCCGGCCGCGGCGCGTCCCGGTGCGCGCCCTCGCGTCGCAGGAACGCCAGGGCCTCGGAGCCATCGCCGACGTGGTGTAACTCGCTGCGGATGCTGTGCTCGTCGAACGCGTTCTCCACGAGCGCGAGGTCGCCGAAATCGTCCTCGACCACGAGTACCTGTAGCAGCGGCCCCTCAGGGGCCCCCGCTGTTGCCTCGCGCTGCTCAGCTTCTCTCGCCACCTGATCCACGCTACGCGAGAGTTCGCGGCCCGTCGCAGCGCAGGACTGCCGTACCGAGCGGGCTTAAGCGAATATCTCATTTCGCCCCGACGTTCTCTCGCCTTCGCGCATCATCGACGTTCGTCGTCACGATTCGGGGAACCGCAGCGTCAGTGGATCTCGCACAACAATGGTGAATAGAAGTCTGGGTGTGTCCTGGGAATGTGCTGGGTATCAGCGTCGCCGCAGCTACTGAACGACCCGCCGCCGCTCGGCCCCCGCGGCACGGTGAAGGCCGAAAACCGCCAGCTATCGCCCTAGCGCTCAGGGAAGACTTGGGCAGACCGACGACATGATGACCGGCCAATCTTCGATGCCCCCTGATAGGCGTGGATGTGCCGTCACACGGTGTGGATTTCCGGCCACGATGTCGTTCGGAAACTGCCGAATCGAGGATGGGCGCCATGGTCGACGCATCAAATATTGTTAAAGCGCGTACGTTTCGCGCCTTGCACGAACAGCCTCTGTTGGTGCTGCCGAATGCATGGGATGCGGCAAGCGCGTCTCTGATTGCCCGCGCCGGCGCTGCGGCTGTCGCCACTACCAGCGGTGGGATGGCCTGGTCACTGGGCGTGCCTGACGGAGAAGCCCTGACCCGTCAGCAAATGATGGCAGCGGTTCACCGCATCTGTGCGGCCGTTGACGTGCCGGTCACCGCAGACATAGAAGGCGGATACGGGAGCACGCCCGAAGACGTCGCGGCCACCGTCCGGGCCACTATCGAAGCCGGCGCGGTAGGGATCAACATCGAGGACTCGCATGCCCGGCACGGAACTCTGCGGCCTCCGGGCGAACAAGCCCGCCGGCTGCAAGCTGCCCGGCATGCGGCGGCTGACGTGGGACTGCCACAACTCATGATCAATGCTCGGACAGATGTCTATCTGCTGAACGCCATCGCACCCGCGCGCCGCTTCGACGAAGTCATGATCCGCGCGAGTGCATATGCCGAGGCCGGCGCTGACTGCCTGTTCGTGCCGGGCCTGTCAGATCTCGCCACACTCAGCGCGCTCACCGCGGCGTCACCCCTACCTGTCAACGCGATGGCAGGACCTACAGGCCCCACCATCGGCGAACTGGCGACGGCCGGAGTCCGCCGGGTCAGCGTCGGCACGGCGCTCGCCCAAGCGGCATACGGCCTCGTCGAGCAAGCCACCCGCGAACTGCTGGAGTCGGGCACCTACGGTGCGCTCGATGAAG
Source organism: Actinoplanes sp. NPDC051859 (assembly GCF_044452725.1). NCBI lineage: Bacteria > Bacillati > Actinomycetota > Actinomycetes > Micromonosporales > Micromonosporaceae > Actinoplanes > Actinoplanes sp. NPDC051859. The sequence continues at coordinate 3,141 of NZ_JBITBX010000032.1, read as the reverse complement.
CGGTTGCTTATGCAGATCTCAACGCGATGTCATTCGGTGAAGACCAGCGCTATGGATTCTTGCCAGAAACCGAACCTCTTCGGGTTTGTGTTGAGCGACCGGACTGAGGGCGTTCTCAGTCCACTGTCGCCGTGATGGTGTGCCATCCGGTCGCCCCGTCGGGGAACGGGGTGGCGCGCTGTTCCGTCTGGACCGCGCCGGTGCCGTCGGTGGCCCGCACGGCGAGGGTGTGCGGTCCCGGGGTCGCTTTCCACTCGTAGCGCCACTGCACCCAGGTGTCGGACGACGGCACCGGCAACAGCTCGGCCTTCTGCCAGCCTCGGTCATCGACCCGGACTTCGACCGTACGGATGCCGCGGCCCTGGGCCCACGCCACGCCCGCCACCGTCGTCGTGCCCGCCTGGATCGTGGCGAACGGGCGCGGCTTGTCGATCCGCGAGGCGGTCTTCACCGGCCCCTGCGCTGCCCAGCCGCGGCGTACCCAGTACGCGTCGAAGTCGGCGAACGTGGTCAGTTCCAATTCGGTCACCCACTTGCAGGACCCGGCGTAGCCGTACAGGCCGGGGGTGAGCATGCGGACCGGGAAGCCGTGCTCAACCGGCAGCGGCTCGCCGTTCATGCCGACGCAGAGCATGGCGTCGCGGCCGTCGAGCAGGGTGGCGACCGGCGTACCGATGGTCATGCCTTCCACCGACCGGGCGACGAGTTGGTCGGCCTCCGGGTCGACGCCCGCCTCGGCGAGCAGGGGGGCCAGGGGGATGCCGAGCCACCGTACGGTGCCGATGTACGGCCCGCCGACCTCGTTGGACACGCAGTTGAGGGTGATGTCGCGTTCCTTGAGTGGCCGCTCGAGCAGGTCGGCGAACGACAACTCCAGTTCCTTGTCGACCCTGCCGTGGATCCGCAGCGACCAGGTGTCCACATCGATCTTGGGCAGGCTGAGGGCGGTGTCGACCCGGTACAGCTTCGCGGAGGTGAAGCCGGGCGCCTGGCCGGAGGGCAGCGGCTTGGCGGGGTCGGCGGCTGCGGGTAGTTTGATGGCTTGCCGGGAGCGGGTGATTGCGCTGCCGCGGACCCGTTTGACGGTCTCGGCCGCGCCGCCGAAGAGGACGGCGCCGCCGGTGACGAGCAGGGCGGTGCGCAGGAAGGTCCGCCGGTCTGGGCGGGCGACCCGGGCCCGGGTCCAGAGCAGTGCACCGCCGGCGATCGTGGCGCCCAGTAGTGACGGCACGGCGTCGTAGAGGGTCGCGGCGGGGCGGGACAGTGCTGCCGCGGCGCCGGCGAGGCCGAACAGCGCGGCTCCGGCGATCGCCGCCCAGCGGCGGCGGACGGTCAGGACGCCGACGACGGCGGTGAAGAGGATCAGGACGAGTCCGATGCTGCCCAGCAGTACCGGTTTGTCCCAGGTGCCGAGGTTGCGGACTGCGAATTCCTTGACCGGGGTGGGCGTCGCGTCGATGACCGCGCTGCCGACGGCGACTAGCGGTGCGGCCGCCGGGCGGGTGGCCGCCGCGAGCAGTTCCGCGGCGGCAACACCCAGGGCGGCGCAGAGGACGCCGGTCAGCGCCGGTTTTCCGGTACGCCGGAGAAGCATCAGGGTCAGCTCTTCGGCATCAGGACGGAGTCGATGATGTAGACGGTGGCGTTGGCGGTCTGCACGTTGCCGCACACCACCGAGGCGTCGCCGACCTTGAAGTCGGTGCCGCTGCCGGTGACCTTGACTTCGCCGCCTTGCAGCGTCTTGTGTGAGCCGGCGAGCTGTTCGGGGCTGAGCTTCTCGGGTACGACGTGCAGGGTGAGGATGCTGGTCAGGGTCTTCTTGTCGGCGAGGACCTTCTTGAGGTCCGCGGCGGGGATCTTGTCGAACGCCGAGTTGGCCGGGGCGAAGACGGTCAGTTCCTCGGCGGTGTTGAGGGAGTCGACCAGTCCGGCCTGCTTGACCGCGCTGACCAGGGTGGATAGGACGGGGTTGCCGGAGGCGGCGGTGGCGACCGGCTCCTTGGCCATGGCGGCGAAGCTGCCCGGGTTTGATGAGTCGGTGGGCACCGCGGAGCATCCCGGGCCGAAGTTGGTCATGCTGTCGGTGGCGGGAGAGGACATCATCGGCGCGGACGATGTCATGGTCGTCGGCGCGGCGGCGGAGCCGGTGTTTTCCGACTTCGAGTCGTCACCGCACGCGGCCAGCGACACGGTGAACAGGGCGGCCGCGGCGACAGCGGTGAAACGGGTGACGCGCATGGAAGAACTCCTCCATCGTGGATTTCTCTGACACCACGGATTCGGAGCAGATCGGGTACTGGATGGGTCTCATCTGAGACGGATTAGCGCGACGGCGGGTGTTGTCGGGGCGAGAGAGCCACCGGCGGGTTCCAGCGTCACACCGACGGCGTCGGCGCCGGACAGACCGTCGATGACGTGCATAGCCGCGGATTGCCCGGCGGGAAGGACCGCTGCCGAGGTCGGCGTCGTGGCACGGATCGTCCAGAGCTGAAGTGCCTGGTTGCGGGCTGGCCGGATGTTCGCGCTCAGCGCCACTACACCCGCGTGGCGTGACGCCGAGGAGGCGACGGTGACCGTGCCGCCTCCACGTACTGCCGTGGTCTTGAGGACTACGTCGGGGGCGGTCAGGATGCCCTGGGCCTGGTCCTCGCGTTGTCCGGCTGCGGACGCGGCAGCACTCTGATCGCGGATCCGCTGCTCCTGCACTCCGTAGACGGTCACGCCGGTGCCCGCGGCGAGCACCACGGCCGCCGCTGCGGCGATCGAGTACCGCCGCCATCGTGACGGATCGGCGGATGTTCGCGCGGTGTTCTGCGCGGTGGGTGGGATCTGCCGGGTACGGGCGACCGCGGTCATCACGTCGGCGCGCAGTCGTCGCGGCGGCACCGACCAGGTGCTGGCGGCGAGGCGAGCCCCCGTCTCGCGCAGTTCCCGGGTCTCGGTGAGGCAGACCGCGCAGCCGGCGAGGTGGCGTTCGAAGGCGACGCATTCGAGGTCATCGGCCGCATGCAGGGCGTAGACGCCGGCCAGTGCGTGGACATCTGTCGTGGTCACTGGTGGACCCTCCTCTCTACGGGACTTGAGAAGGTGCCCGTGGTTAGATGCCGGTGAGAGCCGGGGTGACGGCCCGTGGTGGTCGCC
>NZ_JBITBX010000031.1:0-11248 GCF_044452725.1 Actinoplanes sp. NPDC051859 | reverse complement strand
GTGGCGGTCTTGCCGTGCAGTTCGATGCGGGCGCTGCCGCTGGCGCCGGAGGAGTTGAGTGCCTTCAGCTTCGCCGTGGCGACGGTGCCGTCGTAACCGGCGTGGTCGTTGTGACCGTTGTTGGTGGTGCCCGCGACTGCGGCGGTGCCGAGTCCGGCGATCGCGGCGGCGGCGACGACGGAGCCGAAGATGGTTCTGCGCGTGCTCATGAGGGTCCCATTTCCTGCAGTGGTGCTGTGGCAGCCCCCTCCCGTAGGAGCTCTTCTACTACCAGTGGAACAGGACGAAGCCCCCAGAACGGCATGAAACGCTCAACAGTCGGGATCGGAATTCGGCCTCGGAGCGTCGCACGCTCAGCGCGGGTGAATAAGGTCCAAGTCGGGTTTTAACCACACTTCGCCGTCGAAACAGGCGAAGAGGAGCGACTAGCTGATCAACGCTGGATACGAGCGCGAACGAGGAATCGACATACGCTCCGGGCAATGCTGGCAGCCCCACCTGTCCGAGCCTGGACCGGCTCGGCGCGTTCGGAGCCGCGCGTCGCCGACGCCAAATCCGCGCACCAAGCGGAATACCGATGCCGTGGTGGCATGCCTGCCTAGTGGAGGCTTTGCACCATGAGGTCCTGACGCCGTCAGCCCTCGGTGTTTGGTCTCCGCGCTGCCGGCGGCGCTGGCGGGGTGGGTGTAGCAGCGCCATACGCCTTCGACAACCCGGACGGTTCCGCCGTGAGCGCCGGCCGCTGCTGCGGAGGCAGGCCGCGGGTAGGCGGGCGACACACCCGCCGCCGGGTAGCTACTCACGCAATGGCCGGTTTGCTGAGGCACGGGGGAGCCCCAGCAACCGGTGAATACATTCTACAGTCGGTGATCGATGGTCTGGTTTCGCGGTCGGGTGAGCCCATCGGGCATACAACCTTGTGGTTGCGGGTGGCACCGGCGGCGGAGACCAGGTGCCTCAGTGGTAGGAGTCGATCTGCGGGTTCCGCGCTAGTGCGTTGGGGGGCACGAGGTGCAGGATTGCCCTTCTGGCAGGTCAACTCTTCATTCTTGGTGAATTTCGAGTCGTATCGAACTGTGGCCGGTAAGTCGGAGCTTCGGTCAGCGACGAATCAGCCGACGCTGGGGCCTCATCGTCACGGTGGCGGAGATCGCGGGTCAGGTCGTGGGGGGCGTATCGCGGTAGCTGCCGGTGTAGTAGGTGCCGACCTGTTCGCGGTAGCCCGGGGTGCTGAAGGTGTCTTTGTCGTACTCCGGCGAGTCCTTGATCTGGGCTTTGGTCCGGTCGACGTGCACCTTGTTGTCGTCGTGGTCGACCCGGAGCACCGTGCCGGCGGGCAGTAACACCTTGCGGCCCAGGATCCAGGGCCCGGTGTCCACCACCAGGTAGGAGTTTCCCACCTCGTAGGTGGCTTCATCGACTTTGCCGATGCTGCCGTCGGTGGCCTCCACGTGGTATCCGGCGAGGTCCGCCCCGGCGAGGTCCGTTCCGGTCTGTCCTCCGGTGCGTGCCGAGTCGTCTCGATCGGCGTCAGCGATATGTGCGGTATCGGGGTTGGGTGTCGCTGCGGGGTCGCGCCATGCCCACGGTTCGAACACGAAGGGCTGCTGCATGACAGGCTCCTTGATCGCCGTCGATGAATATGCCGTCGGCTGCTGGCTTACCCATCCGGTACGCCCCGAATTCCGGGACCTGGTTGGTCGGTGTGAGTCTCGATCCAGTACGCGTTAGGTAATCGGCGCAGCTGATGAGGTGCGTTTGCGCGTGCAAGCCGACCTCCACCGAGTCGTTTGACCCGCCGGCGGAGGCGCTGAGCCGGATCTTGGCCGGCATATGCGGCCAACGGTGTACGGGCGGCGCTACCCGGGGTGGTGTGGTTCGTGCCCGCCCCGCCCCGGCCCGGCCCGGGGCCACGGATGAGAGCCTATTTCGGAACCGGCACGATCCTCGCGCTCCGGGTTGTCGGCTGTGCGTGCCTGCCGTGCGCATCAAGAGTGCCCTGCGTATCGGCGCCCTGGGTCCCTCCTTGAGCGTTCGAAGACCGCGAGACCGTGCGGGAATCTGCGCGCGTGTTGCGCTCCGCTTGAGCCGGCGTTGAGGTCGCGGGCCGAATCATCGGGCTGTGACCGTCGCGCAGCTGCCCTCGCCCGCCACCCAGGCCGTCCGTGACGTGCTGCGTGACCACGCCGTGCAGGTCGTGTTTCAGCCGATCGTGCAGCTCGAGGACGGCGTGGTGAACGGCTACGAAGCCCTCGCCCGCTTCGACGGCCAACACTTCGCGAACCCCGCCGAGGCGTTCGCCGCGGCTGAGGCCGCCGGTCTGAGCGTCGACCTGGAAATCCTCGCCATCGAACAGGCCCTGGCCCGCCTCGGTGACCTGCCCGACGGGGTTTGGCTCAGCTTGAACGCCTCCGTCGCCGCCCTGCTCGAACCGCGCACGATCAGCTTGCTGCTCGCCCACGCCCACCGAGGACTCACCGTCGAGCTGACCGAGCGCACCCCGGTCACCGACTACACCGCGCTGCGCGAGGTCATGGACCTGCTCCGCGCCGTCGGCATCAAGATCGCGATTGACGACGCCGGGTCCGGGTTCGCTAATCTGACCCAGATCCTGCAGATCCAGCCCGACATCATCAAGCTCGACATCTTCCTCACCCGCGACATCGACCAAGACCCCGTCCGCATCGCCCTGGCCCGCGCCCTGTTCACCTTCGCCGAGAGCATCGGCGCGATGCTGGTCGCCGAAGGCATCGAAACGTACGCCGAACACGCCCAACTGACGGCCCTCGGAGTGCGCCACGGCCAGGGCTACTACATCGCCAAGCCCGGCCCGCTGCCCAGCCGCCACATCGAACCGCTGCTGTAGCAGTAACGCAGCACCGCCAATCGCACAGCGATGAGCGGCGGACTATCCGGCTGCCGTAGTGAAGACACACTCGCGCCAGCGACGCGGGCGGCGCTGCCAGCGGATGGAGGACTGCCAGACGCGCCCGCGGCGAGTCCGCCGCAAGCGGCGCGGGATCCTCCGACAGATCGGCGCTGGTCAACAAGACGAAAAGAGCCTGGGCATATCGCGGCGCGCACTGCGCGGCGTCGGCAGCCAGTCGCAAACGCTCGCCCGGCCTCATCGGCACCACGCTGATCTCGGTGGTCACCAGCGGCCGATACTCACGCAGAGTGACTTCGAAGATGGCGCCACAGTCCGCGCAGCTCGATGATCCTGTCTGTCACACAGCGGGGCGTCAGCGTAACGCCGTATCGACGGTTGCGGAATTCTGGTTTGACGCATGGAGGGGTGGCAGGCGCAGGTTCCCGGCTGCGTCGAGGGCGGCGATGCCGGTGCAGAGCACGACGATGGTAGTCGTGGTGGTGTGGGTGATGAGCAGGCGGCACAGCGCGGCGCCGGCGGCGCTGCTCGTGTTGTAACCGGAGCCGAGCCACGAGTTCGCCTCAGTGCCGCTCGGCTCCAGCGCGTCGGCGGTGTTTACGGGTCGCGTAGATCGTCGATCTGAATCGAGCAGCGGCGCGAAGCGGGTGATCTCCTTGGTGTTGCCGCCCACATCGGTGGCGGCCCAGATCGCACCGCTGACCTGCTCGCAGGCGGCCATCACACGCCCGGTCGGCGGCGTCGATGGTGCAGGAACCGCCCAGCGACTTGCCGTGGACGTCGATCGCCCGCCGGCCTGACGCGGTGCCGGCCGTGGCTCGCGTGGCGAGCCAGCAGCCGCTCACTGCGATCAACAACTGCGGGTCCAGGGTCTGCAGCAACCGGCGGATCATCGCTGCGGACGGCCGCCGACCGAGGCTATGCCCAGGGTCAGGACGGTCGTGTCAGGAATATCGGCGACTTATTCGGCGATCGCAGCGTTGGAGCGGTAGCCGGCCACGTCGGCGTAGATCGCGGCATTCATCACGACCGTCAACCAGTGCGGGACACCTCGGCGGGGCTCGCGGATCAGGCAGATCGGCGAAAGCTGCAGGCAGCAACCGGCGGTTTCGGGCACCGTCAGAGCCGGTGCACGGGACAAGGAGGTCAGCGACGATGGCAGGGTGGGCATGGCTCACTTCGGACAGATCATCGCGGCGTAAAGAAACTTGATGATCTTCTGAATCATTGACGCCCGCTTTGCTGCCACCAGCATCGGTGCTTTCTATTCCAACAACTCGGGACCGAGTAGTTCCTGTCCTTATCCGGGTCCGGTGGCGCCTGGGCCTTTCCTTGCATGGCTCAGGCGCCTCGAGCCGCCGCCCGTTGCCGCGAATCTGCGCTCAGGCGAGTCTTGAGATGCTCCGATGCTGTCGCCAGGGCCTACGACGGGGCCGGGTCGGAAGCGGGTCGCGGTGGGGTTCCCCGCAGCGTGTACGCGATCAGGCCAGTGGTCGCGAGTGTTGCCGCCACGAGCGCTGCGGGTTGGCTGTCGACTGGCTGCAGCATCCAGGTGAAGGACTGTCGTGCCGTGGTGGCGGAGCCTGGTCCGTGGGTGCTGAAAGCGGTGGAGAAGATCGCGGACAGGGTCCATAGCAGCGGCAGGAACCATGAGCGGTGTGCGCCGACGACGGCGGCGCCGAGGGCGGCGAGTCCGAGGAGGCCGGCGACGTCGCGCGAGACCTCAGCGGCGGGCCCGAATCGGGTGGGTGTTGCCAGGGTCAGCAGTAGCAAGCCTGTGATGATTGCGTAGGCCGCCAGCAGATGGGCGAGACGAACTGGAATCCAGGGTTTGGCCGCGGTGCGGTCCAAAGCATCATCGGCGCCGGTCAAAGTCGCTGAGGCAGCGCTGACGAGGAGAACGATGATGAGCAAGACGAAGGAAAAATCGACGTCGCGGGATTCCGAAAAGATCGTCCATAGGATCCACACCGCGGCGACGAGAGCGAAGCCGAAACCGGCGACCGTGGGGACGCCCCGGCACCGCAGATGCAGTTCGAGCCACCTCATTTCGCCCCACCTAAGATGATGTCGGACAGGGCGGTGTCGCATTGCTGCCTCGCGTTTCGGACCGCGGCGAGTCGTTTTACCGCCTGTTCGCGTGGTAGCGCCTGGAGTGTGTTCCAGAGCTGGTGAACTCGCTCGGTGTCGGCGTGTGGGGTGCGACCGGCCAGCCAATGGCCGGAGGCGCGGGCCGCGTCGCTGTCCTGGTCGTAGTTCTCCTGGGTGGTGCCGAGGCATGTACGGCGGAAATAGCCTGTCAGGGTGCGCAGCAGGAAGTCGGCGGAGTCTGATCGGGCGGCGCCCTCGATGTCGACGATGAACTCGAGGCCGGGTCTCTGGTGTGAGCCCGGGACGTCCCTGCTGTCGCCGTAGGTCAGGGTCCAGTCCTCGACCGCTTCCGTCGGCGCGTCGGGAAGCCCGGCGACCCTGGCCAGCGCTTCGCGCGCCGGTAATGTCATTTCGTCCAGTTGCTTCTTGTGGAGAAGCGTGACGCAAACCCGAGGTGTGTCCTGGGTACAGACCAGGCGGGCACCGGCGAAGTCGCGAACCCATGGACCGCTGCCGCTGGTCGTGGTCGGGACGATCACGACCGCCAAGCAGGCACCCAGCAGTACAGGAACCAGCGCCGTCGGCCGGTATCGGCGGGTGGTAGCGGCCAGGAGCAGCCCGGTCAGGCCCAGGCCTGTCAGCCAGATCGCCTGGCTCGCATTCAATTCCACGGGCACGGTGTAGTACGGGTCCCAAGGCCGCGGCAGCTGCGGCGCCAGCATCCGGCCGAGCCAGGCATAGCTGTCCGGGACCAGTTCGAGCCCTAACTGAAGCGCGAAGCCGACCACGGCCAGCCCGGGTGCGGTCACCACATGCGGAATCAGGTAGCCGATGCCCATGCCGACCCACACTGCTGCTGCCAGAGACAGAGCCCCCACCGCGACCATTACGGGCACCGCGGCGGGTAGATAGGCCGCGGTACCGAGCATCGATACCGCAGCCACGCCGAAGGTCAGCAGATATGCGACCGCCACCGCTGCGGCCAGGACAACCCCGGTGAGCGTGACCCGCTGCCACCGGGGCCGGGCCGTCGCGGCGAACAACTCGTCCACCTTCGCCAGGGACTCGCGGCGCATCTGCCACGCGCCCAGGGCCAGCGCGATCGGCCACGACAGCAGGAGGAATGCGCGCTGGTTGGTTGCCAGGTACAGCCACGCCTCCTGCCACGCGTCGGGGACGATGACGAACAAGCTGACCAAGCCGAGGGCAAGCAGCAGGAGAAACGCTATCGGAGCTGTGGACCGGCGCGCCTGGATCCATACCACCCGGTTCATCGGCCGTTCTCCGCCCGGTACGCCCGCAGCAGCGCCGAATACCCACGCTCGGCGGGGCTGTCCCCGGCATCACCGGCTCCGCCGCGCGCGGCGAGGTCGGCCGGAGTGCCCTGGTAGACGAGGCGCCCGGCGTCGACCAGAACCACGTCGGAGCAGGCCGCCACGACATCCTCGACGAGGTGGGTGGAGACCAGCACCGTGCTGTCCACGCCGATGTCGCGCAGCAGCTCCCGGAAGTCGAGGCGCTGCTCCGGGTCGAGGCCCACGGTCGGCTCGTCCAGCAGCAGGATCTCCGGGTCGTTGACGATCGCCTGGGCGATGCCCGCGCGCCGCAACATGCCGCCGGAGAGCGTCTTGAGCTTGGACTCGGACCGGTTGGTCAGGCCGACCCGGTCGATGGCCCGCTGCACCGCCGCCGGGATGGCCGCCTTCGGCATCTCCTTCAGCCAGGCCATGTACTCGACGAACTCCCGCACGGTGAACCGCGGGTAGAAGCCGAAGTGCTGCGGCAGGTAGCCGAGGCCGCGCCGGACCCGACGCAGATCGGCCCGGCCGCCGACCTCCTGGCCGAGCAGGGTCAGGGCACCGCCGGCCGGCTGGATCACCGTGGCGAGGGCACGCATGAGCGTGGTCTTGCCCGCACCGTTCGGGCCGAGCAGGCCGTGCACGCCGGTGCCGAGGGCCAGATCGAGCCCGTTGACGGCGAGGTGCCGCCCGGCTTTGACCTGCAATCCCGCGGCGTGCACCGCCCAGGCGTATGTGGTGGGGGCCGTTTCGGCCGCGCTGATGGCGCGCATCATCGTCTCTCCGTTGCGTTTGTAGGATCTTCATGCAGGAAGACGACGAACGGCCGGTACCGGTTCTCCGTTACGAGTGGCGCAGGCCACCTGTTCGAATTGAAGGTCAAACCCACCCAGCTCCGCGACAACGCACCTGCGTTCACGAGGATCCTCTGTCTCGACAGATTCTGCTGAAGCAAGCAGCAGGTGCTCCGCGACCATCCATCCCGTCTGGGTCCACATGCTCGTGGCCGCGACCGCGATGACGGCGATCGTGGTGGGGACCCGCTGCTACCACCCGACGTGGTCGCGACCGTGGTGGTAGATGGCCGCGGCGACGGCACGTCCCTGCTGCGTCCTCGGCGAACCCCCGCTGTTCGCCACCGACGTCATGCCGGTCGGCTTCCCGCGCAGGGGCGCCGACATTCTGCGCTACGTCCGCGACCAGGTCGAGGCGGCCAAGTATTCGGACAGGCTGTCGGCCTGCACCGCCCACCCGCCTTCACTGGTGACCAGGGCGATGGGGTCGTCGTGTGTGGCCCGCGCGGCGGGGTAGCCCCAGACGTTGCAGTACTGGTACTCGGCCATGAACACGCACACCCGCCGGTCGTCGTTGCCGTGCAGCAGCGGGTCGCCGGCTGGTAGCGGGCCGGCGTGCGAGGTGTCGTCGTACGTCGGTGGGTAGACGGGGTGGGTCCAATACAGCCGCGGGTCGTGTAGCAAGGAGTTGAACGGCATCTTCCACCACTCGTCGACCGCCAGTAGTTCCGCCAAGTGAAGGGTCGACATCGATCATCATGTCGTCATCGGGTGGCGCGGCGGTACTGGCGAGCACCTGGCGTGCGGTCTCGTACCACCATTGCGGCCTTTCGCCGCTCGCGTGGACGGCCCAATCCCGCTGGATCAGCCGCAGCAACGCCCAGCACGTATCGCGCCCCGCGCGGGCGGCGAGCCGGTCGGCGAACGTCGAGTAGTCGATGACCTTGGCCATCCACGCGCCGTACTGGCAGACGGCCACACAGGGAACGTCCTCACCGCAGCCCAAGATCTCCCCACCACCGCAGCTAAGACTTGACACCAATATTTGCACCTGCCAATAATATTTGGCATGAGCCAAGCAGTGAGGTGGGATCTGGACGGGGATCGCCTGGTTGAAGTCCTTGCTGCCCTGGCCAGCCCCCACCGGCTGCGGGTGCTGGCGGCGCTGACCGGGGGACGCGTCTATGTCTCCCAACTCGCCCGTGACCTCGGCATCAGTCGCGCGCTGCTGCAGGTGCACCTCAAAAAGCTGGAGAAGGCCGGCCTGGTCACCGCGCATCTGGAGTTGTCCGAGGACGGCAAGGCGCTCAAGTTTTACGAAGCCACACCGTTCACGCTGCACCTCACCCCCGAAATGGTCGCGCGTGCTGTCACCACCCTGAGCAGCGCCAACGATGGCGACGCTCTACCGAAAGGGAGCAGTTGAATGGACATCATCGCCACGGTTTTCCTCGTCGCTGTCACGGCCGTTGTGATCGCCGGCATCTGGTATGCCGGCACCCACAAACGAGCCACAGCTTCCGACGAGTTGCAACGCCAGTACGCCGAGCAGGCCGCAGAGACGCAGCGCGTGCTGACCGACGTCAGCACGCAGTTGGCTGACCTGAATCGGCGTGCTGAGGATATGCACCGGATACTGCGAGACGCCGAGTGATCGCCGCTCGTCCCGGCTCGCCGGAATGTGCGGTGTTGGCGCACTGGCCACTGCCGGACGCGAATGACGCCGTCCTCGTTGGCCAAGGCTGGTCCGCGCCGGCAAGGGCATCGGACACCGTTGTCTCCGCAGCGGTCACGCTCGTCCTCGCCCTCGGGGTGGCGCGGGTCGGTTCCTTCCTACCTGCCATCAGGCTGTCGTCAGGCTTGATACGCGCCTTGTCATGATCGCCGTTCTCGGAGCCGCGTTGGTCGGGTTCCTGTCCGCCCTGCTGCCGTTCACGCCTGCAGAGCCGTATCTGATCGCAGCGGTCACGACGACGAGCGCACCAGCCGTGGCGCTGGGGATGGCTGCCGCGGCTGGTCAGACCGCCGGGAAGATTGTCATGTTCCTTGCCGTGCGAGGCGCGATCCGTTCGCCCTGGCTGCAGCACCGATTGAACAGAATCCTGCCGACCGCACGGGTGGCATCACCACACGCGCCGGGGCAACACGTCTACACGTCGCCGGCTCGCGGCTCAGCATGATGATGCAACGCCGTCGCGAAGCGACCGGGATCCTGCTCGTCAGCGCCGTCACCGGCGTGCCCCCGCTATCGGTGACGAGCGTGTACCTCAGCCGCACCCCAATGCGGCTATTCACATTCGCAGTGACGTGCCTACTGGGTAGGACGATCCGGTTCGCCACGATCGCGCTGGCCCCGCACATGGTCGGCTACTAATCGACAGCCGATCAGGACGCTGCTCCTGAGATCAGGTTTGAGCTGAGCCTGCCCGTCTGCCTCCGCCAGCGCCCTGTTCCACTGACCTCGCCGGAAAGCGAGACAGATGCCTGTCGGCACTGCGAGTACAAAAAGTTCCTACCCCCGCACCGGCCAGGAACGAAACACGTGACAAGGGACCGAGGACGGGGGCTGACCGGGTTCACAGCCCCCGTGCCCGGTGAGGATCCTGACCTCATCGACCTGGACAAACAGTCGGAGCGCGACGTCCCACCGACCGTCCCTCGACGACCGCTCCAAGCGCGCGACGACTGGGGCACACACCGTATCCAGCCTCCCCGGATCGGGGGAATGGGGCGTCGACATGCCGTGCCTGCGGTCAGCTCATGTATCGTGACGGGCGGCGGTCCGGAGGCGGTCGCCCGCTGCGAGGCCCGGGATCCCCGGAAGATCAAGGCCGCAAGCAGTTCAAGGGTGGTGCCCATGCCTCCAGCTAATGCAATGGCTGATTATGATACCTGTTTTCTTTGTGCCGATTGACCATCAGGTTTCTGCGGCGGTCCGGGACGCTCGCAGGCAGAGAGGTCAGTCATGGCAGTTGCCACCAATCCCAACCGGTGGAAGAAGCGGCGTGCGATCAGCGCCGAGCCCAGTCACCTTGCCCGGCGCGGAATGCCGCGCCGGGATGAGTTGATCGCCCCAGCACAGGGGCAGCAGGTCTTGCAGGCCGCGTTACTGGAGATCTTCGCTCATCCCACCCGTGAACATCCGTGGAATCCGAACGGCCGCACGCTGACCGGACTATATGCGTGCTACGGCAGCTGGATCTCCCCACAAGCCGATCGCATCATCATGGGCTCGACCTGCGCGAAGCGGATGGCCAGCTATTTGATGCCCTATGTCAAAAACATCGACACCAACTATCCTTACTGCCGAGGCGTCCCCGGCCTGCGGCACCAGCGAAGCACTCGGCACGGCTACGAGCTGCTACACCTGCCGACCCAAACCGTCGTCGAGATCCGCGACGGCAGGCCCGGACGCTATGAATATCTGCTCGGCGAAGCCAAATGCAACCGCGACGATCCTGGATACGTCGCGCTGTGGCGGGAGAGCGACCTGACTGACGTCGAGCGGCAATGGGACAACATCTGGTGTCCGAGTTTCCACACCGGGCTCAGCAGCGCGTGGTTCAACGCCCTGTCAATTCTCGACACATACGACAGTGCCCGCGACGCCGTATTCCAACCTGCTGCGGGCGAAGGAAGCCGGGCTTACCTGCGCTGGTGCGGCCCCCTCACTCCACAGGCCGCCGTCGACGCTCTCACGGCGATGGGCGTCGGCGCGTACGGCGAGCCCCTCACTGTCTCGGCAACCGCCCCCAGTTTCGCGGTCGCCACCGCCGGCGGCGCCAGCATCGAACTGCACCAGCGGCCCGAATGCCCCGGGTGCCGGGAAACCCACAATAAATGGCATGGCAGCACCGCCACCCGATCGCGCGGACCGGCCGATCTCGGAGCATCGAAGCGCCCCATCGCGCCCGGTTCATCGGGGCGGACGCAGGGCCCCCGCTTCGCGGCACCGGTCTAGCGCATCGCCCCGATATCGGCCAAGCCGCCCGGCGCCAGCCCACCGGGCGGCCGCAGTGGGACGCCGGATCCCGGCGTAACACCACAACAAGCAGGTGGGGGGGGGGGGGGGGGGGGCGGGGGGGGGGGGGCCCGCGCCCGGCCGCCCCCCCCCCCCCCCCACCCAGCGGGGGGGGTGCGGGAGGGGGAAGAGCACAGCCGCCACCCGCCGCGGCGCC
>NZ_JBITBX010000030.1:0-13120 GCF_044452725.1 Actinoplanes sp. NPDC051859 | reverse complement strand
CGCTTCTGCTCCGCAGAGCTGCCCGCGCCGCTTCGCGGGCGGAAACCCTTACGTACCAACGGTTTTCGAATTCTGTTACGCTGAAACCCTTATGTACCAACGATTTTTGAGCCTGAGGGCACGAAAACCCTTACGTACCAACGGTTTTCGTGCCTGTGTCCACTATGCATGGTGTCCATACTACACCAGCGGCCCGGATTCCCTTGCTACGCAAGGGTTTCAGCTATTGCCCGGGAATGAAGGTTGCGGTAATGGGATTCTGAATAGCAATGCTACACACTTTCCAGCCACCCAGGGAAACGGGCTTTAATTCGACAGTCCAGGTTTCCGATTTGCTGTCCGGCACCATTCGATAGGGGTCCACCCCGCCGGGGTGGGAGGCGGATTCGATTGTCAGCGTGGTTACCACGGTGGCATTCTGGCCCTGAATATCTGCGGGGTAATCCGTGTCGCCTTTCTTGATGGACGGATACGGCGGGGCGATTGCCTTTCCGTCAACGGTCGCGCTGTCGATGTCGAATCGTAGCCGGAATTCCACCTGGTATTGCGTATTCCACTGCCACCATTTGGCGAATGCCTGCCGGGGCTGTTCGTCGCACAGGATGTTGTCGAATGCGTCCTTATCGTATTCCCCGGCGTAGTAATTGCCATTCGGGCCGGATGGGCATTGCGATTCGACCACCCGGGAGCCGTTCCAATGGAATGTGTTGTCGCTCAGGCAGGAAGTGGACGTGAGGGAGTCGACTGCGGTCCAGGGTGCGGGTTGGCCGGCTAGTCCGAATCCGTTGGTCTGCCGCCAGGCCACGGCCAGCACGCCACCCGCGTTGACCAGCAGCAACCCGAGTACCGCGCCCAGGAAGACCATGGCGCGGCGGGCCACGCCCGGGGCGGGCAGGTACCAGACCAGCAGCCACCCGAGTGCGGCCAGCCCAGCGGCCCCCCAGGCGATGTACCAGGCGGGCCACTCCCCGAGGTGCCACCAGGCGGGGATCGCGGCGTACGCGGCCACGTAGGGGGCTTGCGTGAGGGCCAGGGCGCGGCGGCCGGGGTGGGTGTGGACCTGCCAGGCGATCGTCAGGCCGTGGGCGGCCACGAGCAGGGCGGTCACGACGCCGAGCTGGACGACCGGGGCGAGCGCGGAGCGGGTGGTCTCGCCCTCGACGTCCCCGCCGAGCAGGGAGAACGCTGCCCAGATGGCGGAGGCGCCCAATCCGCAGGCGACCAGCAGGGCGACCAGGCACCCGACCGCGAATCCGCCACCGAGCCCTGACTTGCGCTTGACGTTGATCTCCCCCATATCGATCAACGTACGACCCATGATCGACCATCGCCTACACGTTTTCGGCGTTTGTGCAGGTCAGGCACGGTGAGCGGGCATGGAGCGGCCCCCGACCACGGGGGAAGTCGGGGGCCGCTCGCCTATGAGGGAATGGAGGTCAGTTCAGCGGTTCAGTCTTGATCGAAACGATATCTCCTTGCGGAATGTGCCTCGGTTCGCAATCGTCGCAGCAGATATACCGCAATGCTTCGGAATCGACTTTCGAGACGATTACCCGCCGGGTGGCAGGCTTTCCGCAGATGAAGCATTTCATCATGTACGCATCCTTATTCGGCGTCGGCGGTGGCTCGGGGTCGGTTGTTGTACCAGGATTGCAGTTCTTCGGCGGTATAGAGGACGCGTTTTCCGTCCTGAAATCCGGCCGGGAATTCGTTTCCGTCGCGCCGTTTGGCCTGCCGCAGGGCGGCATCGGACATGGGGATGATCTTCTCTCGGGCGGCCTCGGCCAGGCTGTAGCGCCGGACCTGGACGGGCGTCACGGGCACCTCTTGATCCGTGACTGTCACGGTGCGTTCGCCCAGGGGATCGGGGGTCTGTTCGGTGCGTGACGTGACCGTCTGAGCGGCCTCCTGGCGGCCCGAGCCGGTCCAGGAGACGGGCACCTGCACCTGGCCCGAGCTGGCCCACTGGCGGGCCTCTCGGGAGGTCAGGAATGCGACCTGAGTTTCGGTCGCCACCCCGGCCGTGACGACCTGGACGCGGCCCCGAACTTTGCTGGCGCGCGGAATGGGATACACCTCGGGTACGAGCATTTTCCACGCGTTCATGGTGTACCGGCCGAGAATGCGGGTGCCGAACGACTCTCGAATTTCCGGGCCGCCGGTGGCACGGGCGGTTAGAAGCTGGCCGACCGCGAGGCAGTGCACCAATCCCTGTCGGCCCATGTTGATGATGTCGGCGAACGACTCGACCGCCGGGGACAGTTTCGGGTCATCCTTTTCTTTGACGCGCGTCCAGTAGCGTTGCAGTTTCGCCATCATCGCGTTCATTTCCTCGAACACGAGAATGGTGCGCGGGCCGACCCGGTGCAGTTCGGTCACGGGCATTTCGCCGTCGTCGTCGGCGTACTGGTCAATCACGTCGTACCGGCGGTCGACTTCTTCGGCGAGATCGAGTAGCACCTGATGTGCCGACTCGGGGGTGCGGCAGTAGATGACGCCCGGCAGGTTCCGCGCCCATGCCTGCGAAATGCGCTTGGCGTCGATGATGATGACCTGGCAGCCGTTGTGCAGGAATTGCGCGATCAGCAGCCGCACCAATGCCGACTTACCCGCGCCCGAGCCCATCGAGACCAGGCCGTGCGGGGAGTCGTCATTGAGGTTGAAGTCAACGGCCCGGCGGCCCGCGCGGACACCGATCAGCGGGGCGTATTCGGGCTGTTCGGCCATGAGCGCCATGACGTCATCGAACGACACCTTTTCCGGCGGGGCCGGGGTGCGGCGAATGGTGACGTACGGGGCCGCGCCTTTCAGGTGCCAGGTCGCGGTGGCGTCGGGAATTCCCAGCTTGTCCGCGACCACGGACAGCACGCGCTTGCGCATGTCGGCCGATGCTTCCCACGAGACGGGCAGGGAGATCACGATCTCCGCGTCCTCTCGCCGGAAGTAGTCACGCGGCACGAGCAGCCATTTCTTGACGTCGACCGTGGCCGGGATGGGGATGATCGTGCGCAGCACGGCATCCAGCGGGCGCACCCAGTCACGTTGGTGCGGGTGCTCCATGACGGCGCCGGTGGCCTTGTGACCGGCGTAGACGGACGCGCCCATCATGGCGCCGGTCAGGGTGGCCTCGGTCAGCATCGGGGCTTCTACGGCGCCCACAGCGGTCAGCCCGGCGCCCACGGTGCCGCCGAGGCGCCAGGCGGCACGCTCGGCGCGGGGCTTGTACGACCAGGCCACGGTGCGGCCCATGGTGGCGGCGGTAGTCAGCCGGGTCCCTCGGGTGAACCATCCGGCGTCGGTGCGGGGGCGCCCGTCCATCGGGGCGCCGGTGGTGAAGCGCCACCCGAGTTTGATCGAGCCGGTGACCGCCTTGTATGTGCCCTTGACCAGGAAGTATCGGGCCATCTCACCCACGGGAGTCACCTCCCTGGCGCTGGCGGCGCAGCATGGCGAAGGGGACCCAGGTGCAGGCGATCCCGGCTACGGCGAGGACGGCGCCGAGTGGACCGTCGACCACCGCGATTGCAGCGGCGATCATCAGGAACCCCAGCGCGCCGACCAGGTACGACACCAACATGACGACCCTCCCCCGGTTACTAGATCCATTGTTGCTGATCACTGCGAGCAACTTACGCCTGTCGATCACCACAGCGGCACCTCTTCCGCGCCGTCGAACTGCGGGCGGGGCCGGGGTCGGGCCTGGCGCTCGGTGCGCTCGGGGCGGCGGCGCACGACGTCGGACTCGCTGACCCGGATGCTGCGGCCGTCCGGAAGGAGCACCTGATAGGTGCCGTTTTCCGGGCCGGACTCGACCAGTACGCGGGGTTCGCAGAACACGTCCCAGCAGGCCGTCAGGGTCTTCGGGGTGAGGAAGGCGGTGTCTCCGGCCTTGATCCGGCGGGCGTCGGTGGCGGTCACTGCCCACCCCCGATGATCAGGGCGGCGACGAACAGCCACAGGTAGTGGAAGGACTGGTCGAGGGCATACGCCCCGGTGCCGAGCGACGGGTTGTCGTCCCGGCCGGGCCGGGGCGTGCCCAGGACGTAGAAGCGACCCGCGCCGACCAGCTCGGCCAGGCGGCGAAGCGGGGTACGCCGGTCCGCGATGTAGTGGGTGAGCGCGCTGACGGCGAGTCCGCCGGCCACGCGCCCCAGGGACAGGTGCAGGCCCAGGACCAGCGGCAATGCGGCCAGCGCGGCGACGGCGGTCAGGGTGTAGGTGGCGACGTGGGCGGCACAGGCCAGGCGGCCGGGCCAGCCCGGACGACCCTTGCAGTCGGCCTGGTGCTGGGTCTGCACCCAGTGGTCGGCCAGCTGGTGCGCGACGTACAGCGCGACGAACACGGCGGCGAAGCGGGCGGCGGTCATCGGTGACCACATCCCGAGCAGTGCAGGCCGCCGCAGCGGCCCGAGTGGGAGGCGAGGGTCCCGAGGACCAGGGCCAGCACAGCGAGCCCGGCCGCGACCGCGACCAGGACCACGGCGTGTGCGAGCACCCAGTCGATGAGGGCCACGATCAGCGCGCCCAGGGCCACGAGAGCGCCCAGGGCGGCCAGGATCGCCAGCAGGGCCACTGTGTACCGGCGGGGTGCCGTTCGGCGCTGTGCGGGCCGCTGAGCGGGCGGGGCGGGCGGGTAGTCGGGCATGACGATGATCAGCTCGACGCGGTACTCGTCCGGGCCGACCGCGTGGATGGGCGACGACGAGATCAGCCGTCCCTGCCGGGTGGCGCGTTCCAGGACGTCGCTGACCTGCCCATAGGTGCCGACGAAGCTGCGGGGTACGACCCGCACGGCCAGTTCGTCGCTCATCGCGCACCCCCGGTCAGGGCGGCGCGGACGGCGGGGTCCGTGATCCGGATCGTCACGCCGATCGACAGCTCGGCGGTCCAGACGCCGGGGGCGATCTGCTCGGCGCCGAGCACGCCCAGGGCGGCGGAGATCTCGGCCGGGGTGGGGGCGGGGGTCGGGGTGTCGGTGCCGTCGCCCTGGTCGGGGTACGGCAGGATTTCAGTGCTCACCGTGCGCTCCTATCGCGTGGTGGGTCCCGGCGGGCGCTCCATTCGCCTACTGGGAGTCCGGGGACGGGCGTTGGCCTAGAGAACCCGCCCGCCCCCGGACGCTTATGGAGTTGTGGATCTAGCTAGTGGTGCAGGTCAGGGCCTCCATGGGGAGGTCACGGGCAGGTTGACCAGGTCATCGACGGACCGCTGAGCGGCGACCTGAGCCAGCATCCGGTCGCGCTGGCGGGTGTCTAGAGCCACGTGCGAGGCCCGGATGGCGCGGGCCAGGCGGGCGCGGCGGAACGGTGCCCGCTTCGCAGCGGCCAGGCGTGCAGCCCGGTCGGCGGCGCGGTCTCGAGTGCGGACCAGGGCGGGGCGGCCGTCGTCGGCCAGGCCGAGACGCGACAGCATCCGCTCGCGGAGTTCCCGGCGGACCCGGGCCAGGGCGCCGGTGCCCTCGCCGTGCCGGACGTGCACCTCGATGCCCAGGGCCAGGTGCAGGGCGACCAGGGCCAGCACCGGGCCGAGAGCGGCGCGGACCGTGCCCGCGACCGGTCCGCCGAGGTTGATCGCCATGAAGGCGGCCACGCCGCAGAACGCGATGGCGACGAGCTGGGCCGGGCCGGGAGTGGTGGTCCGGCGGGCGGACTGGCGCATGGCGTAGCCGCAGGCGATCAGGGTCAGCTCGACGATCCCGCACAGGGCGTACCGCTCGATGTCGGCGGTGATGCCCATCTTCTCGCCGAAGAACCGGAACCCGGTGTCGAGACTGATCAGGGACGCGACCAGGGCGACGGCGTAGAACGGGCCGGTGCCGCGTGCCTTGTCCGAGTCGGGCTTGGAAGCGGGCGCGGCCGGTTCGGGGTCGGCCATGGCGGAGTCCTCGACCAGCTCGGACGGCTGCTGAGCGGGGGTCTCGACGGGCTCGGGTGCCGGGGTGGGCTCGGCGGTGCGGGCCGCGATCTCGTCCAGCTCGGCCAGCCGCTCGGGAGTGAGGGCGACCTGATCGGCGGTGTCGCTGAGGCCGTGCTCGCGGCGCCAGTCGTTGACCACGCGGGAGACGTACGTGCGCTGGTCTTTCGTGTCGGTCTTGGTGGGGTAGCCGTAGGCGTCCAGCCAGGCCCGCACTCCCGCCGTGGTGACCGGGCGGGGCTGTCGATCACACGCGTACTGCACGCGTGCAGTGAGCGTGCGCAGGCCCGCCAGGACTTCGGCGTCCATGGGCTGCACCACGATCTCGGGGTGGGTGTTCGGGTGAGTCACTGTGTCCTCTCCATTCGGTCGCAGCAACTATACTTGTATACAAGCATACGAGTAGCTTCCTCTCGGTGTCCACCCCTCACTTCACGGACAAGTGCGCGTGCACCTCGTCCATGTGCGCCAGGGCGGTTGTGAGCAGGGCCGTTGCGATCGCCCCCTTGGCGGCGCCCTGCTCGTAGTGCAAGCGCCGGATCTCCTTCTGGACCGTCTCGTAGAGGTCGGTGGGCACCCGCAGCGACAACGTGGACGTCGGCCCGGCCGCCGCCGCCGTGGTCCCGGCGGCGGCCGTCACGATCGGCTCGGGGTTCGCCGAGAGGGAGGGGCGACGGTTCTTCGGGGTCATGACTGTGACTCCATTCGATCGGCCAACGCGGAGACCCGCGTGGTCAGCTCTCGGGCGTGCTCGCCAGGGAGGGTGTGCAGGGGGACGGCGTCGTTGTTCGCGTCGGACATGGCGGTCCACAGCGGCAGGTAGGGCGGCCACATCAGCGGCCCGAACCGGGTCTCCACCTCTGTCACGTTGTATGCATGTGTAGCAGTAGACCTGATGCGGTTCAGCACCACGCCCGCCACGGTGAGGCCCGGAACACCGAGGTCCGCCGCGCTGGACTGCACGAAGGAGTGCACGCGCACCGCCCCTCTCAGGGCGTCGAACTCGGGCTCCACCACGATCAGGACGCGGCCCCTCCGGCTCGGTTGACCACCCGCGACCATCGCCATTTGGGTCAGGTGCCCGAGGCTCGGCGGGCAGTCGATGAGCACCCAGTCGTCGGGCGAGTCGAGCCCCTGCATGACCTTCGACAGGCGCAGGGAGGCACCGACCGTGCCCGCTTCCGCGACCCGGTTTTCCAGGTCGAATCTGGCCGGCAAAAGCGAGATCCGCTCGGCGGTCGGGTCGTCCCAACCACAGGGCACGACGATGTCCGCCGCGCATCCCCGTTCGGCGGATTTGAGGGCCTCGGCCAGGGTGGGGATCGGGTGGTCGGGGTCTTCGGTCTCCACGCCGAGGCGGCGCGAGAGGTTGGCCTGAGGGTCCATGTCCACGGCCCACACTCGGTGGCCCCGTTGGGCCAGTGCCGCCGCAAGGGCGCAGGTCAATGCGGACTTTCCCACTCCACCCTTGTTGTTCGCGAGTATCGCGGTCGGCATCACGGGCTCCCTGTGTCGATGCGGGTGAGCGTACGGGCAGATTAGCGGGCGAACAGACTTGTATACAAGTATGCATTCGGACTAGTGTGGCCTTGTACAGCGTGACAGTGAGCAGTCACGATCGGTCGCACACACACCGGGAGGATCTGCACATGAACGGCCAGCAGGCGATCAAGGCGGGCACCCGCGTACAGACCCGCAAGTGGACACCCGAAGTGCACACCGGCACCGTGACCCGGGTGGACGGAGATGACGACCTCCGGGAGCGCGCCGCCGAGGGCGACCCGGACTCCACCCGCTACGTGTACGTGCACTGGGACGGGACCGAGTTCACCGAGACCCAGATGGACCCGGCCGAGGTCGAGACCATCGACGGGCACGGCGACCCGTCCACCCCGTACGCGGTGGTCAACTACGCGGGCGACAAGATCAGCACCTTCCGCAACTACGCGGGGCGCATGGTCACCACCCGCGCCGCCGACGCCCCGGCGACGGGGTCCAGGTGCTACGGCTCCCCGTCCGCTGGCATGGAGGCGGACTGCGGGCAGCCGGGTCCGCACGGCGAGCACGAGTTCGTGGCGGCGCCCCCGGCGACTAGCCGCACGTGCTTCGGCTCCCCCTCGCCGGTCTTCGAAGCCGACTGCGGGCAGCCGGGTCCGCACGGGGAGCACGAGTTCGTGGTGGCGCCCCGATGAGCGAGGCCCGCGCCCGGCTACTGGCCCTGGCCGAGCGGTGCGACGACGGCGCGAACACGCTGTTGCGGGACGCCCGTGATGTCGCCTCCGTCCTGCCCGGCCGGGCCGGAGGCGGCCACATCGACGCGAGGGTGTGGGCGCAGCGCCACGAACAGGCCGCGCTGGTCGCCCGCGAGTACGCCGCCGCGCTACGGCGTGAGGCTGCCGCCCTGGCGCCGGGACAGCGGGTGCCCGCCGACCGGTTCGCCGAAGCCGAGCTGGTCGCCCGTGCGAGCGAGATGGACGGGATCCTGATCGGCAGCGGCCCGGCGCGGCTGCTCGCCGCCTCCGGCCTCTTCGGGCACGTGGCCGAGACGATCGGCGGCATGGTCCAGGTGCCGTTCTGGCAGCTCGGCCGATCCAGCAAGCCCACCACCTGCACGTGCCCCTGTGACCATGACGGCGGCTGCCTCACCTGCTCGTGTGTCTGCGAGCCCACCGACGCGGCCGGGGCGGTCTGCCCGTGTTGCGGCGCCGACGACAACGACCTGGGAGACCACGATGGACGTCCCTGACAGTCTCGGGCAGCTCGACGCGGGCGACATGTCGCATGGCCTGCTGCTGGCCCTGCTACAGCAGTACCACCCCGGCGGCGCGGTCCTGGAAATCGCGGGGTTGGAGCGGGCCATGGGCGACACCGAGGGCCGCATGTACTCCGTGATCATGGAGCCGGTCGACTTCCAGTACGTACGGCTGATCGTGGCCCGGGTCGGCAGAGATCAGGACGGATTGCATTGAAAGGTGTGCGCCCGGCGCGCTGCCCCCACAGGGCGACGAGCCGGGCGTACGGTCCCTGAACAGCAGGAAGGGCCGGTGTTGGTAGCACCGGCCCCCCACGAGCAGCGCCCTCTGAGCGAGAGAGGAGGCGCACGTTGTTTGCGTGCACTCAGCGTACCCAACCACCGGGTGCGCACACCATCATCCGGGCGGAGACGACTCCATGAGTCGTCGGGACAGCCAGCAAGCCGCGGTGACCGTGCCCGCGCAAAAGACCAGCTCAGGCGATGACTCCCGCCTCCGGGTCCCCGGGTCGCCGGGGTGGTCCTACCTGCCCGGAGCCGGGGTCTGGTCAGACTCACGCGCCGTGTTGACCTGGTGTCCCGTGGTCGAGCGGCACCTAGTCGCGTTCGACAGCCGGGGCGCCGTCAGCAGTCGGCGTGTCACCGTGCGGGTCGGCGCGCTGGCTGCGACCGTGCCGGTCTCCGAGGTGGCCGACGGCAAGGTGTGGCACCGCTTCCCGGCGGTCGCCGGGGTCGGCTCGCGCAACGTGCGCGAGGTGCTGCACAACATCGTGGATGCGCAGGCCAGCACCATGGAGCTGACCCCGATGCGGCCCCACTGGGCGAATGGCCGGCTGATCCTGCCGCCCGTCGACGTCCTGCCCGCCGGGTACGGCGAGATCGCCGGGGATGACGCCGACTGGCGAGCACTGCTGCGGCAGGCGGCCCGCTCACCTCGGTTGGCCCTGGTGATGGGCCTCGCCGTGGCAGGGCTCTACGTCGACCAGCTGGGCGACGCGCAGTCGTTCATGGTGCACCTGCCGGGCGCGTCGTCCGAGGGCAAGACCTCCGCGATGAGCGCGGCGGCGGCGATCTTCGGGCGGCCCCGCAAAGTGGTCTTGAAGTGGAACACCACCAAGCAAGGGCCGGGCGTGTGGTTGCAGTCGATGGCCTGCATCACGGGCTTCCGTGACGAGCTGGGTTCGTCCGGGCTCGGCCCGAAGGAGCTGGAAGCCCTGGTGTTCTCCGTGCTCGAAGGCGCCCAGCGTGACGCCTCGACCCGGGAGCAGGAGTACCGCGAGGCCAAGGGGGAGTGGCGTGGGGCGCTGATCTCGTCGGGCAATGAGGGCATCGTCGGGCGGATCAGCAACGAGGGCATCGCGGCGCGGGTGATCGAGGTAGCCGGGGGACTCACCCTGGACGCGGAGCACGCCGACGAGGTCCGGCGCCTGGCGCGGGCCGCGCACGGGCACGGCCTGGTCGCCGTGGCCGAGCGCGGCCCGGAGCCTGAGGCGTTCGGCAAGACCGCCGCTGAGCACCTGGACGCGATCGGGCTCCCTGCTGGCGGGGTGGTGCGGCGCCTGGCCGAACATCTGGCGACGGGGGTAGCCGGGGTGCACCTGCTGGCCGACCTGGCCGACTGCCCGGAGTTCAAGGTCGGGGCCGTGGACGCGGCCCGCGTGTTGCTGGCCGAACTGGCGGCTGACCTGGCCGAACGGGGGACCCGCCCCGGGGATCGGCTGCTGTCGGCGCTGGTCGCCAGCATGGCCGCCGAGCCGGACTGCTGGCCGAGCCGCAAGACGTACATGGCCGCCCTGGAAGGCAATGCCAGCATCGCCCGAACGATCTACGGGTGGGACCTCTCCGACGACCAGCACCCCGGAGACGTCGCCGTGATCGACAAGCGGCTGCGGGCCGCGATCGAGTCGGCCGAGATCACTGATCCCGGTATCGCGCTGCGGGAGTTGCGGCGGCGGGGGCTGCTGATCCCCCAGGACGACGGGCGGCACCTGGCCCGCCGCATCCGGGTCGGGGGCAGGCTTTCCCGGGCCTACGTCCTCCGGGGGATGTTCACGGAAAGTGACAATGAGGGGAAGGAAGCCGAGGGTGTTCCCGCCTGTTCCCACCCCGAGGACCCCGGTGTTCCCACATCGGTTCCCACTTCTGTTCCCACGTCTGACCAGGGATGTTCCCACAGTTCCCACATTTCGGGGGCAGAGGTTATGACGCGTGCGCAGGAGGCGGTTACCGAAGGTGACAAGCCGGGGATCGTGACGGTCGTGCCCGAGCTGGCGCCCTGTGCCCGGTGTGGGGAGCTGACCAAGGTCCGCGTCGATGGGGAACCGCAGCACGGCGGACCGTGTCGACCCGCCGAGAAGGCCGCAGACGCGACGGAAGCCCCGGGGGGTACCTCGGGTATGGGTGAAGCCGCTTCGGGCGCTCAGCGGGCCGCTGAGGCGGCTTCTGAACCGGTGCTGACGCCGGATGAGGAACTGGCGAACTTCGGCCGAGCCCTGGCCGACCGATTCGGCGCCGACCTGGACGTCGACCAGCTCCCCGCCGCCCTGGACGTGTGGCACCGGGTCACGAACGACCTGAGGTTCGTCAGCTACCCCGGGCAGGTCGGCGTAGCCGCCTACTCCCGCCTGGTCGCCCAGCACGGCGCCATGCCCCAGCCCGTGCAGTGCGAATCCGAGCTGGTCGAGACCATCTCGACCGGCGGGACGTGCTTCCGGTCGCTCGGATGGGTCGATCCCGGCGCCGTTTTGGACGTCGGTATGGGTCTGACCTGCTCAGACGTTCATGCTCAGTTCCTCGCGGCGGCCCGATCCGTCGAGCTGGGAGACGGGGAGCCCGCACACTACGTCGCCCCTCGTAGCTACTCTGGCCTGCTGAAACTCCCCGGCTACCTGATTCTCGGCGCGGATCTCGACTACGCGCACCCCGCGTTCCGTGACGTGAAGGAGGGAGCCGCGCTTCCGACGCCGGTCGCTGCTTACCTCGATCAGCGCGGAGTAGCCCTGAACGTGGCGGAGGCCGTTGTGTGGCCCCAAAAAGGCCGACGCCTGGCAGTCTGGGCGGGTGGATTTGCCAACGCTCTCAGAGACCTTCGGGGCCGTACCGACCTGCCGAGCGTGTACGCGCTGGCAGCGGTAAAAGAGGTCTACGCCGCGTTTTTGGGCGGGATGATGCGGTCAAGGAAGTACAACCGTACGGGCACCATGCGTAAGGACTGGTCTGATCAGACGATCGCCCTGGCCGACATGAACGCCCTCCGCAACCTCGACCGCGCCACGTACGGATTCCCTTACGGCACAAAGGATTCCGACGTGGCGAAAGCCATCCGCGAGGGGGCCAAGCCGGTCAACCGGGCGCTCGGGATGTGCCGTGACGCGGTGTGGCACGTCACCCCGGAAGCACCGGCCGAAATTCCCGGTCTCGTACCTGTCGACAAGAATGGTAAGCCGTTCACCCAGCCCGGCAAATTCCGCTTTCAGAAGTGGTGCACGGTCACCCCGGAAATCGTGGAAGCGCACGCGGCAGAAAGCGCGTACCTACTCCGCGACTCGATCAATGCCGCCGTCCGTGAGCGCAAGGGAGAACAGCCATGAATTTCCGTGACGTCATTCGGGAAAAGCTAGGCGCGGCGGGAACCGTCTCGGAAGCCATCGGATCATTTCGGGCCGCCCACGGGCGGCGAGCCTCGCGGGAGCTGGCCGACAAGTTCGGCGTATCGATGCGGACCGCACAGAAGTGGCTCAAGGGCGACCAGGCGCCCGCTAGCACCCGAAGTGAGCAGGTCAGGAGGGGTGCCGAGCACGGCCGCCTGGCAGCCGACTCGCTGCGGAATGCTCAGGCCCTCACGATTGGAGACATCGAGGTCGAGTACGACGGAAAGCCGCAGGGAAAGCGTAAGGTCGGGACCGTGCACGTCGATGGAAACCTGCGGACCGCGCTGGACGAAGTGGCCGATCTGATCGAGATGGGCTCGCTCGATGAAGCCGAACAGCTCTATTCCGACGCTATTCTCGGGGCGTATTCCGGGCAGCGAGCAAAGGATGATAGGCGCATTCTCGGAGGAACATTGAAGATCCGGGATCACGGGTCCGGTCCGGACATTATCTAATGGTGCAGAATTGCGATCCGAGCACCGCATTCGAATTGGTGTTCGGATCGCAATTTCATGAATCCCTTACGTACCAACGGTTTTCAGTGTCGCATGTAGACACGGTCAAAAATCGTTGGTACGTAAGGGATTTCAAGCGTAGTCCACAGTGGACGGACGCAGAGAAATTCACCCCAGCAATCCACTACAGACTTAAACCCGAAAACCGTTGGTACGTAAGGGATTCTGTTGTGGACGGTCAAAAAATCGTTGGTACGTAAGGGATTGCGCGCGGTTGGCTCCCGCATCCGTTGCTACGCAACGGGTTTCGTCCCGCGTAGCGGTGACGTTAGCTCTGCAGAGCAGAAGCG
>NZ_JBITBX010000029.1:0-33683 GCF_044452725.1 Actinoplanes sp. NPDC051859 | reverse complement strand
ACCCCGATTCCTGCACACCTACAATCACCACCGCCACCACACCGCCATCGGCGGACCACCCGCCAGCCGCGTTCCCAACCTCTCTGGGCAGAACACCTAGAGCTCGCTGTGCGGGCCGATCTCGAAGGCTGTGTGCGGTGGCAGCAGGTCGTGGATGAGGAAGCCGAGCGACTCCACCCGGCGGCCCTGCTCGTCGCCGAGCCGGTCCAGCTCGCGCCGGGTGAGCGGCCGGTGCACGGCCACCCAGGCCCGGAAGGTCAACGGCGTGGCGGTGTAACTCTTCTCGCCGATCATAAAGACCCATTCGCTGCGGGAATTCGGTCCCTGATCGAGTTCTTTTCCCAGGCAGTCGGCGAGATCGTCGCGATCCTGCACCGTACGCAGATCTCTGATCGCCCGCCACGCCGCCGGGGAAAGCACCACTTCGTACTTCGCCACGACGCCCCCTGTCTATGATCGAGAAATGGTGTGCGGGAACGCCCCCGCTGTTCGAGTTTCCATACGAATGCATGAATCGCACGATCGCCAGTCGGCTTTCCGTCCATAATTGATTCCCCCACCCCCGTTCGAGGCCCCGCCGGTGCCGCGCGCTGCGGTCGGGGTGACCGGCGACATAGTCGGTTGCCGCCGGCGCGTGCGGCGTTATACGGTCCTCTGCATAGTCATGCGGAGGTAGTCATGGGAGTTCGGGTCGCTGTTGCTGGCGCCAGTGGGTACGCGGGAGGCGAGCTCCTGCGGCTGATCGCTGGACACCCCGAGTTCGACCTCACTGCTGCCACCGCCCACACGCAGGCGGGCCTGCCGGCTGCGGCCGTACACCCGCAGCTCGCCGGCCTGGATGTGACGCTCGGCGCGACCGACGCGGCCACGCTGAGCGACGCCGATCTGGTGTTTCTCGCTCTGCCGCACGGGCAATCAGCGGCGCTGGCCGCCCAACTGCCGACCGGCGTCAAGATCGTCGACCTCGGCGCCGACTTCCGACTGCACGATGCGGCGGCCTGGGCGCGCTACTACGGCGGCCCGCACGCCGGCACCTGGACCTACGGGTTACCCGAGCTGCCCGGGCAGCGCGCCGCCATCGCCGCCAGTGACCGGGTTGCCAACACCGGCTGCTACGCCGCCGCCATCACCCTCGCGCTCGCGCCCCTGATCGCCGCCGGAGTAGCCAACCCGGCCGACGTCGTGGTGGTCGCTGCCTCCGGCACATCCGGCGCCGGCCGGGCCGCCAAGGTCAACCTGCTGGGCAGCGAAGTGATGGGGGACCTGAGCCCCTACAAGGTGGGCGCCCACCAGCACGTGCCCGAGATCAAGCAGGCGTCCGGTGCCGACTCGCTGTCGATGACGCCGGTGCTCGCGCCCATGCCGCGCGGCATCCTCGCCACGGTCACCGCCCAGCCGATCGGCCGCACGCATCCGCGGGAGACGCTGCTGGCCGCGTACGCCGACGAGCCGTTCGTGCACGTCCTGCCCGAAGGTGCCTGGCCGCACACCGCCGCCACGCTCGGCTCGAACTCCTGCCACTTGCAAGCCACTCTGGACGTCGACTCCGGTCGCATCGTCGTCGTCAGCGCCCTCGACAACCTCGGCAAGGGCGCCGCCGCCCAGGCCGTCCAGAACGCCAACCTCATGCTCGACCTGCCCGAAACCGCGGGCCTCAGCGCGTACGGAGTGACGCCGTGACCATCACCGCCCCCAAGGGATTCCGGGC
Source organism: Actinoplanes sp. NPDC051859 (assembly GCF_044452725.1). Lineage (NCBI taxonomy): Bacteria > Bacillati > Actinomycetota > Actinomycetes > Micromonosporales > Micromonosporaceae > Actinoplanes > Actinoplanes sp. NPDC051859. Next base: position 31,975 of record NZ_JBITBX010000029.1, on the reverse strand, counting down.
CTCCGGCGTCGCCGCCGGCCTCAAGAACAGCGGCGCGTTGGACGTGGCTCTCGTGATCAACGACGGCCCCGACGCCACCGTCGCCGGAGTGTTCACCGCCAACCGCGTCAAGGCCGCGCCGGTGCTGTGGAGCCAGCAGGTGCTCAAGGGCGGCGTCGTCCGCGCGGTCGTGCTGAACTCCGGCGGCGCCAACGCGTGCACCGGCACCCAGGGCTTCCGGGACACCCACGCCACCGCCGAGCACACCGCTGCGGTGTTGCGCCGCGGCGGGCCGAAGCCGCTGCTGATCGGCCCCGGCGACGTGGCGGTCTGCTCGACCGGCCTCATCGGCGAACGGCTCCCGATGGACAAGCTGCTGCCCGGCGTGACCGCCGCCGTGAAAGCGCTGGACAAGTCCGGTGGGGACAAGGCCGCTGAGGCCATCATGACCACCGACACCCACGCCAAGAACGTGCACGTCACCCGGGACGGCTGGTCCGTGGGCGGCATCGCGAAGGGCGCCGGCATGCTGGCCCCTGCGCTGGCCACCATGCTGGTCGTGCTCACCACCGACGCGGTTGCCGGATCGGAAGCGCTGGACATCGCGCTGCGCGAGGCCACCCGGCTCACCTTCGACCGGATCGACGCCGACGGGTGCATGTCCACCAACGACACCGTGCTGCTACTGGCCAGCGGGGCCTCGGACGTCCAACCCACGCAGGAAGAGCTGACCGCCGCCGTCACCGAGGCCTGCGCCGACCTGGCTAGACAACTCATCGGCGACGCCGAGGGCGCCACCAAGCACATCGCCATCGAGGTGCTCGGCGCGGCCAGCGAGGCCGACGCGGTCGACGTCGGCCGGGCGGTCGCCCGCAACAACCTGGTCAAGACCGCACTGTTCGGCAACGACCCCAACTGGGGCCGGATCCTCGCCGCCGTCGGCACCACCGACGCCGCCTTCGCACCGGACCGGATCGACGTCGGCGTCAACGGGGTGTGGGTGTGCCGGGGCGGCTCGGCTGCCGACGACCGCTCCAAGGTGGACCTCAGCGGCCGCGACGTCACCATCCAGGTGCACCTGCACGAGGGGGAGATGGACGCCACGATCCGCACCACGGACCTGTCCCACGCGTACGTGCACGAGAACTCGGCGTACAGCACGTGACCCCGCAGGAGAAAGCCGCCGTCCTGATCGAGTCGCTGCCCTGGCTGGAACGCTTCCGGGGCGCCACGATCGTCGTCAAGTACGGCGGCAACGCGATGATCCGCCCCGACCTGCAAGAGGCCTTCGCCGCCGACATGGTCTTCCTGCGCCACGTCGGCATCAAGCCCGTCGTGGTGCACGGCGGCGGCCCGCAGATCTCGTCGATGCTGACCCGCCTCGGCATCGAGAGCGAGTTCCGTGGCGGCCTGCGGGTCACCACGCCCGAGGCGATGGACGTGGTACGCATGGTGCTGGTCGGCCAAGTCGGCCGGGAACTCGTCGGCCTGATCAATCAACACGGCCCGTACGCGGTGGGCCTGTCCGGCGAAGACGCCCGACTGTTCACCGCGGTCCGCCGGCACGCCGTGATCGACGGCGAGCCGGTCGACATCGGCCAGGTCGGCGACGTCGGCGCGGTCGACACCTCGGCGGTCGACGACCTGATCGCCGCCGGACGCATCCCGGTGGTCGCCACCGTCGCGCCGGACGTCGACGGCGTGGTGCACAACGTGAACGCCGACACCGCCGCGTCCGCTCTCGCAGTCGCGCTCGGCGCCCGCAAGCTGGTCGTGCTGACGGATGTCGCCGGCCTCTACACCGACTGGCCGGACACGACGTCGCTGGTCTCGCAGCTCGGCGCGGATGCGCTGGAGGAGCTGCTGCCTCGCCTGGAATCCGGCATGGCGCCCAAGATGGAGGCCTGCCTGCGCGCGGTCCGCGGCGGGGTGCCCACGGCGCATGTCGTCGACGGCCGGGTGCCGCACTCAACCCTGCTGGAAGTCTTCACCTCGGAAGGATCCGGAACGATGGTGACCCCCTCGTGAGCGCGCTGACGGACCGCTGGCAGCAGAGCCTCATGAACAACTACGGCACCCCGGCGCTGGGCCTGATCAGCGGCGAGGGCGCGATCGTGACCGGCGAGGACGGCTCCCGCTACGTCGACCTGCTCGGCGGCATCGCGGTCAACGCCCTGGGCCACGGACACCCGGCCATCGTCCAGGCGGTCACCCGGCAGATCTCGACGCTCGGGCACGTCTCCAACTTCTACGTCACCGAACCCGCGGTCGCGCTCGCCGAGCTGCTGCTCACCCTCGCCGGCCGACCCGGCAAGGTCATCTTCGGCAACTCCGGAGCCGAGGCCAACGAGGCCGCGTTCAAACTGTCCCGGCTCACCGGACGCACCCACGTGGTGGCCGCGCAGGGCGGCTTCCACGGCCGCACGATGGGAGCACTCGCCCTCACCGGGCAGCCCGGCAAGGCGGACCCGTTCCGGCCGTTGCCGCCCGAGGTCACTCATGTTCCGTACGGCGACGGCGAAGCCCTGCGCGCCGCGGTCACCGACCGGACCGCGATGGTCATCCTCGAACCGATCCAGGGCGAGATGGGCGTCGTCGTCCCGCCGCCCGGCTACCTCGCCGCGGCTCGGGAGGCCTGTGACCGTACCGGGGCGTTGCTGGTGGTGGACGAGGTGCAGACCGGGATCGGGCGCACCGGCCACTGGTTTCACCACCAGAGCGACGGCATCACTCCTGACATGGTCACCCTGGCGAAGGGCCTCGGCGGCGGGCTGCCGATCGGCGCCTGCCTCGCCTTCGGGCCGGCCGCGGACCTGTTCACCCCGGGCTCGCACGGCACCACGTTCGGCGGTAACCCGGTGAGCTGCGCGGCCGGGCTCGCGGTCATTCGTACCATCGCGGGCGATGGCCTGCTCGACCACGTCAAGCGGGTCGGCGAGCAGTTGCGGCACGGCGTCGAGGGCCTGCACCATCCGCTCGTCACCGGCGTTCGCGGCGCGGGCCTGCTGCTCGGCATCACCCTCGCCGAACCGATGGCCGCCGAGCTGACCGACCAGCTGCGCAGCAAAGGCTTCCTCGTCAACGCGGTCCAGCCCGACGTGATCCGGCTCGCCCCGCCGCTCATTCTCACGGCCGCACAGGCCGACTCGTTCCTCGCCGCCCTCCGGGAGGTTTTGTCATGACCGACTGCACCGCAGCGAAGCAAGGGCCAGGAGGGCATGACCCGGCAAGCTCTGTCATGACCGACTGCACCGCAGCGAAGCAAGGGCCAGGAGGGCATGACCCGGCAAGCTCTGCCATGACCCGGCTCTGTTCGCGTTCTCCGAAGGGAAGATCATGATCCGGCATTTTCTGCGGGACGACGATCTGAGCCCGGCCGAGCAGCAGGCCGTGCTGGAGCTGGCCGCCGCGATGAAGACCGACCGGTTCCGGTATCGACCGCTCGACGGCCCGCGGTCGGTCGCGGTGTTCTTCGACAAGGTCAGCCTGCGCACCCGGCTGTCGTTCGAGACGGGCATTGGAGAACTCGGCGGCAACGCCCTCATCGTGGACACTCAGGCCACCCACTTCGGTCGCGGCGAGTCCCTCGCCGACGCCGGCCGGGTCGTCTCCCGCTACGTCGCCGCAATCGTCTTCCGGACCTCCGGCGACGAGCGTCTCGCCGAGCTTGCCTCGGACGTCCACGTGCCGGTCGTCAACGCGCTGACCGACGGCTTCCACCCCTGCCAGCTGCTCGCCGACCTGCAGACCGTGCGGGAACGCTGCGGCGGCACGCAAGGGCGGACCCTCGCGTACGTCGGCGACACCGCGAACAACATGGCGCACTCGTACCTGCTGGCCGGCGCGACCGCCGGCATGCACGTCCGGGTTGCCGGGCCGGCCGGGTTCGAGCCGGACCCCACGGTGGTGGGCAAGGCCACCGAGATCGCCGCGGGCACCGGCGGGTCGATCACCGTGCTCAGCGATCCGTACGAGGCCGCGAAGGGCGTCGACGTGCTGACCACCGACGCGTGGACCTCGATGGGTCAGGAGGCGGACGGGGTTGACCGGACCACACCGTTTCGGCCATACCAGGTCAACGCCGCGCTGCTTGCCGTGGCTGCGCCCGAGGCGATCGTGCTGCACTGCCTGCCCGCGCACCGGGGCGAGGAAATCACCGACGAGGTCCTCGACGGGGCGCAGAGCGCGGTGTTCGATCAGGCCGAGAACCGGCTGCATGCCCAGAAGGCGCTGCTCACCTGGCTGTTGGAGCAGTCCTCGTGACCGGGCCGGGCACCCGGGCAGCCCGCCATGCACGCATCGTCGAGCTGGTCCGCGACAAGGCCGTCCGGTCGCAGACCGAGCTCGCCGACCTGCTCGCCATGGACGGTGTGCAGGTCACTCAAGCGACGCTGTCGCGCGACCTGGAAGAACTGCGGGCCGTGAAGGCTGGCGGTGTCTATCTGATCCCGGAGGACGGACTGCCCGCCCTGCGGCCGGTCGAGCAAGCCCCGGCCCGGCTGGTCCGGCTGCTGCGTGAACTGCTCAACTCGGTCGACGTCAGCGGCAACCTCGTCATTCTGCGGGTGCCGCCGGGTGCCGCACAGTTCCTGGCGAGCGCGCTGGACCGCTCCGGGTTGCCGGACGTCGTCGGCACCATCGCGGGCGACGACACGATCCTCGTGGTGGCCCGCGAGCCAGCCAGTGACACCGGTTCCGGGGCCCGGCTCGCCGACAAACTGACGGCCTGGAGCCGTACCGATCATGAAGGGACCCTGCCGTGATTGCGCAGCAGCCCGCCGTCGAGGCTTTCTTCCCCGACTTCGCCGACAACATGCAGCAACTCCAGGCCCGCGGGCTCGAGTTCTACCTCGCCTCCAACGACTCGCTGCGCCCATTCCTCAACGAGGCGCCGTACGGTCACAAACTCTCCTGGCTGGACTTCACCGACACCGGCGCGGACAAGGGCTGGGACACCGGCGAGTTCCTCAACCTGTTCAACGTGATCAACGGCATCGCGTTCGGTGACCGGGGCATCCCGATGCCGCAGTGGGTGATGGTCGACCTGATCCTCATGCCGTCCGCCGCGGTGATCGCCGCACTGCCGCAGGCACAGTTCACCGAGACGCTGGAGACCAGCGCCTTCGACGACGACGCGAAGAAGCATCTGCGCGAGGTCTTCGAGAAGGTGAAGCAGAGCGACTACCACGGACCCATCCCGATCGGCGGCTACTGCGCGGCGCCCAGCGCGGCCCCCGGCACCTGGGTCGGCTGGTCACTGTGGTCGGTGATGACCAACGTCGGCCTGGGCCGCGCGCTCAAGGCCCTGGCGTTGTCGGTCTACCAGGCGCAGAAGCTGGACGGCGTCACCCAGTACGACAACACGGCCCTGCGGGTGCACACCCGGTTCGGTCGGCTGCGCATCATGGTGGCAACCGTGCCTTTCCACACGTCGCCCGGCTCGTTCGTCTATGAGAACGACTTCACCGCCCCGGTCGCCCGGACCGAGCCGGAACCCACCTTCCTGCTCGACCCGTTCGACTACGAGCGCCAGCGGGCCATGCAGAAGGCGATCGAGGCCCGCCGGTCGACCTACTACGTGCTCGCCCCCGGGCACCTCGTGCAGGACGGGACGTCGTTCGTGCCGATCCTCGAACTCCCGTACTCGTCCGGAGGAAACTGATGTCCCAGCGCACCGTCGTCCTCGCGTTCTCCGGCGGCCTCGACACCTCGTACGCCCTGGTCTCGCTGCGCGAGCAGGGGTTCCAGGTGCTGACCGCCAACATCGACACCGGCGGCCTGCACAGCGGCGAGGCAGACGTGGTCCGCAAGCGCGCTGAGGAGCTGGGCGCGGCCCGCCACTTCGTGGTCGACGCCCGCGAAGAGCTGTACTCGCGTGTCATCACCTACGCGATCAAGGCCAACTACCTGCGCAACGGCGGCTACCCGTCCTGTGTGGGCGCGGAACGGCTGGTGCAGGCCGAGCAGGTCGTCAAGGTGGCGCTGGAGCACGGCGCCTCGGCGATCGCGCACGGCTCGACCGGCGCCGGCGCGGACCACGTGCGCTACGACTCGGTGGTCCGGGCGCTCGCACCCGAGATGGAGATCATCACCCCGATCCGGGACGAGCGGCTGACCCGCGAGTTCGAGCGGGACTACCTGCGGGAGCGGGGCTTCGAGACGCCGGACAAGGTCACCACGTACTCGATCAACGAGGGGTTGCTCGGCACCTCGATCGGTGGCAAGGAAACGTACGGCTCCTGGGACTACCTGCCGGAGGACGCCTGGACGTACACGAAGTCCATCGCCGACGTCCCGGCGGACGGGATCGAACTGATCCTCGGTTTCGACAAGGGTGAGGTTGTCACCGCCACCACGGTTGACGGGTCACCCATCGAGGGCACTGGCCCCGGTACGCCCAACTACGCGATCCTGCGCGCGCTGAACGTCCTCGCCGCCGAGCACGGGGTCGGCCGGGGCATCCACATGGGCTCGACGATGGTCGGCAACCTGGCCCGGGTCGGCTTCGAAGCTCCGGGCATCCTCACGCTCATCGCCGCCCATCGCGAGCTGGAACGCCTGACGCTCAGCAACCGCCAACAGGCCACCAAGATCCAGCTCGGCAACACGTACGGCGACCTGCTCCACGAGGCGGTCTACTACGACCCGATCCTCGACGACTTCCGCGCCTTCCTGGACAGCAGCCAGCGCCGCGTCACCGGCGAGGTCCGCGTGAAACTGGTCAAGGGCAACGTGATCCCGCTGGGTAGCCGCAGCCCGTACAGCCTGCTGGACGCCGCCACCCGCGCGGGCGTCGTCTACGGCTACGGCTCATCCCTGTGGACCGGCGAACAAGCCCGAGCTTTCGCCCACATGTACGCCATCCCCGGCGCCATTGCCCGGAATGTAGAAGTCAAGGACTGAAAATGTCAGCCCAGCCATGCCGCCAGGACGCGTTCGCATTCGCGGAGGTCGGCGGTGGGGAGGTTTTCCTCGTCGGTGTGGCAGAGGAGTGGGTTGCCGGGGCCGTAGTTGACGGCCGGGATGCCCAGTTCGGCGAAGCGGGCCACATCGGTCCAGCCGAATTTGGGGGCCGGCTCGCGCCCGACGGCGGCCACGAACTCGGCGGCGGCGCTCTGGTCCAGGCCGGGGCGGGCGGCGGCTGCCTGGTCGCGGATTTCCAGGTCGTGGCCGGGGAAGACCGACTGCAGGTGGGCGTAGGCGGCGGCGGGGTCGCGGTCCGGGGCGAAGCGGTGGTTGATGTCGATGGCGACCTCGTCCGGGATGACGTTGTTGGCGATGCCGCCGTGGATCTGGACGGCGTTGAGGCCCTCGCGGTATTCGAGGCCGTCGACCACGACCCGGCGCGGCTCGTAGGTTTTGAGGATGGCGAGGACGTCGGCGGCGGCGTGGATGGCGTTGATCCCGTGCCAGGCCCGCGCGGGGTGGGCGGCCTTGCCTTTCAGGGTGATCCGCACCCGCATCGTGCCCTGGCAGCCGCCCTCGACCGTGCCGTTGGAGGGTTCGCCGAGGATGGCGAAGTCGCCGGCCAGCCAGTCCGGGTGGTGGCGCACGAGGCGCCCGAGTCCGTTGCGGACGGACGCGACTTCCTCGTTGTCGTAGAAGACGAAGGTGAGGTCGTGCTTCGGCGCGGGCACGGTGGCGGCGATCTTCAGCTGGACGGCGACGCCGCCCTTCATGTCGACCGTGCCGCGGCCGTGCAGCAGTTCGGCGTCGCCCGATCCGGTGAGCCGCGACGGCAGGTTGTCCTTGATCGGCACGGTGTCCAGGTGCCCGGCGAGCACGATCCGCCGGTCCCGGCCGAGGTGGGTACGCGCGACCACGGCGTCGCCGTCGCGCAACACCTCCAGGTGCCCCAGTTTGCGCAGACTCGTCTCGACCGCGTCGGCGATCGCGGCTTCTGTCCCGCTGACCGAGGGTATGTCGCAGAGCGCGCGAGTCAATGAGACAACATCATCGTGCAGGTCCAGCGTCATGGACCGACCCTATCGTTGACATATCCCTGCTAATGCTGAGGAGTGACGCAGTGCCGGAGACCGAAGGTCCGACCAGGCTGTGGGGTGGCCGGTTCGCCGGTGGACCGGCCGACGCGCTCGCGCGGCTAAGTGTCAGCGTGCACTTCGACTGGCGGCTGGCCCCGTACGACATCGCGGCGTCGCGTGCGCACGCCCGGGTGCTGTCCAACGCGGGTCTGCTGGACGCCGACGAGCTGGGGAAGATGCTGGCCGCCCTCGACGATCTCGAGTCGGCGTGTGCGGCGGGCGAGTTCCGGCCCACCATCGAAGACGAGGATGTGCACACCGCGCTGGAACGTGGCCTGCTGGAGCGTCTCGGCGGCCTCGGCGGCAAGCTGCGGGCGGGCCGGTCCCGCAACGACCAGGTCGCCACCGACCTGCGGCTCTACCTGCGGGATCACGCCCGCGGTCTGGCCGCTGCGGTGGTCGAGCTGGCCGACGCACTGATGGAACAGGCGGGCCGGCACGTCGACACCCCCGCGCCGGGGCTCACCCACCTGCAGCACGCGCAGCCGGTCAGCTTCGGCCACTGGCTACTCGCCCACGTCCAGCCGCTGCTGCGCGACCTGGAACGGCTGCGTGACTGGGATGACCGGACCGCGATCTCGCCGTTGGGCTCCGGTGCCCTGGCCGGCTCGTCGCTGCCGTTGGACCCGGCCGCGGTCGCCAAGGAGCTGGGCTTCAAAGCGCCCGTGCAGAACTCCATGGATGGTGTCTCGGACCGTGACTTCGTGGCCGAGTTCCTGTTCATCACCAGCCTGATCGGCGTGCACCTGTCCCGCCTCGGCGAGGAGGTCGTGCTCTGGACCTCCACCGAGTTCAGCTGGGTGATCCTCGACGACGCCTTCGCCACCGGCTCGTCGATCATGCCGCAGAAGAAGAACGCCGACATCGCCGAGTTGGCCCGCGGCAAGGCCGGGCGCCTGATCGGCGGCCTGGTCGCGGTGCTGACCATGCTCAAGGGACTGCCGCTGACCTACGACCGCGACATGCAGGAGGACAAGGAACCGGTCTTCGACGCGGTGGACACGCTGCGACTCCTGCTGCCGGCTCTGGCCGGCATGATCTCCACGATGACCGTACGCGTGGACAAGCTCGCCGCCGCCGCACCGGTCGGCTTCTCGCTGGCCACCGAGGTCGCCGACTGGCTGGTCCGCCGCGGTATCCCGTTCCGCGACGCGCACGAGATCACCGGCAGCCTGGTGGCCCTGTGCGCGGCGCGTGAGTGCGAGCTGGAGGACGTCACCGACGACGACTTGAAGACCGTGAGCGAGCATCTGGATCCGTCGGTGCGCGAGGTGTTGTCGGTCCGCAGCGCCCTGGCCGCCCGAACGACACCCGGTTCGACCGGTCCCGGTCCGGTCGCCGAGCAGTTGCGCACCGCCTCCGACAAGCTGGACGGCTGGCGGGAATGGGCCATCGAACGGGTCGTACCGCGCTGAGTGACGGCAAAGTGCGGCGCCATTCGGAATGAATGGCGCCGCACTTTCGTCAAGTGATCGACTTCGCGCTATTCGCCAGTGTCGGGTTTCTGACGCTAGTCAAGGATGCGTGGCGCCGATCTATAGTGGCCCGGGACCACATTTCTGGGGGTTGCTGGTGCGCGTCGTCTCCGTGATGAACTACAAGGGTGGCGTCGGAAAGACCACATTGACCGCGAACGTGGCCGCGGAGATCGCCAACCACGGCCACCGAGTGCTGATGATCGATCTTGATCCGCAGACCAATCTGACTTTCTCGTTCTACACCGTGGAGGAATGGAATACCGACCTGCGACAGACCCGCACCATCCAGCGGTGGTACGAGGGCGATCTGCCGGGTCGGGGCATCCCGCTCGACGAACTCGTCCTGACCCCCGAGCGGGTGAATCTCGTCCTCAAGGAGAACGCCGGTCAGCTCGACCTGATCTCCTCCCATCTCGGGCTGATCGACATCGACCTTCAGCTGGCGGCCAAGCTCGGCGGCACCACGCTGGCCGAGAGCAAGCGCAAATTCCTCAGCCTGCACGGTTGTCTCGCCGAGGCCCTGCGGTCCCCGGCATTCCGCGACTACGACATCGTGTTGATCGACTGTCCGCCGAACTTCGGCCTCGTCACCAAGACCGCCATCGTGGCCAGCGAATTCATTCTGGTCCCGGCAAAGCCCGATTATCTGTCCACACTGGGTATCGGCTATCTGCGGCACAGTGTCGACAAGCTGGTCGAGGAGTTCAATGCCTATCTTGATCACAACGGTGGTGGATCATCTGCGCAGCGCATTTCCCCGCAGTTCGCCGGCGTCGCGTTCACGATGACCCAGATCCATGCCGGCAAGCCGATCGGCACGCAGCGAACGCAGATCGAGAACATCCGCGAGATCGGGGACATGCCGGTCTTTGCCACCTCGGTGCGCAACAGCCCACGCTATTTCGCCGAGGCCGGCCCGGACGGCATTCCACCGATTCTGCGAATGCCGCTCGCGGATGAGGTGAGCCGAGAGCTGCGCGCGCTCACCGACGAGTTCGTCGCTGCCATCTCGACGGGGCGGCACCGTTCGTGAGCCTGGACGTGATGGGAGCCCTGCGTTTCGTCCACCACCTGACCGGCCTGCTCCTGCGGCTTGCCCCCGGACAACTCGATGCCATCGCGGATGGGCGGGTCACCGCACTCGCCCTGAACGAGACCAGCGGCGGTGTGACCGGCGGCGGTGTGACCGGCGGCGGTGTGACCGGCGGCGGTGTGACCGGCGGCGGTGTGACCGGCGGCGGTGTGACCGGCGGCGGTGTGACCGGCGGAGGTGTGACCGGCGGCGGTGTGACCGGCGGAGGTGTGACCGGCGGCGGTGTGACCGGCGGAGGTGTGACCGGCGGAGGTGTGACCAGCGGCAGTGTGACCAGCGGCCGTGTGACCAGCGGCGGCCGACCGGCTGCTCCTCCGGTGCCGGGTCCGCGCTCCAGGTCCGAGCGTCGGGCGTTGGCGGAGACGACCGCGACACCTGGCGACGTCGACTATGCCGCAATTGCGGCCGATCTGCGGGGTCAGCACTCGGTGGACGGCGGCGTGGCCTATCTCCAGGAGTTGCGGGTGCGGGGCAGCAAGCCGCGCAAGGACGACCTCATCGCCATCGGCCGGGAGCTGAATTTGACCCTGACGCGGAGCCTGACCATCCCCGTCTTGACCAACAAGATCATCCAGCATGCCATCGGCAACAAACTCAAGTACGACGGGCTGAAGCCCTGATGAGCGACGAGTCTGGTCGGTCGATGTACCTGCTCGACGGCCGCCGTGTGACCCTGTCCGATTTGCTGGAAGCGGGATTGCTGAAGGCTGGGGAGAGGGTCAGGTTCAGCCGTCCTCGGGTGGGTGAGACCTTCACCGCCGAGGTGATCGAGACGGGTCGGTTGCGCCTGGAGGACGGTGGCGAATACCGGTCACCCTCGCGTGCTGCGATGGTGGCGGCAAACATGCGTGCCGTCGCCGGCTGGCATGCCTGGGTGGTCGAGGGTACCGGTGTGACCCTCGACGGTCTCCGTCAGAATCTGTTGGACCGGGCGTTGGCGGACACCACCGGAGCGTCCGCGGGCCCCAAAGAAGAGGTCGGGTCGGCCGCCCAGGTGCATGAATGGCTGCGCACCGCCCGGGGGCAGGCCGAAGAAGCCGTGCCGGCCCGGATCCTGGTGCGCGAACTGCTTGCACTCTGGGGTGCGGAGGACCGCGGTGATCAGATCACCCGGATCGAGGCGGACCTCGCCAACCACGGCCTTGCCACCTGGCCCAATTTCCGCAGCGTCACGCTGGAGACCCCGGTCGCCATCATCACGGCGGCGCAGGAGGCGGAACAGTCGTCGGAGGAGGCCGCGGCCGCCGTGGTGGACGAGGAGGACGAGTCCGAGGACCGCTACATCGGCCTCATGGTGGGCAATCTCCCGTCGGCGCTCGCGGGGGTCGAGTCGGTGCGGCCGACCGCGACCCTCGACGAGGCGGTAACCAAGCTGACTATCAACGACTACGACCAGCTCGCCGTGCTGTCCGGCAAGCATCACCTGCGGGGCGCAGTCACCTGGCGATCGATTGCGCAGGCCAAGTTGGACAAGCCGAATCCACGCCTGTCGGACGCCATCGCTCTCGCCGGTGAGGTGAGCTATCGCGCCGACCTCCTCACCGTTCTCGACGACCTGCGCCGGCAGGGATTCCTGTTCGTCCGCAACGAGTCCAACGAGGTTGCCGGGATCGTCACGGCTGCCGATGTTGCCGGTCGCTACGGTGACATGGCGAATCCGTTCATCCTCATCGGCGACCTCGACCGCCTGCTCCGGCGGGCCATCGCCCGGAAGATCTCGGTCGACGAGGTGGTCGGCGTATGCAACCCCGGCGGGGAACGGATCAAGTCATACGACGACATGGCAATGGGCGACTATCAACGCGTGCTCGAGCATCCCACCCTCTGGACAAAACTCGGTCTGCCCTTCGACCGGGCCACGTTCGTGGCCCGGATCGACAAGATTCGCATCGCGCGTAATGCGATCATGCACTTCAACCCGGACCCAGTGCGGTCTGACACCGTCGCGCATCTCAGCACCATTAACGACGTGCTTCGCAGGTACGCCAGATGACCCCGAGGAAGCCCTGACTTCCGCGAGAAAGCTGGCCGGGCCCGCGAAGGGTGGAGCCGGAACACGGTTGCGGACCGGGGAGACACCCGTCATCCTGGTCCGCATGATCACCTCTAACGGAAAGGGCGCGTCCGCCCTCGGGCGTTGACCGCCATCGTGCGGCGCAGCGGCGCCGCGGCAATTCTCGACCTCTGGCACCGGGCCGACGACATCCGTCGGGACTGGCTTGCGGTGGGCCTGGACACTCGGCCTGCCGATCGAGACACCACCGAATCGATCCTCACCCGGTTCTATCGTCGGCAGGGCCGGGATGCCCCTCGGTTCGTGTGGGTGGACTCCCCGGCAGCCGCGCTGCCGTTCACCGCCGGCATTCCCAGCCATCACGATCTGCATGCCTGGCTACGCCCGGACCCGCCGCGCGGTCGCCCGCCGGTCGCCCTCGACATCGCCGCGAGCTGGTCTCGGCTTTTGGCGGCGCTCGACGACGCCGCCGATCACCCGGATCTGGCCCCGGCCCGCAAGCTCCGCAAGGGCGAGCGGCCCGGGCCGGAGCTGCCACCGGAGGCGGCGTTGGCCGCGGGCGCGTCGCTGCGGGTCGTACTTCACCAAGGGGTCCGAGCGGCGCTCCGAACCGCGCTGATGGTGCAGGTAGCGCTGCCGGTCCGGGCCTCGCTGGGGCACACCGCCCGGCTGCCGATCTGCTGGTACGGCCAGCAGGACGCCGCTTGGATCGCCTACCACGACGCGCTGCACCGGCTGGGTCTGTCCGAGCCGGCTCTGCGTGACAGCAAGCAACTCGATGACTGGGCGGCTCTCGCTCGGTCGACTGGCTGGTGGTGGCCTGGCGACGAGGTATGTGTCCTGGTGGAGCGACCGGCGGTCTTCGGGCCGGCTGCCGTCGAGTATCGCGATGGCAGCCGGGTGCGGGTCGGTTCAGACGGGTAGTCGGGGAACGTCATCCGTCGGCTTGGCTTGCCCGGGGCTGCGCTGCTCCGGGCCGGCCCACCCGGAGCCGGTCTGCTCCGGGATCCGCCGCGCGGCCTGGCGCGTGACCTTTCGGCGGACCAGCCCGGCCACGACCGCCGCCACGATCACCGCGCCGGTGATGACGCCGACGGCGAGGGTCGGGACGTCGAGGAGTTTGAGGGCGCTGGCCAGCAGCACGATCACCAAGGCGGTACGGACGATGCCGGCCGGCGCCCGGGACGAGATGCGGGCGCCGAGCAGGACGCCGGGGATCGAACCGAGCAGGACGGCGGCGGTGAGGTCAAGGTGGAGGTCGCCGAAGAAAGCGTGGCCGATGGCGGCTGACAGCACGAGTGGGACCGCTTGGACGAGGTCGGTGCCGACGAGGTCGTTGGCGCGCAGTTTCGGATAGAGCGCGAGCAGCGCCACGATGATCAGCGATCCGGAGCCGACGCTGGTGAGGCCGACCACGACGCCACCCGCGGCACCCAGCAGCAGGGTCGGCACCGAGCGCACGGTGATCGGCTCGGGCGGAGTGTCGCCGCGTTGCCGGCGGGTCACCCAGGCTTTGAGCAGCAGACCGCCGGCGGCGAGCAGCAGGGCCACGCCCAGCGAGATCTTGATGGTGTGTTGCACCGAGGCGTCGTCACCGAGCAGACGCAGGACGAGGACACCGAGGAATGCGCTGGGCACACTGCCGACGCAGAGCCAGAGCACGAGTTTCCAGTTGACCGTGCCGCGGCGGGCGTGCACCCAGCCGCCGAACGGTTTCATCACCGCGCTCGCGGCAAGGTCGCTGGAGACCGCGGCCACCGGCGGGACGCCGAAGACGAGCACGAGCAGGGGGGTCATGAGGGCGCCGCCGCCCATGCCGGTGAGTCCGACCACGATGCCGACGCCGAGTCCGGCGAGCGCCAGGGTGAGATCCATCGCCCGAGTCTTGAGCAACAATCCCTGCTTTGTCTACTAACCGGGTCGAGTTTGTGGACTATGTCGGCGCGCGTCCCAGCCAGTGGAACGCGTCAGACCGGGACCGGCCCGGCCGGGCGGAGCAGGCCGGCGATCTCGTCGCCGGCCATCGGGCGGGCGAAGTGGAAGCCCTGGGCGTAGCGGTAGCCCGCCTGGTGCAGGCGCTCGGCCTGGTCAGCGGTTTCGACGCCCTCGGCGACCGCGAGGATGCGCAGGCCGGAGGTGATGCCGATCAGGTGGTCGACGATCACCGCCTCCGGGCTGGCCGTGGTGACGCCGTCGACGAACGATTTGTCGACCTTGAGGACATGGACGGGGCAGTCGACCAGCAGGCTGAGCGAGGACTGACCGGTGCCGAAGTCGTCCAGCGCGACCCGGATGCCCAGCTCGCTGAGGTCGCGGATCGCCTCCAGCGCGGCACCGGTGCCCAGGACAGCGGTCTCGGTCACCTCGGCGACGATCATCGCCGGGTCGACCCCGGCGTCGCGGATGGCGGCTGCCACCTCGGCGACGAAGCCGGGCTCGTTCAGCTGCCGAGCCGACACGTTGACGCTGACCCGGCCGGGAGCGGCGTCGCCGTAGTCGCGTTGCCACTCGGCAGCCTGGTTGACCGCCTGGGCGAACACCCAGCGGCCCAGTTCGATGATGGCGCCGTTGCGTTCGGCCAACGGGATGAAGATCGCCGGAGAGATGTCGCCGTGTTCCGGGTGCCGCCAGCGCAGCAGGGCTTCCACGCCGGCGATGCGGCCGTCGGGGAGCTCGACGATGGGTTGGTAGAGCACCCGGAGCTCGCTGCGGGCGAGGGCCTGGCGCAGGTCGGCGCCGAGTCGGGCGTCCTGGTCGGCGAGCCGGTCCATTGTCGGGTCGAACCAGGCCCAGCGGCCGCCGCCGTCGTTCTTGGCCGCGTACATCGCCACGTCGGCGCGGCGCAGCAGCTCGCCGGGGGTGTCACCCGGCGCGCTGGCGGTGACGCCGATGCTGATCCGGGGGGTCATCTCGTGCCCGTCGACAGTCAACGGCTCCTGCACGGCGCTGACCAGGCGGCGCAGCAGGGTGGCGGCCTCGTCGCCGGTCAGGCCGGGCAGCAGCAGGGTGAACTCGTCGCCGCCGAGCCGGGCCACCGTGTCGACGTCGCGCAGCCGCTCGTGCAGGCGGCGGCTGACCGCCTTGAGCAGCGCGTCGCCGGTGCCGTGGCCGAGCCGGTCGTTGACCACCTTGAAGTCGTCCAGGTCGAGCAGCGCCACGAGGAACTCCTCGCCGCTTGCGAGCTGCCCGGTGACGCGCTCCTCGAAGTTGGCCCGGTTGGCGATCTCGGTCAGCGTGTCGTGGCGCACCTGGTGGGCGAGTTGCGCCTGGTACTCGCGCAGTTGCCGCAGGCTGGCGTCGACCGTACGCAAAAGGCTGTCGTTTTCGCGCAGTGTGGTGATCTGCCGGGCCACCACGAGTGCGGTGATCGCGACCGTGCACCCGGCGATCACCCGGCCCTCGAGGGAGCGGGTGAAGTCGGTGAACAGCAGCATCGCGTCCATCCCGGCCACGGCCAGGTACGGCACCACGCTGAATCGTCGGGTCGCGGGCTTGGTCACCGCCTCCAGGTCGCCGTGGGCCTGCCGGATCCCGGCGAGCTGTGCGCAGAAGGTGGCGATCGGCACCGCGAGGAACGCCGTGTTGAGCCGGGGGTGGTCCGCGATGACGAGGGTGAGGCAGGTGGCGGCCCCCGCCGCGCCGATGCCGAAGGACAGCAGGTGCATGGAACGTCGGTCGAGCATGCCGGCGCCGGCGTACGCGACCTTGACGAACGCGATCATCGACACGGCGGCGGCGATGGCGATCATGAGCGACGGCAGCACCGAGCCGGTCTGCGTGGTCCATGCTTCCGCCTTGCGCAGCGAGAAGTGCCACACGAGCAGGCCGCCGGTGATCAGCAGAATGCCGGTGTCGAGGCCGAAGCGCACCCGCTCGGCGCGCGAGCGCTGCCAGGTCGGCAGGCGGAGCAGGGCCCAGACGGCGACGCCGAGCACGGCGACGTAGAGGCAGACCGACGCGATGCTGAACTGCTGGGTGCCGCCGGGCACGGAGAGCGCGTCGCGGGCGTTGGAGATGGCCGCGCCGACCAACAGCGTGCACGCGAGAACGCCGTGCTTCCAGAACCGCCGGGTGGCGGCGTCCAGGTCCGTGCGCCGGGAGGCCTGCAGGCAGGAGTACGCGGCGAGCAGGCACATCACCGGCAGCGGCGCCCACCCGGCCACGGGGTGCGGCCAGTCGGCGAAGAACCCGATCCCGAAACCGCCCAGGCTGAACGCCAGGAGGAGGGCTCCCGCGATCACGGGTAGGCGGGAGCGGACCGGCATAACCGTACGTATCGGTAGCCTCACGCCATGCCTGAAGGGTTCCCGGACCTGGATGCATCGGTGGCGCTGAAGCGGGTACAGGTCCCGGCATGGAGCAACTGCAGTGGCTGGGGGTCGTCCGGCACGGCCTGAGCACCGGGAACGTGCTGGCTCAGGAGGCCGAGACCGGCGGGCTGGAGATCATCGACATTCCCGAGCGCGACGCCGACGTCCCCTTGTCGGACACCGGGCGCGAACAGGCCCGGGCGGTCGGAAAGTGGTTGGGTGACCGGCCCGCGGACGAGCGCCCGGCGATCGCTGTCGTGTCGCCGTACCTGCGGACCCGGCAGACTGCCGAGTTGGCGCTGGCCGGCAGTGGCATCCCGATGACGGTCGACGAGCGGCTGCGCGACCGGGAGCTGGGCGTTCTCGACCTTCTGACCGGCCGGGGCGTGCAGAACCGGCTGCCGGACGAGTTCGCCCGACGGACCCGGCTCGGCAAGTTCTATTACCGGCCGCCCGGCGGCGAGTCGTGGGCCGACATGCTGTTGCGGCTGCGTGCGCTGCTGCGCGACCTGCGCGAGGACCACCCCGGCGGCCGGGTGCTGCTCTTTGCGCACGAGGCCAGCGTGCTGCTCGTGCGCTACCTGGCCGAGGGCCTCAGCGAGGCCGAGCTGATGGAGATCGCGCACGCCACGACAGTGGCGAACTGTTCGATCAGTACGTGGCAACGGGTGGACGGCTCGCTGCGTCCGGGGCTCTTCAACGAGGTGGGCCACCTGCATGCCGAGGGCGCCCCCGCCACCCGCCAGGAGGATGTCGATGCCGAACCCGTCTGAGGAGCGGGTGATCACACCCCACCTCCTGCGGGACTGGCCGCTGCCGGACCCGCAGGGCGGCAAGGAGTCTCGCGGCACGGTTCTCGTCGTGGGCGGTTCCCGGGACACACCGGGCGCGGCTCTGCTCGCCGGGGTGGGCGCACTGCGCGCCGGAGCCGGCCGACTGCAACTCGCCGTGCCCGAGTCGACCGCGGCGGCGCTGAGCATCGCCGTTCCCGAGGCCAAGGTCATGGGACTGCCGGAGACCCGTGACGGCGCCGTGGTGGGCGACGTGCCGCAGCGACTGCTCGACCTGGCCGCGGAGGCCGATGTGCTGGCGATCGGGCCGGGCCTGGACGACGTGGGGGAGACGGGACAGCTGTTGCGCCGGCTCCTCGACGCTGTCGGCAAGGACGCCGCGCTGGTCCTGGACGCGTACGCCCTAGGTGCGCTGAGCAAGGAGCCGGACGTGCTCGGTGACCGTGCCCCGCGCGTGGTCCTGACCCCCAACGTCGTGGAGGCCGGGCACCTGCTGGGCCGTGACGCCGGCGACGACCTGGCCGCCGCGGCGTGGACGCTGGCCGACCGGTACGCCTGCACGGTTTCGCTCTATGGGCACATCGCGGCACCCGACGGCCGGGCGTGGCGTGAGGAGAGCGGCGACGTGGGCCTCGGCACCTCCGGCAGCGGTGACGTCCGGGCCGGGATCGTGGCCGGACTGCTCGGCCGGGGCGCCGATCCGGCGCAGGCGGCCTGCTGGGGGGCTTACGCGCACGCGGTCAGCGGGCAGCGGCTCGCTCCCCGCTACGGCCGCACCGGCTTCCTCGCCCGGGAGCTGGTGGACGAGGTGGCATACACCATCGCCACGGTCTAAAACGAATCTTGGATTAACCCCTGTCGAATTGACCATCTGAAGGAGGTCCGCAAGGCCGTGCGCTCTGATAGATAGAGCAGCATGACTGTGATTCCGCGCGCCGAGGGGGCGGTCGACCGCCGTACTCTCCTGCGTCTCGCCGGCCTGTCCGCCGGCGCCGGCCTTGTTGCCACGGCCACCCTGCCCAGCGCGGCCGCGGCGGCCACCGGTGCTTTCCAGCACGGAGTGGCCTCCGGCGACCCGCTTCCCGGCGGCATTCTGCTGTGGAC
The DNA here is from genome assembly GCF_044452725.1 of Actinoplanes sp. NPDC051859. Classification (NCBI taxonomy): domain Bacteria; kingdom Bacillati; phylum Actinomycetota; class Actinomycetes; order Micromonosporales; family Micromonosporaceae; genus Actinoplanes; species Actinoplanes sp. NPDC051859. Next base: position 13,164 of record NZ_JBITBX010000029.1, on the reverse strand, counting down.
CCGGGTCACTCCCACGCCCGAGTCGGTGCCCGGCTCGGGGGCCGGACCCGACGTCACCGTTTCCTGGCAGCTCGCCGCCGACCCGGGCTTCGCCACCGTCGTCCGCGCGGGCGACGTCCTGACCGGCCCGGCCCGCGACCACACGGTCAAGGTCGACATCGCCGGGCTGGCTCCCGCCACCACCTACTGGTTCCGGTTCGGCTACGCCGGGGCGTGGTCGCCGACCGGGCGCACGATGACCGCACCCGCCGCCGACGCGTCGATCGCCCGGCTGAAGATGGGCGTCGTCTCGTGCGCCAACTGGGAGGCCGGCTACTTCGGCGCGTACCGGCACCTGGCCGAGCGCGGCGACCTGAACCTCGTCATGCACCTGGGCGACTACATCTACGAGTACGGCACCGGCGACTTCGCGGCGGGTGACGTGGTGATCCGGCCGACCAAGCCGGAGCACGAGATCCTCACCCTGGCCGACTACCGGATCCGGCATGCGCTCTACAAGACCGACCCGGACCTGCAGGCGCTGCACGCGTCGGTGCCGTGGGTCATCACCTGGGACGACCACGAGGTCGCCAACGACATGTGGAGCGGCGGCGCCGAGAACCACACGCCGGGCACCGAGGGCGACTTCGGCGCGCGCAAGGCGGCCTCGCGGCAGGCGTACGCGGAGTGGATGCCGGTGCGCCTCGGCGGCGACGGGCAGATCTTCCGCCGGCTGCGCTACGGCAACCTGCTCGAACTGTCCATGCTCGACCTGCGCACCTACCGCTCCGAGCAGGTGGGCCGGGTGACCGACGACGTGGACGACCCGAACCGGACGATCGCCGGCGCTGACCAGATGGCCTGGCTGACCCAGGGGCTGATCTCGTCCACGGCGAAGTGGAAGCTGGTCGGCAACCCGGTCATGATCTCCCGGGTCGACCTGGCGTCGCTGCCCGCCTGGCTGCTCGGACCGCTCGGTGAACTGCTCGGCATCCCGGACAACGGCATCGTGGTGAATCCGGACCAGTGGGACGGCTACAACGCCGACCGGGAGCGGTTGGTCGATGCGCTGCGCGCTGCGCGTACCAAAGACGTGGTCTTCCTGACCGGCGACATCCACACGTCGTGGGCCAACGAGCTGACCACCAAGGACACGGGTAGCCGCAACCCGGCCGCCGCGGAGTTCGTGGTGCCGTCGGTGACCAGTGACAACCTGGACGACTTCCTGCACACCACGCCGGGTGGGCCGTTGAGCAAGCTGGCCGCCGACCTGGTCCGGGCGACGAACCCGCACGTGAAGTGGATGGAGACCGACGGGCACGGTTACGGCGTCGTCGAGGTGACCGCCGACCGCTGCCGGATGGACTGGTATCACCTGGCCGACCGCACCAGGCGGGACACGGCCACGAAGTGGGTGACCGGTTGGTCCGTGGGTGCCGGCTCGGCGAAGCTCCGCAAGGAATCCGCGCCCCGCTGACGGAGGTGCCCGGGGTGGGTGTCCCACCCCGGGCATGAGGTCAGGTCACCGAGATGTCGTAGATGCGCGCCGCGGTGTTGCCGTCGGACGTGGGCGTGACCACGGCCACCCGCAGGTAACGGGCGTCCACATTCACGGCCGTGGACGTCGAGTCCGCGGTGTTGCCCCGGATCTGCGCCCGGGTGGTCCAGGTCGTCCCGTCGTCCGAGGTCTGCACGTCGAAGTCCCGCGTGTTCCAGGACGGCGACTCACCGCCTGCCCCGGCGTGCCGGACAACCACAGTGGACACCCGTCGCTGGGTGCCCAGGTCGGCCCGGACCCACTTGGTGGCGCCCTGCGAGCACCACTTGTCAGCCCAGCCGCCGAGCCAGCTGCCGTCGAATGCCTTGTCCGCGCCCTCGCTCGTCCCGCACGACGAGTCCGCGGCGGCCGGCCGGCGCACTGCGAGGTTCACGGGCGCGTTGCCGTATACCTCGAGCTCGTAGATCCGAGCCGTGGTGCTGCCGTCGTTCGCGGGATCGGTTGTCTCGAAGCGCACGTACCGCGCGGTGCGGGTCTCGACCGGCGTGTAGGTCCGGCTCGCCTTCGAACCGGTCACCGTGACCGCAGTGGTCCAGGCGGTGCCGTCCGTGCTGGTGGCGATCGTGTACGCGCCGGTGTTCCAGTTGGTCCGCTCGCCACCCAGCCCGGCGTGCTTGACCACGAACGCGTTGACGTTGCGCGCCGACCCGAGGTCCACCTGCAGTTGCCGCGGTGCCGGCGCGGCGCAGAACTTGCTGTTGCCCGCGAGTAAGCCGTCGACCGCCTTGGCCGGAGCCTCGGCGCTGTTACACGGCGAGCTGCCGGTCGTCGGGCGGCCCAGCGCCAGATTGGCGCCGAGATCCGGTTCGGCCGGCGGCTGGGCACGGCCGTCACCGAAGCTCGGTGGTACGTCCGCAGCCCCGGTGCCCCAAGCGGACGGACTCGTGCCCTGGGTGAAGGCGATGGTGCCGCCGTCTGCGATGTCGCCGTACCGGAAATAGCTGTGGCTGGTGGCGGAACCGTCGACGGACAAGGCCTGGACATAGCGATTGGTGGCGCTGCCACCGGTGATCGTGATGTTGCCCGGTGCACGCTGGATCAGCACACTCGGGAATTGCGCGCCGTGCACGGCCAGGGTGTCCGCGCCCGGCGTCACCGGGTAGAAGCCCAGCGCCGACCAGACGTACCAGGCGGAGGTGGCGCCGAGGTCGTCGTTGCCGGGCAGGCCACCCGCCCCGGTCGTGAACGACTCGGCCATGACCCGGCGGACCGCGTCACTGGCCCCGGCCGGCTTCCGCGCCACGTTGTACGTCCACGGCACGTTGTGCTCAGGCTCGTTGCCGATGTAGAAGTACGGCCGGGACAGCCCGCCGTTCAGCTCGGTGAAGTGATGGTCGAGGCGCTGCACGGCAGTGGCCGGTCCCCCCATCAGCGTGACGAGCGCGCCAAGGTTGTGCGGCACCATCCACGTGTACTGCGCGGCGTTGCCCTCCACGTACGGGCTCTCCTGCGCCGGGTTCAACGGCTGTCGCCAACCACCGTCCCGCGTGTGGATGAACGACGACTCGCCGTTGAACAGGCTGCGCCAGTACTGCGAGCGGGCGCTGTAAGTGGCGTAGCCGCCGGTGTCGCCGAGGGCCTTGGCGAACTGTGCGATCGCGAAGTCCGATGCCACGTATTCCAGGGTCTCCGAGGGGTTCCCGGGAATGAACTGGTTCGCCATGTAAGTGCCGTGGTTGCCGCGCAGGACGACGCCCTGAGTGCTGCCGCCGGTCGCGCTCTTCTTCATCAACGCGAGTGCGGCCGCCGTGTCGAAGCCGCGGACGCCGAACGCGTACGCGCTGCCCACCACGATCGGTCCGGGGTCGCCGGGCATCACGAAGTCCTCGACGCTCTGGTGCGACCATTTGGGCAGCAGCCCGCCCTGCTGGCCGTCCAGGATCATCGACTTGACGATGTCGCTCATCACCTCCGGCGCGATCAGCGCCACCAGCGACGCCCACGACCGGTAGATGTCCCAGCCCGAATAGTTCTGATAGACCGGATGCGCCGCGGTGTGGACTGCGCCGTCGAAGCCTCGGTACTCGCCGTTGGTGTCGCTGGCGATGTTCGGGTTCTGCAGCACGTGATACAGCGCCGTGTAGAACTTCTGCAGGTCGGTGCCGCTGCCGCCGGTGACCTGGATGCGGTTCAGCGCGGTGTTCCAGGTCGTGTTGGCGTTCGCGCGTACGGTCGCGAAGGCTGCCGCCTCGGCGGTGGCGTTGTTCTGGGCGTTGGCCGCGCTGACGAACGAGATCCCGATCGTGGCGTTGACGACCGCGTTCGAGGTGGTGTCGAACGTGACGTAGGCGCCGCTCTGCGTGCCGCTCGTGCTCGTGGACCCGGCGCTGACCGTGCCGCCGCGGAAGGTGCCGAAGCCGGTCGGCGTGCGATCGAACAGGATCGAGTAATACATCTTGAACGTCCGGCCGCCGCAGAACCCGCCCGCGGTGTGTTCGCCCCAGACCCGGTTCCCGGTGATGGAGACGTTGCCGTCCCGGTCGCCGGTCGCGGACCGGCTGGCATTGATGAGTACGCGCGCAGTGGTGCTCGCCGGATAGGTCAGCCGCAGCGCCCCGGTCCGCGTCGTGGCGCTGAGTTCCGCGTTCACGCCGTACTTGTCGAGGCGGTTGCGGTAGTAGCCGGGCGACGCACTCTCGTTGCTTTTCGTGTACGCCGACGCGTAGCTGGTCCAGTTCGAGCCGGGCGAGGCCCCGAGCGCGCCGGTGATCGGCAGGATCGGGATGTCCTCGTTGTTGGCGCAGCCGGCGCCGTTGAAATGGGTGAGGCTGAACGACTCGATCGTGCGGTCGCGGTCGCGATAGCCGGACGGCGAGGCGGTGGGGGTGTCCGGGCTGAACTGCACCATCCCGAACGGCACGGTGGCGCCGGGGAAGGTGCTGCCGCCGGCCCCACCGCCGACCGGGTTGGGCGAGTTGCTGTCGTCGGTGCCGATGAACGGGTTGACGTAGCCGGTGAGATCGAGGTCGGCGGCGGTGGCTGCTGCCGGCGTGCCGGTGAGGGCCGCAGCGGCAAGGACCACGGCTGCGGTGAGGGTACGGAGCATGCTGGTGCCGTCCCTTCCTGAGGCCAACGTGACAACGTTGTCAAGATGACCTATGGAAGCACGGCAATATCAGCGCCTGTCAATACGACGACCGGTCAGGCCGTCCGGCGCACAGTTCCGGTACGCCGTTGCCGAACCAGCGTGGAAGCGGCCATGGCCGTGCCGCCCACCCCGACCCCGCCCAACACGCCCAGCGCGAACCGCTGCTGATGGCGGGCCTGCTCATCCGCCGCCACCCGGTCACCGGTACGCGGGTTGTCGCTGATGGACGTGAAGGCGCTGATCCCGGCGACCCAGAACGCGAGCAGCACCGCGCCCGCAGCGATCAGTCCGGCGCGCGGCAGATCCACCGGCGGCGCCCACACGTCGCGGATGAACCAGCTCTGCGGTCGCCGCCCCCGCAGCGCCCGCCGGTTGGTCAGGATCCCGGCGGTGAAACCCGGTAGGACCAGCAGCGCGGCAACGGTCACGGCAGCGCCGGTCGCCACGAGCGTACGACCGCCGAGCAGCCCGGCGATCAGCGTGGCACACCAGGCCACACCGGCCAGGCACAGCACGTCCAGCAGCAGCAACAACCGTCGAGACATCACGGCACCGGACGTTATCGCCCGGTTCGCGGCCGCACCGGCGGTTCCGCCTTTTTCTTCGGCACGTGCCGGCGGTACGCGCTCACCGTGGGATCCCCCGCGAGCCAGAACCGCCACGGCACGTCGTGTGCGGCGGTCACCCCGACCCGAGGTCCCGCCTCGACCGGCCCGACCGGCGTGCCGGGTGGGGCCAGGGTGGCTGGACCGTCGCCCTGCACACTGGTCCCGTTGGCGCGGCGGTCCAGCCCCAGGACCTGCATCAACTTGGCCGGACCGTTCGCCAGGTCAGTGTCGCGGCGAGCAACTCGGCGGGACCTGGCGGTGGCGATCCCGTCCACGACCTCCCCGGCACGCAGCAACACCGCAGCGGCGACGCCCGCCTCGCCACAGACGATGTTGGCGCAAAAGTGCATGCCGTAGATCTGGTAGACGTAGAGAACCCCGGCCGGGCCGAACATCACCTCATTGCGGTTGGTCACCCCGCGGTGTGCGTGACTCGCCGGATCCTGGCCCAGCCCGCTGTACGCCTCCACCTCGGTCAGCCGTACGGTCACGCCGTTCGCGGTGAGCCGCCAGCCGAGCAACTGGCGGGCGGCCTCGTCTACTCGTGCAGCAGGCAGGTCGAGCCAGGAGTCTGTCACCGCACTACCGAAGCACAGCCTCAGGTGGTGGGTCGCGTCGGCCCTTTCGGCTTACGACGCTTCACCGGACCGCAGCAGCCGCCCGGCCGGTTCGGCCCGAACGGGCGGGTCGGCCCGAACTCCAGCCGGCGCCGGCGCTTACGCCGTGCGGGTCCGCTCGGGCCGCTCATGCCGTGCATCCCGCTCATCCCACGAAGTCCTGGGTCAGCCAAACGATGCCGGAGTTGTCGCGGACCACGCTCAGGCCGATCCGGGTGAAGTTCTCACTGAGCAGGTTGCGGCGGTGGCCGTCTTCCGGCGGGACTTCGGCGAGCATGTCGTCGGTCATCCGGTTGGCCGCTTTCACCATTTCGGCGTCGCTGCTGCCCGCCGTACGGAAGGCGATGTTCTCGCCCGCACTGCTCCACCGCACGCCCTGAGCGCTGAATCGGTCGCCCAGACCGCTCTCGCCGGAGCAGCGGTGGTTCAGCTTGCACCCGTTGATCATCAGCTGGGTGTGCAACGCCGCCGCCTTGGACAGCTGGGTGTCGATCGACAGCGGTCCCACCCCTTCGGCGCGCCGTTCCGCGTTGATGTGCGCGAGCGCCTGGTCGAGCACCGAGCCGCTGGTGTCGGGCGCGTTCTCCGCGGGCCGCTCGGTCGGCGCGGTGGTGCGTCGCTTGGTGGGCGTGGGCTTCGCGTCGGTGGCTTTCTTGATGGCCGGCGGTGCGGTGGTGGTGACCTTCGGCTTCGGGGCGCTTGTCGTGGCCGCCGCCTTGCTCGGGCTCGCGCTGGCTTCCGGGTCTTGCGGCAGCAGGTTGCCGCTCGTTCCGGTGCTGCCTGTGGTGTCGCTGGTGCCGGCGTCGGGCAGTGCGGGCGGCTGCGTGGTCAGAGGCGCGTCGGCAGCGGTCCGCCGGGCGTCAGTGCCGGTTTCGTCGGCGCCGAAACCGGCGACCGTGAACCCCACCCCGATCACGACGGCGGTGGCACCCGCGGCGAGCGTGTAACGGAACTGCTGGGCTGCGGACATCCTCACGGGCCGGGTCACCTCGGGCACTGGGAGCGGCCGGCCGCGCACCAGCACGACCGCACGGCCGCGGACCGCGGGCGCCCGTCGACTATCGCCGGCGGGTCGACGCGGCGGTGCTCACCTCAGGAGCGCTTAAGGATCGACTCACGAAGACATAAGATCATCGGCCGCCGCCGGTGGAGATCCACGCAAGGAAACGTTCGTACAGGTCGGCCGGGGTGGGCGTGCCCTGGGCGGTGAGGTCCTCGACCGCGTCGTACATGGTCGAGGCCATATAGATGGACAGACCAGAGGGAAATCGGGCGTACTGGACGGCTAGCTGCTCCCTGGCGTTCGCGCAGGGCCAGGTGTGTTCGCACACGAGGCAGTCCCAAGACGGCCGAGCCGGCAGGTGATCGGTTCGCGGCACCAGCATCGCGCGACTCCCTTCCGGGCCCACCTTTGTCACCTTCAGCGACTTGAGGGCTACACAGAGGAGCGTGCGTGACTTAGTGTCGGGCATCAATGGCTATCGGTGAGAATCCCACCATCAGATTCCCGTCGTCCCAGTTCGCGCGATCCGGTTGTCTCGTTCGGCACAACTGCACAATTTCCGACACTGGAGGCCGGCCATGACCACCGAGACAGGCTCCACCGTCCCGCGACGCCAAGCCGGCCGGCTCATGCGTCAGCTCCGCGAGCAGGCCGGAATCTCGCTCATGGCCGCCGCCGCTGAGCTGGAGTTTTCCCGAGCCCGCATGTACCGCATCGAGAACGGCGAAGTCTCCCTGCGCAAACACGACGTCCTAGCCATGTGCGCGTACTACGGCGCCAACGAGCAGATCACCGAGGTCCTCGTCGGCCTGGCCCGAGAGTCCAAAGCCAAAGGCTGGTGGCATGCGTACGGCGACGTCGTCCCCGGCTGGTTCGAGCTGTACGTCGGCATGGAAACCGCCGCCGAACGGCTCCGGCACTATGCTCCCGCCGTCATCCCCGGCCTGCTCCAGAACCACGAGTACGCCGAATGGGTGTTCCACCAGCGCAGCGACCTGGACGAGACCGGAATCCGGACGGCGGTCGCCGTCCGGCTGGAACGCCAGGAACTGCTGCGCCGGCACAGTCCCCGCCCGCCCGTCCTCGACGTGATCATCGACGAGGGCGTCCTCCGCCGGGCCATCGCCGACACGCTCGGCATGCAGAAACAGCTCGCCCACCTGGTCAACATCTCCCAGCGCCCCGGGGTGAGCGTGCGGGTCCTGCCGTTCGCCGCCGGCCCGCACAGTGCATCCAGCGCCGGTTCGTTCACCATTCTCGACTTTCCCACGCTCGGGGCCGCCGCACCGGAGCCGACGACGATCTACAGCGAGAATCTGACCGGCGCCCTCTACCTGGACAAGCCCCGCGAAGTGGAGACTTACGTCGATGTGTGGCGCGAACTGGACCGAGCGGCCCTCGACCAGCGCGCCTCCGACGACCTCATCGGCACGATCATCGAGGAGAGCGATGGCTGACCTGACCGGTGCCCGATGGCACAAGAGCACCCGCAGCGGCAGCAACGGGGGTGACTGCGTGGAGGTCGCCGACAATCTGCCCCGCATCGTCGCGGTCCGCGACAGCAAGAACCCGGACGGTCCGGCCCTCGTGTTCCCCCGCGCCGCCTGGCGTACGTTCGTCGACTCGCTCAAAACCGCCTGAGCCGGCGGCGCCGGTTACAGTGCCGGCGTGACCAGACTGCTCAAGAGCATCGCCGGAACGCTCCGCCGCGTGGTAGGCCGCAGCGCACCCGCGCAGCGCACCGCCGCCCCCGCGCAGCGCCCTGCGCCGGTCCGTCCGGTGCCCACCGCCCGGGGTGGCCGCTCCCTGGAGTACTCACCCCGGCTCGATGGCGACGCCGACCCGGGCGAAATCGTGTGGACCTGGGTGACGTACGAGGACGACCCCACCCAGGGCAAGGACCGTCCGGTGCTCGTGGTGGGGCGCGACGGGCGTACGTTGCTCGGCCTGATGTTGTCCAGCCAGAGCGACCGCGACGGCCAACGACACTGGCTCGGCCTCGGCCCGGGCTCCTGGGACCGGGAGTCCCGGCCGAGCTGGATCCGCCTCGACCGGGTCCTCGAGGTCGACGAGACCGGCATCCGCCGCGAAGGCGCCGTCCTCGACCGGGCCCGGTTCGAGCGCATCGCCGCGGTCCTGCGCCGCGACTACGGCTGGGCCTGACCCCATAACGCGCGCGCTGTCGGATTCGGCCACTACCGTGGAGACCATGAACTCGGACGTCATGGTGGGATTCGGCGGCAAGCAGGCCTGGCTGGCCGTCCGCGACGGCGACCCGGAACGGATCATCGCCGCGCTCGGCCTGCGGGACCTGGGCGCGGTGCCCTGGCGCGACGGCATCGACCTGTCCTATCTGACCGACGACCGGGTCATCGTCACCCCGCCGCTGCCCGACGCCCGCGGCACCAGATGGGTGCTCGCCGCCGGCCGCTACCTCATGCGCCCGACCACGGTGCTCGACCTGCCCGACCTGTCCCGCCGGCTCGGCACCGAAGTGCAGTTCTTCGCGACCCACCGGGTCACCGAGGCACACCGCTGGCAGCGGGCCGACGACGGTGCCCTGGTCCGCGCCTTCGGCTACGTGGGACAGACCGGCGCGGTCACCACCTGGTTCGGTGACCCCGACCCCGCGGAGCGCGCGGCCGGGCTCCCGCCGGCCTACGAGGCCGAGGGCGCGCTCGACGAGTCGATGCTCGGCGCGCTCGACGACGAACTGGAGCTGCTGCTGCGTGGCGAGGCCGTCGGCGGAGCCGACTCCTCCACCGGCACCGTGTTGGTCTCCGAGCAGGACGTGCTCAGCGTTGCCGGCGGCTGGAGCATCGACCCCACCGGACTTGACGGCCGCGCGGCGCCGGGACCGCTGCGCGTCGGTGCCGCGACCTGAGGCCGCGGCCAGGAGAAGGGACGAGACCATGCGCAAGTACGTGATCATGGGCGTGCAAGGCAGCGGCAAAGGCACCCAGAGCGCGCTGCTCGTCGCCGACCTGGACCTGGTCCACATCAGCGTGGGCGACATCTTCCGCTGGCACGTCCAACAGCACACCAAACTCGGCGCGCAGGTCCGCCGGACGATGAGCGCCGGTGACCTGGTCGGCGACGACCTGGTGGAAGCCGTCGTCCGGGACCGCCTCGACAAGCACGACTGGAATTTTGGCTTCGTCATCGACGGCTTCCCGCGCAACGGCCGCCAGGCCGAGTTCTTCATGGAGAGCTACGACATCGACGGCGTCATCCACCTCGCCCTGCCCGATGACGAGGTGCGGCGCCGGGTGCTGAGCCGACGACTCTGCCCCGGCTGCGGCATGGACTACAACCTCATCGCGGACCGTCCCGAGGTCGAAGGCCGCTGCGACATCTGCGGCACCACCCTCGTCACCCGCGAGGACGACACGCCGGAGGCGCTGGCCGCCCGGCTGCGCGACTACCACGAGAAGACCCGGCCGGTGCTGGAGCTTTTCCGGCGCAAGGAAGTCGTGCATGACGTGGACGCCCGGCCCGCACCGGAGGCCGTCCAGCAGGAGATTCGCCGAGTGCTCGACCTCCCGCCGTACCTGCCGGCCACCGACGCGGTAGCCGCCTAGCCGGCGTCCTGCAGGTTGTAACCCCGCGCGCTGAGCTCCTGCTCGACGGTGTGACAGACCTGCTCCACCACCGCGAGGCGGGCGTACTGCTTGTCGTCGCCGGGGATGACATGCCAACCCGCGCGGGCCACATCAGTCTTCGCGAGCATGTCCTCGACGGCGGCCTCGTAATCGCCGCGGCGCTCCCGGTTGCGCCAGTCCTCATCCGTGAGCTTCCAGGCCCGCAGCGGATCCTCCGCCCGGCTCTGGAACCGGGCGAGTTGCTCGTCGTCCGAGACATGCATCCAGAACTTGATCAGGATCATGCCCTCCGCGGTCAGGGTGCGTTCGAACTCCACGATCTCCTGGTACGCCCGCGCCCACTGCTCCTCGGTCGCGAAGCCCTCGACCCGTTCCACCAACACCCGGCCGTACCAGGACCGGTCCAGGACAGCCATCCCGCCCCACCCGGGCAGTACGGTCCAGAACCGCTGCAGGAAATGGTGCCGTTTCTCGTCGTAGGTCGGCGCTGCGAACTGGGCGACCCGGACATGCCGTGGGTCCAGCGGGGCGACCAGCCGCTTGATCGCTCCGCCCTTGCCTGAGGCGTCCCACCCCTCGAACAGCACGCAGAGCGGTGGTCCGATCTTGTGGTCACCCAACTGCCCGCCGAGCAGCAAGCGCAACCGCAGCAGGCGTTGCTGCGCCTGTTCCAGCCGGGAGCGGGCAGTCTTCTTGCCGAGGTCGACGGGGGCGGCGGCAGATCCGAGACGACTCATGCCCCCAGTCTGGTCCTTCCCGGCTGGCCCTGTTCCGGGTGTCGGCCCCTCTGGCGGTTCCGGGTGTCGGCCCCTCTGGCGGTTCCGGGTGTCGCCCCCCTCTGGCGCGACGATGACGGGTGGCAGCCGCTAAACCCGGTGTCCGCCCGCTCGCCGGATGCAGCACAATCGGCGGTGTGACTCTCGTAGACGACATGCAGTGGCGCGGCCTGATCCAGGACTCGACCGACCCCGACGAGCTGCGCAAGCACCTCGACGGCGGCTCCCTGACGTTCTACGTGGGGTTCGACCCGACAGCCTCCTCGCTGCACGTCGGCCACCTGATGCAGGTGGTCACCGCGCGCCGCCTCCAACTCGCCGGGCACAAGCCGCTGCTGCTGGTCGGCGGCGCCACCGGCCAGATCGGCGACCCGAGCGGCAAGTCCACCGAACGCGTCCTCAACACCAGTGAGACGACGGCCGCCTGGGTCCAGCGCATCCGCGAGCAGCTTTCACCCTTCGTCAGCTACGACGGAGACAACGCCGCGGTCCCGGTCAACAACCTCGACTGGACCGGCGAGCTGTCGGTGATCGACTTCCTGCGAGACGTGGGCAAGCATTTCCCGGTCAACAAGATGCTGGCCCGCGACGTGGTCCGGAACCGCCTCGAAACCGGCATCAGCTTCACCGAGTTCAGCTACCAGTTGCTGCAGGCCAACGACTTCTACGAGCTGCACGTACGGCACGGTTGCGCGCTGCAGTTCGGCGGCTCCGACCAGTGGGGCAACATCACGGCCGGCGTCGACTTCATTCGCCGCCGCGGTGCCGGCCCGGTCCAGGCCTTCACCACGCCCTTGGTCCTCAAGGCGGACGGCACCAAGTTCGGCAAGAGCGAGGGCGGCGCGGTGTGGCTCGACCCGGCCCTGACCTCCCCGTACGCCTTCTACCAGTTCTGGGTCAACGCGGACGACCGGGACATCTCCCAGTACATCCGCTACTTCAGCTTCAAGCCTCGCGCGGAGATCGAGGAGCTGGAGAAGGCGACCGCGGAGCGACCCCAGGCCCGGCTCGCCCAGCGTGAGCTGGCCTTCGAGCTCACCGCCCTGGTGCACGGCGAGCACGAGGCGCAGCAGGCAGTGGCGGCGAGCCAAGCCCTCTTCGGCAAGGGTGAGCTGACCGAGCTGTCCGCGGACACGTTGCGCGCTGCGCTCTCCGAGGCTGGTGTCACCGAGGTGCGGGGAGAGCTGCCTTCCGTCACCGTGCTGCTGCAGGAGGCCGGGCTGGTGAAGAGCGGGGGAGAGGCCCGACGCACGATCGCCGAGGGTGGGGCGTACGTGAACAACGAGCGCGTCACCGACCCCGAGGCGGTCGTCGAAGAGTCGGCACTGCTGCACGGCCGGTTCCTCGTGCTCCGCAAGGGCAAGCGGACGTTCGCCGGTATCGAACGGGTGTGACCCAGGTCTACTCGACCGGATTTGACGCTGCAAGCGGTTTCGACGTAACTTTCTTCCTGCCCGGCGGGACGAGCGGAAGTTCGGCTCGCGGGCAGGAAACCCCAGCAGACCTTCGGCTAGTCGATCCTGATCTAGCCCGAACGATGCTGGACCGGGTGGTGCGGACCGGGCCCCGAGGGGCCGATTTTACAGCCGCGAAGCCGACCGGGTAAGGTTCTCCGAGCCGGCAGGGAAACGGACGCGGTCAACGCGGACGGCCTGCCAAACCCCCAGGAAAGAACATCGGATAGAGTCGTGTGCGGCTCCGCTCCGATGAAACGGAATGGGGAATGGCGCGAACGGCCCAGATCAAAATCGCGGAAACGCGGATTTGACACCGGGAAATAGCGCGAAGTAAGGTTAGGAAGTGCCCCGGAGAACGGGCCGCGGAAATGCGGATCGCTCAACGGTGTGTGGTTGTTCTTTGAGAACTCAACAGGGTGCTTGATAAGCCAGTGCCAATTAGTTATACCCCGGCCATGCTTTTCGGAGTGTGGTTG
>NZ_JBITBX010000028.1:0-34512 GCF_044452725.1 Actinoplanes sp. NPDC051859 | reverse complement strand
GACCACCACGGGCCGTCACCCCGGCTCTCACCGGCATCTAACCACGGGCACCTTCTCAAGTCCCGTAGAGAGGAGGGTCCACCAGTGACCACCGTCGCGTTCATCCTCGTCTCCTGGACCCCCGACGCGCCCGCCGGGATGGAACGGGCCACCGCAGCCGCCGCCGTCGCCCTCACCCAGGCCGGGCACCGCGCGGTCATCATCAGCGCCGCCGTCACCGAACCCGGCCTCTACGGTGGTGTGCAGGTCATGCCGCTGCTCACCCTGCCCGTCACGTTGCCGTGCGACGACCGCACCCTGCGGACCCTGCTCGAGCGGCACGCCGGGTGGATCCGCGCTGAGCTGGTCGGCCTCTACCGCGACCTGGCCGTCGACGCCGCGGTCTACGTCGACGCGCTCTGGGGGCTCGGCCGCATCGCCCCCACCCGCAGCCCCGCCCGGCGCATCCTTGCCGCGCACGTCGTCGGCCACGACACCGACCTGCATGCCGCCCTCGACCGCCAACCGGACGCGGTCATCGCCCCTTCCGAGACGGTCCGTGTCGAAGCCGCCGCCCGCGGCTACCCCGCTGACTCGTGGCGGATCGTGCCGAACACGCTGCTCGTGGAGCACCCACCACGCTCGGAGCTGGTGCGCGGGCAGCTACGCCGTAGCGGCCCTGTGCGTGTCCTGGCACGCCTGTCGCCGGTCAAAGGCGTCACCGCCGAGTTCATCCACACTGCCCCCGACCTGAACCGCCCGATTGAGGTCGCCCTCGCCCACGCCGGCTTCGAGGACACCACCGGCGAGCAGCACCAACTTGCCCTGCAGTGCCGAACAGCCGCCGACCACAATCCGAACATCACCCTGCGCGGCGGCATGTCCTGGCTCGCCGTACCCGCCTGGCTCGCCGAGGCTGCCCTGGTCATCGTCCCGTCCCACCGCGAGTCGTTCGGGCTGGTCGCGCTCGAGGCCATGTCGGTGGGCACCCCCGTCGTCGGCTACGCCGTGGACAACCTGCCGCACCTCGTCGGCGACGGCGGCAGCCTCGTCCCTCTATCGGAGGGTCCTGCCGGGCTGTGGCGTGCCGTCCGGGACCTGCTGGACGACCCGGTACGGTACGAGGCAACGTCTCGGGCCGCGGACTACCGAACGCGGGACTATCGGCCCGCCCTGTGTGCTGACCAACTGTTGAAGGTGGTGAGCTGATGGGCGGTCCCCGCACATCTGCCGCAGTCCCGCTGTTGCTCGTCGACGGTTTCAACCTGCTCTGGAGCGCCACCTTCGGGTTCCCCGCCCAGATCCAGTCGCGTGACAAGACCCGCGACCTCACCGGCCTGTTCGCGTTCTTCGCACTCCTACGGGTCGCCGTCCGCAAGGAACTCCCGGCCCCGCCGGAGATCATCGTCGTGTTCGACGGCGAACACGGCAGCGCCGACCGGCGCAACGTCGACGCCGACTACAAAGCCCAACGCCCCACCGACGACGACGCCCTCGCCCCGCTACGGCACCTGCCCGACGTCAAACGCGGCCTCGACACCCTCGGCATCACCTGGGTAGAGCTACCCCACGCCGAAGCCGACGACGTGATCGCCACCCTCACCACCACCACACCAGCGGACCGGCAGGTGATCATCCTGTCCCGCGACCGCGACTTCTACCAGCTCATCACCGACCGCGTGCGGGTACTCAACACCGGCTTCCGCGCCGGCGCCCGCCTCGTCGACCCGGACGGGGTCCGCGAACGCCACGACGTCGACCCGAACCAGTGGTGTGACTTCCGCGCGCTCACCGGCGACCCCGCCGACAACATCCCCGGCGTCCGAGGAATCGGACCGGGCACCGCCAAAACCCTGCTCGCCGGCGGGCTCACCCTCGACGACCTCCCCAGCTCCGGGCGCCTCGATCAGGGTCGCGGCCGGGCCGTCGCCGCGCAATGGGACCAGGCCCTCAAGTGGCGAGACATGATCCGCCTCGTCCACGATCTTGACGTTCCCACCGCGCCGACCGGACAGGTCAGTCCGCCACTTCCAGCAGCACGCGAGATCGTCGAAGCGCTCGGACTGTGGTGAGCGCCCCGGCCCGCGTCGTTGCCGTGATGGCCCACCCCGACGACCCCGAACTGTGGGCCGGTGCCACCCTCGCCGCATCAGTTCGCGCCGGCGCCACGGTCACCATCATCCTGCCGCGCCGCGGCGAACCGCGAGACGCAGAAGCCACCACCAGCGCAGGAATTCTCGGCGCCGCGCTGACCCTCGTCGACGACCTGACCCCGGCTGTCCTTGACCCCCTCCTGCGGGACCTGCGACCCGAAGTTCTGATCACCCATCCCGCCACGGACATGCATCCCGAGCATCGGCGCGTCGCCGACACCGTCAACGCCGCTCTGCCCGACGTCGTCATCGCCACCGGCCACCCCCGCCGGGTTTACGCCTGCGACAGCTACCACAACCTCGACCGCGACGGCCGACCGCTGCACCTACCGGTCATCCTGGACGCCACGACCACATGGGACACCAAAATGCGAGCGCTATCCGCGCACACGTCCCAACCCATCACCGAACACTTCGCACCGATGGCCCTAAACCTCGGCCACCTCCACGGCGGGCGGATCGGCACCGCCGTCGCTGAGGCGTTCGCCGCCGTGCCGGTCCTCGGCCGGCTTGCCCCGCGAGCCTGGCTCTAGCAACCCACCCCATCCCCGTTCCGGGAGCACCTCGCTTACTGGGTTGATCCTTGGGCGCCCAGACCTGGATCCGCAATTCATCGCTCGCGGCACCAGGTCAGACTCGATTGGAAGGTTATGAACCGAAGCCAGTTCAACCCCCGCCGCTGGTTTGCACTGATAGCGGCCGTGATCGCGTTCACCGTTGTCGGCGTCACTCCTGGCGCGGCACTCGCCGTCGTCCCCTCCGGCGTCAATCAACCCGTCTATCAAGGCCCGAACTATTCGTACGGCGAAGCGAGCTGGGACCAGGCGATCGACAACCTGGGATCGCTGGAGGCACACCCCGGAGGGGCGTTCGCCAGCAGCCACTGCCTGGCGACGATCTTCGACTGGAAAACGGCCGACAGCGAGCACTTCGACGCGCGGATCGCGAAGACCTGTAAGAGCTCGATCCACATCGACGCGAACAGCGATGACTCCTACCAGCCCGGCAGCACTCATCGCTGGCTGACCGGCATGGTCAAGTTTGGTGCCTGCTACGGTCCGGTGAACTCCACGAACACCACGGCATCGAACTGCAGGGACTTCTGGTCCGCCGACCGGACCGTCTACCGCGACGAGGACATCTTCGGCGACGCAACCGGCCCTAACGCCAACGTGCCGAACCAGTGCGCCCGCTCATGGCGTGTCGACGTCAACGGCACCGCCGTTCTCTACAACAGCGGCGGCATCTCCAGCTCGTGCAGCAGCTGACCCATATCCCCGACTCCGAAAGACACAGGTCATGAAGAAGATCATCACGGCGGGTGCGGCGCTGACCATCGGCGCGTTCACCGCCGGTTGCGCAAACTCGTTCGCCGCCGGCGCCCCAGCTGAGCCAGCCGCCGCCGCGCAGGGCCGCAGCCTATTCGAGCAAGTCAGCCTCAGCCTCTACGGCTCGGCCGACGACCGGCTCGCCGCCGAGAAGGACGTCGCCGCACGCTTCCAGGGCGCCCTGGCCCGATGTATGAAGAAAAAGGGCTTCACCTACCAGCAGGCCCCCTCCGAGCAGCAGAACGGCGGCCCGATCGCGCCCGGAGACCTCGCCAGCATCACCGAGATCACCGGTGACTTCGGCATCGCCACCGCCAAGCGCAACCAGGCCGAAGTGGCCGACAAACTGCGCGCTATGAACGCGAGCAGCACGATGACTGCCGAGGAGGAAGCCGCCTACGGCAAGGCCCTGGGCAACTGCACCCCCGAAGCGTCCAAGCAGCAGCCTTTCACCCCCACAGGCCAGGGCAACTCGATGAAGTGGCTGACCAATACCTTCCGCGAGGTGGAGAAAACACCCGCCGTCGCCGACGCCCTCGACACGTACGTTCCCTGCATGAGCAAGGCCGGGATTCAGACAAAGTCGTACTTCACGACCTACCAGCAGGCCCTCGACCGGTTCCCGCGTGCGGATCTCGGCTGGGCGTCGATGCAGGCCGACCCGAAGTGGCAGGAGGCCGTCGAGTTCGAGAAGAAGGCCGCCGCCGCGGATGCCGCCTGCCGCCGCCCGGCGCAGGACCAAGCTTTCGCCACCGCTGCCCCGCAGCTACAACAGTTCGTGACCAAGAACCGGGCGCAACTCGACGCCGCTCGAACGGCCTGGACCCAACTGAGCGAATAGCGCCCAGGCGTGGAATGCGGCTGGCCTCGCCACCGGCAGACCGGCCGCCTTCGCCCTTGACACCTCGCCGCTAAATGCTCGACTCCGACATGCCGCGATCGCCCAGCACGCCGCGACCGCAGTCCACCGCGAGATCAACACTGCGGTCCCTGGCCACCCGGCAAGTGCACATCTACGCGTCGCCTAACCTACCTGGCGGTATTCGTCCGGCGACACCCGTAGCCCTTATCCGCGTTCCCGCCCTGTGACGGCACGCGCGGCCTCTAGATCTTGCATGGACTGCTTGAGTTGCGGGCCGCCCATCTGGGTGAGGATGCTGATGGCGCTCTCGGTTCGGCCGCTGTGCCAGATGCCCTCTGTCGGTATGCGATGGAGGATGACCCCGATTCCGTCTTTGTGGAAGAGCCGCGGCGTGAGGTATCTCGCGCCTCCGGTGCCGCAGAGGTAGTGGGTCGCGCCGCTCACGACAGTGAGGTCGACCAGGCGTCCGGTCCGGCCGGGTCGGGTCTGGTAGCGGCTGCTGCGCCGAATCGTGCCGTTCCAGCCGAGCATTTCGAGCATTGCACGCGCGGATTGTTCGGCGATTGCAGCGACGCGATCGGTGGTGTCGAAAAGCTCTAGGATGCGTTGGAGTTTCGGTTCGAAGTCCCGCCAGTGAGCATTATTGCGGTACCTCTCGTACAGCATTTGCCCAAGACGGCGTTGGCAGCGCGTCGGGTCCGCGAGGCGGACGTCGCGGATGAGGGTTGCGCGGCCGGCGGGCAGGTGGGCGGACAGGGTGAGCCACTGGTGGTGGTCTGGTCGGCGGGGGTCGCTGAGTCGGGCGCGGTGCTGGTAGTCGCGGCGGTTGAACTGGACGTCGTCGAGAATGATCCATTGGTCTGCGGCATAGAGTTTTGCCAGGGTGTTCAGCCGGGGGGGGGCAGGTTCGGTTGGTGGATCGCGCAGACCACGCTGCGGGTGGGTGGCGGTTCAGGTGGTGAGCAGTCGGCGGGTGAATCCTTCGTGGAGGAGCTGGTGGTAGGCGTCATGGACGTCCTTCGGGACGGTTTGTTCGATGGCGTAACCGAGCCGGGGGTATTCGACGACGCGTTGCAGGTCGCCGACGAGCATGTCGATGACGAGGCGTTCGTCGCCGATGGTCTTGACGTAGTCGTCGAATTCGAGGGGCTGGGACGTGCAGACGACCTCGACATCGGGCCATACCTTGCGGCAGGTGGCGTAGGCGCGGCGCTGCATGTAGGGCATGGCGATCACCATGACCCGGCGGGGCTGGATTCCGGCCTGGTGGAGGACGGCCCGGGACAGGGTGATGTTGAGGCCGGTGTTCGTCGCCTCGGGCTCCAGCAGGATGGCGGACTCGGGGACGCCGTGACTCAGTGCGTGCTCGCGGAAGTGGACGGCCTCTCCGCGGGGGAAGCGTTCGGGGTGGGTGGGGTTGACCGCTCCGGTGAACACCATGGTGGGGAACCAGCCGGCGTGAAAGAGCTCGGCGGTGTACTCGGGGACGCCCATGTCGTGGCTGCCGAGTCCGATGGCGACGTCGCAGTGCCGTATGTGGTGGTGCATCTGGTGGTAGTCCCAGATGAGGCGTGCAGCATGCCACTGGTCTTGGGTGACGGTGGTCGGCTTTAGTTCGGTCACGCGTGTTCTCCCTGGTCACCGTCGGGTGGCCGGTGTTGAGCCTGGTGGCGGATGCCCTCGATGCTGCGCAGTTGGTGGCTCATACCGTACGTGGCGGCCAGGTTGGTGGCCTGGTCCAGCATGGCGAGGCCTTCGATGCGGCTGGCGGGGTCACTGATCAGGATGTGGCCGTGGGCGGTGGCGAGCCGGGCCCGCTGGAGGGGCGAGTCTGCGGCGGCGCTGGCGCGGGCCCGGCCGATGTAGTCCAGGGCGGCGGTGAGTTTCCCGGCGCCGCGGTGGGAGAGGGCGAGTTTCTGCTGGGCGACAGCCCAGTCTTCCGGCTCGGTGAGCGTGTCGAAGGCGCGGCTGGCTCTGATCATGACGGCGGTGGCGTAGTCGTGGTCGCCGTGTTTGTCCAGGGCGGTGCCCACCCACAGCAGGGCTCGGCTGCGGTCGCGGGCGCTGAGCCGGTCGTCGTCGGCGAGTTGCTGATATTGATGGGCGGCGGCGACGAGGCAGCCGGACATCTCGTCGATGACGGCGAGCGACAGGTCGAGCTGAGCGACGCGGCGAGGCGACCCGAGCTGGTGGAAGATGTCGCGTGCGGTGCCGTACGCGGTCCCGGCGGACAGCGGGCCGGAGGTCGCGCCTTGGTCACGTAGGACGTCGCCGCGCAGGGCGGTGCTGCGGGCGTAGAGATGCAGGCCCTTGTCGTCGAGCTGGTGGGCGTCGACCTGGGTGATCCACCGGTCGAGCAGGTGCGCAGCGAACGTGAAGTTCTGCGCACTGAGCGCCGACGCGGCACGCTCATGGTCGTCGGCCCAGGCCTCGTAGTCGAGCGTGACCATACGCCGGGTGTGCGCGCCGCTGGGTGGCGCGGCCAGGACAGATTCGAAGCGGAGCCGCACCCCAGCGTCGCCGCGGCTGAGGGCTGTGTCCAGGACGGCCTGCATGTCGGGCCGGGGTCGGATCGCGGCGCCGTGGGACTCCCATTTGGAGACGGTGCGCACGGCGACGCCAAGGTGGGCGGCGAAGACGCGCACGCTCATCCGCATCGCATGCCGCAGCGCCCGCGTGTGCAGGCCGGTCCACTCATTGACGGTGATCACGGCGCCTCCCTTCCGCCTCGCATCAGACCACGGATCCGGGCGAGAGTGCACCGCCGATGCCACGCAGGTGCCACACCTGTTCGCCCCCCCCTCGGAGGGCTCCGGCCGCGATGCTCGAAGTAGTCGACCTGGCCAGCGACCTCCACCCCATCCCATGGAAGGGACGCCGTGACTAGCCATTCCTATCTCGAGCTGTCGTCCACGCCCGACCCGTTGTTCGCCAGCCCGGCGGTCTTGCAGATCCCGTCGGCGACGGAACGTAACGACTACAAGAAGAAGCCGGGCAGCTCCGACACCGCCCGGCAGCGAGACGAGATCATCACGTAAGTCCTTCGCTTCCGGGGCGCTTGTTGCCGCAAGCGCCCCGGCCCCGTCCGCTCCTCATTTCACGCGGAGGCATCGATGCTCAAGTTGCACATCCGGGCCGAGGACGTTCCCGGCTCGTGGACGTGGACCGGCCGCCGCTGGCAGGCCGGAGCCTCGTGGATCGAACCCTACGACCATCCCGCCCTGGAGATCATCGACCAGAACAGCGACAGCCCGGCCCTGGTCGTGAGGGAGCGCTGCCCCGGCCTCGACCGGCAGCCGCACCACCTCGGCTGGGACGGCGACTTCGTGACGGTGCAGTTCACCGGCGACAGCGTGTGGATCCAGGCGGGCGAGCGTGGCATCGCACCGATCTACCTGCTCGAACACGCGGGAACGTTGTACGGCTCGTGGGACGTCGCGGACCTTGCCGAGCATCTGCGCCAGGCGCCGTTGCAGGAGCGGGAAATCGCCCGGCAGCTGACCGGAAGATACCGCTACACCCACGAAACCCTCTGGAACGGGCTGTACTGGCTCACCGAAAGATCCTGGGCCGTGTTCGGTCGGCGCGGCCTCGACCTGTGCTACCCCCTGGCCGCCGCGCACGGTCGGCCACGGCACCTGCATCCCGACGCCGACCCGATCGCCGCGTACGAACAGTTGCTCGACCAGGTCCTCGACCGGCACGCCTACGAGCCGGCCACGACGGCGGTCGAGCTGTCCGGCGGCTTGGACTCGACCAACGTCGCCGCCGTCCTCGGCGCCCGCCACCCCGACAAAATCACCGCGGCGGCGATGCTGATCGTCGGCCCCGCCGGCATTCAGCAGCAGGACCGCCGCCGCCGCATGATCGACATGCTGCGGCTGGGCGTCGATGTCACCACCCGCATGGTCGACAACCTGCCGCTGCGGCCCGGCGGACGACGCGCCTCCCGCGCGTTGATCACCCCGTACGACGAGCTGTATGACGAGGGCAAGCACAGCCTGCTGACCCTGCTGGCCGAACGGGGGATCCGAACCCTGGTAACGGGGATCGGCGGCGACGAGATGGTGGCCCTGACCCTCGACGAGCTGCCCCGCCAAGCCGTCGGTGTCGACAAGCCGCCCGCCGAGTGGATCGGCCCGCGCACCCGGGAACTGCTGGACGACCTCGAGACCGGGACCGCACCGGCGGCCGTGGTCAACGAGATGACGCTGCTGAGCATGGCCTGCGTCGCCCCACCGGTCCTACGCGCCGGCATGTGGCCGGTCCATCCACTCGCCGATCCCGCGCTGATCCGGTTCGGGGAATGGCTGCCTTACCCCTGGCGGCATCGCAAGGAACTACACCGGGCCCGGCTCACCCGCATCGGCTGCGACCCATATCTGACCGATCCGCCGCTGCGGGAGAACTTCGAGCAGGTCATGAGCCTCGGGCTGCGCCGCTACGGCGTGGACTTCCTCCAGACCATGCTCGACCATGGCTTGCCGTTGATCGACGGCGGCTACATCGACCCGGACGGGCTCACCACCACCATGGAGCGTATCGCCGCCGGCACGGCAACACCCGCCGATCACGACATCTGCGGCGTCTTCGTCGCCGAAGCCACCCTGCGCAGCTACGGCCACGCCGATTCACTCGCCACGGTGGCGGCGACCGCCACCACTCCGGCCTAGGGTGATCCCGTGACCCACACCCTCTCGCCGCCCTCGCTGGTGATGCGCCGGGCCAGCAAGGGCGACGTCGACGCCATCGCGGCGCTGATCCGCGCCCGCTCGGCGTGGATGCGCGACCGCGGGCTGCCTGACTGGGAGGACGCCGCTGACGACCTCGCCGGGCAGGCTGCGGACCCGGACGTCCCGGTGTGGGTCCTCACCGGAGAGGGTGAGGTGATCGGCTGCACCACGCTGCTCGACCAGTCACCGGCCTGGTTCTGGACCGAAGCCGAGCGCGCCGAGCCCGCCCTGTTCATGGTCAGCACCGTCACCGACCCCCGGTTCGCCGGCCAACGGCTGGGGTGCCGGCTCGCTTGGTGGGTCCTCGACCACGCGGCACGCACCGGCCGGGCCTGGGTACGCCGCGGCACCTTAGTCCCCCAGCTCGTGGCCTACTACCGCGACGTGCAGGGCTGGCAAGTCGTCCGCCAGATCGAGCGCGACGGGCACACGGTTGTCGGTCTCACCCGGCGCGCTGCCCGCGTTGCGGACCTCGGAATCAGCGCAGCGGTCTAGCTCCGTCGCAGGCCCTACTTTGGAGGTGACGAGAGCCGATGACCGCAGGTACGTGGTGCGACGCCACGAACCTCGTCGCCGTGGATCTCGAAGGAAGCGGTGCTCAGGACGGCGACGACGAGGCCATTTTGGAGATCGCCGCCGTTCGGCTCATCAACGGGCGGCCCGATGTGGCCACCGCCTACAGCACCCTGGTCAACCCCGGCCGACGGATCGGGCAGCGGCCGTGGATCTCACCAGGGCTCACCGACGAAACCCTCGCTAGTGCGCCGCCACTCGACGAGATCGCACCGCAGGTCGCGCGGCGGTTGACCGGCGCCTACCTGATCGGCCACAACGTCCGCGTCGACTGGCGGCTACTGCACCGCCGCTGCACGTCTCTCTCCATCGCCGGGCTGATCGACACCTACCAGCTCGCCAAGACCTGGCCGGCAACAGGTAAACGCACCCTGACCGCATTGCTGAACCAGCACGGGCTCACCTCCGCCGTGAACGACGCGGTGCCGATGGGCCGTCCCCACCGGGCGTTGTGGGACACCATCGGCGCCGCTCTGCTCTTGGACTCTCTCGTCCGCCGGCGGTGGCCGGATCGGCAGCCCTCTTTGACCACGCTGCTTCCCGCGGCCCGACCACCGCAGCCCGCCCTGCCTGCGTCACCGCCAGCCACTCTGTTCGGCTGAGGCGACGACAGCCGTGGACCGTTGAGCGCGGCGTCGTGATCATGACCTCGACGGTCGTCTGTTACCGGATCGCCGGGAACGTTCCGGCTCGCCCGGAGATTCCCTGACCAGGGGCTAGATCGCATCGGCGGGCCTGCAGCCGGGGCCGGGGCAAGGGTAGCCATCGATGGGTGCAAGGCCGTCAGGTACGGGCCGTCAACCGTAACCATCCGATCAGGGCAACCTCCGGCCGCGCACCACCACACCCGGACCCGGCGGCATTACCGTCACCTCACGCCCACCGCAGTCCGCGGAAATGCCGGCCGTTCCGGCACTCGGGCAACCCGTTCACGCCCTCCTCGAGGGTCGCTTCGCCATGCCCTCGTTTCGAAGGAGATCCACCGAGTGAGCACCTCCACCGACCGTCCAGCGTCCACCGCCGAAATCCCCCGACAGGCCGAAGGCGACACCGACTTCGTGCTGCCTGAGCTGCGGCCAATCTGGTGGGACACCGGGGTACGGGCCCGCGCCGAAGCCGGCATCCTCGGCGTGTTCGCCGAGTTGCCCGGCTTGACGGCTCGGGCGGTCAATGTGGCATGGCGTGCGGATCGGATGCGTACCGCGATCGTGGCTGCCGTGATATCGGCCGCGGCCGGGGTGCTCTGTCCGTCGTGTGTCTGCGGGTTGACGCTGTGCGGCACGGCGAGCAGAGTTATTACCAAGATTTCCCAGGCAACCCCTGCTTCAAGGAGATCACCGTGGCGAGGACGTGCTGCGGCACCGGCAACCGGACGCCGGCGGACACCACCAGCAATGCTGATGACGGGGCCCTCCCGCATCGAGGTAAAGGCAGACGGCGGTGAAATCGCCTCAGCCGTGGGCCTGCCGGTCTGCGCAGCTACCGCAGGCCATCGCGGTCACCAGCGCTGTCGCTGACACGATCACCGTGTGGGTGGCCGGGCAACTCGACGGGGCCACCCGCGGCGTCATCTTCGACGCCCTGCACGATGCCCTCGACGAGCATGCGGCGTCACAGGTGGTCATCGACCTCACCGGGGTTGACTTCTGCGACAGGGCTGCGGGTCTGTCAAGAGAACGGCTCTGGCGCAGAAACGGTGGTCGGCTCACGCGAGCAGGATTCGTTGGCGTAGGAGGGCGAAGCCGGCGCCGCCGTACATCTGGCGTTTCAGGTACTTGACCTTGGTGTTGGCGCCTTCGATTGGGCCGTTGCTGTAGGGCAGGGTCAGGCCTGCCATGACGGCGGGCAGGTCTCTGCGCAAGCCGTGGACGAATCCGTGTAGGGCGGGCAGGTCGTCGGCGTTGACGCAGGTCATCCAGGCGTCGAGGTCTTGGCCGCGGCGGCCGGTGAGCAGGTCGGCGAACTTCTTCACGCGCTCGGCAAGGACGCTCAGATGTGCGCAGGACGCGAGGAGATCGGCCAGTTGTCGCTGGTGCTCAGCGGGTTGGTCGGCGAGCTTGCTCATGAGCCACGAGACCAGCCGGCGTGGCGAGGGCGGTTTGCGGAGCGCGTCCGCGCGGCCCTGGTTGAGGTAGCGGACCAGCAGGTTAGCGCTGCCGGTGTAGCCGAGGTCCCGGATCTCGGCCAGCAGCCGGGTCACGGCCACGAAGGGTTGTTCAGCGCGGCGGGCGTTTCAGCTCCTCAGCCGACGCCGCGCGGGCGTAACGTTTCACGGTGTTCAGCGCCCAGCCGAGACTGCGGGCGCATTCCAGCAGGCCCTGGCCTTGATCGAGCAGCGCGTGCACGGCCCGGTGGCGGTCGCGGGTGCGCTTGTCCAAAGGCTGGTCCGGCCGGACCGGGCCGTCACGCCAGCAGCCGGAATGGGCGATCGCGGTCCTCTCGACGGCCTTGGCCAGGTTCGCCCACAGATGCCAACGGTCGCTGACCTGCACTGCCTGGGGAGCACCGGTGCGGATCGCCTCGGCATAGGCAGCCGATCCGTCGCGACACACCACCTGCACGCCAGGATGGTCGCGCAGCCACGCGGCGAGGGTGTCCGCTTTGCGATCGGGCAGCACATCGACGCGGCGATGGGTGACCGCGTCGATCAGCAACGTCGCGTAGCGGCGGCCCCGGCGCAGCGCGAAGTCGTCCACGCTGAGCACGGCCGGAACCGCACGATCGGGAATCGGCTTGGCCATCAGCACCCGCAGCACCGTGCTGCGCGAGACCCGGGCACCGACCCGAGTCAGCACAGCCGCACCGGCCCGGCCCGCAGTGACGACGGCCAGATCAGCGACCAGGGCGGTCAACTGCCGAGTCCGCCGCGCCCACCGTTGGGTCAGCGCGGGCACCTGCTCACGAAAGGTCCCCCGCGAGCAGGACAGCGCTGCACAGACCAGGCGCCGCCGCAGGTGTACCACAACGGCACGACCACCGACCGGAAGTCAGCCAGGCGCCGCTGGTGATAGGCGTACACCCGGTCGCTGAGCTGCCCACAGTCCGGGCAGGCCGCCGCCACGACCGGCGTGCGGGCAACGATACCCACCGCCGCCCCAAGATCGATTACCCGCTCGATGACCAGCGGAGACAACTGCGGGAAGACGGTCTCGATCACATCGCACGGGCACCATGATCGCTTACCTAAGTAACCACATAGGACGGCGGTCGGCCGACCACCGTTTCTGCGCCAGAGCCGCATCATTGACACTCTGAGCAGGGCAAACGTGATGACGTTCGCCGACAAGGCCTACCAAGGCGCCCGAGGCAGCATCCACGCCACCGTGTTCGCACAGGCCATCCTCGTCCTACACCACGTCGAAAACCCGATCTACCGAGGATAAAAAGGCTCACTGATGCAGAGGCTTTGTGGTCGTCATGAGGGCATTCCGGCGGAAGATCCAGCGCCAGGCGGGCATGGCCTTGTGGCAGCCGCAGGCACCCGAGTTGCTGGACGGACCAAGGGCCGGCAGTGGTGGGTATTCCACTGCCGGCCCCGGGGATGCGGTGACGTCCGCGGTCAGCGAGGTGTCAGCGTGGTGGTGATGTTGGTGTAGTAGAGCTGGGTCAGGCTTTCGAAGCCCGAGTCGGTTCCCGCGTGGAGCCAGAGGGTGCCGTCCGCGCCGGCCGTGACGGTGATCGTGTTGGTGGCGGTGCTGGTCCGCTTGACCTTGGCCCACTTCTTAGGGCTGTCGCTCGGGAGGCCGTTCTCGATGTTGCCGAGGACGACCGACTGCGGGCCGTCGTTGTTCTGGTTGCCCTTCTGCAGCTGGACCCGCTTGTGGTTGTCGCTGGCGTCGACGTAGACCGCCGGCTCCTGCGGGGAAGCGCCGGCCTTGACGTAGACGGACGCGCCTGGCGAGCCTCCGACGCCGAACTGGCCGGCGTGCTCCTGGGACCAGAAGGTCACCGAGGATTTCACCGTGTAGGTCTTGCCCGGGATGATGCCGTCGGCCTTGGTGAGCTTCTTCCGCAGGTACATGAAGAGGTCGTCGCTGTGGTTGTTGCCCTGGATGTAGTAGCCCGTGCCGGTCGCGGTGCCGGCGGGCATCCGGCGGATGCCGTGGTCCGTCTCGAAGAACTCGTGGAACTTCGCGTCCGAGTACTCCGCCGAGTAGTCGGCGTAGTCGGCGACCCAGCCCTGCTGGCCCTGGGCGAAGTTGTACGAGAAGGTCTTGGACCGCGGTGCGGCCGCGGTGTCGGCGGCTGAGGCGGCGGTCGGGGCGAACAGACCGACGAGGGCCGCGAAGGCGACGGCGGGCAGGGCTAGCTTGATTGCGCGCAAGGGTTTCTCCCGGGCAAGTGGGGGTGGGCGAGGCTCGTGACCTCGGCGCCAATCTTGCACGAGCCGAAGAATCGAAGGTAAGCAATGAGGAAATCTTGTTTTCCAAGGTCGACAAGGGCGAAGTGCCGAAGATCATCGGAATCTAAGCAGATCTGACCTGGTCATCTTCAGCGGCGGAGAATTTCCCTCGGTTGAGAAAATCCTCACACCCCAAGATCACCAGAGATGACGGGACAGTTCGCGGCGCAGCGCGCGGGCCAGCCCACCTGGGTCAGATCGACAGTGAAAGCAAGGGCGCCGTACCGCTTCGTACGTGCAACGCCGGCCAGCCGTCCGAACCATCGGCGACCGAATGGACCCGGTCCAGGCCTGCTGGGTCTCGTCCACGGGAGAAGGGCAAGGACGCCCTGGACCCACGCTATACAATCACGCCCGTTGGCGGCCCAGACAAGATCCCCACGTCCGTTGCGCTGCAAGGCGGCAGTGACCTCAACGTTGTGGTGCTTATGGACGTTGCCGCTGGCGGCAATCAGAAGCTGACGAGCATGGTCCAGCGCGGCCTGCTGCCCAAGGAGCACCTAATTCCACTCACCGACATCACTGGGACCTCCGAAGCGGACATCGAAGACCTGTTCGAGTTCGGTTGGTACCTAAAGCTGCTCAAGGAGAGCAGGGTCTGCACCATGGCTAAGACCAAGCTCTTCGGTGGTGGCCGCGTCGTCAAACAGGTGGAAGCTGTTCTCGGCAGGAGGTTCGATCACTACCAGCTCGCCAGTTACCTGATGCGAACGGCAACGAAGCTCCGCGACGAAGTGGACGGCGACGCCATCGACCGGTTCGCTAAGCTCTTCACCCGCATTAACCGCCAGCTCAGCGCCTGAGAACTACAGATTTGATGCCCCGGTCAAAGTCGATGCCAGTCCGGTAGAGGCGCTGGGACGGGATCGCAGGTAGTGGTCGGCGGCAATCAGCAAGCTCCGGCGGACCAAGCGCATCGCATCGATGCTGTTGGAGCGACGGTCCCCGATGCGGCATTCATGAACTTGCCCAT
Organism: Actinoplanes sp. NPDC051859; assembly: GCF_044452725.1. Lineage (NCBI taxonomy): Bacteria > Bacillati > Actinomycetota > Actinomycetes > Micromonosporales > Micromonosporaceae > Actinoplanes > Actinoplanes sp. NPDC051859. The sequence continues at coordinate 19,509 of NZ_JBITBX010000028.1, read as the reverse complement.
TAGCCGAATTATCCTTAGACGCCGCGTCCGTGCCACTGACCGCCAGCCGCGATGTCACGCATCAGATACGCGCCGATTTGTCCAGACTAAGATCAGTCGCCGCGACCCATGCCGACGAGCGCTGCCATAATAAGTGACGACGCCAGATACCAGCCCGCCGCGCAAGCTAGGCGGGTTGTGGGCGCTGCGTGGAGTCTTACGATCGCGGCGCCGGGTGTAGTGCAAGATCGTTGCTGGTAGACAGTCGGCGTGACCGATCACGACTTCCACATCGAGACCGAGGCGAGTGTCTCGATCCCGGCTGCGGCTGCTACCCGGGTGTGGCTCGCCGGTGAGCTCGACTCGACCGCCGCCGGGAAGCTGCGCGACGTGCTGATCGACGTCGTTGACGCCCGCGCCGCCGCTCGCATCCTGGTAGACCTCGACAAGGTCACTTTCATCGACGCCGCTGCCATCAGCGCGATTCTCGACGGCTACCTCGTCGCTCACCATGCAGGCGTCGCCCTGCGCCTCACCAACGCCCGCGGCATCGTGCACCACGTCTTCACCGCCCTCGGCATGCTCGCCCTGTTCATCCCCGACCGGCACAGCGGAGAAAGCCGAGAGTGAGGCTGCCTTCAGGGCCGCACGGCCAGCGGCGGAGTCACCTCAACGCGGCCTCCTTTGTCGCGTCTCGGACTAAGAGGAGCCGCAGCCCGGACCATCGCCTGCCTCGACGCTCAGAATCGGCTCCACCCTGCCGATCAGTCAGACGCTTCAGGTGCCCGCCGTGTGAGATGCCTGAAGTGCTCTGAGGGGATCGTGCCGGCCCCCACGATGTGGCCTCATCTTCCGGGGGTCGGCGCGAGCTCCTCCTGCTAACCGCCCGATTTCGTCGCCGAGTAGGACTCACCTACCGAACCACCCGCCGCTACCTAGTGATCGGGGCGAGGGCTCAGCGGATCCGCCGACCGGCCGATCAGAGGAGAAAAAACCTCCTACCCTTCACTCACGAAGAGAATTCGGCTGCGGTGAGCACCGTACTGATCGTCGACGACGACCCCGACCACCGAGAACTCCTTGGCTGGGCACTACAGCGATGCGGGCACACCAGCACCGGCCGATGCCAGCACCGCCCGTCATGAGGCCACCCGCGGCGGCTGCGACGCCGCTCTGGTCGACGTGCGGATGCCGGGCTGTTCCGGCATCGAACTGTGCCGGTGGCTACGCGACCAGCCGACCACCGCGGCCCTGCCGATCATGATGGTCAGCGCCGATTGCAGCACCGCCCAGATGCAAGAGGCGTTCGCGGCCGGCGCTGACGACTACCTCACCAAACCCCACACCCGCGAGCAGCTGGCCGACCGCATGCAGCACCTGTTGGCCGAGCCCGGCCTGCCCGCTCACCACCACGGCGCCGGGGTCTTAGAGACTCTCCCGTGCGTGCCCGCGACCGTGACGACGCGGGGCGACGATGAAACTCAAGGGGGTGCTGCTTACCGGGACCGTGCTGGCCGGCGTGCTGGCAGCCGATGCCGCGGCTAGAGCCGACGCGAACCACGAGCCCAATGTCGTCAGCCTGGAGAAACAAGACGGCCTAGCCAAAATCGATCATGACTCCATGTCTCGGCAAGCTGCCCATATTCGCGGGTAGGGGCGGCTTGCCCGAACAGCTTCGCAGGAGTGGTGTTTGACCCCGTCGCCGGCGAGCTGACCGCCCGGGTACGTCGATAATGACCAGGCTGAAGGACTACTCAGAGCCTGGCAGGCGCTCAGTGCGCACGCAGGAGACCTACCGGTCCGCTTCGCGAAGACACACACCTCTCTGGCCAGGATGACCGCCCTGCGCCAGCAGGTCGATACCGACCGGACGTGGGCCGGCCCCTACGCACAATATGTTCACTCCGTGTACCTCGATCAACTCGCCTTCCAGTTGAAGATCGACGCGTTCGCCAACGGCGAAGAACTCGCTCGCGCGCTCCAGGCGCGGACCGGCCTGACTCCGGCGATCACCACCAGCGCCCACGGCGTCCAACCACAGTAAGGCGGTCTCCGACGTAGGCCGCCATCTCCTCCGCGGTGGGGCGCCTTGCCAGCTCGTCGTGTTGGCTGTCTAGCAGAGGTGCTCACCACGGGCATTACGGTGGGCCATAGAGACCTCCGGTCAGGGTGGTTCTGGGCGCGCTGCTGCTCCCGGATGGCAACCTGTGGTGGTGGGAGCCGGTGGTAAGTGCGTGGCCCTGCTGAGGAGCTGCGGGGGTGACGCCGATGATCACGGTAGTGCTCGCATTTCCCTACGTCGTCGGAGCTCAGATGAGTGCGCTTACCACCCGTGAAAGCCCGCGCCGGTTTTCGGTGAATGATCTCGGTGTTCGGGTGAGGATCCTCGCGGCGGTGGTCTTGGCGATCGTCGGGGCGCTGGTGGTCGGGTTCGTCGGCCTGCACGCGCTGAACCGTGCCAGCGCGGCCGCGCAGGACATCTACCGGAGCAACGTGGCGAACGTCGACGCTGCCGGCAAACTGCGGTCCGCGTTTCTGCAATGCCGCATCGATCTGCTCAACCACGTTGTGTCACCGGACCCGGCATCGAAGGACAAGTACGAGAAGGCGTTCGCCGCCGACGCGGGTGTCTTCGACGCTGCCTTGGCCGCTTACCGCGGTGGCAGCCCCGCGGGAGCGCTCGAGGTGGTCGCTGATGTGGCGAGCAATTTCGCCGCCTACCGTCAGATCGGCACGGACAAGCTGATACCCGCGAGCAAGTCCGGCGACGACGAGGCCTGGCGCAACGTCCGCGACACCGAGGTCGCGCCGATCTCGACAAAGATTTACGCGGACGTGCAGAAGCTTGCCGACGCGGAGGCCGCCGACGCGCAGGAATCCGCGCACAGCGCCCAGTCCGCCTATGAGAGCAGCCGCACGCTCTCGGCCAGCTTGCTGGTCGTGAGCTCGCTGCTGGCGCTGGCCCTGGGACTGTGGGTGGCGCAGCGCATCATGCGCTCCCTGGAGCGGGTCAAGACCGTGTGCGACAGCCTGGCCGCCGGGGACCTGACCCGCACCGCCGGGCTGACCTCCCGCGACGAGCCGGGCCGGATGGCCCTCGCGCTGGACACCGCGGTGACCCGGTTGCGGCAGACCATCGCCACTATCGGCGGCACGGCCATCACCCTGTCGGCCGCCTCCCGAGAGTTGTCGACGGTCAGCGCCGAGATGCAGACCGGCGCCGCGGACGCGGCCTCAAGCGCGACCAGTGCAAGCACCTCGACCGAGCAGGTCAATGCCGGGGTCCACACGATCGCCGCCGGTGCCGAGCAAATGAGCGCATCGATCGCCGAAATCGCGGCGAACGCTACCCAGGCCGCCGAGGTCGCCCGCCAAGGGCTCACAGTGGCCGAGCGCACCAACGCTCAGGTGGGACAGCTGGGGGCAGCCAGCGCAGAAATCGGTGACGTCGTCAAAATGATCACCGGTATCGCCGAGCAGACCAACCTGCTTGCCCTCAACGCGACCATCGAGGCCGCCCGCGCCGGCGAACTCGGCAAAGGCTTCGCCGTCGTGGCCGGGGAGGTCAAGGAACTGGCCCAGCAGACCGCCAGGGCCACCGAGGACATCACCGCCCGGATCTCGAACATCCAGGCGACCAGCGACTCCGCGGCACTCGCGATCGGGGAGATCACCGCCGTCATCGGGCAGATCGGCGACTACACCACCACCATCGCCTCCGCCGTGGAAGAGCAGACCGCCACCACCAGTGAGATGAGCCGGTCCGTCGCCGAAGCCGCTACCGGCAGCGGAGAGGTCGCCCGGGCCGTATCCGGCGTCGCTGAGATCGCCCAGGCCACCGCAGACGGCGCCGACGCCACGCAACAAGCCGCCGGTGACCTGACCCGACTGTCGTCAGAACTCGCCACCCTGGTCAACGAATTCCAGCACTGACCCCAGCCCAGCCCACGAGGGCGCAAAAGACTGGCCCACCCCTATTCCGCCCGGTGTTCGTCGATGTGGTGAATGACAGGATCGTGTCCTGCTCAGCGACAGGAGCGTGTCCCAGTCAGACCCATCCTGTCGTTGCCCAGCTGCGGAGATCATGACAAATCGGTGAATGTCTCCAAGAGATCGTCCAAGTCCAGGTGACCGCCCGGTCAATCTGCTTGCGGTCGAGTCCGGCGGCGGCAGACAGGTCCACAGGTGTCAGCTCACCGGTGTGCAAGGACGGGGTGGTGAGAGGCGGCGAGAGGTGCCTAGCCCACTGCGGCTCGTTGACGAAGGGCCGGCGTGCGTTACTCGTTCTTGAAGCTGAAGCCGGTGTACCGGCCCGCACACCACAGGGAAGTGGGCGCCCGTCCGGCTGCGGCTCGCCCGACGGAGCACCAACGAATCGGGGACCAGCGTGTACAGCTCGGCGCCACCCTGGAAAGGGGCTCGGCAACGCACCACCGTCAGCCGAGCCCCCAGCGAAAACGACCCATCGCAGGAGGAAGTTGCGGCAATCAAGACGGCCAGTCTCACGAGTGTCGTTCAGGCTGGTGGCGACCAGCGGTGGCTGCTGGGCTATCCCGGTTCGTCGCCAGTCTGCCTGAAGGCTTTCAGGTTCTCTACCCCATAGCAGTCCGGCGACGACCACCCTCCGGATCATCCGCGCGACAGGTCGGTAAGTCACATCGGGCCGCGCGACCGAGCAGCCCCAGCTGGATACCATTCTTACGTGGTGTCACGTGGCGCGGTGTTGAGCAATGCCGGCCAAATATCGCTCCATCGTGACTCCCACGGCGGCACTCTGCTCCTACTCCTCGCCGCCGCCCGAGGCGTCGGGAAGTCTCAGTTGAGGTGACTTCCGGCTCTCTCGGCGACGGGTTTCGGTACGCTTCCACCCTTCACGGTTTAGCCGGTACGCCTCGTGGGCCTCTTCCCACCGTTCCAGGCTGGTGCCGAAGGCCCGGTGTCCGAACTGCTCACACCATTCGGACGAGATGGCCAGGTAGGGAAAGAAGCTGCCCTTGTGACAGCGTATGCACAACGGTTCGGCCGGGGCTCTTCCGTCGTCGGGAAACACCCGTTCGTAGCGATCGCTCCCGGCGAGCGTGAGTAGGACGGCCTTTTGCAGGGTGGGGAGCAGCCCGCGGGCCACGTCGGGAGTCAGAAATGCGGGTAGGTCTTCGTGGCCGACTCTGCCCGCGATGTCGCATAAGGCCCTTGCGGTGACCGCTGCGAGGAACTGCACCACCTGGGAGCCGTAGTACGCGCGGTACCATTTCTCATCGGTGACTGTTCCGGTGGCGGTGGAGTCGGTCACAGTGGTGATCAACAGCTCGCCGCTGCCGGGGCTGTCGACGGCCAACTCCCAGCCGGGCGAGTAGAACATCATGCTCATCTGGAGCCCTTTCCAGCGGATCTCGTCGGCTTTGCCGCTCAGCCGCTTTTAGCCACACCATGGACAGACCGAGCACACCGATCAGGAACGGCCCGCCGAGGTAAGCGATCCAGGCGCCCTGCCCGAGGATGCCAAAGAGTAAGGCCAGGACCACTAGCGGGCCGTTGCATGGCCACAGTTCGGCGGGGCCGGAGGCGATGCCGATTACCTGGCGCGACGGAACCGTAGTACGTGTAGGCAAGGGGGAGCCTCTTGGAGTCCTTCTGGCCGAAGTCCTGCTCTACCACCGCTCTTCTCCAATCTCGCAGAGCAGCGGAGATGTAGGCCGACGATCGCGGCGGGCTGGAGCTGGTCAGCCACGGCCGTAGCCCTTCTCTCCGCGCCAGAAGTTGATGAAGCCGCCGATGCCGACGAGCAGGGTCCAGCCGATCGCCTCCGCCCACAGCGCTGGTGCGGGCGCGGCGAGCGTGACGTTCTCCATCAGGGCGTGGCGCATCAGTTCGATGAAGACGAGTAGGGGGTTGGTCTCGACGAGGGCGAGCTGCCAGCCGTCCAGCTTCTTGGCGAACATGGTGGCCGGGTAGAGCACGGCGGAGCCGTACATCCAGATCCGCATGATGAACGGGACGAGCTGCTTGAAGTCGGCGACCTTGGAGCCCAGCCGGGTGACGGTCATGGCCAGGCCCGCGTTGAAGATCGACTGAAGCAGGAAGATCGGGACGACCAGCAGCCATTCCCAGGTCAGTGGCTCGCCGCGGGCCAGCACGATGAGCATCAGGACGGCCATCGAGGCGAGCATGTTGCGGATCTCGACCATGGTGATCGCCAGGGGCAGGCTGGCCCGGGGGAAGTGCAGTGCCCGGATGAGCCCGAGGTTGCCGCTGATCGACTGGATGCCGGCCTGCACGACCGATTGGGTGAACTGGAAGATGAAGACACCGGTGCACAGGTACGGCACGAAGTTGTCGACGCCGCGCTTTGTATCGAGGACTAAGCCGAAGATTATGTAGTAGACGGCTGCGTTGATCAGCGGGGTCAGCACCTGCCACATCACGCGGCGCTGGCGCCACAGTGCCTGGGCCGACTGCTAGTCGATCTTGTGGGCACCGGGCATCCGGAGCGGATGCTCGGGACACCGCACACCCTCCGTTACCTGGGGCTGACCGGGTCGGTCATGCTCGCTCTCGCCAGCTGGCTCGGCGGCGCACGGCCCGTGCTCGACACGCGCCTGGAACGGCGAGCGAGAAGGTTAGCGTTACACCATGGCCGATCTGCGGGCCGGGAGGATTGGCCGAAGTTGGGTCAACTCCTGCCCGGATTGACCATTGAATCTGCCCTCTTGCACCGTGATTTATGAGGTTTCAGGCCGGGTGGACAGTGTCTTCTACTGTGCGACGGATGATCGGATTGCTTCGTGCTGTGCGGCAGTATCCGCGCCGCGCCCCGTTGACTTTCGCCTACGTGATTCTGCTCTTTGCCGGCCATATCGTCGTGAAGAACTGGTTGCATCCGGAAACGGAAGCAGAACTGTACCGTTACATCAGCACCAACCTGGAAAACTTGCAAGATCACCCGATTACCACGTTGTTCGGCAGCCTTCTGTTCTTCGACGGCACGCTGACCCCAGACCTCTCCGACAGCGATTCCGTGCTGTACTTCGTCGGCACCTTCTTCACCTTGGGCCTCGGCGTTTGCTGTTTTCTGGCGTGGGCGGAAAGCCGGTGGGGAACGTTGCGCGCCTATGCCATGTTCATCGGCGCCCATGTGGTTACGACTCTCGTCGTCGCTGTCGTCATCGTCGTGGCATTGGAGAACTCTTGGTACCCGCCCGAGGTCCGGCAGAGTACGGATTACGGGATCAGCTACGGCGCGCAAGCCGTGAGCGCACTCGGCATCCTCGCGCTTCCTCTTTGGGCCCGGATTCCATGGGGGTTGTGGGTCCTTACCTCACCCTTGATCGGCTTGACGTGGGTCGGACCGCTACCGGACTTTTCTACCATCGGCCACATTCTCGCCGCCATATTCGGCTTTGCCTTAGCGGCTGTCCTGACCTCTGCACAGCGACGGGCCCGGATCGCCGCCCGCGCCAGCGACGAAGCCCACCACTCAGCGTCCTCATCTCTCACGTAGTCGTCGTTTCACGGGTGACACCGGATGGCACCGCCCAACGAAAAAGATGTGCATCGACCGAAACCGCCGTGGCGATGGCAGTCGGCTACCAATTGCTACCCGGGGTTATCAGTGGCATGGCCGGTTTCGCCTCCGTTGACGGCCCCGGAAACGGGCGATACCCGAAGGCGAAGGGCTTCGGTGCGAGGCCGATAAGACCTAGTCATGATCATCGTGTCAGCTGGCAAATCTCTACGGTCGCGAGAATGGAGAATCTGAGATGAACCGAGGACGGCCATTGCCTACCGACAAGCCTGAATCTGCTGGATCGCAAGGAGTTGTCCAGGCTTTGAGGAATTTTGGCGGGAGGTTGTGGCGGTGGATCGCCAACCGCGCGGGGCTGCGTCATCGCCCTAACCCTGAATTGGACGCGCACCTACACGACCACACTCGTCGTTCTGAGGATAACGACTCGATCCCGGCCAGCATGCGAGGCATATCTTCGCGCCCCCAATATGGTTATGCGTATCAGCTTAATTCCCGCCGCCTTGGTTCTGTAGCCCAAAATATGTTTGGCGATAGGGGTGCTTTCCATCGCGTCGCATCCCGCAGCAGCTGGTCATATATTGCGCGAATATGGCTACCCCTGAGCCCTCTCTCGTCTCGGACGAGATACGCTGAAGGGCCTTTTGCGTCAATCCGAAAAATCGCCGTCAGACTGTCAGGCGCTACGCAGAATCTTCCGCGCCGAGCGCCTATGTCTTTCGCATACATTTGCCTACTCGTGGCGGGACATTTCTGTGTCAAGTACGGAATGTCCACTGAGCGCGCAGACGCCCTCTATAGGCACGTAAGCACGAACCTTGACAACCTGGCAGATCATCCTTTGACAGCTATGTTCGGCAGCATGTTGTTCTTCGAAGGTACGCTCACAAACGTTCTTTCGCTTGAATTTCTCGGCACATTTTTCACGTTGATTCTTGGTGTCTGCTTCATGCTGCCGTGGGCTGAAATCCGCTTCGGGAGAATGCGTGCGGCGGCGATCTTCGTCGGCGCGCACGTCGGCAGCACTCTTCTCACCGCAAAGTTCATTTCTGTCGCATTGAAAAGGAAATGGTATGCGGCCGAGGTGCGTCGAGAAGTAGACTATGGCGTCAGTTACGGTTCGCAAGCCGTGATGGCCGTTGGTGTACTCGCGTTTCCGAGATGGGCACGCATTCCATGGGGTATATTCGTGGCCGGCTGGCCACTTCTCCGTTTCGAGTGGCTCCGGAGGGTGCCGGACTTCACCACTATTGGCCACCTCCTGCCGGTGATATTCGGCTTCGGACTGGCCGCAACCCGATCAATCCGGGGCATCGGACGCGGCTTGCCGACCAGGATGCTCGGCGCCGAGTCGGTGTAATGGGTCACGATGACGGCTGGTGTGTTCTCGGAGAGGACAGTCGGCATGCGCTCTCTGCCCGCCACGGCAACGGCTTTAACGGTGATCGGCGCGTTGAATACCGTGCTTGTGTCGCCGTGAAGCAGCCCGGACTCGCGCATGCGTGACCGTCGGCTATATGGCCCATAAATTATCCGTTCTTTTCGAGCATCTCGACGTCTGTAATCTTCGGCCCAATTCATCATCTCACCAAATTATCTCGCATCTCCCACGCCCGAGACCACCGGTTAGCAGCCCGGAGGAGACGCTAGCGATCTACAAGGCGACACGCACTCATCTCGGCTACTTGTCTACTGGTGAGACGACCGCTGCCCGGCCAGGCATGGTCGAGGTGACCGGCAGAGTCACTCTCATTTCGGCTGTCCACCCGCAGGATGGGTGTGGCTCAGATTTGGCATGTGCCCTGCCGGTCACCGCGGCGCGGAGTGGCTCCAGAGGGGTATGCCCAGCTCAAAGTAGCGCTGCCCTCCCGCCGACACCAGCTCGGAGCAGGGAGGACGAGACAGATGCCCCACGTCGTCATCGGAGTGGATCCGCACAAACGATCCGCCACCATCGAGGTCATCGACCAGCGCGAACGTGTCCTCGGCAAGGGGCGGTTCAGCACTGATCACGACGGCTACAAGGCGACGCTCGCCGCCGGCCGCAGGCACGGCGAACGGACCTGGGCTGTCGAGGGCTGCAACGGCATCGGCCGGCATGTCGCCCAGCGCCTGGTCGCTGACGGCGAAACCGTCGTCGACGTGCCGACGAAGCTGTCGGCGCGAGCGCGAGTGTTCGCCACCGGTCAGGGCCGCAAGACCGACCCGGTCGACGCCCACAGCGTCGCCCTGGCCGCACTGCGCACAGCCGGTTTGCGGCAGGTCCAGGCCGATGACACCACGGTGGCGTTGCGGCTGCTCGTCGACCGCCGTGACCAGCTCGGCCGGACCCGCACCGAAGTCGTGCCCCGGCTGCATCACCTACTGCTCGAACTCATCCCCGGTGGGGCGAAGAAATTCCTGTCCGCCCAGCAGGCCCGTGCCCTGCTCAATACCGTCCGCCCGCGTGATCTGGCCGGCAAGACCCGCCGCTGGCTGGCGTCCGAGTTGATCCACGAGCTCGTCACCATCGACAAGAAGATCAAGGTCGCCAATACCGAACTGACCGACCTTGTCGCCTCAACCGGAAGCACGCTGCAGGAACTCACCGGAATCGGCCCGTGCGGCGCTGCCCGCCTGATCGGCGACATCGGTGACATCGCCCGGTTCGCCAGCCGCGCCCACTTCGCGTCCTGGAACGACACCGCACCCATCGACGCATCCTCCGGCGACCAGAACCGGCACCGACTCTCGCGGGCCGGAAACCGGCGCATCAACCGGGCCCTGCACATCATGGCCGTGGTCCAGCTCCGTCGTGACACCGAAGGCCGCCGCTACTACCGGCGCAAACTGGCCGACGGTAAGACCCCGATAGAAGCGATGCGGGCGTTGGAACGCCGTCTGTCCGACATCGTCTACAAGCGGATGGTCGCCGACGCAAGGCGACTGGTGACGGGCCCGGGAGGACACGTGGGGGCGACTCTGCAATCCAGCGCGGCCAACCTCAACCCCATGATCGGCACTTCGGATAAGTCACTTCCCGGACCCGCCGAAGCCCACCTTAGAACAGACCATGCCGCACCCTCTTGACACAGAGGTGTGCCAAGAGGGTGCGCCCGTCGCGGAGGCTGGCCGTGACGATGTGTAGTGCGCGGATCGCGGCAGAAGAGTGCACCTCGCGGTCTACGAGGCGCGGGAGCTGTACGGTGCTTATTGATGCCCTGCTGGGTGGTCTGTAGCAGCTGGCCAAAAGCGGACCAGATGCTCCTCGATGACATCAATCGCGTCCATTGCTTCTCTGAACGCAGCGCTGTTCCAGTCGTCCTCGGCGAAAGCCGCGTAGACGGCGGCGCGGGCCCGCTCCTCGGCCTCACCGTTCCGGCGTGCCAGGCGCACGTGATAGACGCCAAGGCGACTGAGGTAGAAGTCGGTAGTCGCCCCGCCCGCGGCGCACTGGCCGAGCACGATGCGTCCGTCCTCGCCCGAACATTCCATGGTTACCGTGACGACGTCGTCTTGCCAAGGTCCGCGACTGTCCTCCGGCTCTGGGCCGAGCTCGCCGTCCCACTCCTCGAGCCGAGGATGGCTCCGCCCGGTTCTGCTGACCGGGGCTGCCGCGATGGACCGGATCTTCGCCCTCGACACCGCCGTGCAGCGGTAGTCACCCAGACATGGCAAGAGGCCCTGTCCGTCTATAGGACAGGGCCTCTGATCTGGTGGGCGATACTGGGATCGAACCAGTGACCTCTTCCGTGTCAAGTTCACGCAAGGCGGCCGCTAGCGGTTCCGTACGAGGTCAGACATGGTGGGCAGGTCGCATCCGGCTCGCTGCGGCGCCGTCGGTTGCTGTACTTCTCTGCTGTACTCGTACCCGCCCGGGCTGGGAGGGAGTCAGAGCCGATCTGCCTTGTCTAGCGTGGCTGCCCGAACGAGGGCTTCAGCACCGATGACCTCAACGCCCAGCAAGTAGCCGTCTGCGTCGAAGTCGAGGACGATGTCGCCCTTGCCGTCCCGCTCCACCACGACGTTTTGCACGGCGGCACCCGGCGGGATCTCTTCGAGGTACAAGTACGCGGCGTCGGCCTCCGGGTCGAACGTCAACCTCATGACCAATCTCAGCATGCTGTCCATGCAAGGAGCAACCATGGCGCGCTCATCGTGTTGGGAACGCCTCCTGCCCGCGGAGCAAGAGGACTCCCTCTTGGTCGCGGTCAGCCGCTTGACCAGCACCCGATCGCTTGAGCCTGCGTGCTGGTCTTGCGGCTGTTGCGGCCGGTTGGGGTCAAGCAGGGGTCAGCCCTCAGCGGCTGGCCGGTCCCCGCCACTGACCCTCAAACGGGCACGCGGGGATGCCGATCGGCTTGTGTCCACCGATCACACTGCTCACATGTCAGATGCCCTGGTCGCCAGGCCGCCGTGTGTAGTGTGTGGTCAAACCGCTGCCCATGTGGAACTCGTCCCGCCCGGTCAGGAGCCTTCCGGGTGGTCGCTCATGGTGGCGGACGAGCGAGCCACGTTTACGAGATGGCGCGGGCTCTTTCCGGACCGGTGGTTGCTCCTGTTCAGGAGCGTCGGTGACAAGCCGCTCGACTGCTGGTCCGTTGGCGAACGGGAGATGGCCCGCATCCGTGCAGGGTTCACTGAGCCGTACCGGTTCGAGTTGGTCCAGACCGCCGGGTTCTACGACGATGCAGGGATGTGTGGGCCATGCCAATCCTTCTATTGCACGACTCACTGGAACATCTCTATTGATTACGCCCGGTGCCCGCATAATCACTTCAAGAGTCTGAATCCCTACTACAGGGGCTGAGTCACCCTTTGTGGTACTTGACCCCCAGCGCAAGGCAGATGAACGTCGTCGGGTTGCTCACGAGCCAGAGCGAGGACTTGGGCACCTATGTAGGCCGGTCCAGTTTGATCGGTTGCTGTACTTCGCAGCTGTACCTTTCGCCACGAAGGAGCCGGCGCAGGAAATCTCTATCTCGAGATTCGGCGGTTTCTGGTCGAGGCCCTTGCTCACCAGCGGAGATGGGGAGATGCGCGTAGGGAGCTGGAGTCCCTAGTCGAACGTATGGGTACGTCTCCGTTATACAGCGAAGCTGCCATCATGACGCTACACAACGTCGGGGTGATCGCTGCGGGACATCTGCTCGAGGACCACACGGGCGAGGCGCGCAAGTTTCTCGTGCATCTTATGGAGACTCCCCAGTTTAGGGTCATTATTGCCCGGGTTCCATCCGCGGAAGCTTGGCGCTACCGGGTACTTGATCTTGCTTATGCACTGGCGTGCCGGGACCTGCCGAAGGCTCGAATCATCGCACAGGAGTTGCAACGGCGAATGCCCTGTTCAGCCCAGACGCCCCAAGACCTAATCTGGCGCATTCTGAGCAGAACATTTTGCGGTATTGCCGCGGGGCTAGCTGATGGAGAAGCGGCCCGGAGGGCTTGGGAGGAAGAATCTCGGCAGTCCTCGTAGCTCTTGACTGAGGTTCTCCGGATGGCCGCGCAGAACGCCGATAGACGGTCGTCCTGGATGCGCTCGCCGAGCGGATGTCCGCAGTGGGCCTTCCCGTTGCCAGTAGCGGCACGGTATAAGGCGCTGCGACGCTTGCGAGTCTTCCGATCCCTCGCCCATTACCGCCATTTGCCATCCCGTCGGCCTTCGTCCACACACCGTGGGGCAGACAGGGCCTGCCTGGCAAGGTGGAGCACCCTACGTCTGAACGACCTTTCCCAGGCAGGCCCTGTCTGCTCGGCTTCGACTGGACGAAGGGTGACGGGATGGCACCCCCATCTCAGAGCGCCCGAGCGCCCCGCCGGAGGCGCAGTGCCTTCGTAAGCTGTTAGCCCCAGATCTGCCGGCTATCTCGGTGACCCGGGGCTTCTTCATGTTCGCGCCTGGCGCAGGGCTGGAACCGCCGACACGGCAACGCAGCGGAGTGTGTCGGCGGCGGGCCTCCGGCCCGGCCCTGCTGGGCGGTGCGAGCGGCCTGCCTTGAACCGTACAGAAACTTCTCACAAAGGAAAGCTTTGCAAGCTTTGCAAGCTTAGCCCTGTTTCGGGTCTCGAGACCTGCGTGACACCAAGAGCCCCGGCTCATCACGGTCTGTGGTGTTCTGGCGCCGACCTACGCGCGAACAGCGGCAAATGAGGACGTCCTGCACCTCTCGGAAGGCGACCTGGTGAAGGTGCGCCTCGATCAGCGTTCATCACTCGACGTCGCGGTGGTCGTCGACCGAAAACCTGTGGCTCGCCGGCATGCCCGAGCCGATCATGGCTGCATGAAACAGTACCGGGACCTCGGGGCCCACTCGACCGTGCCGACGTCGTACTCATCGGTCTGTTCTCTGCCAAGGACAAGCAGTACGAGGCCAAGCTCGACGAATTCGCTCTGATCGAGGCCCGCAGGGGCGGGTGGTGGCCCGGTATATCCAACGCCGCGGCGCCTCCGACCGGTGGAAGCGGCGTCCAGGCGGATCACTGCGAATGTCGCACCCCTTTTCCCGTCGCACACTGCTGACGCATGGCAAGCTCCGCGAGATCGCCCAAGCATGCCGAGAAGCGGACATCGACGCAGCGGTCTTCGTGAACATCCTGACGCACCGCCAGCGGCGCGTCTTGGCCGAGATCCTCGGCTGTCATGTTTTGAGCGGCGAAGACCTGGCTGTCCACGGCGAGACCGGATGGCCCTTGCCCTGAATCACGAGCGGATCGCGGCAGACGAGTGCACCATCTTAGCCGATCAAAATCCATGCCAGGCGGATTCTCAGACCTCGCTTGTCACTTTTCTGCAAATGAGAAACTGCTCAAGGATGGCGTGCCCTAGCCGTGGCTCCTGAGGTACAGCAGGGTTGCATCACTTTCATCGCCTCGCCGGAGAAGGAGCTCCATGTGAACGCCGATGCATTCTTCTCGCCCTGGGAGCGGCTGGCTGCCGGATGGAGCGAATGTCAGGAGCAAATCAACAACATTATCAAGATAGCTACGCCAGATCGAGAGTTGGCTTGGCGTGGAGTTGTGGATGCGTCATGGCCGTTGCATAGCTCCTTGTATCGGCGTTTCATCAGAGCGAACGGGCATCCTCCCGATGAGCCGGATCTAGTCTCGTTCGAAGAGCGATTGCTTACCGATTGCAGGAGGCGATGGCGCTACGACAACCTTGGGGCGCTAGAGACGCTGGCACACCTCCAGCACTACGGTGGACCTACCCGGCTGCTCGACGTCTCCTTCAATCCATTGATTACACTTTGGTTCGCAGTGGAGCAGAAGCGGAATGCCGCGGGGCAGCCGTTGCCGGAGGTAAATGGGCGCATCTTCGCCTTCGACACCACCGACCGACACATTGCACTCAATGAAGGTTGGGGTGGCTACGCACTGCCTTGGTCATATTCGCCGGGCGATCACTGGCGACGAGACCTTCCATACGTATGGTGGCCTCCAAGTTATAACGAGCGCATCCCAGCGCAGAACTCAGCTTTTCTGGTCGGCGGTGTACCTCAAGTTCATTCTGGCGGAAACATGAAGTACCGTAAGACGCCAGGAGACGGTGCTGTTGGTGGAACATGGACAATCGATGAAGTTCGCGCTGTTAGCTCAGTAACGATCGCAATGACAAGCCTTGCCCGGAATCCTCGCATAGGCTCCAGACCTACTTTTACTATCCGGATAAATGCTGCCGAAAAGTCGGAACTTCGTCAAATCCTGGAGGATAGATTCGGGTATAACGCCGCGTCCGTATATCCAGACCTGTTCGGCCTGGCTCAATACGGCGCAGACGGTATTCCAATGTAGCTAGGGAGACGCACTCTTCTCGGCTCCGGAAATAGTCGTCCGCGTCGGCGGTGACATAGCGTGGTTGACGGATGCTTTCGGCTGGTTCTCCTAGGCGTAACCACGCCGATGCCGGCTGTGTACTCCCATGGGCCTATGCGCCTCTGCAGTCCAAGGCGTTAGCCGTGAGCTGCGCACTCTCGAAGGTGACGGCCTCATCGACCGGACTTGTCGCCGCGACCATCCCGTCGCGCGTCGACTGCGCCCATGGACGTGTGGACCTTGTGCACCATCGCACGTCTTGAGGTGACCGTGGCCGCACCGCGTGGCACGCTAGGTCATGTCGTCCCCGTTCGGGTGTGCCGGTATTGGCAAGGTTTCGGTGCGGGGGGCCTGCAACTGGTCGATACCGTTGGTCAGGGCGGTGCTCAGATGGCGGTCGTCCATAGCAAGCCATGGGCCGAGAACCTACCGGTCCGCGGCGATCGCGTGGAATTAATACGTGTGGGTGCCGTGCGCCGGCGTGCAGGGGCGGCGACGACCAGCCCAAAGAGAACAGTTTCGGTATCGCATTGCGCTGTGCAGCGGCGGCCTACGTTGCGGGTAGGCGCAGCTCGATCTAGGCCATAGGCCTGGCCCGCCGCCGTGCCCGCTACACCCGCGAGCACGACGGGCGGGGACAGCGGATTCCGCTGTCCCCGCCCGTGGTCCGGCGAGATGGTCAGGACTTGAAGGCGTCCTTGATCTTCTCTCCGGCCTGCTTGATGTTGGCGCCGGCCTGGTCGGTCTTGCCCTCGGCTTCGAGCTTCTCGTCGTCGGTGGCCTTACCGACGCCTTCCTTGACCTTGCCGCCGAGTTCTTCGGACTTGTTGTCGATCTTGTCGTCCAGTCCCATGCCGCACCTCCACGTCGATGTCGACGAGACGCATACCCCGGATCTCACCCGCTAATCTCCGCTGGTCTCTGACCCTTCAAGGACAGCGGTGGCCTGTCCAGGTCGGAGAGAGATCGCACGGGAACCGAACCCCATAAGAGGGTGAAGTTCATCCCGGATTCAATGAAAGTATCCGCCGGAGGACTTCACGGAGGCGGACCGTGAGAGCCACCGGCATCGGAAGGTCTGCCCATGATCGTGGCCGAAGTCCTCATCCTCCTGCTCTTGGGAGGTACTACGTGGGTGGCGCAGAACGCACCCGTTAGCCCCCGCCCAGTCCTTCACCGGCGTGTGACGATCGCCGCGCTCGCGTCCTGCGGGACAGTCCTCGCTGCGCTCACGATTACCGCGGTCCTTAGTGTCTGATCGAGTACCGGAAGACGGAGGCTAGGCCATCGTGCTGCGAAGGGCAGTGGGGGGCGCTCGTGCGAGCAGGAAGGCTTCGTAGCGCCGCCCGCAGTCGCCGAACGTCTAACCCACGGCTGACACGCGCAACCCGGCGCCGCAGAATCCGCAGGCGAGCAAACCTCGCGATGGCGCCTATATGTATGGGTTCGCGGTCCCGGAGCGCTACCGTCACGCCGGTTTACGCAATGCGTCTGTTTGCCTGCCATGCTCACGGGCAGTCGCGAACATCTGGTGCCTAACCGACCTCGCGATCAATGCCACCAGGGGGTATGGATTATCTGGGCAGGGGTGCTGCTCGACCGGATGCGGTAGGGGTCGCTGCGCGGTGTGGTCGTTATCGTTGGGGTGCCGTTTGGCGGCTGAGGCATTGCTGCGCGGCGGCGATCGCGGCGTGATCGCCTTGGTTGACGGGCCAGAACGTGATCCCGCGGGCGGT
This sequence comes from Actinoplanes sp. NPDC051859, assembly GCF_044452725.1. Taxonomy (NCBI): domain Bacteria; kingdom Bacillati; phylum Actinomycetota; class Actinomycetes; order Micromonosporales; family Micromonosporaceae; genus Actinoplanes; species Actinoplanes sp. NPDC051859. The sequence continues at coordinate 2,481 of NZ_JBITBX010000028.1, read as the reverse complement.
GGTCGTCAGTGAGTAGATGTCGGGTTTCCTGATCTGCCACAACCCCTGTTGGGCGCTGGGGTGCTGCTGGTGTTGGTCGAGGGTAGGACAACGCGATGATCTGGCTTCCGTCGCCGGCTTGCACGGTGGCGGAGGCGAGGACGGTGATGCTTGCGTCGCCTTGGCGGGCGCCGGAGGTAATGGCCTGCAAAGTGCTGGTGTCGGCTTCGCTGCATGCCGGTCCGGCGGACGGCGGCGTGGTCTGGGTCGTAGTCGCGGGATTAGCGCATCCGGCCAGCGCGAGCAGGACCGCCGTCGCGGTAGCGGCGATGCGGTTTCGTACCCCCGTCGGGATACCCGTGGTGTGGGGGGCGGTGGGGTTCAGTTCCATGTGAGTGTGTCCGCGTGGATTTTAAGGGTCCGGTCGCGCATCTGTGCACCGGTGGTGAGGGCGTTCAGCAGGTCGTGCAACAGGGCGGTGGTACTCGGCCAGCCGCGGTCGCGGCGAGCGCCAGATCGGAATGTGTTCACAGGCGCATCTCCGCGGCGAAATACCGGGCCGCCTTACGCAGCATGCCCCGCTCTTCCTCTAACGCGGGTATGGGACCGGGTGATGGTGGTGACATCGTGATGGCGCACTTTCAGCGTCACGGTGCGCCCGGACAGACCCGCGGCGCGGAGCCGGCCGCCGACCCGGGCGGCGAGCAGATCGATCTCGGTGCCGAGCCGGTCCCGGTCGGTCAGGTCGGTGTCGAAGGTGTCTTCCGCCGAGATCGACTTGGCGCGCGGACTGTGGCTCGCCTGCCAGCTCACCCATCACTTCACCCTCGAATACCGACCTGGCGGTGTTACGGCCTCCGTGGCGATGCACCTGCCCGATGCCGGAGGCGAGCGCGCGGCGTCACCCACACGCCCTCCCGCCTGCGCGCGGCATGAGCTCCGCAGGGAGCTATAGGCGCGGAAATCATTCTCTTCGGACCGGCAATTTCACAGTCCCAGGCGGTCTACCCGAATCAAGGATTGGTAGATCTCGGCAGAGAATTTGCTAGTGCAGGAGCCTTCAGGGGCGACGTAAGGGCGAGCTGGGATCCATTCCTCGAAATTCGCGGCCTGCCACACTTGCCCATCGCTAGGTCGGCGACCGGTGCAGGGAAATCCCGGTGGGTGGTGAGTTGAACAGAACCTTCGCCTGCTGATCTCGCCCAGCATCACCCGAGTGTCATTGGCACCAACGAGCCTCAGCTATCGGGCAGCACCCGCACCCTGTACCTCAGTCGAGTGCCTGCTAGTCACGGGAGCAGCCGACCAGTCTCGCCGGACCCAGACTCGGTCGACGAGATCATCTTGCGCCCAGGGCGGTTGGCTTCACCGCGTACTGCGAAGGCCGGCGACCACGACCAGGGTGAAACCCACGGCTCCCGCGCCAGCACCCGCCATCGCCCACAACGAGTCGGTGTTGCGCAGGGCGAAGAGCAGGAGACCGGGCACGACCAGGGTCAGCAGTCCGATCAGAAGCAGCCGTTTCATGACGTCGGGCTGCGAGGTGGTCGGCGCTGGGCGTTGCAGGAAACGTTGTGCCCGTCGCCGGTCCATTACGAGTCGGGCCGCTACGGCGGTGAACAGCGCACTGTTCAACCCTGACAGGCCGATCTCGCGCCAGGTGTCGCCGTCGATCACCCGTACCACGAGCAGGGCGGTCGACAACACGATCAGCCCGACGAGCCACCAGAGCAACCACGGTCGGCGAACAGCGTGACGTGCGGTGTCACGGGCGAGCGCATCGATACGAGGGTCGGTAGTCGACCCGGCGCGTAAGGCGCGCTGCACCGCGGCGCGATCGGCTTTGTCGGCCCCGAACAACAGCTGCGGATTGTCTTCCTGCCGACGCAGGAGGCGGAAGATCAGGAGCAGCAACAGCGAGCCGACGACGGTGGGAACGAGTAACACCGCCACATCGGACACCGACCAGGAATCGTCGTCCGACATCAGGAATGCGACCACTACGACGATCAAGAAGATTGACAGGGCGACTCCTGTGGCGACGCGGCGGGCACGGCGCAATCTCGCTACCGCCGCGCGGCGAAGTAGGTCGCGGTCCAAGACGACGTCATCACTGGTCACCCCGCGCGAATACCCCGCGCCGATCAAGCCGTAACTTGCCGCCGAATAGAGTGCACTAGTCGATCACCGAACCGGCCGATCACAAAATCAGGGCGTGGAGAGCTGCGGCGCACTGCCTCGGTGTTAGTTCGCCGGGCTGCGGGGATCGGCGGCGAAGAGGGTGAGCATGCCCAGGGCGGCGAAGGTGTCGTGCACGAGGCCGTGAGCGTTGGTCAGGCGCAGCGTGGTCCCTGCCTGGTGAGCGGCCTTGCAGCCGTCGATGATCGCGGTGATGGCGGTGGCGTCAATGAAGTCGACCTTGTCCAGGTCGATGAGGATGCGGGTGGCTTCTCTGGCGTCGACGAGGTTGATCAGCACGTGCCGCAGCGTGCTGCTGGCGGT
>NZ_JBITBX010000027.1:0-36142 GCF_044452725.1 Actinoplanes sp. NPDC051859 | reverse complement strand
GCCGCACCCGAAAGCCGGCAACCACACCATCCAGCCACACCCGGCCCGCTCGGGTCGTCAGCACAACCTACTGACCCCTCAAACTTAAGGACCTCCATGAGCGAAACTGCGCCCACCCAGCCTGAAGCAACGGTCGCACCGACCGCCGATGTCGACCCCCGCGCCACCATCGGCGCCGGCACCCGCATCTGGCACCTCGCCCAGATCCGCGAGCACGCCACCCTCGGCCAGAACTGCAATGTCGGCCGCGGGGCGTACGTCGGCCCCGGCGTCACCATCGGCGACAATGTCAAACTGCAGAACCACGCCCTGGTCTACGAACCGGCCCGCCTCGCCAACGGCGTCTTCATCGGCCCGGCCGCAGTCCTCACCAACGACGAATATCCGCGCGCAGTCACCCCCACCGGCCGGCCCAAGACCGGCGACGACTGGACCGCCGTCGGCGTCACCATCGGCGAAGGAGCAGCCATCGGCGCCCGCGCCGTCTGCGTGGCACCGGTCTCGGTAGGACGCTGGGCTCTCGTGGCGGCGGGTGCGGTGGTCACCAAGGACGTTCCCGACTTTGCTCTCGTCGTCGGCGTACCCGCCCGCCGGATCGGCTGGGTCGGCCACGCCGGCCGCCCCCTCACCGCCAAGGGCGACGGAATCTGGGTCTGCCCGGAAACCGGCACTGAGTACGCCGAGGCCGCCGGGCGCCTGAGCGAGCGGTAAACGCTCCGGCGATAGTCAGGCCGCACCCCCACGCCACCGTAGGACGTTGATCGCGGAGGAACCGACCCCGCGGCAGAAGGAGTGGCGTGATGCCGAGACGTTTCGAGGAACTGGCCTTCCATCCCACGCCGATGGGCGACCTCAGCCTCCGGCGTCGCCACGACCCGACCGTCGACGTCGAGGTTTACGAGGTGAAGCTCGGCGACGAGTTCCTCATGTCCAGCCTGTTCACCGCGGCCGAGGTCGCCCTGGCCCGGCTCGGGCTGGCACCGCTGCCCGGCACCGCCCTCGATGTGGTCGTCGGAGGACTGGGACTCGGCTACACGGCCGACACGGTGCTGGCCGATCCCCGGGTCAGCTCGCTGCTGGTCGTCGACGCCCTGAACGAGGTCATCACCTGGCACCGCGACGGCCTCCTACCGTTCGCCGCGGCGCTGCATACCGACGCCAGGTGCCGCCTCATCCACGGCGACTTCTTTGCGCTGACCGCCGAGCCCGCCGGCTACGACCCGGATGTCCCGGGCAGACTGGTGCACGCCATCCTGGTCGACATCGACCACAGCCCACGGCATCTGCTGCACCCTCAGCACGCCGCGTTCTATACGGCCGACGGCCTGCCGCGCCTTGCCCGGCACCTGCATCCCTCCGGCGTCTTTGCGCTGTGGTCCAACGACCCGCCGGATCAGCCATTCGTCGATCTGCTGGGAACGGTTTTCCCGACCGTACGGGCCGAGGTTGTCGAGTTTGCCAATCCGCTGCAGCGGCGGACGTCGACGAACACCGTCTACGTAGCACAGATCTGAACGACCGCCTGCCCTCCGATGGGCCGACGCTACCACGCCTCGGAATGGCTCGCCGCTCGACGAACTGCCTCGCCGAAAAGAGCGCTCTCTGCGCGTACGCGTGAGATATCAACCTCTTCGCTCTATTTCAATACTTGCGTTCGTCGATCTTTTGTTCATACGGTGATGTCCATTCGTTGAACGGAGCCAGACGTTCGGTCACCACCCCGTAACCGAATGGCGGTTCCGCTGGGGAGGCACTATGTCCAGAGGTCACAGGCGTTCGCAACCGCGGTTGCCGGTGCGGGCGACAGTCGCCACCATCGCCGCCGCCGGTCTGGTCATCGGCGGCTCGGCCACCGCCACGGCGGCGACCACACCCACCGCACCGAGCCCGGCACCAGACCCCGGCCAGATCCACAAGCTGGCCGTCCAGAGTGCCGGCAAACTGGTAGCAGAACGCCCGGCCTACCTGCACGCCAGCGCAGCGGACACGTTCACCGCGAAGCCGGTGCTCTCGTCCGGACCGCTGCAGTTCGTCCCCTACCAGCGCACCCACCGCGGCCTGCCGGTCGTGGGCGGCGACTTCGTCGTCGTCACCGACGCCTCAGGCCACACCCGGTACACATCGGTGGCACAGAAGCAGCCGATCGCCGACATTTCCCTCACCCCGACCATCACGGCAGCAGCCGCCGAGAAGGTCGCCCGCAGCCAGCTGGCCCAGGTGGACAAGACGGACAACACTCGCCTGGTGGTGTTCGCGCTCGCCAGCACGCCGCGCCTCGCCTGGCAAAGCACCGTTGCCGGTCGCGGCAAGGACGGACCGAGCCGGCTGACCGTCGAGATCGACGCCGCCACCGGCAAGGTGCTGCACACCCAGGAACGCGTCCTGAACGGCGAAGGCACGGGCGCGCTGAACGGGCCCAGCCCGCTCAAGCTGGACACCACGGCGTCGGGCGACACCTTCTCCATGACCGACCCGAAGACCAAGAACCTGTCCTGCCAGGACTACGACGGCGAGAAGACCTTCGAAGGCCCGGACGACCAGTGGGGCGACGGCAAGGCAGACAACCGGGAAACCGGCTGCGCCGACGCCCTCTTCGTGGCACAGACCCAGACGAAAATGCTCAGCGAATGGCTCGGTCGCGACGGCATGGACGGCGAAGGTGGCGCCTGGCCCATCCGCATCGGCCTCGACGACCAGAACGCCTTCTACGACGGCAGCCAGATCGTCATCGGCAAGAACGCCGCCGGCGGCTGGATCTCCTCCCTCGACGTCGTCGGCCACGAGCTCGGCCACGGCATCGACGACCACACCCCCGGCGGCATCTCCGGCAAAGGCACCCAGGAATTCGTCGCCGACACCATCGGCGCCATGACCGAGTGGTACGCCAACGAGCCGCAAGAATTCGACGAGCCCGACTACACCGTCGGCGAATCCGTCGACCTCATCGGCGAAGGCCCGATCCGCAACATGTACGACCCCGCCAAGGTGGGCCACGACAACTGCTACTCCGCGGACACCGGCGACGACGAGGTCCACGCGGCAGCCGGACCGGGCAACCACTGGTTCTACCTGCTCGCTGAGGGCAGCAAACCGACGAACGGTCAGCCGGAGAGCCCCACCTGCAACGACTCCACCATCACCGGCCTGGGGCTGCAGCAGGCCGCCAAGATCATGTACACGGCCATGCTGATGAAGACGTCCGACTCGTCGTACCCGTCGTACCGGACCTGGACGCTGCAGGCTGCCAAGGACCTGCACGCGGGCAGCTGCACCGAGTTCGACACGGTGAAGGCGGCCTGGGACGCCGTCTCCGTCCCGGCCCAGTCCGGCGACCCGACCTGCACCACCTGACAGCAGCACATCGCTAGTGCGGCGGGCGTCCCACGGAGACGCCCGCCGCATCTGTTCGGGCTGATCAGCGGATATGGGCAGAGCTGCAGCAATAACCGGCCGTCCAGCCGCCGGCGGCGGGCCACCGCCGCCGCACCTCGACAGCGGTCGATCCGCTGATGCTGCTCACCGAGCCGGCGCCACAACTCCGCACTCAAAGGGAGCGATCACCGCTTGGGCACGGTCCCGGGCGCCACGCTTGCCAGGACATTGCCGACCTGAGTCTCCACCCCTTCTCCACACCGAGGAGGAGATCCGTAGCGATTTCTCCCGCCGCCATCATGCGGAGCCCCCGTGGTTGAGCCTGAGGATCTGCCCAAGGCACCTCCGTAGCCATCCTGCTGTACCTAGACTCAGCAGCGTACGAGCTGGTCACCTGACCCATGGAGCGGATATGCCGGGCAACTCCAAGGGAGCCAGTCGCCGACTTTGGGATGCCATCACTTGCACCGTCGCGGTGATCGCCGCAGTTGGCGTCATGGGCCTCTTCTTCGGCCCCGAACAACCGGCATCGCATGTAGCCCGAATAGGACCAGGAACCATCGCGGCCGTCACATCAGCCGTCTGGTGCTGCGCCGCGATCTTCAGTGCGGTGATCAGGCTGGTGTCGGCCAGGTCCGCGTCGGCCGCAGAATGGGTTCGCCGCACCTGCGCCGGCGCGCTTCTCCTCACCCCCACCCTGGTGTACGTGACGTTGGCCTTCAACGCGCCGTACGTGACCCATGGTTGCGGCTCGCTGCTCGTACCCCGCACTCCGCCGAACTGGGACCCTTCGGAGTTCCGGGCTCTCTGCGAGCCCCGCGCCCAGGACCGCCAACTCCGGGCGGCCAGCTACGCCGCCATTGCGTACGCACTAGCCGTGACGTACGGCCTCTGGCTGCGCCGGCGACGAGGCAACCGTCAATCCCCGCCGCGCTGACACTCTGCACCGAAAGCCGAATCGCCAGGTCGCGGCCCGCTATCCGAATCCACCCGTGGCCGCCCGTGAGCACCCATCCACGCTTCGACGTCTTCAGTTAGCCACACCTTCCCCTGAGCAAGCTTGGCAACAGGCGCCGGGAAGTCGGGTCGCATGGTGATCTGGTAGGTCCGCTGTCGACAGACTGTCCCGAGCCGCACCCGGATCTCGTGGGCGCCCATGAGATGACATCGCCGCGGAACCACACGCATGACTATAGGCACTCGACCACCCTGCGCCAACCAGCCGACGCACGTCCGTGTCAAGCCTCATCGTTACCCGGTCATTGTCTTCGGCGGAAGCGCAGCAACTCGCGAATGATGAGGACCGCGACGATGCCGGGCAAGACAGCGAGGAAACCAACGAAGAGGCCGATCCAGGTCAGCCACGGTCGCGGCGGTGTGTCCTCACGGGCGAGCTTCTTACCGGTCTTGTACTCGCCGAGGTCTCCGACGCGGACGTCAGTGCCGATGTCGTCGGAGGTGAAGACCGCGTCGTTGGTGAGGTGCGCCATGGTGCCGTCGTCCCACGTGATCGTTACGGTGCATAGTTCCCAGTACCCCCAGCATTTAGAGGGCCCAGCGACGTGCTAACAAACGTTTTGCCAGGTCGCTGGAAAGTATACTCGGCCGAGTAAAGGTATCCAAGGGCTTACCTCTTCCGTGCACATCCTCATGGTACTTGAACTGCATGTTCATGGCTGCGCTTGTCCAGGCGCGATGCTCGCAGCACTTCCGGCTCGCCCGTGGCGGTGTTCTTCGACCTGCCGACGGGGCTAAATCTTCCCGGCCCACGACACCGTTGCTCCGAGGACTTGACTCGGCACTAGCGTTATAGCGCGGTGGCTATTTCGCTCAGGTTTGCACCGCCGCTATGGACTGCACCAAACTATGAGCGGCGCTTTGATTGTCGTATTTAGATATGCCTGCGTCGAGGCAAGGAGGTTGAGTTGCTGCTGAGTGATCTTGGTCGCTGATAGTCCCGGCTGGACGATCACCATCTCGATCTTGCGTCTGAGGATGGTGGCCTTTTCTTGGACTTTGTAGAGGGTCTTGATGTTGCCTACCTCGAACGGGTTGACTCCGTCCCTGCGGTACTTCTTGCGTGCGCGGTCGTCCAGGGCGTGGAAGAAGGGGTGTAGATCCCCGCGGCGCCACATAACTGACTTTTGGGTTTGGCCGCAGACTTCGTACAGGTCCTCGACGCGGGCCCCGGCTGTCGCCCCGTGTGAGTATTTGCAGTGCACGAGACGGATCAGCAGAGTGTCTTTAGTGATGCGGATGGCGACGACGTCGGCGATTTCGCCGCTTCCGTCGTCGTCGATGATGAGGTCCCAGGGTTCGGGCTCTGCTTTGAGTTCGTTGATCGTCCGGTACTGGATGGAGTCGGTAAGGCGGTCTTTGGTTTGGGATTCGACCTTGAGGTCGGTGCCAGTCCAGTTGAGGGGAATGAGTTCTTTGCGGTCGAACGGAGGCCGGTCCCAGGTTGGTTTGTACAGCAGATCGCCCTCGATGATGCGATCGTCGTCGAGGATGAGGATCAGGCCGTTGTGGTTGAGCCAGTCGCTCAGGCTGAGTTCGGAGCGGGCCCTGACTACTTTGATCTCGTTGTCGGTGATGCAGCAGTAGCGCAGGTGCCCCTGCTCGACGGTGGCCTCGTAGGTCGCCGTCCAGCCTTTGGTACGGACGTCGAAGCGAAACGGACCTTCGGTGGTCGTCGTGTCGGGTACCAGGTCGGTGTAGGCGGCCTCGTAGACCAAGTCGTTCAGAGAGAGACGCACTGTGTCTGCTTGCATGGTGTGCAGCTGCCAGGGCCACTCGGCCGCAAGGAGAGTTCCGCTGGGCCGGCCGGTTAGGCGTTCGGGCAGCAGGAACTGGCCGATGACCTTTTCGATGCTGATCGTATCGTCGAGCAGTTTTTCGCCGACGGTGTCGCACCAGTCGCGCCAGTGTTTGAGGTCTCGAGCGGTGGCGTGGGACCAGATGCGGCCCTTGAGCGACGCGCTGATGCTGACGCGCTCGCCTTCGCGGTAGCCGCCGCCGGAGATGTTGGTCTGTGACTTGGTGCCGGCTTCAGCTTGGGTGAAGCTGGCGGTGACGTCGGAACCGACATGCATGGAGAAGCGGCGGAATTGATCGTGGGCGTCGAGGACCCCGACGTTGGTAGGGATCAGACGGTCGATGTCGGCCATGACGCGGTAGACGGTCGAGCCGGTGAATCGGGTGGCGCCGGGGCCGAGGACGGCTTCGGCGAGGTCTTCGAAGACGCCGTCGTTGGCAGAGTTATTGACGTAGAGCAGCCGTCGGTCGCGGTCGAAGTAGAGGACGTACAGCTCGTAGGTGACCTCTTCGATCGTTTTGAGATCGCCCCAGCTGACTTCGTCTCGGTTTTCGATGACGAACCAGGCGATGCCGGCTTCGACGTTGAGCCCGAGAGGCTGGGTGTAGAGGCACTCTTCGCCGAAGAAGTCGACGACGTTCTCAGGTTCCCATTCGTCGCTCGGGGCACGGTAGACGACGGTGCTCAGCTTCGGCAGGAGGCTGCGCAGGGCGACCTCATCCGGAAGGCTGGTGAAGCCCTCCTCGAAGTCGCTGGCGTCTTGTTGAGCGTCAACGGCGGTCTCGGTGAGGTTGCGCAGGATTAGGTTCCAGTCAGAGTCTTCGGCGTAGAGGGTGCGCAGGCGCTTATCGACGTCGATCTCGGAGCGGGCGACGAAGATGGATGCGTCGCCGTACCTCCCACTGGATGAGGTGCGGGCGAAGCGTCCAATGAACTGCAGGGTGACGCCGAGGCTTTTCTGGGGTTCGTGCACCGCAGCGACCTTCAGCGACGGTAGGTCGAATCCTTCGCCGAGCATATTGACGCAGACGACGATGCGGGAGCGGGCTTCGCGTAGTGCTGCGATGGCCTCGGTCTGCTGCTTCTTGGGCATCTGGTGGTTGATGATGACCGGGGACAGGTCGGCGGCGAGCTCTTCGTAGAGGGGCTGGACATCCTTGGCGCGGCGGATGCCGCCGACGCGGGCCATGAGTACGTGGTCAAGGCCGGCGGCGAGATCGGCGCGCAGCTTGGCGATGCTTTGTTCGGCGACCGCCCGGTCGAGGTTGTCGAAGTCGATGACGGCGGTGTAGTCGATCTGGGAGAAGTAGCCCTGGGCTTGAGCTTCGCGGAGCGGGAACGCGTAGATGGTGCGGCCCTGCAGGTGTTTGCCGTCTTCGCGGAACGGTGTCGCCGTGAACTGGACGACGTTCTTCTCTGCGAAGTGGTCTCGGATTTCGGACCATGTGCGTGCGGCGACGTGGTGGGCCTCGTCGACGAACAGATGCGAGCAGGTGCCGGCCAATGCCGCGAGAGCTTCGGGCTCGCAGGCGTTCAGAACCTGCGGGGTAGCGACGATGACGTTGCACACATGCGCGAAATCCTGTGCTTCTTCGACGTTGGTGAAGCCGTGCTGCACCCGTCCGACGTTCGGCCGTAGCGCCTTGGGGGTGACGATGCCGAGTTCCTGGAGTACACCCAGTGTCTCGAACTTGCTGGCGACTTGCTTCCGGAGCGCGTCGGACGGTACTAGGACCAGAAGGCGAGGCAGGCGGGCGGCGACCAGGAGGGCCAGCATCGTCTCGGTCTTGCCGGTTCCTGTCGGCATGACGACCGTGGCCGGCGTGGTGCGTTTAGTTGTCCAGTAGCCGAGGACTGCATGCAGTGCGCCAAGTTGGGGCGACCGTAGACCGGGATGTTCTTTAGCGCCCTCGTTGTAAGTGATCGCGTCCCGGTAGGACTCGAGGACTACCGATGGCTCGTGCCGAGTCAGCAAGGCCGGCTTGCGCCATGATGCTTGGGTCAGCGGGTCTCCTGCGGCAGTCCCTGCAGGAACGGCAAGCCAGAGAGTCTCTTGATCAATGGGCTGGTCGGTTTTGGCCGCTGGCCACTGACCGTAGTTGTTTGCTGCCCGTAGCCCGTCGCCGCTTGTGGTGACCGTCTGGAACGTGCTGGAGGGGACGAGGAGTTGCTTGACGCGGTTGCCGCCGATCGTGTCGGTTCGCGCCCAGACACTCGGTGAGCGCCATCCCTTTGGTTCGCGCTCTTCGCCGTTATCGAGCGTAGTCATCGTCCGGCAAGATCTCACGTTGCCGAGGTTATGCGTTAATCGACATGAAGCTATTAAGTTAGTTGATCATATGCTCGTTGGCAGATGCATGATCAATTGAGGAGATCAAGTATTCTCAGACCTTCATCATTCCTGTCGACGAGGGGAAACGGCGCGCGTCGTATCGGGCGAGCATCGCGCATGTCGGTGCCGGCTCCCCCTCCTTCAGCACCCGGCTGGACTTCAGCGAGGGGACTCACCGGTTGCGCTGGCGTTTGGCGGACCCTCAGCGAGCCGTTGGGTACTCGCGCCGGCCGCCGCGATCAGGCTCACGACACCAGGGCAGTCGAGGCCTCAGCCGGACAGGTACTCCAGAACGGCGGCTTGGGCCGCATTGTGAATACGGCGTGCATACACCGGCCCGACGCCGCGAACCTTGCGGAAGGTGTTTTCGTCGGCGAGCAACACGTCGCCGATGGTCTGCAGGTCGAGTTGGGTGATCGTTTTGCGTTGGAAGTCCGTGAGGTCGAGCCGGGTAGCCCGGGTGTTGAGTCGTGCCCGGAGTGCCGCGTTCGCGTCGCCTTGATCGACCGTTTCCAGGTCGTGGCCCTTGATTTCGTCGAACTGCTCGTCGTCGGCAGGGAAGTCGACGGCCGCTCGGCGGCTCAGCTTTGACGTGACTCGTTCGCAGTACTCGATGGGGTCGCTGTCTAGAACTAGGTGGCATCCAAGGTTGACCAGGTAGCGAGTTCCGATGCCGTTTCTCGGGCCCCGGGTGTTCTTGTCCTCCTGGCGCAGCGCCCCGCTGTAGCAGAGCAGTTGCAGTGCCCTGTGCACCGTCGCTGGTGCGTCTTTGTGGACCCAGATGTGAGATGTGGTCTCCTTCTTCGTGTTGTTGCGGTGGTAGATGCGGGGCAGGACGTGGTCCTCGATGAAGCTGCGCCCCCAGTGGATCAGGGGGGCGTGCCCGGAGTATTTGTCGGCGAGGTCGGTGTGTTCGGAGAGGATGGCCTCCTGGTATTGCTGGCGCAGGGTGTCGGGCAGTGAGTTGCGCCTGAGCCGGCGATTCTCACTGATTGTCTTCACGAGAATGCGCGGGTTTCCGGTTGCCGCGTACGCGAGGGTGTCGAACACGGCGGGATTATCCTCGATGGTCCGCCGTAGTCCTGAATCTTTGGCGATGACGATGCTCCGCATGGCCTCCAGGTAGCTTTTGTCGAGGATGTCGCGGTCGAGGCCGATGAACGTCGCGTCGTGGTTAGGGTGAAAGCTCTCGCCGAATGTCGATATGCCAGGGTAGACGGCCGCCTTGATGGTGATATACGGTCCGCTCAGATTACGCATCAGCGTAAAGAATTGTCGTTGTTGATTCGGCTGAAAGGCGTGGATCGCCTCGTCCACGAGGAGAACGACTCGCCGAAGCGACGCCTGGGCGCAGAGCCTCTCCACGAGGTAGTGAACATCGTCAGGGTCGAGCGACTCGACGGTTTCTTCGCCTCCGGACTTGCGGCGATAAGCCGTCGTCAGCTTTGTTTCCAATTCTTCCATCGTCGAACCGGGACCGCTCTGACCACGAATGGCGCGGATCACCGAGTTATCAGGAGCCATTAGGCCGTAGGCGGTGGCAGCGCGCGCTATCTCATCCCGGATTTTAGCTACCATCCACACGAGGAATGCGTCGCCTTGTTTCGCGGCTATAAGCGTTGAGTCGCGAAACTTGACGAACACAGGCAGGATCCGGTCGGTTGCGAGCGACTTGGCCAGTTCGTCTTCAGCTTTACGAAGAAGAATTGTCTTCCCGACACCGCGGCTGGCGCTGAGTACGATCGGCATTCGATTCTTGAGTTTGTCGACGACCTTACGTTCGGTGGGGCTCATCACCAATACTTTGAGCGCATCACTCGGAGGTACGTCGTCGGTGCGGAGGAAGAACAGCTCATCCACCACGCACAGCCTCCCCCGGGGATACGTCGCCTAGCCGCTCCCGGACGACGCGTAGGTGCGACAAGGAGAAGTCGAGTGTTGCGGCGAGACGACCGTCATCCGCCGGAAGCAGTTCCTCGCCGAAGCGGCAGAACAAGAGAAAGAGAACGCATTCGGCGGCTACCTGAGCGGTCGAGCACCAGTCGGCAAGGACTGGCGATGAATACGTGAGGCGGTCAGGCAGCGTGCTCAGTTCCTTTGGGCGACCATGGGTGAACGCTGAACAGTCGTCGTACACCCGCCTGGCCCTGCCGCAGTACTCCGCCGCATGCTCGACCGCGGCAGGCAGGAACAGCCGAACGGTCCGAGCCGACAAAATTCCCGTCTTTGGATCCAGCGTCGCGCCCCATTCAAAATGTGCGCCGTCCGACCGCCATGACCGCATAGCTAGCTCGTCGACGGAAAAAAGCACTGAGGCGAAGCTAAGTTCAAGGAATAGCCTAAGGCTATTATAGGCTTGGCGGTATAGGCCGGTCGATGCGGAATACACAGCAAATCCAAGTTCTCGCCGTCCGGTGTCGAACGGTCCCATTTCGGGCCGTCGCGCCAGCCGGTCAGACCATGTGCCCAGGTCAACCTCTTGTTGCAGTATTCGGCCGATGCCCTTGGCGTGGTCACGGGCCGAGCTTCGGAGCGTCCCACCGGCGTCCTCATGGAGTTGCAGCAGGGAATATTCGATGCTTCCGGTGGAACCTTCGCGACCGCTGTGCACGTTAACCCCCGAATGATCGGCGCCCTCACCGCTTCGACCGGGCCGGCTGATCTAATTCGCGGGAAATGATCGCCGGACGGATGACAGCGCATCCGAAGTCGGACTCTGCCACGAGAGTTTCGCGTTGTCATCCCCTGCGCCATGATCGATTCCGATGCCCCTCTCGTACCGGTAGAACCGAAAAGCCCGTTCATGCGAAATTCCTAGATCACGCGGATGAATGAACGAAGTGATATTGCCAATCTTCGTTGCCTTGCGTCTAGACTGCGCGCTGTGGCGACGAATGAAGAGATCGCGGTTTGGAGCGTTCCAGGGGAAGCCCCGCAGCAAGGCATTGTGCTGGATCGAGGCGGGCCGCGTGCGAAGGTGCTCGTCGAGTGGGAGGGCGGTAGGCAGCAGAAGGTGGCGCCAGACGACCAGGCGATCAAGTTCGCGCGGGCAGGAACTCGCCGGCTGCAGTGGCTGCTCGACCCCACGCTGCTGGCCAAGCAATTCGCCGACGACGCTTTCTCTGTATTCGTCAACACGATCCGCGAGCACGGCACGACCATCCACACCGTGTCGTTGAAGAAGGCGCTCGTTGGCCTCGGTCTACCGAAGGTCGATGTAGACCAGGCGTTCAACCGATCCAAGCCCGGCTTGAAGACCAATCCTCATCTGATCGTCGACGGGACAGCGCACACGTGGAGTGACGTTCCGATCGATCCCCATGCCAAATTGCGCAGCCTGTCCCCTCGTTCGGCGCTTACCCAACTGTTGAAGCCGAACGCTCGGTGGAGCAGGGAGCAGAAGGCTGCCCTCGCGGACGCCGTTCGAGCTGGCCTTCCACCGGAGTAGCGCTCTTTCGGTTTGCGCCATGCAGAGTCTCGTGAGCCGTCCTAGGAACACTGAGCTAGGGCATTTCGCCGCTCTATCCCCACAGCCGGAGGCCCATTCGGGCATGTCGTGCGATGGTCCCGTACCGGCGGCGCATCGCAGACGCACCGCACCCGTGTGGCCCCGGTGTGAGCTCAACGGCCGGCGCGGGCCGCTTCGAGCTGGGCCCGGCTCAGGTGGGTTCCTCGGGGCAGGGTGGTGGAGAGGAGCCGCTCGAGGCCTTCCGGCGCTCCACGTGTGTCGTCGGCGGCTCGTGCTGTGATGTCGTCAAGCAGCCGGTGGATCAGTAGCGCGAGTGCGCCGGGGCCGTTGCTGGCATACCCCCATCCGAGCCCCCACCTCGGGCCCTGCGGTGCCCGGTAGACGGTGTCGTCAGCAGTCCGGATCCAAATCGGGTCGTCGAGCACGTGCTCGACGAATAGCGACGTGGGGGGAAGCCACTGGCTCACAGCGATCCGGAAACGGATGCCGTCCTTGGTGGTGATGCGGATGGCTGGGGCGTCGGTGGCCGGGTCTACCAGCGTTTCGGCGTTCGGTGGTGCATCGAGGAATCGGAAGGCGGCCGTGCGGGCTGTAGGCGTGAGGCGGGCGATGACTTCGTCGCTGATCGGGTCGCCGGGTGTGAGGTCGGTCGGGGCGCCAAAGGGGCAGTCGCGGCCGCCGTCCCAGCGCACCAGCTGCTCCACGCAGGCGTCGGCGAGCACGTCGGCGCGGCCGAGGATCTCCAGCCATCCTGCTCGGCGTACGGTCTCCGCCAGTTCGTCGAGATGGTCCCGGGGTACCGGTAGCGATCGGGCCGCGATCATCAGCGTGCCGTCGAGCGTCATGCTTTCGGCCATGGCGATCATCTGGGCAGCGGCCTGCGCTTCTCGCCACGTCACCGTCCGGAAGAGCCGGACGAGCACCTGCGCGGCCGGGTGATCGCTGTCGTAGAGGGCAGTCAGGCGCAGCAGCACGTCCAGGTCCATCTCGGGGTCGACGGCCGACGCCTGCACGGCGGGCCGGCCCGGTTGCCACGCGTCGATCAGCTGACGTTGCTGCAGCGGGATCGACCAAAACGGCAACGGCAGACCCAACGCCTCGGCCAGCTGGTCCCAGGCCGCCTCCGGCGCGTCCTCGACACCCGGGATCGAGACCTGGTGCAGGGCAGGCCCGCCGACACCGAGATGCGGCATGGCCCGCAGCCCAGTCCCGATGCCAAGGTCACGAAGATGCTCCCCCCAGCTCGGCGTCGGAGGTCGGCGGCCCGTCGTAGGTGTTCCGCACCAGTGCGCTGACACCCGCTCGGGTCTTCGAGCGCTGCATCGCCAGGCCGCGGGATTCGGGCCGCGCCCACGTATTCGGCCGGCTCATGGGACCAAGCCCGACCGGATCCGCGATCCGCCGGACTATCGAAGTCAGCGCTCATAAGCCTGACGATGCCAACGCCGCGAGCGGTGGCAGAGACTTCCGGCAACCTTTAGAGCCGAACGACAGAAATGGACCGAACTATTACTCACCGAATGTCCGGGGAGCGGAGAGACGATCGCACGAGAATCCACGCCTTCAGCGCAAATGATCTTGTTCAGAGGCGCACTTCATCGGGAGCATCCTACAAATTTGATGTGGTCGTCACGCCGCTGCCACCTGCGGTCCGGGTAGGGCAACTCCAGTCGATCGAACTGCTTCAATCACCCGATCGAGGTAGGTCGACGTCGGCTCCAACCGAGCAGAGGGTCGCTCGCTGACTATCTGGCGCTGCGGGGTATTTTGTGTGATCCCGTAGCGAGCGTCGACGATCGCCTTTCGGCAACGACTGACCCGGCGCTCGAACCTGACGGAACTTCGAGCGGCTGGAGTCGATACGTGCGTCTTGCGTCGATCCGAGTGCAGGGCTTCCGAAGCCTCGCCGATGTCGGCCCTCTCGAGATCAGCCAGCCGATGATCTTGGTGGGACACAACGACAGCGGCAAGACAGCGCTCCTCGACGCAGTGTCGTTCCTGCTCGACAGGTACACGCCTTCCGACGAGGACCGCACCTACCTCGACGCACAGCCAGATCCCGCGGAGACGGCCGGTCGGCAACGCGTCGAGGAAACGGTCGTAACGGGTGAGTTCCAGCTCTCCGTACACGAGCAGAACATGCTCGGTCTGCCTGCCCGGGTTCGGGTTCGGCGTAGGCGGCCCGCTTCGGGCAAGGTCGAGGCGTCCGTTGAACTCGACGTCGCCAAGGACGAGTCGCTACGCGGGCTGGCCAGCAAGAAGCTGGACGAGCTGCGGCGTCTCGCCAAGGTCAACCTGGTTGACTTGCAGGGCAAAACCCGCAAAGAAGACATCGTGCAAGCGCTGAAGGACTTCACCAAGGGGCAGCCAACGGTCAGCGACTGGGTTCCTCTGCCGACGCCCGTGCGTGACGCCCTGCCGCGAGTGCTGCGTTTCGGGGATCACGAGTCAGCGGAGTCCGCGGTCCGGTCGGCGCTCAGCGCCCGTTTCCAGCAGCATCTGGAAGATCCGGAGCTCAGTGAGCAGGTCGCTGTCTTGCAGCAGGAGCTGAGCGCGCGGGTCCGCCAGGATGCACAGGGCCTGGTCAAACACATCAAGGCGCGGTGCGACGAGCTGACCTCCGTCGAGGTGGAGCCCGAGATTAGCTTCACCAAGGTCCTGAAGGCCACGCATCTGAACCTGGCCACCGCCGACGGTGAGGGTGTTGGCGTCGGTCGCTCCGGCGCGGGACGGGCACGGCGGGTCAGTCTCGCCGTCTGGGAGTGGGCTAGCGACGCGCTGCGCGACACGCTGAATTCGGCGGATCCCGATGCGGAAGCGGCCGGCGAAAGCGGGCCGCACGACTGCATCGTCATCTACGACGAGCCGGACACCCATCTGGACTACCTGCAGCAGCGTCGCATCATGAAGGTCATCCGCGAGCAGAGCGCCAACGAGCACATCGGGGTGGTCGTCGCCACCCACTCGATGAACCTGATCGACGGCGCCGAGCCCGGAGACATCGTTCATCTGCGGCTGCAAGCGAATAAGCGCACTGAGGTCGACAGCATCCTCACCTCGGATGCCCACGATCTGCAGAGCCAGCATTTGATGCAGATCGCCGAGCGCTCGGCCTGCGTAACACGATCCTGCTTCACGAAAGATTCTTCCTCGGGGTCGAGGGCGACACCGAGATGGTCGCTTTCCCGGTGCTGTTCCGTCTTGTCACAGGACGGACCCTGCAGTCGGCGGGCATCGTCCTGGTGCCGTGCAACAAAGACGAGGGGGCCATCATCTTCGCTGGCCACCTGGTCAAACATGGCAGGCGTGTCGCGTTCGTCGTCGACGGCGACGTATACGACAAGAAGTTCTACAGCGAGACCAGACTGGCCAGCGCCGGGCTAGTCAAAAGCGAGCATGTTTACTTGCTCGGCGCTCCTGGTCAGGAGTTCGAACACGAGTTCTCCGACGAACAATGGGCGCAGGCTGGCAACACCCTGTGGAAGCGCACCGACGGCCTGCCCTGGAAGGCCGCAGACATCGCCGCATTACGCGGCGGCCCAAAGTTCAGCGCGGAGTTGGAGAATACCTTCCGGGTCAACAGCGAGACAGGTCCCAGCGGGAAGCCCGCCACCATGGCGGGCCTCGTACGCAGCCTCCAGGACGCGTCAGAGGTTCCTGCGAAGATTCAGGCGATCTTCGCCAAGATCACTAAGCTCGCCGCGCTCGACGAGTGACCCGTCTGCTCGGCACGGCGAGCCAGCATCCGCCTCCGCCGTTGTTCGGGCGTCGGCGCCTCCCAGCCGTGCCATCCGCGGCCTTCGGTCCATAGCTGGACGTGATCACGTTCAGCTATGCCACACCACCGGCAGCCGTTAGGCGGTGTGGGCTGTCCATGCTGGTTGAGGACTTGCACGAGACTTCCTCCTCACCCGTTCGACTGATCTCACTGTGCCACGTGGGTATGACATTTTTCTATCGGCTGGTCGGTGGCCCCGGGCGGCGCCAGGCGTGCCGTCTTCCTCCTTCACAGGCGTATCACGCCCAGCGCGACCATGGGCTTGTTTCGGCATCCATGCCCGGTCGTAGCCTTGGACCGCACGGGAGTGAGCAGATGCCTTTGATCGCGGGGATGACATCAACACTACGATCAGGCTTGTGGTAACAGATGCGCTCTTGCGCCCCAGCTGGCCCCGCCGCCAATCTGACGCCACGGCGCAGGCAGAATCCAGGTCACGATGACCCCAGAACGGGATATGGCCGCATGGATTCTGGCCGCCCTTTACGAGCTACACGGCACGGCCGAAACCCAACAGGTGTTCGCGGCGATCGAGCGGCGGTTCGGTCACTGGCTGGACGACGACGACCTGGCTGACGTCAGCGACGGACGACAAGAGCCGCGGTGGCGTCGCAAGGCGCATACGGCCCGTCGCAGGCTAGTCGAGAAGGGGCTACTTCACAGCTCCGATGTCACGGGCCACAGCGTCTGGAGCCTGACCGCCACGGGCGCCACCACGGTCCCAGTTTCACACCTTCATCCGGTGTCGGACCTGTGTTCAAGCTTCCGCGCGATCGCCACCGACGTTCAGTGGCGCATGAGGCTAGGCCGGTCCCTCGGGCTGCTTCCCGGCGAAACGACCTTCACCGACAACGCCCTGCTCGAGCTGACCGGCGGCCAGCGCGGTCGCGTATCGATTCAGCGTTTCACCTCGCCGCAGGAGGCAGCCAACGGGGCGGACTGGGAATGGTGGATCCGTGATCACCGGGGATACGCCGGGTTCCGGGTGCAGGCTAAGCGCGCCTGCCTTGGCGCGGGCCGTATCGCCTTCAACCAGCGGGCCGCCCCGACCGCCCCTGCGGGGGAGCAGATCGATGTCTTCGCCTGGAATTGTCGCGTCGACCGCATCGCCGGGCTGTACTGCATATACAGCGACGCCCTGCCGACTGCATACCGTCCAACGGTGACGGCTGGCGGCTGCCCGCACGGCGCGGCCGATTTCCGGCAGTGGGCGTGTGCGGTCCTGCCGGTCGACACCGCGCTGCTGCTACGGCGCCTGAACACATTCGATGCCGAGGCGGCGCTCTCCTACGGCGCACCGTGGTATCAGTTGGTCTGCCATGAGCCGGGCGGTAGCGCAACCGAAAGCGTGCTGCGTCGTTTCGCCGAACTGCAGTCCCGAAACGCCGCTGTGCGACGCACCGCCTACCGGCTTGCCGACATCGAAGACCGCAACCCTGAGCTTTTCGACGGCTGGCCGCTTCCCTCGCGTGAGCCCTCAGAACAGATAGAAGCTGCGTTCGAGGGCGAACCGGGAACCCTGCAATCATGGGCGGACCTGACCGGCATTGTCATGATCGACATGCTCGGTGCCCGCCCGGCGGCGTTCTAACGAGGGGACCTCGGCAACAACCGCTCCCCGCAGGCGGGACCGAACTCATACGCGCTCTCCTATACCCATCTGGACCTGAAACTCCTGCGCCCTCTCTGCGGCGGCGCTGGCGGCGTAGCGCCGGGGCATGTCGTCGGACGACCAACCGAGGATCAGCATCAGATCACCGGTGTTGCCGCCGGCCTTGTGCCACTCATGGGCGAAGTTGTGCCGCCAGCGATGCGCGTACACGTTCGCCACCCCGGCCGCAGCGCCACGGCGTTTCAGCATGGCCTTGATGCCGGTCGGCGCCAGCGGTCGCACGCCACGCGCGGCCAGCCACAATTGCGGCACCTCGGCCGCGCCGTCGCGCTCGCACGAGCACGCAGGTACCGAGCGAGGACCCGCGACGTCTTCGGGCCGAACCGTACCCGGCGATCCTTCGCGCCCTTGCCGTGCAGCAAGACCGACTCGGTGTTCATGTCCAGATCAGTCAGCAAACCACAGGCAACTCAACGCACCCATCGCACTACGCTGAGGAAACAATGCTAGCGGTCACGAAGCGAGGTTGACACCTCCGAGCTGTTCTCGAGCCGTTCGGGTGCTCCTTCATGGACACACGGCCTGCATCGGGCCAGCGCGCCAACCGGTTCGCCACGTCGGCGGTCTCGCTATGAGTCCTACTACCCTAGTGATCTCTGCGGGTGTCCGAGCAGGTTGTTCATCTGCTGATCTGTCGGATGACCCGGGAAACTAGGCGTCCGCGCAGACGCCCGCGGTCGGTCCGTCACCGGTTCGGGGATCGGCCAACGAGGCGTTCCTTCGATGAAGCGCAGCTTCACGTGCCTTACGGTCGAGCGCTCCGAGCCGATGAGGATGAGTTCGCCGGCCGAGGTGATGTCTGCCTGGCGGGAGTCGCCGAAGCGGATGCCTTCACAGCGGCGGAGGGCTGTTGGTTCGGTGTTGTGGAACTCGGAGCAGGCTGGGGCGGCGCCTTCTTAGCTGGTTCCTCATCGCCTCGCTCCGCGAACGCTGCGAAGGCCACGCAGATCGCGAGGGCTACTACGACGACGCCTACGTCGATACGGGTCAGCGGCAAGCCGACAATCTTCCTCCACACGCTAGGCTCGGGCGCATCGCCAGTGGAGGGATGCAGACGACCGACCACGAGCTGCACGATGCCGACGAGAAGGAAGAGAAAGCTAAAGATCCAGGTTCCAGTTTCCAGGCCATCGCGGGACCAGAAGGCAGTGTCGATCGGGACCGCGACGGCTGCTCCGAGAAGAAAGGCGAGGGATCCGCGCTGGAGGGCGATCGCCCGCCGCCGGCTGGGATTTGCGGTCAGCAGCTCGATGATTTCGTCAGGTTGCAGCGGCTGCCATTGAGTCCGTGATTGTTCTCGGCGTGCGAATGTCAGCAGCCGTTTGAGTCCGACGTCCTTAGGTTTGCGCGCCACAAGTTGCTGCAGTTGCGTGACTGCGGCATCAGTGCCGCGATCGGCCAAGGCTGGCAGAAGCCTGTTACGCAGATCCGCCGCGCTTTCTCGCGGAGTGACGATATGCATACCGTGCACGGTCGGGTCTTGCTCGGGAGGGAAGCGTGTGTTGGTCAACTCCCAGAGTTCGACAAGGTGATGTTCCGCAAGTTGCCGTACGTCGAAGACCTGACCGTAGGCAACATCTTCGATGACGTCGGTCGCCAGCTGGCCGTCTGCCGACAGCAAGGGCTGCAGGACCGGCCATGCGCTTCCCGGGGTTGCTTCGAGTGCCTTCGCGGCAAGCCTACGAACCGAGCCCCTGTCGCCTTTGTCAATGTATCGACGGAGTAGGGCGATGCCGCGAGGCGCGTCGACTTCGACAAGCCGCTGGAAGGCACCCCCGGTGGTTGCTGCATCCAGGGTGGTGTCGCTGACCAACGTTTCAAGCCACGCTGCTGCTTCAGCGGTCAGCACGGGTGCGATGCGGCGGAGGGTGAATTGACCCGAGTCGGGTCGGCCACGCATGTCGCGTTCGGCCGCGGATAGTAGCTCTTCTCGGGCGTACCGGTATGCGCCTTTGAGGGCGGGCAGCATGGGGAGGTCGTCTGCGGTGACGAACGGCCCCCGGATCAATGCCGGCGCCCAAAACTTCCACCGTGACGGTTCGAGGGCAGCGGAGGCTCTTCTGTGCGACATCAGCACCAGGGCACGGGCGGCCGCAAGCGCTCCCGTATTGAAGCTCCCGGTACCGAGGAGGTCCGCGCCATTGGATCTCGCGGTCTTCAAGTAGACGATGGCACAGTCTGTGGCAGTGTCTTGCTCTACGGCGTCGAGGGTCTGCCAACCCGGAAGATTCTCGACGTTCACCTCGAATGATTCGGTTACGTATTGCTGATCGGGCCGGATCTGCGCCCAGTAACAAAACGTGTGAAAGGCTTCCGCCGGGGGTTGCGTCAGGCTGTCTCGTAGTTTGGCCCGTAGCTCTTTGGTGGTGAGTACGGGTTCGCTTTCGTCGCTCTCATCCTCGTGAAAGGGCGGCGCATCGTGGCTTGAGGGGTCGGGCGGATTGAGCCAGTGTCGCGCGACCTCCTGGAACAGAGGACTGTTGGAGGCTACTTGTCCTAGCGCGGCGAGGTGTTCCGGGCGGGTGGCGTCGTACGCGTTGACTAGCCACGGCCGCCACTGTTGAGCCTCTTTAACGTTGGTGGCGAGGGCCTCGGCGCGGCCTAATAGCGACACGAAGTCGTCGGCACCGAGAAGGCCGGCTTGCCGCAATCTGAGCGCGAGCAATGCGGAGGAGGACCGCGCTTGCAGCTCGACCAGGAGATCACGGCGTGCGACCGGCTCCATCTGCGGTAGTTCGGTGCGCCGTTCACGGAGGAGACTTAGGTGTCTTGCCGCTCTGCCAGCGATGACGTCAGCAACGCCGGAGCGTACCGTCGGATCAGCGAGCATCTGGAGCCCAACCAGGAGGATCGCGTCGCAGACCATTGCGGTTTGCTCGGCCAGGCCGCCGAGTTGAGGTCCGCGTATCGGGGCTTGCCGTTCCGTCTCGGTGACCCACCTGAGCGATTCCTGGACCTCTGCGGGCGACATCTGGGTCGACTGAAACGCAGACGGCAGCGTTCCAGTCAAGAACGAGCGGTAGTTCCCGTACAGGTCAGGATTTTCGGCGGACTTCAGTCGGGGCAGCACGGCCGCAGGTGAGGTGCCGGAGCGGAGCAGTGCGCGCAGGCCGATGCCGAACAGTTCGTCTTCATCCCCGCTCTGCTGAAGAGCTGGGTCTGCCAGCGTGGCGAGCCGGCTGTCCGGAGTCGGTGGTCCGAGCTCCAGCGCGGCGCGACCTGCCGCCGAGCGGACAGCCACCGAACGGGTCGTGTCGAGCGCGGTTTTCAGCAGGGCATCGTGCATTTCGTTGAGGCTGTTCAAGCGGGCGATGCGAACCGCGAGGTAACAGGCATCAGAGGTGCTCGCTCGGTCGTCCAATACGGCACGTAGTCGCTGCTCGATGCCGTCGTAATGGAGCCTGGTCAGCCGGAGATGCTCGATGCGCCCCGTCTCGTAGCGCTGCGCCATCTCCAGAAGTCGATCGACGAGCACGCTGCGGTAACGCGCATCGCGCAGCTCAATGTTGCTGCCCAGGAAAGCTTCCGGGTCGCTTCCGAGGAGTGCCTGGAACCGTTCAGGCGCCATCGAGATCATCCAGGCTGCTACGGCCTGCAGCTGCGGGGCGGGGCGCTTGCCAGGTCCCGCGAGGAGGCGGGTCAGCTGATCAGCTGGCAGACCAGAGTTGACTAGGTGCTCCGCGGCCAGAAATTCGGTGACCGTCTGGTACGCGAAGAAGTGGTGGCGACCGTCCGACGAGGCGAAAAGCGCCGTGCGCAGTGCAGCGTCGTAATCTGTCGAGTTGATCACCGCGGCGCAGTCAGCGTCCGTCAGGCGGTGTGGCCCAGGCACGTCCGTGAGGGTGAGTAGTGGGCGCCCACCGAGAATGCTCAGCGCGGCGAGCCACCGTGCTGCCTCCAACAGGGGTTCTGCAGCTGCACGCAGGCTCGGACTGTATTGCCAAGCAGGGTCCGCCAGCAGCCGTCGGCTGGCGCGCCGGAACAGCTCGATCTGTTCTGAAGGAAGGGCGCCGCCGCCTTCGAGGTAGTCGTCGACGAGGAGCCTCAAGGTGTGCGGGCTGGTAACCAGATCGATGATGCCCGCGTCTCGGACAGCGTCGAGGAAGACCTCTACATCGACATCCGCGGACCGCAGATACTCGGCGATGTTCTCCCGGTCCAACGGCTCAATGAGGAACACGTTGACCGTGTCGAACGTGCGCCACAAGGCTTCCTCGACCCCTGTTAACCAGCTCGCGCTGCGACATGCCAGCACCAGCCGAACATTCGCCCGCCGGGCAGCCTTGGCGACTTCGCGGACGAGCTCGATGAGATTCGGGCCGTCCAATGGCGCTTCGTCGACGCTGTCGAGGGCCAGCAGCGGTTCCGGCGCATAGCTTGCCGGGCCGTTCTCGACGCTGTCAGGGGCGGTGATTTCGGCGATGATCCCGGCGATGAGGTCAAAGATGCGGGAGTCGCCGACCAGGCTCGGGAGGTGCACCCGCCGGGCACGTCGCCCGCCGGAGTCGATGAGGCGGTGAAGGTCGGTAGTTTTACCGGCGCCGGGTGGCGCCAGCAGGACCGTGCATGATCCGTTGGTCGCTTCAGCGATCGGGCTCAGTCCGGCTACGGCTTCCTGCCCTACCGCCCGAGCAGCCTCAACGTCGTTCTCGGAGTGCCCGAAGAAACTTCGTGGCCGCCAGTACCGCCGGAGTTCGACACGGTTCGACGGATTCACCAACGCATTCTAACGATGCTGCGCCCCATGCAGGGGGCGCAACCCGCGGGCAAGAAGGGGGCAGCGCGATGTCACGTGAGGATTAAGTGGTCGCCCCATGGGGTGTCCGCCGGCCGTACTGCTCTGCTTCTGATCCAGCCGGTCCGCCGGCTTCAGCTGTCCTCCCTCCGTTCCGCCCTCGCCCTCTACGTGATTGGCGTCCTGGACCCGACTGGCTGCCCGACGCGTTCGGAGCGCCACCGGCCGGGCTGGGCGATCGTCCACTGAGGAGAAGGTAAACAGCGGCGGACGACGATCTCGACGTCATCCACCAATCTTTCCAGCGAGGACGTCGATGATCACTCTAGAGCCAGGAACGTTCCGGCAGGTGGATCGTCGCCGTGGACATCGGACGCCACGGGCTTTCGCCGTGCAAGCAGGCATTGCGGGTGCTAATCGAGGCACGGCCTAGCGGTCAAGAACCCCAGCTGCGCCTGGCTACCACCGTGGCGCCCTCCCTCCGGCCGAAAGTGAACGAAGATCGGCTTAGCGTTTGCATCACGTTCTCGCGAACGGGTCCGCGCTCGGATTCACCGGACCGAGTCGTCCTATCGGTGGGCATCGTAATGTCGTAACCCTGCCCTACAGTGCGTGAAGTGACCGCTACAACTGTCGATAGCCGTCGTGTCCTGCTCGCGGCGCCTGTTCGAGGGGGTGGAAGCATTGGCGAGCCAGAGCTCCGAGCAGCTGCTTCATGAGTTCCGCAGCAATACGATCGCTGATGTGACCATGTCGTTGCTGCGGTCACCGGACGCGCTGCTTCATCTCGCGCTGATGGCTGCGCATCTCGGCGAGGGCCAGATCGTCGACGGGCAGTCGCTCGCGGCGGACGTGAATGCGGATCTTCCGGCGCTACTACGCAGCGTCACAACCTCCCGAGACCCTGATGACGCCGAGGCGCCCACGCTGGAAGCGGAACACCTGCTAACGAAGTGGACCAAGCGGGGCTGGGTGCATCGCAGCGTCGACCCGGCCTCCCGCATTGAGCGGTACCAGCTGACATCGGGTGCCAGCCAGGCCGTGCGGCAGATGCGGGCCCTTCACCGACACAGCTCCGTGGCCACAGAGTCCGCGCTGGCCATGGTTATGGGTGACATACGCCAGATCGCGACCGAGGCCAACCCGGATCCGGTGGTTCGCCGGCGTGCGTTGAAAGAGCAGATTGCGGCGCTGCGAGAGCAGCTCGACGCGCTTGACCGCCGCGAGATCCTGGTGGTCAATCAACGCGAGCTGGTGGACAAGGTCGCCGCGGTCGCGCAGTTGATCGACCGCATCCCGGCGGATATCGGCCGGTACGGCGAGCGCATGCACGCCAACACCGCGACGCTGTTGCGGCAGAGTCTCACCGATGATCCCGCCGAGTTCGCCGAGACGTTGCAGCAGATGTTCGACGGCCATGACGTGATCGCCGAGTCGCCGGACGGTCTGGCGTTTCGGGCCTTCGCCACCGTCATCGCCACACCGTCGCAACGCTCGCAGCTCGAGTCCGACATCACCGAGATCACCGAACGAGTTACGGGCCTGCCCGCTCATCTGCGCGACGCACTCACCGGTTTCATCGAGTCGATGTGGCGGCGGGTGCAGGAGGTCGAAGGCGTACGTGCGGTGGCGTTTCGCCGGATCAGCAACTTCGTTCGCGGCGGAGACGCCGCCCATTACCGCAGCATGCGCACCAAGGTCAGCGAGGCCCAGGCCGCTGCGGCGGAGGCATTTCAGCGGACCCATGGCGGCCGTGACATCGGCTTCGTGGTCTCGATGAGCGGCGTCAACGCCCGGTCGGTGGGCCGGCTACGGCTCCATCCTGGTACACCGCTGCTGGCGGACCCGGTTGTCGATTCCAGCGACGAGTTCGACATCGACCCCACGGCGCTGGCCGGCCGTGAGGCGATCGATTGGGCGGCGTTACGCGCGGCGGCGCACGCAGCGATGGACGCGCACAGCGGGGTCGCCACCCTGCATGAGGTTCTGCAATTCCTGCCTCAGCCGCGGACCGGCGACATCATCGGCCTGTGGTCGCTGGCCACGCGGTTCGGTGACGTGGACCCTGACGCCCGTGAGTTGGTGCTGGCGCACACCGGCCGCGGTCTGCGCGAGCTCAACGTCCCGTACCTGGTGTTCGGCGAGCCGATTCCTGACCCGTCGCCGCACCTGTCACGCCGGCGTGTGTTGTCTGCCCAGCCAGCCCTGGGGGAAGGGATCGGCGATGCCTGATCGTTCACAGCCGCGTTTCGACGAGGTCTTCGGCGCCGGACTGTTCCCCGAACCGGAACCTGCCAGTCCACCTCCGCTGGACGCCGCAGCGATATTCGATGACGCGCCTGGCGAGGCGGTGGGCGTGCACGTCGACAGCGGTGAACGGTCGACCCGATTCGACGGCGACACCAGCGAACTGCCTGCCGAGGCGTGCTGGGCGCTGCAGGAACTGGTCGCCGCGCCGCACCTGAGCGACCGCAACAAACACCACTGGCCCGTGGTGCTGCAGTACGAGGGCCAACTGCGCAGCAGGCTGTCCGAGCTGGGACTGATCTTGGAGGTCAACCGGGAATACCGGTACGCCTTCACCCGGCAGGCGGAGGATCCGAGTCCTCGAAGCCGGACGATTTTGCGCTCGCGGACGCTGAGTCTCGCGGCGAGCGCGCTGGCCCTCTATCTCTATCAGCAGTATGTGCTCGCGCCGGATGAGCCTGTGGTCGAGACCGCGGACATGATCGATCACATGCTGGCCTACAAACGCACCGACGACACCGACGAGGCCGGCTTCGTCAAGAAGGTCCGGACCGCGATCAACGCTCTCGACGAGGCGGCCATCATCAAACCGATCAAGGGAACCAGCCGCTACCTGATCTACGGTGTGATCACCTCGATCCTCAACGCGCAGCAAGTGCAAGCCCTGCACGAGCGCTACACCGCGATCGCCCGCGGGGAGGCGCCAGCCGGTGCGGAGGACAGCGAGGCCGCCGATGCGTAACACCGCGAGTTCCCGGACGGTGTTCCTGGGGCAGTTCCGGCTCATCCGGCTGCAAGTCGTCAACTGGGGCACGTTCTGCGGCTACAAGGACCTACCGATCGACGAGCGTGGTGTATTGCTTACCGGTCCGTCGGGCTCGGGCAAGTCGTCGCTGATGGACGCCCACTCGATCGCACTGCTGCCCACCCACGATCAGCGGTTCAACGCCTCAGCCGACCTGACCGCCCGCGGCGCCAAGCAGAGCACCCGCAGCGTGGCCGACTACGTGCGCGGCGCGTGGTCACAGACCAGCGACGAGAACGACATGTCGCAGGTGCAGTACCTGCGCGGCGGGAAACCGACCTGGTCGGCGGTCGCCGCCACCTACGACAACGGGCTCAGCGCCGTGACGACCGCCGTGGTGGTGCGCTGGTTCTCCGGGGTGGAGAACGACGGCTCCGCCCTCAAACCGATGTACCAACTGCACGACGGGCACTTCGACATCGGTGTGCTCCGCGAGTGGGCGGACCGGGAGTTCAACACGAAGTGGCTCAAGGACGCATACCCGGCGCACTACCCGCCCAGCCAGGCCTCGTACATGAACGCGCTGGCGCAGCGCGTCGGCCTCGGTGGGTCGCAGACTGGCCTGGCCCTGCTCGGCAAAGCCAAGGCGATGAAGAACGTGGGCGATCTGAACCTGTTCATCCGCGAGAACATGCTGGATGAGCCGGACACGTTCGCCGCCGCGCAACGGGTGGTGGACGCCTTCACCCCGCTGAACGAGGCGTATGAGACCGCGAGCCGGGCGCACGCGCAGGCGCAGATCCTGCGCGAAGTTCCGGCGAACTGGACACTGTTCCACGAGTCCGGTATCATCAGCGAACGCGCCGGCCACCTGCTCGGTACCCCCGTCGATCACTACCTGCGAGGCGTGCATCTACAGCTGCTCGACGTAGAACTCGAACGTCTCGACCAGGTCATCACCGGCCTGAACAAGCAGCTCTCGAAGCAAGAAGACGAACAGGGCCGCAGGTACGAAGCGTTTCGGTCCCTCGATGATCAGTACCGGCAGAGCAGCACCGCCTTGCAGAGTTTGCAATCGCAGCTGCAGCTGGCCGGCGTCGAAGCGGCGCACCGGCGTGACGCGTACCGCATCTACAGCGGATATGTGACCCGCCTGCAACACCCCTGCCCTCACGACGACGACTCGTTCGCCACGCTCCGCGGCCAGCTCGACGGCATTAAACAGGCCGCCGCCGACGAGTTGCAATGTGATGAGCCTGTCCGCACGCGGGCCCTTGGCGTCGCGGTGAAGACCACGGAGGCGCTCGAGGCGAAACAGAATGAACTGCTCGCCCTGCAATCGGCCTGTACCCTCATCCCGCCGAACCCCCTTCGCGTGCGGGAGGAGATCGCCGCCGGCACCGGCGTACCGGTCGTGGACCTGGCCTATGCAGCCGAGTTGATCGATATCGCCGACGGGCAGGAACGGTGGCGGCCCGCCGCGGAAAAGGTGCTGCGCAACTTCGGACTGCGACTACTGGTTCCGGAAACGCACAAGGACGTCGTCGGCCGGTACATCGACGAGCACAACATGCGCGCCATCGTGGAACACAGCACCGTGACCGCCGTATCGTCGCACCAGCCGCCACCAGGACCCCAGACCCTTGCCGGCAAGCTCACCATCGACCGTGAACACCCCAGCGGCGCATGGTTGTCCGCACAGCTCGTGCGCCAGTTCGATCACGTGTGCGTCGAGACCGCGAGCGATCTGGAACCGCACCGGCGTGCCGTGACGGTCCACGGAACGGTCAAGCTGCCCGGCAACCACTACCGCAAGGACGACCGTCCCGAGGTCACCAGCCCGTCGTCGTACATCCTCGGAGCCAACACCGCCGCCAAACGCGCCGCCCTCGACGTGGAGGTCAGACAGCTGCACCAGGACGCCAAGCAGGCCAACAATCACGCGCGCCAGCTTGAGCAACAGTACCGGCAGCTCGACGCGATGGTCGAGGCGGCGACCCAGCTCGCCGCCTACACGATGTGGAGCCAAGTGGATCACGCCTCAGCGGCGCGGACAGTCCGCGAGCTGGAGGACCGCATCGCCGCGCTGAAAGCCGACAACGTCGACCTGCAACGGCTCGAACGTCAGCGTGACGACGCGGAACGTGAATACAAGGCCGCCAACGACATCTGCTCCCGGACCCGGACCGCCATCGAAGATCACGGCAAAACCCAGACCAGGCTGGTCGACATCTACGAGGCCGAGGACCGGAAACCCCACCTTATCGACGACCCCGACGATCAGGCCTACCTCGACGAGGTCAGAGCGAGCCTGGACGTCACGGCAACCGTCGACACGATCAGCAACCTGCGCAGCGCTTTGCGCTCGGAACTGTCCCACCGCCAACAAACTGCGCTCCAGGATCGCAAGCTGGCCCTGTCGAAGGCCAGGAACGCGATCGACCGGTTCCTTGAACGATGGTCGGACAGCGCGCCGGACACCAGCGGCGACGCCGAACAGTCCGGTGGATCATTCGCCGCCCTCTACGAGGAGATCGCTGAACGCCGCCTCCCGGACGCCATGACAAAGTTCCAGCAGATGATCAGCGAGGACATGGTGCCCTCGATCGGTCTGCTGCAACGCGCCATCGAGAAAGCCACCGACGAAATCCGGCGCCGCATCGACATGGTCAACACCGGACTGCGTCGCGCCGAGTTCAACCCCGGCACCCACCTGCAAATCGCCTACAAGGCCAACCCGCCGGCCGAGGTCAAAGACTTCCGCAAAGCCGTCGACGACCTGCTCCGTCACGCCCCCGCCGCACGCCGCGACCCGGCTGCCTCGATCGCGCAGTTCCGGCGTGTACGCGAGCTGATGACCCGGTTCACCGCCACCAGCAGCGAAGCCCGCCGCTGGCGCACCAACGTCTTGGACGTACGCACCAGCTACACGTTCTACGGACGCGAAGAGAACACCGACGGCGTCACCATCTTCACCTACCACAACACCGCCTCCAACTCCGGCGGTGAACAGGAAAAACTGGTCGCGTTCTGCCTCGCCGCAGCGCTGAGCTACAACCTCGCAGACGACAACTCCGACGGCCGGCCCCGGTTCGCGCCGCTCATGCTGGACGAGGCGTTCAGCAAATCCGACGAAACCTACGCCGCGCAGGCCCTCGCCGTGTTCGAGGAGTTCGGCTTCCAAATGATCATCGCGGCACCGATCCGCATGTCCGGCATCGTCGAACCCTTCATCGGCCAAGCCGTCCTTGTCGAAAAGCGCATCATGCCCGACGGCGCCCACTCCAACGCCGCCTACGCCACCTTCGGCGATCTCGCCGCCCGCCGCGACACCGAGCTCGAAGGGGCGGTCCGTGCGGCAGCCTGACGAGATCATCGCCCTGCTGCGGCGCCGGTTCGACCAGGACTATCCCCGCTGGGCCCGCGGCGACGGCACGTGGCCGATGCGCGTACCCCTGCAGCCTCCAACGATCGCGCAACGATCCGACGACCCGGTCGCCTGCCACGAGTGGGCGCAGTTGTGGCACGAGTACCGCGGGCCGGGCACGGTGCACCACCAGAACGCGAAGTTTCCTACCGGCCTGCACTCCATGCCGCATGCCCTGGTCCTCGACGGCCCGGCCGACGCTGCAGCGGCCTGCGCCGAGACAGCCGAGATATGGCACCGTTGCGGGCAACGGTTGATCACCTTGCAGACCCGGTTTCCATCCGCGCGTTTCGACGGGTTGATCAGGCGCATCACCGAGCTCGAACGGGAGGACTTCGACCGTTTGGTCAATGTTGTCGCGTGGCTCGGCGCCAACCCGACCTCCGGCCTGCTGCTGCGCCAACTACCGATCAAGGGCATAAACACCAAGTGGCTCATGCGTCATGCACAACTCGTCCTGTCCATGCTCGGCGACGACGACACCGAACCGGCGCAGGACGACGGCGACGGTCAGCGCAGGCTGAGGCTGCACCGCCGACTCGGCTTGCGCATCCCGCCCGATCTCGTCCAGGTGGCTGTACTCGACCCGGAGCTGCGCACCCAGTTCGCCGGGATGCGGCACTTCGCCGCCGGCATAGACGACCTCAACCTATGGCCGAACCGGCCCCGCATCGTCGTTCTGCTCGAGAACAAGGAGACCGGCTACGCACTGACCGACGACCTGCCCGACACCGTGGTACTGCACGGCGAAGGCTTCAGCGTCCTGCACTACGCCCGTATAGACTGGGTACGGGCAGCCACCCGAGTGCTCTACTGGGGCGACATCGATGCGGCCGGCCTGCAGTTCGTCAGCGACCTCCGCGGCTACGGCATCGCCGTGACGACGGTCATGATGAACCGCGAAACCCTCGATCTGTTCGCCGACCTCGGCGGTGACGGCGCCGGCCCGCAACGCCGAACCCTGCCGAACCTCGACGACGAAGAGCGAGACCTGTACTCGTACCTGGTCGAGTATGCGGACACCCATGCGACCGGGATACTGCTGGAACAAGAGCGCATCCCGTGGACGCACGCGTACCCACTCCTGCTGGGCGAGATTCGTCGGCTCGTCTGCTGACAGCCTTCGTGGCTAACGAGATCAGCGACGATTACGAGGATGTCCGGGGCCACACCGATTGTCACACCGGATGGACACTTGGTGCAGGGCGGGTCCGCCGACGCCGAAGTGCGGCATGGCCCGCAGGGCAGCGCCAACCCCGACCGCACGCAGCTTCTCCCCTAGCTCGGCGTCGGAGGTCGGCGGGCCGTCGTAGGCGTTCCACACCAGCGCGATGATCCAGGCTCGCGTCTTCCAGCGCTGCACGGCCAGGCCGTTGACTCGCGTCGTGCCCAGGTATTCGGCCGGCTCGTTGGGCCGTGCCCGGCCTGATCTGCGATCTGCGGGGACGTCGAAGTCAGCGCTCATAAGGCTCACGATGCCAACGTCACCGGCAATGGCGGAGGCTTCCGCCGACCTTTGGAGACGAGCGACAGAAACGGATTGAACTGTTGCCTGGGCCGGGGGTTCGGGGCAAGGCGTACGGCGGGAGGCGACCGCGATGATCGGCATGTCGTTGGCGAGTGCGGCGGTATGACGAGGCGCACACCCCCTTGAGCGTCCTAGGACATTTGGTGTCGTCGTCACACCACTCGGACGGAGGAGCCCTCCCCATCCGGTTTACACGGCCCCTGGCCAGTGGGCGTCAAGGTCGACTTATGGCTTCTCTTCATGCACGAGGAAATTCGTTCTGCGTCCGATGGCGAACAGCGGCCGGACGCCAACAGTGCTGCACGTTCCCCGGCCCATCCGACGTCAAGGCTGTCGCAGCTAAGCAATACGTCGAGGCCCAGGGCGCGCAAATCAGCAGCACTCAGGTGTACGCGGCAATCGACCCGACCGCGTCCCGGGCGCTAGCACGACCGCCCACAGTGCTACTGCGCGAGTGGATCGAGCGGTGGCTGGCGCTGAAGGTCGACGTCGCCTCCACCACCCATGCCGAGTACGCGCGGATCCTGCGCGGCCGCGTCGCCGCGAGTCTCGGTGACCTGCCGGTCGCCGAGATCACGCGGCACGAGCATCTGGATCCGTGGAAGGCGGCGCTGGCGCGGGAGTTGATGCCGGCCGGGGTGCGCAAGCACTGGATCGTGCTGAACCAGGTGATGCAAGACGCGGTGCCGCACCTGCGCTGCGACAATCCGATGCGCCGGCCGGCCGGACGCCGCGGCAACGGCCTGCCCAGTATCAGCCCTCAGCACGCGTGCGTGCTCGACGCCGATCAGGCCGGCATTCTGCTGACGCACTGCCCCGACGCCATTCATGCTGTCGTGGTCGCGTTGCTGGCGACCGGGTTGCGGCTGGGGGAACTGCTCGGCCTGCGCGCCGAAGCTGTTCTCCTCGGTCGAGATCCGATGCTCCGCGTCGAGCGCGCTCTCCGCCGCGACGGCACCATCGCCGAGCCGAAGACGGCGCGTTCGCGACGGGCGGTGACGCTGACGCCTGACACGGCCCGCCTGTTCGGCCGTTTGATCGCCGGTAAGTCACCCGGCGACCTGGTGTTCACCGCGCCCGACGGTGGCCCGTGCAAAGCCGGCACGCTCCGGCAGCGGTACTGGCAGCGGGCTGTCATCGCCGCCCAACGGTGCCCGCATCACCCACCGGTTGCCGCTGCTTCCGGCTGGGTCAGCCCGCGAGCGGTGTCGGCCTGTCACTGTCGAGGCCGGCTGCGGGTGCGGCCGCGATTGCAGGATCTGCGGCACACTCATGTCGCCTACCTGATCGCCGCCGGATGGGATTTCCTCGCGATCCAGCTGCGTCTGGGCCACGCCTCGATCAGGACCACCTTCGACGTGTATGGGCATCTCCTGCCCCACGGCGAGCGGTCGCGGCTCGCCGGGCTCGATGTCCGCATGCCCTTCCTGCAGACCACCTATGTGCTCTCGGCTACGGCACGCCGTTCGGGTAGCCCATTCGCTGGGCGGCGTGGGCCGGCTGGGCGTCCGAGTGCCGTCGTCCGCAGAACGAGTCGTCGTCCGGCGGAGACCCGGCACACCAGAAGGTAGCGGCCACGATCGCCCGTGCCGATCAAGCTGCTTCAGGCCTCGCCGCGCGAGCGAACGGCACGTGCGCCGCGATGCAGCTTCCGCCGCATCCCTTCGGCACCCCGCCCGTGGGGTTCGGGCCGACCTCCGCGCTACCGATCGCGGGCGTCCTCTGACGTGTCGGCCAAGCAGGCCGCTGGCCGATCTATTACTCCGTCGGCGGCGCACCAGATGAGCACATGGTGGAGGCGCCGCCGGCCGAGTTACTTCCTGCCGAGGCGGACCGCGGTGGTGTCCAGCATGCGCAGCAGGAGGTCGCCCAGCAGGATCACTTCCGAGGCGACTGTCGGGTCGCTGTAGGTGACCTGCCGGTGGGAGCTGGGGTTCTTGAATACGCCGATGGCCCCGGCGAACAGGGAGTTCACGGCGTCGCGTTCTCCGCCGTCGAGGCTTGCGTCGGTCAGGGGCCCGGTGGGGCCGAACGCGGACCGCATCAGTTTCACGCCGATCTCGGAATCGCTAGCCCCGGCGAGTTCCCGCACGCGGATCTCCACCTCGCGTATGGCGGCGAACGCGGCGAGTTCGTACTCCCCCAGCAGGAACTGCGACCGGACGCAGTCGGCGATGCGCGGGTGCAGGTCGACGTCGATCCGCCGGGCTGCCTGAATCAGCGCCAGTCCGTCTGATGCGGCGACTACCTGCTGGCCGAGACGGCTGATGACGAAGAACTCGGCCGACTGGTCGGGATCCGGGGCGATCAGGCCGGCATGGCGTAGCCAGTCGAGCGCCTCGACGACTCCGCGGACGGCGGCGGTCGATGTATCTCGATCGACCTCGTTCTGCGAGTAGGTCTGTTTGAGGCCCTGGATGACCGCGCTGTGCGCGGTCGGTCCGCTGCTTTTCGCGAAAGCGTGCAGCAGGTGCAAGCCGACGCGGTCAACGGGCAGGCCGATGGCATCTTCGGCCGCAACGATCGGCGTATAGGTCATCTTCACCCGGGCGACGCTAGGTGAGATGAGATTATGCCGGCAACGCAGATCGGAAGCATGATCCGCCTGCGCGGGACCGGCCGCCAGCGGTGTCACCAGGGGTTCCGTTACGGGGGCCGAGTACGGCGACTCGCTGCATAGCTTGCTACGGGTCACCCGATCGAGTGCGCGGGCCGCCAGCGATCCTCGCCTAGGATGTGGCCGGCGCGATCGGTGGCAGCCCTCTCGTCATCGATGAACGTCTGATGTGCCATTCCGTGGTCGCCCTGTCGCTCCGGTTTCCTCGAGCAAGAGTCCCGCTCCCGGCGGCGCAGGACGAGCGTGACCTGATAGTCGGTGCCTCCCGGGCTGGGTTTGCCGTCCACTCGGAGCGAGAAGTGGCTTGAATCCTCCGAATTGAGGCCACGGAAGGCGTGGATGGCGTCCTAGGAACGAGCGTAGTAAGGGATTCATCATTCGGAAAGCGACCCCTTTACTCACCCGATATAAAGTGGACCAAACTGATCGGAGGGCCGCTCACGGAATGGATGGGTCTAGCGCAACCACTCCCCTGACCCCCACACTGCCAGTTCGTTTGCTACACCTAGAGTGACCTGCACGTTTATCGATAGATGCAGGTAGAGACGTTCTCTGGGTTCCACGCAGCTACGCTGAGTTCCACCGACACGCTGGTCTGGTGTTCGCATGTGATCACGGTTCGCGGCTACTTTCCGTCGCATGGCATCGATCAAGACACGTGGAAAGGCGCACATGGTCCGGTGGCGCGCGGGTCGCGCCGGGGCTTGGCAGACGTGCACCTTTCAGGATGAGGATGATGCGTTGGCCGCCGCGAAGTTGGCGGAAGCGCGGAAACACAGGATTACTGCTGAGGAGGTTTACAACGCGATCCTGGGCCTTACGGAAGACCTGGAACTTCCCGAGGAGCCGGAGACTCCGTACCTGGCGGACTGGATCGAGGAGTGGTTGACGCTCAAGGTCGACGTCGCCGAGAGCACGAAGGCGGAGTACGCCCGGCTGCTGCGTGGTCAGTGGATCTCGGATGAACTCGACGGTCGGACCGCGTTGGCGAAGCTGCGAGTCGGTGAGATCGATCGGGTGGAGGACATCGACCCGTGGAAGGCGACGCTTTCAGCGCATCTGATGCCGGCGGGGGTGCGTAAGCACTGGGCCGTGTTGTCGATGGTGATGCGCGATACGGCGCCGAAGTTCCGGTCGGATAACCCGCTCGGGTTGCAGCCGGGGCAGACAAGTCACGGGTTGCCGCAGATCATGCAGTACGACGCCTGCTTCCTGACCGAGGCCGAGGCGGAGATCCTGCTGGCGGCGTGCCCGCCCGAAATCCGCGACATCGTGCTCGTGGCGTTGGGCACGGGGATGCGGTTGGGCGAGCTGCTGGGCCTGCGGGTGGGGGCGGTGTCGCTGTCCGGGGAGCGTCCGGTGGTGTACGTCGAGAAGTCGCTGCGGCGGGTGGGCGGGTTGGCTTCCCCGAAGTCAGCGCGCTCGAGGCGGCCGATCGACTTGCCGAAGCGGGTGGTGAAGGTGCTTGCCCGGTTGACCGCGGGGCGTAACCGGAACGAGTTCGTGTTCCTGTCGCCGGGCGGCAAGGCGTGGGATGCGAACAACTTCCGGTCGCGTTACTGGCGGTATGCGGTCGCGGCGGCGCAGCGGTGCGCGGATCATCCGCCGAAGAAGGCGAAGGTTGGCAACGGGGCCGCGCTGGACCTGGTGCGGTCGACGGCGGTGTCGACGTGTGCGTGTCCGAAGCGGTTGCATCAGCAGCCGCGTTTCCACGATCTGCGGCATTCGTACGTCGCGTACTTGATCGATGCGGGGTTCGACTTCCTGCAGATTCAGTACCTGGTGGGGCACGCCAGCATCAAAACTACCTTCGATACGTACGGTCACCAGCTGCCGCGTGGAGACCGCGAGCGGTTGAAGCTGTTGAACGCGAAGCTGCCGGGCGGAGCGAAGGTCACGGAGTTGGAGGAATTCGAGGCGAAGCGGGCGAAGTCGCTGCGGAAGAAGGCGAAGAAGGCGCGGTCGGCTCCGTTCATCGTGGGTCTGCAGGTGGCGGCATGACGGGTTGTGTTCCCGCGTTCGGCTGGCGGCCGTGGAAGTGGCAGTC
Organism: Actinoplanes sp. NPDC051859; assembly: GCF_044452725.1. Lineage (NCBI taxonomy): Bacteria > Bacillati > Actinomycetota > Actinomycetes > Micromonosporales > Micromonosporaceae > Actinoplanes > Actinoplanes sp. NPDC051859. The sequence continues at coordinate 1,358 of NZ_JBITBX010000027.1, read as the reverse complement.
CGTGGGTTCCTGGGCCGCCGTAGCAGGCGAGCGCCAACGGGCCGACGATGTGGCACCGGGGAGGTGGTCGATATGCGGGAGTGTTTGCAGTGCGGCGCACCGGGGTTGACGAAGGTGTCCGCGATCGTGCAGCAGGGCCGGCGGATGAGTTCGGTGAGGGGCAGCGTCTATGCGCCGGGACTCGGCGCCGGGGACTTTCGGGGCCGGGCGGTGCACCACGACGAGCTGGCGGTGCTGCTGGCGCCGCCGCGGCAGCCGGCGCCAGTGACGGGCCCCGCGATCGTGCTGTGTGTGAGCGGTTTTCTGCTGCTGGCGGTCGTGCAGGCGTCGTTGGCGTCCGATGAGGTCACCGATGGCTGGTGCGGCGCGTTCGTGCTGTTCGTGATTGCGGCCTTGGCCGGTGCGGTGTTGTGGTCGCGCAACCGCGGGCGTGCGCAGGCCGTGCAGATGGCGCGGGAGACGCGGGCGTTATGGGAGGCGTGTTGGTACTGCGCGAGGTGCGGGTCGGTGTGCCTGTTCACCTCCTGGAGTGCGGAGGTTCTGCCGGCGAAGGGCCTGGTCGGTGGGTTGCGTGGGGTGGCTCGCCGCTACCGCGCTGAGGCTCAGGCTCGCGTGTCGAGAGAGGAGCGGTCGCGGTGAGGTCGTGGAGTGCAGGTCCTCGGGTGTTGACGAAGCAGGAGCAGGAGCGGCTGTTGGCGGCCGCGGATCGGCCGATGGGTTTGTTTCTGATTCTGATGCTGCGGGGTGGGTTGCGTCTGAGTGAGGTTCTCGACATGCGGGCCGCGGAGGTCCTCGCCGAGGGGCAGAGGTATCACCTTCCCATTGACTTGATCGAGGAGTTGAGAGCCTTCATGTCGGACCAGGCGGTCCGGCCGGGGGAGCTAGTGTTCCCCGAGGGGTCGCCGCGCGAGTACTACTTGGCGCGCTGGCGCCTGGTCAGAAGGGCAGCGGGTTTGCCGGACGTGTCGATCCACGACTTGCGAAGGACGGCGATCGCCGAGCGACCCGAGCTGGATCGCCCGAGATCCGCCTCTCCCTGGTCAGATTCTCACGGTCCGTGCCGGCGGCCTCATCGCCGGTCGGGGGAAGACCTGGGTGATCAAGATTTCACTATGTCGACCCGATTGGCGCGGCAGCGGGCCGCGAGGCCGCGGCGGGAAGGCGCCCCTGCCGAGAAGCTTCGGAGCGATGCTCTTCGCGTCATCTTCCTTCCCCCGCAGCTGAGACCGTGAGGTTGGACAGGTGGGGGGGGGGGGGGGGGGGGGGGGGGGGGCGGGGGGGGGGGCGGGGGCGCGGGGGGGGCGGGGGGGGGGGGGGGGGGGGGGGGGGGGGGGGGGGGGGGGGGGGGGGGGGGGGGG
>NZ_JBITBX010000026.1:0-37328 GCF_044452725.1 Actinoplanes sp. NPDC051859 | reverse complement strand
CACTCACCCTGGTGTGGAAACAGCCCCATACCTCGGACGACGCCGAACAGGCAGTCCTGCTCGCGTTGGCCGGATATATGGCACAGGCACTACTGCGGGCCGAGCGCCTCGACTCCCGTGATCGCGTCGCCACGCTGCTGCAACAGGCCATGCTCACCGATCTGCCCGATGTCACGCCGCTGGAGATCGCCGCACGCTACGAACCTGCAGCCCACAACGAGCAGGTCGGCGGTGACTGGTACGACGCGGTACGCCTCGACGACACCATGCTCGCCTTGGTCGTCGGCGACGTGACCGGCCACGATATGCGCGCTGCCGCCCAGATGGGACGTCTGCGCAGCATGCTGCGCGCCTACCTCGTCGACCGCCACGAACCGCCCTCGGCGCTGCTGCGCCGCCTGGACCATGCGAACTTCGTCCTCGGTGACCCGGTCGTCACCACCGCTGTGCTGGCCTACGTGCAGCGCACCCCGCACGGCGGATACCAGGTGCACTGGGCGAACGCCGGTCACCCCGCGCCGGTGCTGCTGCATGCCGACGGCACCGTCATCCCCCTCGCCGGACGCGATGTCGTGCTCGGCGCGATACGCCGCACTTCCCGCACCAACCACACCCACGACCTGCCACCCGGCTCTACCCTGCTGCTCTACACCGACGGACTCGTCGAAACCCGCACCGAAGCCCTCGATCAGCGCAAACAACAACTCCGCGACAGCCTGTCCACCCAGGTGAACACGCCTCTGCCGGATCTGCTCGACAACGTCCTGCATCAACTCGTCGGCAGCGGGCACAAAGACGACATCGCGATGCTGGCGCTGCGTATTCCCGAGGGCGGCCAAGCAGAACCCTGACCCCGCTGCTCATCGCCTCCGGCCATGGGCTGGGTGGCAGGAACAGACCAGGTCGCGGAGAGCGGCTGATTCAGCCGGGCTTTCGTGCATATCGTTGCGGCGCATTTCCAGGAAGTTCGCCGCCCGTTGTCGATCTTGCGGGACGCTGCGGTCATGTCGACGAACCCCGGTGCTCCGGCACCACCACCAGCGCCGTTGGTCCGCGGCGCTGCTCGGCCCCCCCTGGCTGCTCCCCACACTGATCGCTGTGCTGACCGTACTCGCGGTGTCGCTGCTGCTGGCACGCTGCGGTGCGCAAGATTCTAGAAGGTCGGCTGATCGGGCAATCGCCGCGGCAGCACGGCGAGATGCCCGTAGAAATTCCTGATCGCCATCACAACCCGCTCGTAGTCGTCGAGGTCGATCGGCTTGGTGATGTAAGCGTTGGCGTGCCTGCTGTAGCTGGCAATGACGTCGCTGTCCAACGACGAGGTGGTGAACACGATCGTCGGAATCGACTTGAGCATGGGGTCGGCTTTGATCTCGGCCAGAGCCTGACGGCCATCCACGCGCGGCATGTTCAGATCCAGCAGGATCAGATCCGGCCGCGGCGCGTCCCGGTGCGCGCCCTCGCGTCGCAGGAACGCCAGGGCCTCGGAGCCATCGCCCACGTGGTGTAACTCGCTGCGGATGCTGTGCTCGTCGAACGCGTTCTCCACGAGGGCGAGGTCGCCGAAATCGTCCTCGACCACGAGTACCTGTAGCAGCGGCCCCTCAGGGGCCCCCGCTGGTGCCTCGCGCTGCTCGGCTTCTCTCGCCACCTGATCCACGCTACGCCAGAGTTCGCGGCCCGTCGCAGCGCAGGACTGCCGCACCGAGCGGGCTTAAGCGAATATCTCATTCCGCCCCGACGTTCTCGCGCCTTCGCGCATCATCGACGTTCAACGTCTACGAGGCCCTGCCACAACGATCACGCGCGATGATCCTGTGGGCCATGGCTAACACAATGTCCCGCCGACTGGCCGGAGAATCCACCCAAACCTGGCGTGACTAAACGCCACCAATACAGGTCAGATCCGACCCTCCGGGATCAGACGCCCTCTTAGTGCCCGTCCGGAAACCGGTTCAGGTGCGGTGATGTCGTGCGAGTCGGCGGTTCATGATGATGATCATTGACCATTGGACGATGGCGGCGTGATGTTCGGGTCGGCGTTCGTAGTCGCGGGCGGTGCGGCGGCATCGGCTGATCCAGGACAGGGTGCGTTCCACGACCCAGCGCCTCGGTAGGACCTGGAAACCGATCTGTCCGGCGAGTTTCGCAACGATCGTGACGGTGATGCCCAGGGCGGCCGCGACGTCGGTCAGGGTGCCGCTGTATCCGCTGTCGGCCCAGGTCAGCGTGACGTTGCGGTAGCAGGTGCGCACAGCCCAGATCAGAGCGCGGCCGGCGTGGCGGTCTTGCACGGACGCGGCGCTGACCGCGACTACGAGTAGCAGACCGATGGTGTCTACGGCGATGTGGCGTTTACGGCCGTTGACTTTCTTACCGGCGTCGTAGCCGCGACTGGTGCGGGCGACGGTTTCCGCGGCGCGTACTGACTGGGAGTCGATGATCGCCGCGGTGGGCTCGTGGTGGCGGCCGGACGCGGCGCGGACCTGCTCGCGCAAAGTGTTGTGCAGGTGGTTGACGGTGCCGTCCGCGCTCCAGCGGGCGTGGTAGTCGTAGACAGTCTTCCAGGGTGGGAAGTCGGCGGGTAAGGCCCGCCAGACGCAGCCATTGTGGGCCAGGTAGCGGATCGCGTCGACGATGTCGCGGCGCGGGTGTGTCGGTGGCCGTCCGCCGCGCCGCCCGGTCCGCCCCGCGGGGATCAGCGCGGCGATGACCTGCCATTCCGCGTCGGTGGTGTCCGACGGGTATCGCCGGAACCGCCTGCTGGGCAGGTGCTCGTCGGGCATGGCGGGGGTGGTGGATGCGCTGGAGCCGGCGACAAGGTAGAACGTCATACAGGGCCTTGGGGTCGAGCGTGTTTGGTGTGGTTACCTGCGCTCTTACCTCAAGGCCCGACCTATGTCAGCCCACCACGCCGCCCGGCCAGCCATCGACCTCCACCAGTTTCCGGACGGGCACTTAGAGATTTCGTCAAGTTGCAAGGGGATTGTGCCGGTCGGTCTACGCCCGCCACGATGGCTTCTGCACCCCGTCGACCAGTGCGGGCCTGTTACGGGGGCCTCGGTGGCGGAGAATTAGCTGACACGACGCTCCGCAGTGACTGCCGAGTGGCGTTCGGCGAGCGGCGGAGGTATGGATACGAGAAGTCATACGATCGCCTCTGACAGCGGTTACCGGGTCGTCTAGTCGCGGTGATCACGTCGGTAGCTATGTTGTCATGCAGGAGTCCGCCCATACTGACCCACCAGCGGTCGCAACCATGATCGCTGGTCTCACCGATGCGTCCGATATCCGCAGAGCTGTCTCGGATTGATGGACCGCTCTCTTCCATGAACCCTGTCAAAACAATCCCGGCGGCTTCGTCCACCGGTACGCCGGACTGGCCCAAGGCGAGTAGCTTGGCCTGCCGGTGACCACCCGTCACGTCGGACCGCCGTCGGCCCCCCGCTTTCACCCGGACTCTGCAACTTGTTCGGGCATCGAGTCTGGGCTGGCCCTGAACAGTGCTCGGCTTCCGATGACCTGACCTGGGCAAGCCTCTGCTGGCACGCTAGGCGGAGCTTCTACAGCGGCGCCGATTCATGCGAGTCGTGTCAACCATTACGCCTGGATTCTATATCCTTGCTCTTTTGACAACTGCGCCACCGCGATACCAATACGCCATTGGCAGTAACGCACGCTGGCCCACGTGAGGCCGCCCGCAGTCGCCGTTACTGAGACTGCGAAGGCTGCGGCTCCGCCTGAGATTGGAATGATGAGGGAAAGGCCCGCAAAAACGCCCGAGTATGTCATCGGAAGCCAAAGTGTCAACCGTCCTACAGTAAAGGACAGCGGGCGATCCCACCAGGAACGCACCACTCGGACTGCCGCCGAAAGCCCGCCACCGACGAGTGCGGTCGCAATAAAAGCCACCGACAGTCTGGGCACTCGTCCCCCCTCCTTGGCAATTCGAACCTATCAGATTGAGTGCCGATCGATCACCCGATTGCACTAGGCCAACATCCCCAGAAGTGACGCGCCCCCGCGCACACGAATTTCTTCAATGACTAAGGAGGAAAAACCGTCTTATTGTGCGCACGCAGCCACGCAAAGAGACCCACTAGATCGAAAATCAACGCTTGAGGATATTTAATGGGAGACCACATGAAAGTTTAACTCTCAAGGTCTTCCCTCTTCCTCGATAGCGATAGAACTACTATCCGACACCCTGTTCTGCACCCTTATGGACATGAACCCCCGCTCCGATAGTTATCATGTCGTTCTCGCTCAAGCCGAGCCCTGCGGAGAATTGAATCAGGAGATATACTCCCGATTTCTGATTGATCCAGAGGGTCTTTGATTCATCCAACTCGGCACCAGGGGGGACCGGGGCAAATGATGCAGTTCCGTTAGCGACTGCCCGCCGCTCTTCACTTTTCATGAATTCGCGCGTAGCAGGATCAAGATCTTTTTCGGAATGGGTCTGCATGATTGCCTGCTGGCCGTTCACTGTAACCGTTTTACCCCCTGGTGGGCTCTCAACGTCTTTCGAGTTGAGGCTGATAAGAATATTCCCACCGGAATTTTTCAGCTCCTCGTTCGCGTTTTCCGACGGCACGAGAACCAGGTTATATGCGTTTTCTTTCTTGATCGTGAAGCCCTCGGGGATCGTGTCAATCGTGTACGCCTTGGGTTGCGCTCCGTCATATGCGACGAGCTTTGTTTTAGACGTGCGCTGTCCTTGCCCGGACTCTGCCCCCGCAGGAGTGTGATTGGAGCTGTTCACGGTGTATACCGAGGCGCCGACGGCGATCGCGGCAATAGCGAGCGCGGAGCCAGCAACCTGCTGGACGGTGCGGCGCTTGCGCCTAGCGCGGCGCCCACGGGCAAGATCAGCGCCTACCGTGTCCATGCTCGGCATCTGCTCCGGACCGGCCAATTCTTCTAGCTGCTGCTGCAGGTTCATCGTTACCTCTCAGGAAAAAATCGGCATGACGGACGGCGCATGCAAAGCGGCACGCAGATGGATTAAAGCCCGGGCGGTTTGGCTTTTCACCGTGCCTTCAGAGCAGCCCAGCGCCTCAGCCGTCTCGGTAACACTCAGATCATGGAAGTAGCGGAACACCACGGCCGCGCGCATACGAGGAGGCAGCCCCATGAGCGCGGCGCGGACTCCGCCCTCCATCGGGTGCTCATCACCGCCGTCGAAGGGCAAGTCGGGCAGCTGATCGGACGTCTGCTCCTTACGTCGCCAGATCCGCCGCCGCTCAGAGTGCAGCGCATTGACCAGGGAACGCCGCAGATATGCCGCCCGGTTCTCCGCGCGTTGAATCGCCGGCCATGACACATACACCCGTGTCAGGACCGTCTGCACCAAATCCTCGGCCAAATGACCGTCACCAGCAGTCAGCAACGTCGCCGTGCGCAACAGCCCCGCACGTTCCGTAACGACCAGCTCCTGGAACTGTAAATCTCGTTCGCCTCTCACACACCCTCGACGCATGTGCGACGACCGAGGTTGCATCCCCACCACAATTTGACCCTCGGTTTGCTTTGAAACACTCTCCGTTGACCGAGTGGGATCCGAAGATTCGATGCGTCGCATGGTGGGGGACTTTACGAGGCGGCAGGTTGCAGTTGGTAGTTAGCCTCGGGCCCCATGATTTCCCGTCGATCCCTTTTGCGTGCTACTACCGGCATCGCGGCCGCCGCGCCGCTATCCCTCGCCGTACCTAGCGCGGCTCTCGCCGACCCCGCCGCTGCCGGAGCCTCCGGGGCGAGCGTGCCCGCGACCCTGTCGGCTACCCGCGGCGCCGTCCCCACCGGCGTCGCGATCGCCCCAAAGCTCCCCCTCACCCACCTGTCCGTCAACGGCACCGCTTCGGTCCGGCTGCGCACCGAGAGCGGCTGGCAGCCGTGGCGCACCACCCCTGGGTGCTCAGCCGCGCCCGACGGCCGTGCCGCACAGCCAGGCATGCTGATCCCCGCTGAAGGCGCTCTCGACTACGAGGTGCGCGGCGAGGGCGTCTCGGTGGTCGAGATCAACACCGTGGACGGCCCACAGCGTACGGTCGCCGCCGTCCAGACCCGCCTGCCGATGAACGTCCCCCGGCAGATGTGCCCGCAGTACCTGAGCCGCGCGGCGTGGGGTGCCGACGAGTCGTACCGGTTCAACCCGGACGGCACCCCGAAGCTGGACCTGAAGTACTTCAAGGTGCAGACGCTGACCGTGCACCACAGCGGCGAGGACGTGCCGGTGGCCGACCCGATCGCGCACATCCGGGGCATCTACTACAACCAGGCCATCACGCAGGACTTCGGCGACATCGGCTACCAGCTGCTGATCGACGCCGACGGCCGGGTGTACGAGGGCGCGTACTCCGACCCGGACGCCGTGCCGGTCTTCGGTCCGACGCCGGGCCCGGACGGCCTGCCGCTGGCGGTCAACGGCGCGCACGTCGGTGGCTTCAACGGCGGCAACGTCGGGATCTGCCTGCTCGGCAACTACATGCAGGCCCCGCCGAGCGCTGCCGCGCTGCGCTCGCTCAAGGTGGTGCTCGCCCGGTTCGCCGCCACCGCCAAGCTCGACCCGCTGGCGACCACGGAGTACGTCAACCCGATCTCCGGGAAGAAGGCGACCCTCAACACCATCACCACGCACCAGGACTGGAACCGCGCCAACCCGGATGCCGGCGCCACCCTGTGCCCGGGTGACAAGCTTTACGAGCTGCTGCCCGGCATCCGCCAGGATGTTGCCGCGCTGGCGAAGAAGCTGCCGCCGATCACCGTGCCGGCCGGCAAGTAGGTCCGAGGTATCAGCCCGGTCGGTGTCTGCCGGCCGGGCTGCGTCGCTGCCTGTGAAGGTGGACCGACAAGTAGTTCAATAACGCAGACAGGCCGCCCACGACATCTGGCGAGATGTCGAGCGCGCCCTCTCTGAGCAGGGGAATTTCGAATGGATGCTAGCCACGTGGCGGCACTCGCTTGGCGCGGTACCTCGAACGCCATCTCGGAATGCACTGACCAGCAAGCCGGTCGGGAACTGCACGGATCGGCGGCCGAGCGTCGGCATTCAAGAACGCCCTCATATCTACTACCGTGGCGCGACTTACGGCTTCTTGCCGGCCACCGTCATCACCGCCGCAATGCTGCGGTGGAAATAAATTCTTACACCCGCCAAGAGGTAGACCGTCCACGTTGGTGCAAGTCAGCAGACGGGCCCGCCGGAAGCTTCATAAGTTAAGGAAACGGAAGAGGGCAGGCAGCCGACCCGCAGTACGAGGCTGCACAGCGAGGGACCCCTCTTTCCTCGGTCTAGCATCGTCGCAGGCAGAGTCTCTATACTCGGAGTTTATACACCGCGTGTATAGTCGCTAGCATGTCAGTCAATATTGCTTTGCTCGGCCTGTTGGAGAACGGCCCGCGGCATGGCTACGACCTCAAGCGCTCCTACGACGAGACGTTCGGCCGGGACCGGGCACTGCACTACGGCCAGGTCTACGCGACGATGGCCAGGCTGCTGAAGAACGGCCTCGTCGAGGTTGAGTCCGAGCCCGGCGCCGGGCCTGACCGCAAGCGCTACGCCATTACCGACGCCGGGGTCACCGACGTTGTCGAGTGGATCCGCCGTCCGGAACAACCCGAGCCGTATCTGCAGAGCACCCTCTACACCAAGGTCGTCCTGGCGCTACTGACCGGCCGCGACGCCGCCGCCGTGCTCGACGTCCAGCGCGGCGAGCACCTGCGTCTGATGCGCGAGCTCACCCGCCGCAAGCACGGCGGTGACCTCGCCGACGAGCTGATCTGCGACCACGCCCTGTTTCACCTGGAAGCCGACCTTCGCTGGCTCGAACTTACCGCGGCCCGGCTCGACCGGCTCGCAACCACCGTGCGCCCCTGACCCCCGCTGGGAGAACCGCATGACCGAGCAACCCCTCCTGACCGCCGATGATCTGCACCTCGACTTCGGCGGGACCAAAGCCCTCGACGGCGCCTCGCTTCAAGTCTGGGCCGGCGAAGTGATCGCCCTCATGGGGCCGTCCGGCTCCGGCAAATCGACCCTGCTGCACTGCCTCGCCGGGATCCTCACCCCCGACTCCGGCCGGATCGGCTACGCCGGGCGCGACCTCACCGCCATGTCCGACCGGGAACGCAGCGCCCTGCGTCGCGGCGAGTTCGGCTTCGTCTTCCAGTTCGGACAGCTCGTCCCCGAACTTACTTGTGCGGAAAATGTCGCTCTGCCGATGCGGCTCACTGGCACACCCCGATGTCAGGCGCACCGTACGGCCCTCGAATGGCTGGAACGCCTTGACGTCGCCGACGTGGCGGCCAAACGCCCCGGCCAGGCCTCCGGTGGGCAGGGACAGCGCGTCGCCGTCGCCCGTGCCCTGGCTACCCAGCCCCGCGTCGTCTTCGCCGACGAACCCACCGGTGCACTGGACTCCCTCAACGGGGAGCTGGTGATGCGGCTGTTCATCGAGGCCGCCCGGCAGACTGGGTCCGCAGTCGTCCTCGTCACCCACGAGCCGCGCGTGGCAGCGTACTCGGACCGGGAGGCCGTCGTCCGCGACGGTCGAGTTCGAGAACAGGAATACGCCCGATGAAGCGGATAGTGTTCGAACTCTGGCTAGGCCTCCGGATGAGTGTTGCGGGCGGCCGTGCCGGCTGGGCCCGGCTCGCCCTCATCGCGACCGGAGTCGGTCTCGGCGTCGCCGTCCTGCTGACCGTCGCGACCCTGCCGGCCGCGTTGTCGGCCAGCCAGGCCCGTAATCATGCACGCACCGAGCATCTAGTTCGTGACCTGCCACGTGACGACAACACGATGCTTATTGGCGTCATCACGACCAGGCATCATGGTGTCAGCATCTCCGGCCGCATGGTGCAGCCGGAAGGCTCGCGGCCACCGCTCCCACCCGGCATCTCTGCATTGCCGAGGCCCGGTGAGATCCTCGTTTCCCCGGCACTTGCTGACCTGATGGCTGACCAGCCGGATCTCGCCGCCCGGTGGAACGCCCGGGTGATCGGCACTATCGGCGACGACGGCCTTTCCGGGCCCGCTGAACTCTGGTTCTACCTGGGCGCTGACACCCTAACCCCGGAGAGCGGCTATCGCATCGACCGCTTCGGCGATGATCAACCGAACGACAGCCTCCCGCCCTTGCTGATACTCCTCGCCGCCGTCGGCATCGTAGTCCTCCTGGTGCCGGTGATGGTGTTCATCGCCAGTGCCGTACGGTTCGGCAGCGAAGTCCGCGACCAGCGGCTCGCCGCCCTGCGGCTCATAGGAACCGACACCGTCATGACTCGCCGCATCGCCGCCGGGGAAACTCTCACCGGGGCTGTTCTCGGCCTCGGCGCCGGCGCATTCCTCGCGATCGGCGTCGGGCTGCTGGCCCACAAGTACGCCTCAGGGGCGCTCAGCTTCTACCCTTCCGACCTGCGTCCCGTCCCCACGCTGGTCGTGTTGATTGCCCTGCTTGTCCCCACCATTGCGGTGTCCGCCACACTAACCGCCCTGCGCCGGGTCGCCGTTGAGCCGCTCGGAGTGGTCCGGCAGGCCCACGACGTCCGGCGACGGCTATGGTGGCGTCTTCCTTTGCCTGCCATCGGCGCCGCTCTGCTCTGGACGATAGGCGACGATGTCGCCGGTAGCTCCGGCCCCGCCGCGATGCGAGCTGCGGCAGGAACCGCCATCCTGCTGGTGGGGCTAGCTTTGCTGCTGCCCTGGCTGGTCGAGGCGGTCGTCCGACGGCTACGCGGCGGCGGCCTGCCCTGGCAGCTTGCAGTCCGCCGCCTGCAGGCCGACAGCAGCACCGCCGTCCGCGCCGTCTCCGGCATAGTCGTTTCGTTGGCCGGAATTATCGCGCTGCAGGGCCTCACGTCTGGCATCGAGACCAAGTTGGTCGGTGCCGGTGGTGGGACAGCCGGCGACTCGTACACGCATCAGATCTGGCCGAAGACCGCACTCCCCGAGCACGCCTGGACAGCCGCCCTCGCTGCGACACCCGGCGTACGTCATGCCGCCACAGCACGCACCATCCGGGTCAGAAGCGGCGCCACCTCGATCACCATCAAGATCGGGGACTGTGCGGTCCTGGCACGCTATGTCGACACGACCAGCTGCACCAACGGTGACGTCTACGGCCTCAACCTGCCCGACAGCACCGGAATCTACGAACTGGAGCACGGCGGCACCTGGGCGGCACCACTGCCAACCCGCCACGCCTCGACCGCCGAGGCGGCAAACTCACACGCATCGATGCTGCTAATCACTTCGGCGGCAGCGGCCAAAGTCCAGCTTCCGAAACCCCAAACTGAACTCACCTACGTTGTGCGCCTCGACACCGGCGACCCGGCTTACCTTGAACGGCTTCGGGACACCGCGGCCCGACTCGACCCGCAGGCCCAGATCGTCGAGCCCGGCAACCGTGGCGTAGCCGACGACATGCGCATAGCCCGGCAAGCACTACTGGTCGGCGTCGTCATGCTCCTACTGCTCATCGGCGCCAGCCTGGTCGTCAATGTCGCCGAGCAACTACGAGAGCGCCGCAAGGTTCTCGCCGTCCTGACCGCCATTGGTACGCCACGGCGCATCCTCGCCGGCTCAATACTGGTCCAAGCCGGCATACCCGTCATCATCGGTATGGTTCTTGCTGCCGGTGTAGGCAGCACGCTCGCCGCCGCACTAATGACTGTCATACATGCACCCGTCGCGATCGACTGGGCCGGCGTCGCCACTATGGGTAGCATCGCGGTCCTCGTCGTCGTCGTCGCCGCCGCGGCGACGATGCCCACCCTGCGGCGACTCACTCGACCCCGTAACCTGAGAAGCGAATAGAAGCCTGGCTGATCAGCCAATAATTAGCAGCCTTTGACGATCTCGTCCGGACCCTCGCAAGGCAGTTGGCCTCGATGTCTTGCGAGACGACTGCCTGAGCCGCGCATAGCAGCCAGTGGTGATATCTGGGTCGCATCTTGGCGAGTGGTAAGTCCCGCGTTGCCGGTAGTTTCTGGCTGTTCGCGCGATAGGTGGAGGGAAGTTGATCAGCTAGCGTGTCGCCTGCGCCGAGCCACCCCGGCTCTTCCCACCCCACCGACTCGCTGATAGCGGGGCGCTACCGGTTGATCATGCCAATCGGTGCGGGCGGTATGGGAGTGGTATGGCGGGGCCAGGATGAGATGCTGCAGCGTCCGGTGGCGGTCAAGGAACTGCGACAGGGATGGGGCAGCTCGGAACAAACCGTCGCTGAAGGCCGCGCGCGTAGTCTGCGTGAAGCGCGTGCTGCCGCCCTCTCCATCATCCGAACATCGTGTCAGTCTTCGATATCGTCGAACATGACGGGCGACCATGGATCGTCATGGAGCTGGTATCCGGCCGATCACTGAAAGAGTTGATTGCCGCTGACGGTCCTCTGCCGATTCCTGAGGCAATCGAAATCGGCCTGCAGCTGTTATCAGCACTGACTGCAGCTCACGACGCTGGCGTCACGCATCGAGATGTCAAACCGGCGAACGTTCTCCTTTCGGCGGATGGGCGGGTGCTGCTGACCGACTTCGGCCTCGCGACCATGGCAGACTCCGAAACCTTGACGGAGTCAGGAGCGGTACTGGGCACACCCGGATACCTCGCCCCTGAACAAGCAAAAGGTCTCACACCCGGCCCACCTGCGGACATATTCGGATTCGGCGCGACCCTGTACTTCGCGGTCGAAGGCGTCGGACCGTTCCAGCGAGACGGGTATCTCCCGATGCTAGTCGCCTACGCGAAACACGACGTCCGGGCGCCACAGCGCGCCGGCAACCTCGCACCGGCACTGATGCGGTTACTCACCGCAGATCCAGCGCGGCGACCCACCGCTGACCACGCCCGAGAACTGCTGCTGGGCAGGCCGACGCGACCCCGCATCCTGACCAGGCGCCGCCTCCTCGCCGCTGGGGCTGCGCTCAGCGCCGCGTCGGTGGCCGGCGCTGCAGGTGTGTAGGGGCAGTTTAGGGACTCGCCGCAGGTCAATGGCAAAGTTTCGCGGCCGGTTGGCGGAGGGGCGGTCGCGTGGCGACGTGATGGCATCAGTGAGGCAGCGACGGCGGGGCCGGCCCTGTTCAGGGTAGGCGACGGCAAGCTGTGGAAGATGGACGTCGCCACGGGAGGAGACGTTTGGACCTCACCGGTCGGCTTCCGCTCACGCGTGCACGACATCGGGGACGGCCGACTACTGGTCTCCGAATTCGCGAGCTCTGGCGGTTACCAGATCCTCAATGCGGCAAATGGCCGGCAGCTGGCCGAGGTCTCTCGCACCATGATCAATGTGACACAAGGTCTCGTATTAGCCCAAAGCGATGCAGAGGATCTGCAGGGCCTAGATCCGGCAACCGGAAACGTGCGGTGGACCGTGCCACGAGCAGCATCGGCCCTGGGCTTCTACGCGTCCGATGACGTGCTCTGTTTCACCGTGAACGAGTCCGGCACCACCCAGCCGGTTCTTCGGGGAGTCGATCGGCAGACCGGGGCGCTACGCTGGTCTTACCGCCAGCCAAAGAACAGCAGGCTGCTCATTCCCCTGCAATCGTCGGACCTGGTATCGACCAGGGTCGTCTGGGGCTACGAAAATTTAGCCCACCTCGCAGTCATCGAGAAGCGGCGATTAACTCTACATTGTGCAGACATCACCGCCGGCAAGCGGCTCTGGGCAACCCCACTACTCGAAGTCGCTACCGAAGAGGCCGAGGCAGCCATCGAGGTGCTCCGCGTTGACACTGTCAGCACCCTGTCAGTCGCGACCATCCGCGACAGACGTATCAACCCGGACAACTCCGGCCTGATAGCGGTCGCGCAAGGAAGCGTGCGCTGGCGCCGACCCCTGCTCAATCCCAGCGTTGCGGTCACACCCGATGGACGCCTTTTCGCCGCAACGTACGACTCTGTGCTGCACGAACTCGACCCCGCCACCGGCGTGACGCTCTGGTCCACCCCCACCCCCGGTGCAGCCGACCTCTTCACCGCCGCAAACACCATCGTCGCCAAAATCGAATGGAGCCTCACCGGTTACCGCCTCACCACCAAATGATCGGTCCATCGATCTGACATCCGGCAGCACCGATAGGCGTCGCCGTGGCCGCACCCCCATCGCGCGAACGTCTGGTCAGGGCGAAATCCGATTTCTTGACGACGACGTCTGACCACGAACTGGTTCGTCGGCTAAAGCCTGAGTCGGTGACGTTTGCCGTCAGGGTAAGCGCTAGTCAGCGCGGTGGCGTGGCGGTGTCGTCTCACGCAGCAGGACCAAGGCAAGAAGCGCAGCGATGCCGTATGTAGCGGCCTGAATTTCGAGCAGCGGTAGGGTGCCGATGATCTCCAGCAGGCCACCGGCAGTAAGCAGGCCAATCGCTTGGCCGGCAGCCTGGCTCAGGCCGAGCGCGGCAAAGGTGCTTCCGCGTCGGCTTTCGACCGATGCGTTCTGCAGCAGGCTGGTCAGGCCAGCGGCCAGGAGAACAGCTGGCGCGCCGATCGCTCCGAAGAGAAATCCATAAGGGAGCACACTGTGTGTCACGAACGAGAGGTTCCAAATCACGGCGGTGAGTGCGGCGAAGACGGCGGCACCGAGCACAGTCAGCCGCAGGATGCGGAGATGCCCGCCCATTATTCCGAGGAAGGCGCCGGCGACGATCGCGCCGACTGCCTGCACGCCGCGCAGAACACCGACATCTGTCGATGTCCCGTCGATGATGTCGGTGACGAAGAAGACGAACAAGACGACGAACAGGCCTTGGCCGATGGAGGCGGCGAACGCCACGATGAGCGGCGCGCGAGTGAGAGGAGTGGTGAACGCTCGCAGCACCCCGCTGCGCGGCGACCTAGTTTTCTTCGACGGCGCGTCATCGCTGACCGCAGAGCCTTGCGGCAGGGCCACGACGAGCGCAGCGGCGACCAAATAGGTCATGAGATTGACCAGGACAACGCCGTTCAGGCTGATCGCCAGGAGCAGGATTCCGCCGAGCGGACCGCCGATAATTCGGCCCAGGTCGTTGTTGAGCCCAGTGAGCGCGTTCGCGGATACTGCACGTTCGGGACCGACCAGTGTCGGCATGAGAGCGTTCTTCGCGGGCTCGAAGAACGTCGCGAAGCTCGCCTGAGCAACAATGACGCCATACAGCAGCGGAAGATCAGACGTGTCGCGCACCATGAGCAGTGGCAGCAGAGACACGGCTTGGGCGAGCATGGCTACGACCATGAGACGGCGCGGTGGGTACCGGTCGACGACGCGGGCGGCGAACGGAGCGAGTAGGACGGGCGGGGCCAACTCGAGCAGGAAGGCGATGGAAGTGCCCAACGCTGAGCCTGTAAGCCGCAGAACCACCAACGGCAGCGCAATGAACATGAGCCAGTCACCGGTGTCGGATACGACGCCTGCAACCCACAAGCGCCGAAAGGCCGGGACCCTGAGCGCGGATCCCGCCCACACATGACCCTCAGGCTTCTCGGCGGCGACAGTGGCCTCGGCAACGCCGCTCACCGCCGCGCGCCGAACGCCGGCCGTGGGATCGCCATGAGGGACAGGTGGACATATTCTGCGTCTGCGGGAGCATCCGTACGGACCGCTTGAATGTAGGGCCGGACTACCGCATCGATCCGCTGCAGAATCTCGGCGTGCTCGTCCACCGTCAGGGCAAGGCCATAGCTAGCGTGCGCGTTGCGCTCGCGCCAGCGCGGCGGAACCTCCGCATGCCGGCGCAGGTACTCGCGGGCTAGGTGGTGATCGAGTTCCACCGCCGCCGCCATTACCGCCGCTACATCTCCGGGCCCATCAGGAGTGTTGCCGTCGACCGAGAACCCCGTAACAGTGGCACGCCAGGGCCGTGACCGTCCGTCTCCCGAACCATCCCGCTCGACAAGGCCGTGAGCGGCGAGCACCCGCAAGTGATAGCTGCAATTCGATGGGGTGTCCCCCACCTGGCGCGCACATTCGGACGCGGTGGCAGGACCCCCGGACATCAAGTAGCCCAACACGTCCAGCCTCACCGGATGCGCCAGAGCGTTGATCACGGCGGGATCGGTGACCTGGGGACGACGTTCGAGCATGAAAAACTCCTCGTATATGAAAGAACCTTTCAGATCCTAGAAGAGGGCCGCCCAACCTGCAAGACTCTTTCAGATCTCAACGCCAGTCGAGCGCTGCCCAGACGTGGAAGCCATGATTACCAAGCGCTCAACGTGTCACCGCGCACGAGCAAGCCGGTCGACCATCCCCGGAGGGAATCGACGACAGGCAAGATCGACGAGCGCCCCACCGCGCTAGGCAGGGATGGTGAGCGCGCGAACGTTTCGACTTGGCGCGTCGCGACCTCTAGGGTGAGCCGGTGGTTGGCAACAGCGAGACCACTGGCTCCTCCCCCGATGACCAGACCGCGGGGCGGCAGAACCGTCCAGGGAACCGGGCGTCGCTGGTGGCCGCTCACGGCAGGGAACGAAACGCATCTTCTAGGTAGCGAACTGATGGGCCGGCCAGCAGGCGGCCCGGCGCGGTGGCGTGGGTGCTCGTCGAAGAACGCCCGCACGTACGGTCGCTGGGCGGATAGATCGTTCGCCGCTTCGATGCTGCCGATCAACGGCTCGCTGTCCCGCAAGAAGTGTCGAGCTGCGTCAGCAGGAATGGGAAGTCGGTGGATGGCACCCCACGCACCCCGCGGCTACCGCTACGTCTTGCACACCACCGACGCGAATGGGCGCCCCCTGCGACGTCGACCCCTGTGAAGTAGTCGCTCGGGCAACTTAGTCGAAAGATCGACGCGTGTTTGCCGACCACGCGATGAGGAAACACTGCCGCCGTTGATCGTGCTCACCGCCACCCGTACAGCATCACCATGCTGATGGGTCTCCGACTGGCGGGCACGTAGCTCGCCCCGGCACGTGCGCGGACATCCGCTGCACACCGGACACCTCACCGAAGGGCACGTCATGTCGTTCCTCTGGGCCATCATCGCCGGACTGATCATCGGCCTGATCGCACGAGCGATCCTGCCCGGCCGGCAGAACATCCCCATCTGGCTGACCATTCTGCTGGGTGTACTCGGCGCCCTGATCGGCAACGCCGTCGCTACCGCCCTGGGAGTCAGGGACACCGGCGGCATTGACTGGATCCGCCACATCGTCCAGATCGCGGCCGCAGCCGGCCTGATCGCCGTCGTCACCCCCCTATGGGCCAAGCGCACACGCCGGTAGCACCTGCACGGAATGTCAAATAGGGGCAGAGCGGAATAAGGCGCTCTGCCCCTATCCTATGTCTCGCCCGGCCACGAACCGAGTCATTCGTTGACGCGACCACGGCAACGTGGCAATACGCGAACAAGGCAGGCGGACCGGACCGTCGGTTCAAGAACAACCGACAGCTGCCGATCATGTTGTACGGCCGACTGACACTCACCACGGCGCAGGGGTCGCGCGCCAACGACGCCGCAGCAGCGACCGCGCACCGCGTCCGCGTCCAGTCGGTTCCTGCCGACGAAGGCTTCTGGGTCGGCCCCGACACCCGCGACCGGCTCTGGGTCACCCTGACCGGCACACACGGCGAATCCGTCTTCACAATGAAACGCGGGGACTTCGTCGAGTTCACCGGCGTGATCGCCCGCGTCACCCCGAACTTCACCACCGACTCCGGCATCACCCGCGACGAAGGCGCCGACCAGATCAACCAGCAAGGCTTCTACCTCTCCGCACCGGCGAGCAGCGTCAAATTGTTATCCTGAGCCGGAGCTTCACCCTTGCCGAGGTGAGTATAGGCGGTCGGTGGTCCCGCTGACCTATCGCCGCAGACTTCTCACGAGCGGCGCCCAGGGCTACATCCGCAGAGTTTTTGCCATCGCCGGCGTCCTTCCACTGATAGACGAATCCGCAGGACCGTGAGCAGCACCACTGTCCTATGGCCGCATCGGCACTCGGTAAGCGAGCGGCCTATAAGGCTGGCTGATCGGGGGATCGCCGCGGCAACACGGCGAGGTGCCCGTAAAAATTCCTAATCGCCATCACCACCCGCTCGTAATCGTCGAGGTCGATCGGCTTGGTGATATAGGCGTTGGCATGCGTGCTGTAACTGGCGATGACGTCACTGTCCAACGACGAGGTGGTGAACACGATCGTCGGAATCGACTTGAGCTCGGGATCTGACTCGATCTCGGCCAGCGCCTGACGGCCATCGACGCGCGGCATATTCAGATCAAGAAGGATCAGGTCCGGCCGAGGAGCATCACGGTGCGCGCCTTCACGCCGCAGGAACGCCAGGGCCTCGGAACCGTCACCCACAGTGGTGCAACTCGCTGGGGATACTGTGCTCATCGAACGCGTTCTCCACGAGCGCGAGATCGCCGAAATCGTCCTCGACCACGAGTACCTGTAACAGCGGCACCTCAGGGGCCGCCGCTGGTGCGTCGCGCTGCTCAGGTTCTTTCGCCACCCGATCCACGCTACGCCAACGATCAGGGACGGCCTTCGCGCAGGAGTGCCGCATCGAGCTGGCCCGGACGATATCTGATCCCGCCAGAAAGACGCCCGCGTGCGCGCACTATCGGCGTCGCGATGGCGGCCGGGAAGTACAACAGCGTCAGCGTGTCTCACGACGGCAATAAGTGAAGCAATTTCTGAGTGTGTCCTCGGAATTTGCTGGGTATCAACGTCGCCGCAGCTACTGAATGACCGCCAGCTATTGAAGGAGTCCTCAAATGGGCCGTGGAATCACCGATGCGCCCTCGGCATGCTGAGCGCCTCTCCCTGTGATAGCGGTGCCAGTGATGCCTCAAGGAACCTCCGCCAGGGCATCGCAAGATACCTGCCTCCCCTTGGCACGACGGAGATGATGTTGCAACGGCATATGCACCTGCGATGCCTGGCGGTACTCCACCGGCATGCGGCGAGCCGGTAGAAAATGGCACGCAGTACCCGCTGGCCCTGGCTGCCTAGCTCGCCCCGGTTTCCGCTGACCGTCGCCGGGCACGGCCGGATCAGCCACACTTACCTTCGCCACACCGGCCGGCTGGTCGAGATGGTCGGTGAGGAACCGGGTGCCTGGGGTCTGCTGTTCGTCACCGACGCACGCGGTCGCCACTGGACCTTGTTCTCACCCGACCCCGAGTACACCGCGATGTACGCCCCCGCGGCGCATACCTTCACTCTTGACTTCACGCTGTTCGCCACCAAATTCCCCGGCTAGGCTCGCGGGTGGCGCATTCCCTGAAAGGCCCAGACGGGCACCATCCCCAAGGTGCCGGTCGCGGTCTGTGTTAGCCGCCCCTGCAAGGGGAATGCTGCACGACCGACAAATGCAAGGCCGGCACGGATAGACCGCACCGGCCTTGCTGCTCGCGTAAGGCCGCAGCTCCCGGCTGCTGGTGGGTGAGCGATGTCAGCGACGCATGTTTCAGACGATTGTGGAACTGTCGGTATTGCCGGACGCCGCCTGCGGCGCAGCGGGCACCTTGCGGGGCTGGTTGCGCATGGCGGTCGAGGCTGTCCGAGCGGGGCTGGCAGCCGGTGATAGGGCTCCGGACTTCACAGCCGGTACGGAGGTGGAACTTGTGGGTAGCCCGGAACCCTTCGTCTGCGCAGTGCTGTTCGCTGGCGTGACTTCGGCCGTGGTCGCGTCGGATGCTCGGGTGTGGTGGGTCAACTTTCGCACCCCCACCATGACCTGCTCGTATTTCTCGCGGCCGGCGCGGCTTCCGAGCACATACCCGACGGCAAGACCAACAGCGAACTTCATCGTTTTCATGGCAATCCTCTATCTCGATCGGGGCGGTGGGTAGTTCTCTGCGGCGGTGTCAGCGGTGCAAGAATCCCGGCAGCCAGCGGTTACGCGCCGCGCGAGCCTGTGCCTTTCGACGGCGGGAGACGATGACAGCAGCCACCGCCCCCACCACCGTCAAGGCCGTAGCCGCGGCAGGCACGGGGCGACTACGCACAGCGTGCTGCGCCTGCCGAGCCCGCTGCGGAGCGGACTGCCGTACCCGAGCAGCACCAGCGGCAGACTTGGCCTTCATGTCCGCCAGGGAGCGACGAAGGCGTGTTGCGGGAACTGCCTTCTCGGTGATCGCCGTGACGGTATCGGTGATGTCCCCGCGAGTCTGCTCGATCTCCGCGCGGATGTTCTCCGGCGCTCCCGGCACGGAATGTGAACTGATCACCTTGTCGGTGGTGTCGCTGGGCCTCATGTCTGAACCTCTCCTCGCCGTCATGCCGTCGCCGTCTGCCATCTCGGTCGCGTGACCTGAGTTGAACCAAGGCTGCGTTCTGCTTGCCCTCCCGCCGACCCCGCTAACCTGCCGGAAGGCACATTCGCACCTCGGGCGTGCCTTCGCGAAGTCGCTGCTGATCGCTTCGAAGCCTGCTCTGCCGCGACTCGCCCGAGAACTCTGAGATCTCGTCTGATCGGGTTGTCCAACACCGGGTTCCCCTCTTCCGTGGCCATTCGATGATCCGATGGAGGAAGAAGGGAGCGAGACAAATGGCGAGCATCGTAATGACCGAAGAGGACGCGGACCTACGCCTCGAGGCCGCCCGGGCGCTACGCCAGGCGGGCCACACCGTCATCATTGCTTTCGACGGGGCGCAGGCGTTGGCGGCAATCCGTGAACATCGCCCCGAGGCCGCCGTTCTCGCTGCTGACATGCTCATCATGTCGGGAGTGCAAGTGTGTCGGATGATGCGCGAAGACGACGACCTGCGCCATATCCCCGTTCTCCTGACGAGAGCCCCCGCCGGGATGCACGAGATGCACATTCCCGACGCCGGTGCCACGGCGGTGCTTGCCGGACCGGTTACCTCAACACAGCTCGTCCAATGCCTCAACGGTCTGCTGCAGGAGAACCGCACAGTCAGGTTGGTATATCCGGCAATTTGAGAACTCCCGCAAATCCTCCAGCGGGTCCGTGTACCAGGCACCCGCACCGCATCCTTGACACGCACGGGCTACGCGAAACCCCCATCACTCCACCGATGGCGTCCCTGCCGAACCGGCATCCGCGATCCGCGCTGGCGGGTGATTTCATCGGCCGCCCGCCGCACAGTGAAGGCCGAAAACCGCCAGCTATCACCTTCGCGCTCGAGGAAGACTTGGGCAGACCGACGACATGGTGACCGGCCGATCTTCGATGTCCCTGGCGGGCGTGGAGGTGCCGCCACACGGTTGGACTTCCGGCCACGATGTCGTTCGGAACCTGCCGAATCGAGGATGGGCGCCATGGTCGACGCATCGAACATCGCTAGAGCGCGTACGTTTCGCGCCTTGCACGAACAGCCTTTGCTGGTGCTGCCGAAGGGTCTGCTGCACGGATAGGTGACATCTGATGTGGCTTGCCTTGTGGGCGGCCTGGAAGGATGCCATCGTGCCCAAGCCCTATCCCCAAGAGTTCCGCGATGATGTCGTGCGGGTCGCTCGTGACCGTGACCCGGGTGTGTCGGTCGAGCAGATCGCCAAGGACTTCGGGGTCCACCCGATGACGTTGTTCAAGTGGTTGCGTCAGGCCGACACCGACGAAGGCATCAAGCCTGGCGTGAGCCGCAGTGAGGCGGCCGAGCTGCGCGAGGCCCGTAAGCGGATCAAGCTCCTCGAACAGGAGAACGAGGTCTTGCGCCGTGCTGCGGCGTATCTGTCGCAGGCGAACCTGCCGGGAAAAGGCTCTACCCGCTCGTGAACGAGCTCGCCGCCGACGGCATCCCCGTCGTGGTGACGTGCCGGGTGTTGAACATCGCTCGACAGCCCTACTACCGGTGGCTGGCCCGTCCGGTCACCGACGCCGAACTGGCGCAGGCATACCGGGCAGACGCGTTGTTCGACGCCCACCGCGACGACCCAGAGTTCGGCTACCGGTTCCTGGCCGACGAAGCCCACGCTGCCGGACAGCCGATGACCGAACGCACCGCCTGGAAGATCTGCTCCGGCATGGGCTGGTGGAGCACGTTCAGCCGCAAACGGCGGCGGGGGCAAGGGCGCCAGGCCAGGCCCGCCAGTCCACGACGATCTCGTGAAACGCGACTTCACCGCCGGCAGGCCGAACAGGTTATGGCTGGCCGACATCACCGAACACCGCACCGATGAGGGCAAGCTCTACCTGTGCGCGATCAAGGACGTGTGGTCGAACCGGATCGTCGGCTACTCCATCGATGCACGCATGAAGTCGAGGCTGGCCGTCAACGCCGTGCACAACGCCGTGGCCCGCCGCGGTGACGTGGCCGGCTGCGTGCTGCACACCGATCGCGGGTCGCAATTTTGCAGCCGTAAGTTCGTCCGCGCCTTGAACCAACACCACCTGGTCGGGTCGATGGGCCGAGTCGGCGCCGCCGGCGACAACGCCGCCATGGAATCGTTCTTCGGCCTGCTGCAGAACAACGTCCTCGACCGCCGAACCTGGACCAGCCGCCAGCAACTCAGGTCCGCGATCGTGACCTGGATCGAACGGACCTACCACCGCCGCCGACGCCAACGAACGCTAGCCCGGTTGACCCCTATCGAGTACGAGACCATCATGGCCCCACCGGCCAGTCAGGCTGCGTGACTAGAACTGTCACCAATCGGTGCAGCAGACCCGAACGCCTGGGATGCGGCAAGCGCGTCCCTGGTCGCCCGCGCCGGCGCTGCGGCTGTCGCCACTACCAGCGGCGGTATTGCTCGGTCACTGGGCCTGCCTGACAGAGAAGCCCTGACCCGTCAGCAAATGGTCGCCGCGGTTCACCGCATCTGTGCGGCCGTTGACGTGCCGGTCACCGCAGACATAGAAGGCGGATACGGGGACACGCCCGAAGACGTCGCAGCCACCGTCCGGGCCACTATCGAAGCAGGCGCAGCGGGGATCAACGTCGAGGATTCACATGCCGGGCACGGAACTCTGCGACCTCGGGACGAACAAACACGACGGCTGCAAGCTGCCCGGCATGCGGCGACTGCCGCGGGACTACCACAGCTCATGATCAACGCTCGGACAGATGTCTACCTGCTGAACGCCATCGCACCCGCGAGCCACTTCGACGAAGTCATGATCCGCGCGAGCGCATATGCCGAGGCCGGTGCTGACTGCCTGTTCGTGCCGGGCCTGTCGGATCTCGCGACGCTCAGCGCGCTCGCCGCGGCGTCCGCCTTGCCTGTCAACGCGATGGCAGGACCGACAGGGCCCACCATCGGTGAGCTGGCAGCGGCTGGAGTCCGCAGGGTCAGCGTCGGCACGTCGATCGCCCAAGCGGCATACGGCCTCGTCGAGCTAGCCACCCGCGAACTGCTGAAGTCAGGCACCTACCGTGCGCTCGATACAGCGGTCGGCTATGCAGAGCTGAACGCGCTATGGGAAGCACCCGCCGGATACCGAAGCTAGCTAGGTCAACCCCGGTGTACGCGCCTGTCGCGGCTACTCAGCAGTTGCTCAGCCACAGCGATCCGCACGTAATGCTCTAGCGAATTGCCGTTTCCTGGGTTTCTGTCGTTGCTGAGCTCCTGAACATGCCTCTTGCGCCGCCTTGGAGGTGACCGCTTGGTGGACGCGGTCATCTTGGCAAGACATCCGGCGGACAGCGCTCATGATGAACGCAGGCGTGCCGATCTTCAGGATGCTCCTGGTGCGCACGAGACGTGCGCAGCTGACAGCCAGGAGACGCGAGTGGCTTCGTGTCGGTCCGGCAGACTGTCCTCGGCCGGACCGACACGGAACCCATGATCCGATCCACCCACACCATCGCTCACGAACAGCAACCAGCGCCGAACAGCCCAGATACCCCCGGGTGCGCCCGGGTCAGAAGCCGACCCAGCCCGTGATACCGAGATCATCTCGGCCTTGGCAGGTTGGCCTCCCGCAGGTGGCCGTCACGAACGCAACCGGAGCAGCGCTGTCTCCGCCGTAGGGCGTCGTGCGGCCGCGCCCGCTACGGCGGTCCGGGGCGGTTGCTGCGGGATTGCCTTGCTGGCGTCTTCACAACACAAGATCGTTGATGGTAGAAAATCGGTCGTGACCGGACGTGACTTCCGTATCGACGCCGAGACAAGCACCGCGATCCCCGAGGTGGCGATAACTCGGGTACGGCTGGCAGGCGAGTGCGACATGACCGCCAGCAGCCGGCTGCGCGAGGTGCTGCTCAACATTGTCGACGCCGCGGACGCCCCCCGGATGGTCGTCGACCTCGACCAGGTCACCGCTATCGACGCATCAACCATCAGCGCCATCATTGATGGCTATCTCATCGCGCAACATGCCGGCACCACGCTACGACTGGCCAACGCTCACGGCATCGTCCACCAAGCCTTCGATGCTCTTGGCTTACTGACTCTCTTCATCACGGGGTCCGACGGGGACGGGAAAGGACCGTCTACGGAGGCGTTTTCGGCCCTGAGAATGTCATTCGGTGAAGACGAGGGCATTGATTCTTGCCGGAAACCGAATCACTTCGGTTTGGTGTTGAGCGACCGGACTGAGGGCTTCTCAGTCCACTGTCGTCGTGATGGTGTGCCAGCCCGTCGCGCCGTCCGGGAACGGGGTCGCCCGCTGTTCGGTCTGCACCGCGCCGGTGCCGTCGGTGGCCCGTACGGCGAGAGTGTGCGGGCCGGGAGTTGCCTTCCACTCGTAGCGCCACTGCACCCACGTGTCCGACGACGGCACCGGCAGCAGTTCGGCCTTCTCCCAGCCTCGGTCGTCGACGCGGACTTCGACCGTACGGATGCCGCGGCCCTGGGCCCACGCCACGCCCGCGACCGTCGCGTTCCCGGCTTGGACCGTGGCGAAAGGCTGCGGCTTGTCGATCCGCGAAGCGGTCTTCACCGGCCCCTGGGCCGCCCAGCCACGCCGCACCCAGTACGCGTCGAAATCGGCGAACGTGGTCAGTTCCAGCTCGGTCACCCATTTGCAGGACCCGGCGTAGCCATACAGGCCGGGGGTCAGCATGCGGACCGGGAAGCCGTGCTCGACGGGCAGCGGCTCGCCGTTCATGCCGACGCACAGCATGGCGTCCCGTCCGTCGAGCAGGGTGGCGACCGGCGTACCGATGGTCATGCCCTCCACCGACCGGGCAACGAGCTGGTCGGCTTTCGGATCGACGCCCAGCTCGGCCAGCAGCGGAGCGAGGGGAACGCCCAGCCACCGGACCGTGCCGATGTACGGCCCGCCGACCTCGTTGGACACGCAGTTGAGGGTGATGTCGCGTTCGCGCAACGGCCGGTCGAGCAGATCGGCGAAGGACAGCTCCAGCTCCTTGTCGACCATGCCGTGGATACGCAGGGACCAGGTGCCCACATCGATCTTGGGCAGGGTCAGGGCGGTGTCGACCCGGTACAGCTTCTCCGAGGAGAAGCCGGGCGCTAGGCCGGAGGGAAGGGGCTTGGCGGGGTCGGCGGGGACGGGGAGTTTGATGGCTTCCCGGGAGCGGGCGATCGCGCCGCCGCGGACGCGTTTGACGGTTTCCGCTGCGCCGCCGAAGAGCACTGCCCCGCCGGTGATGAGCAGGGCGGTCCGCAGGAAGGTCCGCCGGTCTGGGTTGGCGGTCCGGGTTCGGGTCCAGAGCAGCGCACCGGCGGCGATCGCCGCGCCCAGCAGGGACGGCACGGCGTCGTAGGTGATGGCTGCCGGGCGGGACAGGGCGGCCGTGGCGCCCGCGAGGCCGAACACCGCGGCTCCGGCGATCGCTGCCCAGCGGCGGCGGATGGTCAGGATGCCGACGACGGCAGTGAAGATGATCAGGACTAGTCCGATGCTGCCCAGCAGTACCGGTTTGTCGTAGGTGCCAAGGTTGCGGACCGCGAATTCTTTGACTGGGGTGGGCGTCGCGTCGATGATCGCCCCGCCGACGGCAACGAGCGGCGAGGCGGCCGGGCGGGTGGCCGCCGCGAGCAGTTCCGCGGCGGCAACACCCAGGGCAGCGCAAAATACGCCGATCAGCGCCGGTTTTCCGGTACGCCGGATCATCACGCTCAGCTCTTCGGCATCAGGACGGTGTCGATGATGTAGACGGTCGCGTTGGCGGTCTGCACGTTGCCACACACCACCGAGGCGCCGCCGACCTTGAAGTCGGTGCCGCTGCCGGTGACCTTGACCTCGCCGCCCTGCAGGGTCTTGTGCGAGCCGGCCAGGTCCGCGGGGGACAGCTTCTCCGGCACCACGTGCAGGGTGAGGATGCTGGTCAGGGTCTTCTTGTCAGCGAGGACCTTCTTGAGGTCCGCGGCGGGGATCTTGTCGAAGGCCGAGTTCGCCGGCGCGAAGACGGTCAGCGCCGGGGCGGTGTTGAGCGAGTCGACCAGCCCGGCCTGTTTCACGGCACTGACCAGAGTGGACAGGACCGGGTTGCCGGAGGCGGCGCTAGCGACCGGCACCTGGGCCATGGAGGCGAAGCTGCCCGGGTCCGACGCGTCGGTGGGCACCGCGGAACAGCCCGCACCGAAGTTCGTCATGCTGTCCGTGGAGGGAGAGGACATCATCGGCGCGGCGGACGTGGCCATGGTCGTCGGCGCGGCGGCCGAACCGGTGTTCTCCGACTTCGAATCGTCACCACAGGCGGCCAGCGACACGGTGAACAGGGCGGCCGCGGCGACAGCGGTGAAACGGGTGGTGCGCATGGAAGAACTCCTCATCGTGGATTTCTCTGTCTCAACGGATTCGGAGCAGATCGGGTACTGGATGGGTCTCATCTGAGACCGATTAGCGCGACGACCGGTGCTGTCGGCGCGGGCGAGCCGCCGGTGGGTTCGAGCGTCACACCGACGGCGTCGGCGCCGGAGCTGTCGATGATCTGTATGGCCGTGGACCGCCCGGCGGGAAAGACCGCAGCGGAGATCGGCGTGGTGGCCCGTATCGTCCAGAGTTGAAATGCCTGGTTTCGGTCCGGCGGAACCTCCGCGCGCAAGGCCACCACACCTGCTCGGCGTGACGGCGAGGAGGCGATGGTGACTGTGCCGCCCCCGTGCATCGCCGCGGTCCTGAAGACCACGTCAGGAGCGGTCAGGATGCGCTGGGCCTGGTCCTCTCGTAGTCCGGCTGCCCAGGCGGCGGCGCTCTGGTCGCGTACCCGCTGTTCCTGCACCTGGTACACGCTCACACCGGTACCCGCGGCGAGCATGACGGCCGCCGCTACAGCGATCGAGTTGCGTCGCCATCGTGACGGACCCGCGGATTCTCGCGCGGTGTTGTGTGCGGCCGGTGGGATCTGCCGGGTACGGCTGACCGCGGTCAGCACGTCGGCGCGCAGTCGAGGTGGTGGCACCGACCAGGTGCTGGCGGCTAGGCGAGCCGCGGTCTCGCGTAGTTCATCGGTTTCGGCGAGGCAGACCGCGCAGCCGGCGAGGTGGCGTTCGAATGCGACGCGTTCCAGGTCATCAGCCGCGTGGAGGGCGTAGACGCCGACCAGCGCGTGCGCATCTGTCGTGGTCACGCCGTCACCCCCGTATTCATGCAGTCGCGCAGCCGGATCAGCCCGTCGCGCATCCTCGTCTTGATGGTCGGCAGCGGCGTGTCCAGCAGCTCGGCCACCTCCCGATACGAGTGGCCCTGGTAGTAGGCGAGCGTCACGGCCTGGCGCTGCAACTCGGTCAGGTCGTCCAGGCAGTGCCGCACCTGCTGGCGCTCGAGGCGCCCGGACACCTCGTCGGCCACCTCGTCGTAGGGGGTGTCGACCGAGGCCGCGCCGACCTTCATCGTACGGACGGTGGAGGCCTGTTCGGAGCGGACCCGGTCCACTGCGCGGCGGTGCGCGATAGTCAGCACCCATGCTGTGGCGGAGCCGCGTCCGGAATCGAACCGGGCTGCCGTACGCCACACCTCGACCAGGACTTCCTGGGCGACTTCCTCGGCCTGCGCCGGATCACGCAGGATCCGGCGAATCAGGCCGTACACCCGCGGCGCGACCAGGTCGTACAGCTTCTCGAAGGCAGCCTCGTCGCCGCGCGCGGTCGCCCGCAGCAGGTCGCCGGCGTCCAGCGGCGAAGACGGCACCGCCGACAGGTGAACCGGCCTCCTCGCAGCGCCGTGTTCCATCGGGTCCACCTCTCCGTCATCCACGGTCTCTCTCACGCTGATTCGGCGCTCTACGCTGCGAGGATGGGTCCAGGCCGCCTGCCGATCCACGCGAGGCGATCGACGCCGGAGCCGACTACTGGACACCGATCAGTGGATCATCTCCACTGATCACTGCGCGCCAGCTACGGACGACCTCGATCTGCGGGAGCTTTCGGGATGCCTCCAGGCGGCAAGAAAAACATGAGCATTACTTCTGTTTGAACTTCGGCCCGGTCCTCAGTCGATATCGTGGCCCTAGACGCCCGGCACACCGGCATTGGCCCGGACGGCTGAACGGCCTGAGTCTGCCGATGCTTTCGCAAGGAGATCCATCCGAATAGAGCCGGGCCTCACGCGATGATTTGATTCTCCGCTTTACGTGGGCGGCTATCCCCGGTCAAGGCATTCTTCCTTATCTGCCTTCGCTCCCCCTCTTGGGGGATGCCGAGCCTGGTTAATCATGTCCTGCATTGCGCGGGCATCCCACACTTCTTCTTCATGTTAGGAAGCGACAACGTGTTCGGAAAAAAGCTTGTCAAAGAAATGATCGGGCGGAGCGCGGAGAACGGCGCCGACCGTCGTCGCTTCCTGCAAAGCGCCGGCGCGCTGGGCCTCGGAGTGGTCGGTGCCAGCGTGCTCACCGCACCGGCCTTCGCCGGCCCGGACGCATCGACAGGAACGGCTCAGGAAGCCGCAGCCGCGGCAGCTCCCAGTGATGGGGCGATTCTGAATTTTGCCTTGAACTTGGAGTACCTGGAGGCCGAGTTCTACCTGCATGCCGTCAACGGCGAGGGCTTGGCTGACAGCTTCACCACCGGCAAGGGCGCCCGCGGCGGCGTGACCGGCGGCCGCGCGGTCAAGTTCGACACCCCCGCGATCAGGCAGTACGCCCAGGAGATCGCCAACGACGAACGGGCCCACGTCAACTTCCTGCGCGGAGCACTCGGCAACGCGAAAGTGTCACGCCCCGCTATCAACATCCGTGACAGCTTCACCGCCGCCGCACGCGCAGCCGGCCTGATCGGGCAGACGGACACCTTCGACCCCTACGCCAACGAGAACAACTTCCTGCTGGCGGCCTTCCTGTTCGAAGACGTCGGCGTCACCGCCTACAAAGGCGCCGCCCCGCTGATCAGCAACAAAACCTACTTGGAAGCCGCAGCCGGCATCCTCGCCGTCGAGGCCTACCACGCCGCGACCATCCGTACCTCGCTGTTCGAGAAGGGCATGGCCGCACAGGTCAAGAAGCTCTCCGACGCCCGCAACGCGCTGGACGGCCCGCTCAACGACGACCAGGGCCTCACCGTCGAAGGACGGGCAAACATCAACCCGACCAACAAGAGCGGCATCGCTTTCAGCCGCACACCCGGCCGGGTACTCAACATCGTGTACCTCAACCCCGGCAAGGTAAGCCGCGGTGGCTTCTACCCCAAGGGCCTCAACGGCGACGTCCGAGTCAGCGGCTGAGCCACCCGGTCGAGGTCCGTCCCGGCTCGATCCGGGGCGGGGACGGACCTCGACCGGCGCTGTCACCACACCCCGCCGCCGAGGATGGAACCTGTTCGTGACTCAGCTTTCGCAGCGACCGCGCCTCAACGAGCCAGCCATGGGACCCCGTCTCGTCGCACCGGGCAAGATACGGGTCGCGACCGCACTAGGGCCGGCGTTCGTCGCCGCCATCGCCTACCTCGACCCCGGGAATTTCGCGACCAACTTCGCCGGTGGTGCCAGCACCGGCTACCGGCTTGTCTGGGTCGTCGTGCTGGCCAACCTGGTGGCCATGCCCATCCAGTACCTGGCAGCCAAACTCGGCATCGTCACCGGTCGCAGTCTGCCGCAACTCTGCCGAGAGAAGATGCCTCGCCGCGCCCGGGGGTTCATGTGGGGCCAGGCGGAAATCGTCGCCATGGCGACCGACCTGGCGGAATTCGTCGGCGCCGCCATCGGGCTCAACCTGCTCTTTGACATGCCGCTGCCGATCGCAGCAGGCGTCACCGTCGTGCTGGCCTTCGCCGTTCTCGCTTTCCAACGGCGCGGACACCGGCCCTTCGAGCTGGCCGTCGGTTCGATGCTCGCGCTGATCTGCGCCGGTTTCCTCTACATGACCCTGCGCATCCCGCCGTCAACCACCGACGTCCTCAACGGCCTGGTACCGAGCTTCGAAGGATCGGAAACCCTACTGCTCGCAGTAGGCATCATCGGCGCCACCGTCATGCCGCACGCCATCTACCTACACTCAGGGCTGATGAGCAGCCGCACCGCCAGATGCCAGGGCAAAGACCCAAAAAGGCTGCTGCACTGCGCCCGCATCGACATCACCATCGCCATGGGAATCGCCGGGCTCATCAACCTGAGCATGCTCGCCATCGCCGCCAAAATCTTCCACCACGGCCCCGGAACCCCCGCCATCGGCCTCGACGAAGTCCACCATCGGCTGGCCGAAGGCATCGGCGGCAGCGTCGCCCTAGCCTTCGCCGCGGCCCTGCTCGCCTCCGGCATCTCCTCATCCAGCGTCGGAACAGCCGCAGGCCAGATCATCATGGACGGTTTCCTCAACCTGCGAGTCCCGATCTGGCTTCGCCGGGCCATCACCATGACACCCGCCGTCATACTCCTAGTCTCAGGTATCGACCCGACCAAAGCGCTGGTCGTTAGCCAGGTCGCGCTCTCTTTCGGCATCCCCTTCGCACTCGGCGCCCTTCTATGGCTCACCAGCCGCCGCAGCATCATGGGTGCACACGTCAACACCCCCGCCATGACCACCGCCATGGCGGTCATCGTCGCCGCCCTCAGCGGCCTGAACATCATGCTCCTCGCCCAGCAACTAGCCAGCTGGACCGGACATTGAACACCCCCACGAACCCGCACACATCGCCGTAGGCCCGCCAGCCGTCCGCTCGCACATACAAACCCTCGGAAAGGTCCGCGACACGCAGCGCGTCGCCAGCAGAATCTTCCAACCGCCGGGAACGGAATCAGACACTCTGGCCGACATGCGCAATACTCAAAGTTTGCTCTTCTGCCTATGTCAACCAGCGACCGACACGGGCACACCCGGAATGCCTGCTGTGGCAGGCAGCCACAGCCTCGGGCCAGCGCCAGCGGCCAGCCCGGGACTGCGGGCACGGGGAATAGGTGCAGAGACGTAAGCGGGTCAGGCTGCCCCCGCCCGGATCGCCGCCGCGACGATGACGAGCCAACCGTAAGGAACGCGATCCCGCTCCATTCCGGCGCGAACAGACACCCAGTCCTAGAAGGCCTCCAGCCAGGCGGCAGGACTGCTCAGTACCACGTCAAACGGTTTATTCC
Organism: Actinoplanes sp. NPDC051859; assembly: GCF_044452725.1. Classification (NCBI taxonomy): domain Bacteria; kingdom Bacillati; phylum Actinomycetota; class Actinomycetes; order Micromonosporales; family Micromonosporaceae; genus Actinoplanes; species Actinoplanes sp. NPDC051859. The sequence continues at coordinate 7,037 of NZ_JBITBX010000026.1, read as the reverse complement.
AGATTGCAACAGCGTACCGAGTTAGCCTGCCATTCACGGCGCGGCCCGCAGCCGCAGTCATCGCTGATCCTCAAGCTGCGGGTTGCGCGGTGCGCAGGATAGCGTAGACGACGATGTTGTCCTCGTAGTGGCCGGTGTCGTTGTCGAAGTCGCCGCCGCAAGTGATGAGCCGCAGGCCCGCGTGGTTGATGGGCCCGTACACGGCGTCGGTGGGGAATTTGTCTTTGGGGTGGCGTTTGACGGCGGTGACGGAGAAGGTGGCTGTGCTGCCGTCTCGGCGCCGTACGGTGATCAGGTCTGCGGGTTTCAGCTTGGATAGCCGGGCGAAGGTCCCGAGCTGACCTTGGTAGTCGACGTGGCCGGCCAGGATCGCCGGTCCGAGCGCTCCGGGAGTGGGTGCTTTGGTGTACCAGCCGACGGTGGCGGCGTCGCCGGGCACCTGCATGCTGCCGTCAGCCTGCTGGCCGAGCCCCGTCACGGGTACGGAGACTTTGAGGGCGGGAATGGACACCCGGGTGGGTACGGAGGTGTCCATCAGTGGTCCGGTGGTGAGGGTCCCCGACCGGGTGCCGGGCGTCGCCGCTGGTGACGGGGTGTTCGGAGCGCTTGCCGTGGTGGCGGGCAGATCCGGTTCGTGCAAGCTCTGCCGCACTCCGATTGCCAGGGCGGTGAAGCCGAGCAGGGTGAAGGCGAGGGTCATCGCCGGGAGCAGGTATCGCTCCCGGCGGCGCTTGGGTGGCGGCCCTGATGCGGCGGTGTCGCTCATCGCTCAGCCCTGGGCACGCAGCCGGCGGCGGGCGATGAAGGTGCCGAGAGCGCCGAGCAGTGCGACGCTGCCGAGGGCGTACATCGGGGTGGGGTGGGGGCGGCTGGTGCCGTCGCCGGCGGCGACCGCGCCTACCGGTACTGATCCGGCGGCGGCGCCGGAGACCATGCCGCAGGTGGCTGGGTCGGTGGCTTCCTGCGGGATGCCGGTGAGTCCGGCGGATTTGGCCAGGGTGGATTCGCCGAGGCCTTCGAGGTCGTACTTGTCGTTGTTGTTGGCGTCGATGCCGTGTTGCACGACGTGCAGATCCTTGAGGTGTTCGAGGGTGCCCTGCGGCAGGTCGGCGCCCGCGATGGTGCGGTCATAGGCCAGGTTGCCTGTCGCGTCCGCGGTCGGCATGCGGTCCACGGCCAGTCCGCTGGCCTTGGCGGTGTCGCCCTTGGTGGTCAGCGAGACGAAGATGTCGCCGTACATCGGCAGGCCTTCTTCGGTACTGACGAAGCCGTTGCCGTCCTTGTCCGCGGACATGTCGGGACAGTGGAAATCCATCCCCTTGACCGAGCCGTGCAGGTGCTGGGCGTGCGGCGAGTTCGGCACCAGATTCTTGGACCGGATGCTGACTTTCAGGTCGCCGCTGCCGGTGACGGTCAGCGTCGCGGTCCCGGAGGCGCCGGAGTTGTTCAACGCGTCGAGCTGGACGTGGACGCTTTCGTCGGCGAACGCCGGGGCTGGTGCGGCCAGCAGGACGGCGGCGGTCGCGGGTATAGCCAGAAGAGTGCGGCGCAGTCTCACGGGGTGCTCCTCGTCGATCGGGGTGTCGACGGGAATTCGGGTCCGAGGCGTGTCCGGCTGGGTCACTGATCGACATATGACACTAGGTGATTGTTGGGCTACTGCTTGGGAGCGGGGACGGACCAGGTGGCGGGTGCGGAAGATCGGTCGCGCAGGCCGCCGACGAAGGTGCGCTGGTGAATCAGGTTTGCTTCCCAGTCTTGGTCGGGTGTGGTCCAGGCCAGCAGGTATGAGCGCGTGTTGTCGACGGCGCGCAGGATCTGGTGGGTGTGTAACCGCGGTCCTGACGGCGGCTGCCAGGTGTATTCCCAGTCGGCGCCGCCGCCCGCCACGAGAAGTACGCCCATGCTGACCTTCTGATAGCCGGGAAGGGTTCCGGTCGAAAGGGCTTGCTGCTCGACGGTCTGCCAATGCCGGAGCGGGTCGCCGGTAGGCGCGAGTCCCGGCTGCACGGTGAAGACGCGGACGCCGCCCGGATCGCAGAACGACACCCTGCTCGCGTCGGCGGTACGCGTCCAGTCCTTCGGTACCGGCAGGGTGAAGCCGGCGGGATCGACATGCTGTGACCCGCCGGCCGGCGCCTTCGCGGCGGAAGCCGCAGCGAGCGATTCGCGACGTCCCAGGGCACAGGGCGCCGCCGCTGCACCCGCGGCGGTAGCGGTGGGACGTGATGTCTGCGGAGCGGGACGAGGATCGTCGTTCCGGTCGACGGTCGCGGTTACTGCCGCGCCGATGGCTGCGGCGAGCGCGATGACCACCAACAGGATTCCGGTCTGTCTGCCCGGATGGTTCCAGCGTGACCGGGGTTCGGGTGCGCTGGATTCTGCCGGCGGCGAAGCCGTTGCCGTCTGTGGTGGGCCGGCCTGGTGAAGGTCGTCGTGGCGGGGACGCCGGGGCGCCGGCACGGCTGCCGAACCCACTGCACGTTGAGTCACCTTCTCGAGATCCATTTGTGCGCGGGCCGCGTTTGTCCGATGTGCGGGGTCGCGGTTCAGCAGTCCGGCGATCACCGGATGCAGCGGGCCAGGATGCCGCGGCGGATCCGGGGCGTCCGCCAGCACAGCGGCGAGGGATTCCTCGACGCTTGCCCGTTTGAACGGTGGTCGTCCCTCCACCGCCGCGTACAGGGTGGCGCCGAGAGACCACAGGTCCGTACGGGCGTCACCGGCCCCCTCGCGCAGCCGTTCGGGGGCGAGGAAGTACGGCGAACCGATCAGCGGCTCCGTCGTGGTCTCGCGACGGGCAACGGCACCGAAGGCTGCCAGCCCGAAGTCCGTCAGCACCACCCGCCCCTGAGCGGTAAGAAGCACATTGTGCGGCTTTACATCGAGGTGCATCACCTCTTGCCCGTGGGCCGCCCGCAGCGCCATCAGCACGGCCAGGCCCACCCGGGCCGCTTCCCGATGCGACAACGGCCCTTCTTCGGTGATCACCTGATGCAACGAGCGCGACTCCACGTATTCCATGACGATCCAGGACCGGCCGGTGGTCTGCACGACATCGAAGACGCGCACCACCGCCGGATGATCCAGTCGTGCGGCGGCGCGGGCTTCCCGCAACGCGCGCAGGTGGATCTCGTGCCGGTCCAGATGCGGCAGGCCGGCGGGCGCGGCGACTTCCTTGACCGCCACGTCGCGGTCCAGCAGCTCATCTCGAGCCCGCCACACCCGGCCCATGCCGCCGGACGCGATGAGGGTAAGGAGCCGGTAGCGGCCGGCGACGACCGCTTGCGCGGCAACGGCGACGCTGCTCGGTTCGGTCTCTCTCACTCGGCTATCCCGCCCTATCCGCCGCTCGATCACCACCGTAGAGAGTTCGGCACTCCAGAGCGTTCGGCTTGGTGGATGGGAGAAGAATTCGCTTTGCCGGGTTTCGGTGTGTTGCGGCGGGCCGTCGACCTACCCCTGGGTGCTGAATGGGCCGATGGCGGTCACGGTCGTCATGCCGAGTCCGAAGGTAAGGATCGTCGCGGCGATGGGGGTTAGCACGCGCAGCAGAACGACTCCGTACCGTGCGCGGCAGCGCCGACGGGACGACGGACTGCTGACGACAGGCCACCGGCGAAGCTCATCGTGAGCAGCGGGCGCAGGCGCTCGTCCAGTGCGGGCAGGTAAAACATGTGCGCCGGTGGGTCACCATCTGCGAGTTCTGCTGCTCGGCTTCTCTACCGACGAGGCCGACGACACCGCTGGCCGTGCAGTTGGCAGTCGCGGATCGTCGTGGGATTGGGCACACGGACCCGGGGAAACCAACATTCCGCGTCCCCTATGCTGCGCACAATCCAGGGACGACGTGGTCTGCCTGGAGATGCTCACTCTATTCAGGACTGTTCGCACAAATCGGCGGCATTCGACTTGCAGGAGATAATCGTGAAGGTAAGGCTAGTGGCGCTGAGCGCGCTGACAGGCCTGGCAAGCCTGGCAGTTCCCCACGCGGGGCAGGCGTCAGTGCGGGCTGTCCAGCCAACGCAGGTGTTGCAGGCGTCGGAGGCAGACCTGCCGTCCGAGGCGGATCCGGACTGGACCAAGGTGTTCCAGGACGACTTCAAGAAGGAACACAAGGTCGCCAAGGATGGTGACGGGTTCAGCGTGTGGACCGTCGACGATGTGCCCGTATGGAAGAACGTCGGCGAGGTGCGTGTCAACGGCGTGTGGAAGCCGAAGCCGATCGACAGCTGCGGGACGGTCGACACCGCCGACCCTGGACTCCTCAAGCTCAAGCCGTTCCCCAAGAACGACCCCGACACTCAAGAAACCAGATGGCGGTGCCGGATCACCTCGGTCCAGAAGTTCGAGGCCGGTACGCACCTGTTCGCCGCCAAGATCAAGGTGCACCGATCGACGGGGCATCTCAGTTCGTTCTGGTTGAACACTGCCCGGGGCGTCGACCAGCCGATCAACGAGATCGACGTCATCGAGAACGCCGGCGTCAAAAACCAGGCGAAGGGCTGCGAGGGCAGCCCGAAGATGGCAACGAACCGAGACGACTACTACGGCCTCAACCACACCTACTACTCGGCGTACAAGCCGAAACCCGCCGGCTACAAACACTGCCTGTCAAAGGCGAACGCGGAACCGCTGATCGACGACCAGTTCCACGTCTTCCAAGCCGAGTGGGCACCCGACAAGCACATCAAGTTCTCCATCGACGGCCGGGTTTCGGCGACGTACGGGGCGCAGTACGCCAAGGGCATCCCGCTCAACGCGATCCTGACGAACATCGGCGCGGAAGCCGACACCGCCGGCGAGCGCAACTTTCAGGTCGACTGGGTGAAGGTCTGGAAGAAGACCCCGCAGCCCTCCGGGCCGCCGCCGGTGCCGCCGACCTGCGACAACGACTGCTGGCGCGCCCAACTCGGCGTCCAGTCCTACAACTACCGGCCCAACTCCAACCCGGCCGATGTGCGCCTGGCCCGGATCGTGTTCGACCGCCAGTTCTACCTCGACAGCTACGCCGACGTGCGGACCTGGGCACAGAACAAGGTCGCCACCCAAGGCGGCAACATCTACGACCACGCCCAATGGCACTGGCTGAACTACGGCGTCCCGCAGGGCCGCATCGGCGCAGCCACCTTCGACCCCGCCTACTACATGGCACACCAACCGGACGTCGCCGCGGCCTACGGAGCCACCAACTACCAGGGCGCTATCACCCACTACCTGGCGTACGGCCGGGTCGAGGGGCGCCGCGGCTCGGTCTTTTTCGACCCCGGGTACTACAAGGCCCGCTACGGCGACCTCGCAGCTTTCCCGAACGCCGACGCCGTCGACCACTTCACGATCTACGGCATGAACGAAGGCAGGCAGGGATCGGCCGACTTCGCCCCCGCCTGGTACATGGGCACCTTCCCCGACCTGCGCAACGCCTTCGGCAGCAACAACTACCGCAGCGGCATGAGCCACTGGTACTCCAACGGCCGCCAAGAAGGCCGCCCCGCAACACCGTGAATCGCACTTTCGAGGACTCTATCGAGGTGCGATGCTTCCTCGCCCAGTGAACGGACCTTGCTTCGCGGTCGAGGAGGAGGCCTATGGGTGGCGCTGCGTGCTCCACTACTCAGCATCGGGGTGTGCTCGTCGCCACTCCTGGAGGTCTTGAGCACACGCGAAAGGGCGCCCACTCGACGTGGGCGCCCTTTCGCTAATAGAAGAGGTCAGCTAGAACCAGACTTTTCGCCCGGCGACCGGACGGCCGACAGCGCCGAGGATCCAGAGCACGGCACCGACCACCAGGAGAACGATGCCGATCGTGTAGAGGATCGACACCTTGAGGAACATGCCCAACAGCAGGAGGATGAGCCCGAGAACCAGCATGACTTCGCTCCGTTTCGCCGGCGGGCACCTCCCGCCGGCCCCGCTATACCCAGTACGCCAGCCAGCGGAAACGTGAGAACCCCTATCGAACGGAAAGCTAGGCATCATCGGCGACACTGTTCTCTCGTACGGGCGCAGCATGACCGCGAGGTGCTTGTGTTGCAGACCGGAGCTCCCTGGGACTCCGGGAGGTTTCGTGATGGAGTGATCGCGGCCGCGAACGAACCCCGCTTCTTGTCGGTGGCTCCCGATAACGTCTGCCCCGCGGACGCGCCACCCGAACAGCCGTCTGAACACAGATGCCTCGGAGTTCTGCAGGCCACACCACGACGACTTCGTCACCGTGGCTCTCGCTGGCGAACTCGACCTTGCCGCCACCGCCGACCTCACCGGCTCCTGCTCCACGACCTCGACCAACCCGGCATCCACGGCCCTGTCGCCGACCTCGCCGCCGTCACCTTCCTTCACTCGGCAGCCCTCGGCGCCTTGCTCGCGCCCACCAGCCAGCCGGACGACGCCGCGGGTCGGGTGGCTGATACTGAATTGGCGGTACATCGTTCGACATGAACGGGGTCCACGACATCCTGACCGGAATGACTCAGCCTGACACTGCTGACTGAACCGCATACTCACCATCGGATCGGCTACAGAACGTGGGGAGGGCCGAGTTGCGCCTCCTGCGAAGGGAGTGCCGCATCCTATGTCTCACTCTCGCCCGGCACTATGAGCCCGGCTGCCTTGCAGGTCAGGCCATAGCAACGCGGTCAGCGGACGCCGAAGCTTTCCTCAAACCTACGGTGCCTCTCATTCACCTGATGAGCTTGACATGTATCGGACTGAAAACCCTTACAAACAGCTTGGGCGTTTTGTAGAAGTTTAGTTGGTTTAAGGTGCTCTCCTGGCTTCGGAAGAGCTATTACGGGAGGGGGCTGCCACAGCATCAATGCAGGAAATGGGACCCTCATGAGCACGCGTAGAACCATCTTCGGCTCCATCGTCGCAGCGGCTGCGATCGCCGGACTGGGCACCGCCGCCGTCGCGAACACCGGCCACAACGACCACGACGCCGGCTACGACGGCACCGTCGCCACGGCGAAGCTGAAGGCACTCAACTCCTCCGGCGCCAGCGGCAGCGCCCGCATCGAACTGCACGGCAAGACCGCCAC
>NZ_JBITBX010000025.1:0-43542 GCF_044452725.1 Actinoplanes sp. NPDC051859 | reverse complement strand
AGGGCGACCACCACGGGCCGTCACCCCGGCTCTCACCGGCATCTAACCACGGGCACCTTCTCAAGTCCCGTAGAGAGGAGGGTCCACCAGTGACCGCCTTGTCCTACGCCCAGCAGCGGCTGTGGTTCCTGAACCAGCTGGACGGCCCCAGCGCGACCTACAACATGCCGTTCGCGCTCCGCCTTACCGGCGACCTGGATGCCGGCGCCTTGGCCGCGGCACTTCGGGACGTGCTCACCCGGCACGAAAGCCTGCGGACGATCTTCCCCGAGCGGGAGGGCGTCCCGGTGCAGCTGGTGCTCGACCCGGGGCAGGTGCATCTGGACCTGGTCGCCGTGCCGGTCGCGGCTGGTGACCTGCCGGACCTGCTGACCGCGGCTGGCCGGCAGACCTTCGACCTGTCCGTGGACCTGCCGGTGCACGCGCGGCTGTTCGTCCCGGAGCCGGGCGTCCACGTCCTGGTCCTGGTGGTGCACCACATCGCCGGCGACGGCTGGTCGGTCGGGCCACTGCTGCGCGACCTGTCGCAGGCGTACGCGGCCCGCCTCGGTGGCGTGGCACCGGACTGGGAGGAGCTGCCGGTCCAGTACACCGACTACACCATGTGGCAGCGCGAGCTGCTCGGGGACGAGCACGGCCTCCTTGCCGAGCAGCTGGACTACTGGCGTAAGGCCCTGGACGGCTCACCTGCCGAGATCGTCCTCCCGTTCGACCGGCGGCACCCGGCCGTGCCGAGCCACCACGGCGACCGGGTCTCCTTCACCATCCCCGCCGATCAGCACCACGCCCTGGTGAAGCTGGCCCGGGAGACCGACAGCACGCTGTTCATGGTGGTGCATACCGCGGTCACGGCCCTGCTGCACCGGCTCGGCGCCGGGGACGACATCCCGGTGGGTACGGTCGTCGCCGGGCGTACCGATGAGGCTCTGGACGATCTGGTCGGGTTCTTCGTCAACACGCTGGTGTTGCGCGCGGACGTGTCCGGCGAGCCGACCTTCCGGGAGCTGCTGTCCCGGCTGCGGGAAACCGCCCTGGGAGCCTTCGCGCACCAGGATATGCCGTTCGACAAGCTGGTGGAGGAGCTGGCCCCGACCCGCTCGCTGGCCCGCACGGCCCTGTTCCAGGTCATCGTGACCATGCAGAACAACGCCGCCGGCGGTCTCGACCTGCCCGGCATCCAGGTGGAGACCGAGCCCGTCGTGCTCAACGTGGCGAAGTTCGACCTGCTGGTGAACTTCACCGAGCGGCGGTCCGGCGGCGTGGACTGCATGATCGAGTACGCCACCGACGTGTTCGACGCGGGCACGGTCCAGGCGCTCGCCGACCGGCTCGGCACTGTCCTTGCCGCTCTTGCGGCCACCCCGGACGCCCTGGTCCGCGATGTCGAACTGCTGGCGTCGGACGAGCGCCGGGCCCTCACCACCGCACCGGAACCACATGACGTCGGCACCGACACGATCGTCACCCGGTTCGCGGCGCAGGTGGCTGCCCGGCCCGAATCGATCGCTCTGACCTGCGGCGAAACGTCCATGACGTACGGCGAACTCGACGCGGCCGCGAACCGTCTCGCGCACCACCTGATCGCGCACGGTGCCGGCCCGGAGAAGCTGGTCGCCATCCGCTTCCCGCGCTGTCACGAGGCCGTGGTGGCGCTGCTGGGCGTGCTCAAGTCCGGCGCGGCGTACCTGCCGGTCGACCCCACCTACCCGGTCGACCGGATCGCCTTCATGCTCGCGGACGCCGACCCGGTATGCACGGTGACGCCGGAGACGCTCGCCGATTCCGCCGGTCGGCCGGACACCGATCCGGGCGTGTCGCTGCTTCCCGCCCACCCGGCCTACGTCATCTACACCTCCGGTTCCACCGGCCGCCCCAAGGGCGTCGTCGTCCCGCACACCAACGCGGTACGCCTGCTCGACCGCACCGACCACTGGTTCGACTTCGGCCCGGACGACGTGTGGACGCTGTTCCACTCGTACGCGTTCGACTTCTCGGTCTGGGAGTTGTGGGGTCCGCTGCTCAAAGGCGGCCGCCTCGTCGTGGTGTCCTATGCGGACAGTCGCTCGCCGGAGGACTTCCTCCGGCTGCTGGTCGACCAGAAGGTCACGGTTCTCAACCAGACCCCGTCGGCGTTCTATCAGCTCATGGCCGCCGACCGGGACGCCCCGGCGCTCGGCGCCGAGCTGTCGTTGCGGACGGTCATCTTCGGTGGCGAGGCCCTGGATCTGGGTCGCCTGGCCGACTGGTACTCGCGGCACGACCCCGCCACCACCGTCCTGGTGAACATGTACGGCATCACCGAGACCACCGTGCACGTCTCCTACATCGCCCTCGACGCCGAGTCCGCCGCCTCTCTGCCCGGCTCGGTCGTCGGCGCGGCGATCCCGGACCTCGCCATGTACGTCCTCGACGAGCGCCTGCGCCCGGTCCCGGTCGGCGTGGCCGGCGAGCTCTACGTCGCCGGCGCCGGACTCGCCCGCGGCTACCTCAACCGCCCCGACCTGAGCGCGACGCGCTTCGTGGCGAACCCGTTCGGTGCGGCCGGTGAGCGGCTCTACCGCACCGGTGACGTGGGCCGTTGGCTGGCCGACGGTCACCTGGAATATCTGGGCCGCAGCGACGACCAGGTCCAGCTCCGTGGCTTCCGGGTGGAGCTGGGCGAGGTCGAGCAGGTGCTGGCTCAGCAGCCCGGCGTGACAGGCGCGGCCGTCCTGGTCCGCGACGACCGGCTGATCGGCTACGTGACCGGTGACGTCGACCCGGTCCTGGTCCGCGACCAGGTCGGTCGGGTCCTGCCCGACTACATGGTCCCGTCGGTCGTCATGGTGCTGCCCGCGTTCCCGCTGACCGGCAACGGCAAGCTCGACCGGGGCGCGCTGCCCGCCCCCGACCTCGCCCACGCAGGAACCAGCCGCGAGCCGCGTACGCCCGTCGAACGCATCATGTGCGGCCTGTTCGCCGAAGTGCTCGGGCTGGAGACGGTCGGCGCCGACGACGACTTCTTCGCGCTGGGTGGGCACTCGCTGCTCGCCACCCGCCTCGCGTCGCGGGCCCGTACAGCGCTGAACATCGAGTTGCCGGTGCGTGAGGTGTTCACCGCGTCGACACCCGCGCGGCTGTCCGCCGTCGCCGAGGCCGCAGCCGGCACCGCTCGGCCCCGGCTGCGGATGATGGACCTGCCCGACCCGCTGCCGTTGTCGGCGGCCCAGCAGCGGTTGTGGTTCCTCAACCAGCTCGAAGGCCCCAGCGCCACCTACAACATGCCGTACGCCCTGCGCCTCGACGGAGACCTCGACGCCGCCGCCCTGCGCGCCGCGCTGACCGACCTCGTCGGACGCCACGAGAGCCTGCGTACGGTGTTCCCGGACGAGAACGGCGAACCGCGCCAGCTCGTTCTGGGTGCCGCCGACCTCGAGATGACGCTGACCGAGGTCACCCTCGACGCCGACGCGCTGCGCGGCGAACTGGACGACGCCGCCGCCGTCCGGTTCGACCTCGACCGGGAGCTGCCGGTCCGCGCCTGGCTGTGGCGACTCGGGCCGACCGAGCATGTGCTCGGCCTGGTCATCCACCACATCGCCGCCGACGGCTGGTCCATGGCGCCGTTGCTGCGCGACCTGTCGACCGCGTACACCGCCCGGGTCGCCGGACACGCTCCGCGGTGGACGCCGCTCGTCGCCCGGTACGCCGACTACACCATGTGGCAGCGGGAACTGCTCGGCGACGGCGCCGACCCGGACAGCATGCTCAGCCAGCAGCTCGCGTACTGGAAGAAGACCCTGTCCGGCGCGCCGCAGGAGCTGGAGCTGCCGTTCGACCGCCCGCACCCGGCGGTCGCGACCCACCAGGGCGGGCACATCCGGTTCCGGCTGGACGCCGACCTGCACCGGGCGCTGTGGAAGGTGGCCCGGGAGACGGACACCACCCTCTACATGGTCCTCGAAGCGGCGTACGCCGTCCTGCTGCACCGGGCCGGCGCCGGGGACGACCTGCCGATCGGTGTGCCCATCGCCGGGCGTACCGATGAGGCGTTGGACGATCTGGCCGGGTTCTTCGTCAACAATCTGGTGCTGCGCACCGATCTGCGCGGCAACCCCACCTTCGCCGGCCTGCTGGCCCGGGTCCGGGAGACCGCGCTGAGCGCTCTGGCCCACTCCGACGTGCCGTTCGACCGGGTGGTCGAGGAGCTGGCGCCGACCCGGTCGGCGTCGCGGCAGCCGCTCGTGCAGGTGTTGCTGGCCCTGCAGAACACCGCGAGCGCCGGACTGACCTTCCCCGGGCTCACCGTCGCCGCCGTGCCGATGAACCTGAACGTGGCGAAGTTCGACCTGCTCGCCGCGTTCGAGGAGCTGGGCAGCCGCGCGGAGCCGGGCGGGCTCGCCGGCGTCGTCGAGTACGCCGCCGACGTCTTCGACCGCTCCACCGCACAGTCCCTCACCGACCGGCTGATCCGGATCCTGACCACCGTGGCCGCCGACCCGCACATCCGGCTCGCCCGGCTCGGCACCCTCACCCCGGCCGAGCACCAGCAGATGCTCACCGCCGGGGACCGGACGCTGCCCCGGCCGCCGGTCACCTCGGTGCCGGAGATGTTCGCGGCGCAGGTCGCCCGGACCCCGGACGCTCCGGCCCTGGTCCTGGGCGACACGACCGTCACGTACGCGGAACTCGAGGTCCGGGCCAACCGGCTCGCCCACCGGCTGATCGCCGCCGGGACGGGCCCCGAGACGGCCGTGGCCGTCCTGATGGACCGCTCGATCGACCTGGTCGTCAGCATGCTGGCCGTGCTCAAGGCCGGCGGCGCGTACGTCCCGCTGCTGCCGACCTACCCGGCCGACCGGCTGAGCTGGATCGCCGGGCAGGCGAACGCCGCCGTGCTGCTCGTCGACCCGGAGCTGGCCGGGCTGGAGTTCGAGCATCACGCCACGGTGCTCGTCGCCACGGACCAGCCGGGGGCGGACCACGACCCGGGCATCCGGCCGCACCCCGACAGCCTCGGCTACGTCATGTACACCTCGGGCTCGACCGGGCGCCCCAAGGGTGTGGCGGTCCGGCACCGCGACATCGTCGCGCTGGTCGCCGACCGGCGCTGGGACGGCGGCGCCCACGACCGGGTGCTGTGCCGCTCGCCGCACGCCTTCGACGCCTCCACCTACGAGTTGTGGGTGCCGCTGCTGCGCGGCGGGACGGTCGTCGTCGCTCCGGCCGGCGAACTGGACGTGCCGACGCTCGGCCGGACGATCGCCGAGGGGCGGGTCACCTCGGCGTTCCTCACCACCGCACTGTTCAATCTGCTCGTCGAGGAGGGCTCCGAGCACCTGGGCGGGCTGCGCGAGGTGCTGACCGGTGGTGAGGCGGGCAGCCCCGGCACGATGCGCCGGTTCCTCAAGAACTGCCCGAACACCACCCTGAGCCATGTGTACGGCCCGACCGAGGCGACGACCTTCGCGACCGCGTACCCGATGACCGACTCGGCGGACCTGCCCGAGGAGGACGCACCGATCGGCACGCCGTTGGACGGGATGCGCGCGTACGTGCTCGACCGGCATCTGCAACCGGTGGCGCACGGCGTCATCGGCGAGCTGTACCTCGCCGGACCCGGCCTCGCCCGCGGCTACGTCGGCCGCGCCGACCTGACCGCCGAACGCTTCGTCGCCGACCCGACCGGCCGCCCCGGCGTGCGGATGTACCGCACCGGCGACCTCGTCCGGTGGAACTCCGCCGGCCAGATCGTCTTCGTGGGCCGCACCGACGGTCAGGTGAAACTGCGTGGGTTCCGGATCGAGCTCGGCGAAATCGAGGCGGCGCTGGCCGCCCACCACGACGTCGGCCAGACGGTCGTGGTCGTCCGCGAGGGCCGGCCCGGTGACCAGCGGCTGGTCGGTTACGTCACCCCCGGCCGCTCCGGCCGCCCGGTCAGCGCCACCGAGGTCCGCGAGTGCGCGGCCCGGCTGCTGCCCGAGTTCATGGTGCCGGCCGTCGTGGTGCCCCTGGACACGCTGCCGCTAACCATCAACGGCAAGGTCGACCGCAAGGCGCTGCCCGTACCGGACCTCGCCGTCCTCACCGGGCCCGCCCGCGCGCCGCGCAACGAGCGCGAGGAGATCCTCTGTGGACTCTTTGCGGACCTGCTCGGCCTGCCGTCTATCGGCATCGACGACGACTTCTTCACCCTCGGTGGGCACTCGCTGCTCGCGGCCCGGCTAGCCTCGCGGGTCCGCGCCGCGCTCGGCGTCCAGATCGCCGTCCGGGACGTGTTCACCGCGTCCACCCCGGCCCGCCTCGCCGCCGTCGCGGCCACCGCGGCCGGTGACATCCGGCCCGCGCTGCTCGCCATGACCCGGCCCGCCGAGCTGCCGCTGTCGGCCGCCCAGCGCCGGCTGTGGTTCCTGCACCAGCTCGAAGGGCCGAGCGCCACCTACAACATGCCCGTCCTGCTGCGGGTGCGGGGCGTCCTGGACACGGCCGCGCTGCGCTCAGCGTTGGACGACCTGGTCGCCCGGCACGAGACCCTGCGTACGCTGTTCGCCGAGCAGGACGGCAGCCCGGTGCAGCGGGTGCTGGACCCCGCCGAGGGCCGACTGCGGCTGGACCACGTCCGGATCGCACCGGCCGAACTGGACGCCGCCCTGGCCGATGCCATCAACCACCTGTTCGACCTGGGTGCCGAGGCGCCCGTCCGGGTACGGCTGTTCGAGCTGGGCCCGGAGGAGTACGTGCTCGCGGTGGTCATGCACCACATCGCGGGCGACGGCTGGTCGATGACGCCGCTGCTGCGTGACCTCGGACAGGCGTACACCGCCCGGATCGCGGGGGAGGGGCCGAACTGGGCGCCGCTGCCGGTGCAGTACGCCGACTACACGCTCTGGCAGCACGAGCTGTTCGGCGCGGTCGGCGACCCGGAGAGCCTGATCGGCACGCAGACCGCGTACTGGCGCAAGGCCCTGGCCGGGATGCCGGCCGAGCTGGAGTTGCCCTTCGACCGGGCCCGCCCGGCGGTGCCCTCGCACGCCGGCGGTCACGTGCCGTTCACGGTGCGCCCCGAGCTGCACCGCGCGCTGGTCGACCTGGCCCGCGAGCACGACGCCACGCTGCACATGGTGTTGCAGGCCGCGTTCGCGGTGCTGCTGCACCGGCTCGGCGCCGGCGACGACCTGCCCATCGGCACGCCCGTCGCGGGCCGGGCCGACGAAGCCCTCGACGACCTGATCGGGTTCTTCGTCAACACCCTCGTCCTGCGGGCCGACCTGTCCGGCGACCCGGCGTTCACGGAGCTGCTGGCCCGGTTCCGGGAAACCGCCCTGGACGGGTACGCGCACGCCGACGTCCCCTTCGACCACCTGGTCGAGGAGCTGGCCCCGGACCGTTCGCTGGCCCGGCAGCCACTGTTCCAGGTGATGTGCGTGCTGCAGAACAACGCCCGGGGCGCATACGGCTTCGGCGGCCTCGACGTGACCCCCGAACCGGTGGGCCTGCCGATTGCCAAGTTCGACCTGACCACGACATTCGGCGAGAACGTGGGTGCGGACGGCGAACCGGCCGGTCTTGTGGGCACGCTGGAATACGCCGCTGACCTGTTCGACCGGGGGACGGCGGAGACGCTGGCCGCCCGGCTGGTCCGGGTCATCGAGGCGGTGGCGACCACGCCGGACCGTCCGATCGGCCGCCTCGACGTGCTCTCCGCGGCGGAGCGGACCCAGGTGCTGCAGACGTGGAACGACACACGGACGGCGGTACATACCGACACGATCGACGCGCTGTTCACGGCGCAGGTCGCCCGTACGCCAAACGCCACGGCACTGATCGGTGACGACAGCACCCTCACCTACGCGGAGCTGGATGCGCGGGCGACGACGTTGGCGCGCTGGCTGATCGGGCGCGGCGCCGGCCCCGAGGATCTGGTGGCGCTGTCGTTCCCGCGCTCCGTGCACTGGATCGTCGCCATGGTGGCGGTCGCCAAGACGGGTGCGGCGTTCCTGCCGATCGACCCGGCCTACCCGGCCGAGCGGATCCGGTTCACGGTCGAGGACGCGCGGCCGGTGGTGGTGTTGACCGTCGCCGAGACGGCCAGCGGCCTCCCGCCGGTCGACGCGCCGCTGGCCGTGCTGGACTCGGCCGAGGTGGCCGCCGAGGTGGCCGCCCAGCCGGTCTATCCGGTGACCGATGGGGACCGGGTCCGCCCATTGCGGCTGGTGAACACGGCCTACGTCATCTACACCTCGGGCTCCACCGGCCGACCCAAGGGCGTCGCGGTCAGCCACACCGGCGTCGCGAGCCTGGTCCGCGCCCTGGTCGACGGGTACGAGATGGGACCGGACAGTCGGTTCCTCCAGTTCGCCTCGCCCAGTTTCGACGGCGCGCAGGCGGAGATCTGGCCGGCTCTGTTGTCCGGCGCGGCCCTGGTGGTGCCGTCGAAGGATCGGCTGACCGTCGGACCGCCGCTGGCCGACACGGTCGACGCCACCGGCGTGACCCACATGACCATCCCGCCGGCCGCGCTGGCCGTGCTCCCGGAGAACTCCCTGGCCGGCGTGCACACGCTGGTGGTGGCGGGTGAGGCCGTGTCCGCCGAGGTGGTGGACCGGTGGGCCGGAATTCGCCGCATGATCAACTGCTACGGGCCGACCGAGTGCACGGTGGACGCCACCAACA
The DNA here is from genome assembly GCF_044452725.1 of Actinoplanes sp. NPDC051859. Taxonomy (NCBI): domain Bacteria; kingdom Bacillati; phylum Actinomycetota; class Actinomycetes; order Micromonosporales; family Micromonosporaceae; genus Actinoplanes; species Actinoplanes sp. NPDC051859. The sequence goes on along the minus strand of NZ_JBITBX010000025.1, from coordinate 34,890 downwards.
GCCGCCCGCTGCGCCCGGGGCAGTGGCCGGCGCCGATCGGTGGACCGCTGACCAACATGCGGGCGTACGTGCTGGACCAGCGCCTGCGGCCGGTGCCACCCGGCGTGGCGGGCGAGCTGTACCTGGCCGGACCCGGGGTGGCCCGCGGCTACCTGCACCGGCCCGGCCTGTCCTCGGAACGCTTCGTGGCCTGCCCGTGGGGCACTCCGGGGGAGCGGATGTACCGCACCGGTGACCTGATGAAGTGGGCTCCGGACGGGCAGCTCGTGTTCCTCGGCCGGACCGACGACCAGGTGAAGATCCGTGGCTTCCGGATCGAGCTGGGCGAGGTCACCCGGGTGGTCGCCGGCCACCCGGACGTGCACCAGGCCGCGGTGATCGTGCGGGAGGACCGGCCCGGCGACAAACGTCTCGTCGCTTACGTGACGCCGGCGGCCGGCCGCGTGCCCGACCCCGACGGGGTGCGGGACCACACCGCGAGGCTGCTGCCCAGCTTCATGGTGCCGGCAGTGGTCGTGCTCGACGTCATGCCGCTGACCACCAACCGCAAGATCGATCGGGCTGCGCTGCCCGCACCGGTCGTGGTCGCCGACCTCGGCCGGGGAGCACGCGACGAGCGCGAGCAGGTCCTGTGCGACCTGTTCGCCGAGGAACTGGGCCTGCCCGCCGTCGGCATCGACGACGACTTCTTCACCCTCGGCGGGCACTCCCTGCTGGCGACGCGGCTGGCGGCGCGGATTCGAGCCGCACTCGACGTCGAACTGTCCGTCCGGGACGTGTTCCTCGGCCGTACGGTCGCCGCGGTAGCGGAAACGCTGGCCGGCGTCGCCCGCACGGCCGGCACCGCGATGCTGGTCGCCGACGCCCGGCTCGACCCGGCGCTCACCATCGGCACCGGCGGATACCGGCCGGGCCAGGAGCCGGAGCTGATCCTGCTCACCGGCGCCTCCGGCTTCCTCGGCTCCTTCCTGCTCGCCGAGTTGCTCACGGTGCATCCGCAGGCCCGGATCATCTGCCCGGTACGGGCCGCCGACCCGAGCGCAGCTCTGGCGCGGATCGAGAGCGGCCTGACCCGGTACCTGCTGTGGGACGAGCGGTACCGGGGCCGGATCATCGCGCTGCCTGGTGACCTTGAGGAGCCGCTGCTGGGTCTCGGTGACGCCCGGTTCACGGAGCTCTCCGGCACGGTCGACGTGATCTACCACAACGGCGCCCGAGTGCACCTGGCCGACCCGTACGAGCGGATGCGGGTGACCAACGTCGCCGCCACCCTGGATCTGATCAGGCTGGCCGCGGTACGCGGAATCCCGTTGCACTACGTCTCCACCACCAGCGTGCTGTTCTCCACGAAGGATGCGGAGACGGTCTTCACCGAGGATCGACGGGTCGAGGTGGACGGGCTGCCGGCCAACGGCTACATCCAGACCAAGTGGGTGGCGGAGGAGCTGCTCCGCGAGGCGGCCCGGCGCGGCCTACCCGTGTCCATCCACCGGCCCAGCCGGATCAGCGGTGCGGCGACGAGCGGCGCCACCGGTGCCGGCGACGCGTTCTGGAACCTGGTCCGGGCGTGCGTCGAGCTCGGTGCCGCTCCGGACGGCGACCAGCTTGCCGCCGTCGACATGGTCCCTGCCGATTACGTGGCAGCCGCGTTCGTCCGGCTGTCCCGGACTGCGGCGTTGGACGGCTCAGCCTTCCACCTGGTCAACCCGGTGCACACCCGGCCGGAGGGGGTGTTCGACGCGCTCCGCGCCACCGGCGTCGGGTTGCGGCGGCTGACGTGGGACGACTGGGTTGTCGCCCTCGACGACGCCGCGCGGACCGCCGGCCCGGGCAGCTCGCTACCGGGTGTGGCGCTCATGCCGGGCGCCTCGACCAGCAGACAGCGCAGCGAACCGACGCCGCGCTGCGACAGCACCATCACCCGACAGGAGCTCGCCGGTTCCGGTGTCGAGTGTCCAGCCGTCGGGCCGGACGTCCTCGCCCGCTATGTGCGGTTCCTCATCCACACCGGTTTCCTGCCCTTGGAGCGTTCATGAGCAAGCCCCTGATCCTGCGCAACCGGGCCTTCGCCCGGGTGTGGGCCGCGCAGATCGGCAGTCAGGTCGCCGGGCGGATGTTCCAGACCGGCATCGTGTGGTGGGTGGTCAGCGCGGTCAGCGAGGCGCACCGGGGCCGTTCGACCGGTCCGTTCATGATGCTGGCCAGCCTGCCTGCCGTCCTGCTCATCCCCGTGGTGGCCCGCACCCTGTCCCGGTACGCGAGCCGCACCATCATGCGGGCAGCCGAGCTGTGCGCGGCTACCGTCGCCCTGGTCCTGCTGGTGTGGGCGCTGGTCGGGGAGCTGCCGCTGCTCGCGCCGTACGCCGCAGTGCTCCTGTTGGCTGCCGCGCAATGCTTCTTCGACCCGTGCCTGACCAAGTCGGTGCCGGAGCTGGTGGACAAGGAGGACATTCAGCACGCGACGTCGTTCGAGATGTCCACCCAGTCCATCGCCGGGCTGTCCGGGGCGGTGGCGGGGCCGTTCCTGGTCCACCTCGGTGGCCCTGCGGCCCTCGTCGGGGTTTGCGCGGGCAGCTATCTCCTGTCGGCGGTGCTGTTGCACTTCACCGCTTTCCGGCCGGCGTCGCTGCAGGCGCCGGAGCCGCCCGCCGACCCGGACCCGTCCGGTGCGGCCGGGTCCGGCGGCACGAGCACGCTGGTCGCCCCGGCGCCCGCACCGGTCCGGCGCAAACTGCGGCACGTCCTCGCCGACCTGCCGTTCATCCGGTCCGTGCTGGTCTGCTTCGCCGCGGCGAACCTGTTCGCCACCGCCGGTGCGGTCATCTATCCGCTCTACGTGCGCGGCCTGTTCGGTGACAGCCCGTCCACCCTGGTGCTGTTCCAGGCGGCCCTCGGCATCGGCATGCTGGTCGGCTCGTTCTCCGGCCCGCACATTCCCGGGCGCCCGGCGACGCTCGGCCCGCTCTGCATCGCGGGCATCGCCACGGGCCTGCTCGTGCCGGGCCTGGTGACCGATCGGGTCGTGATCCCGGTGGCGCTGTTCGTGGTCGGCTGGTGTGCGGGCTTGCTCGGGGTCAAGTTCGTGACCTTGTTCCAGCACACCGTCCCGGCGGGCGACAAGCCGGTCTTCTTCGCCGCCATGCAGGCGTTGATGACGGTCACCTTCCCGGTGGCGTCGCTGACCTTCGGGTTCCTGGGCGATGCCTTGGAGCCGCAGACGCTGTGCCTCATCCAAGGCTTGGGCCTGCTGCCGGTGGCCTTGGTCCTGCTGACGCTGCGCGGCAAGGAACCGGCTCCGGCGAACTGAGACAGCAGCCGAGGCCGGGGGAGTGGCGAGTCCGCTTCCCCGGCCTCGGCTGTCGTACTGTCGGCGTTATGACGCAGCCGCAGACACACACCCTCGTCACGCCCGATGTGGACCTGGTCTACGACGTGCGCGGACCGCTTCCGCCCGCCGCCGGAAACCCGGTGCTGGTCATGATCGGCCAGCCGATGACGGCGGACGGCTTCGGTGCGCTCGCCGCCCACTTCACCGACCGGACGGTGGTGACGTACGACCCGCGTGGTCTGGGGCGGAGCACCACCCGGCGGGACGGCCGGACCGACCACACGCCGCAGGACCAGGCGGCCGACCTGCACGCGCTGGTGGGCGAGCTGGGCGCCGGGCCGGTGGACGTCTTCGCCAGCAGCGGCGGCGCGGTGACCGCCCTGGCCTGGGTCGCGGCCCATCCGGACGACGTCGCCACCCTGGTCGCCCACGAACCGCCGATCAACGCGGTGCTGCCGGACGCGGAGGCGGCTACCCGTGGCCGGGCCCGCTTCAACGACGCGTACGAGGCGAAGGGGTTCGGCGCGGGCATGGCGGCGTTCATGGCGATGGCTGCCTGGCAGGGCGAGTTCACCGAGGAGTTCTTCGCCCAGCCGCTACCCGATCCGGCGCTGATGGGCATGCCCGCCACCGACGACGGCAACCGCGACGATCCGCTGCTGTCGAGGAAGTCCTGGGCGGTGACCGACTTCCAGCCGGACGCCGCAGCGCTGACCGCCGCGCCGACCCGGATCGTGATCGCGGTCGGCGAGGAGTCCGCGGGCACCTACACCGCGCGGACGGCGCTGGGCACGGCAGCGCTGCTCGGCCAGGAGGCCACGGTGTTTCCCAGCCACCACGGCGGCTTCCTCGGCGGCGAGTTCGGCTATGCGGGCAAACCCGAAGAGTTCGCCGCCAAGCTGCGCGCGGTCCTTCAGCGATAGTGCGGCTGCGGCTCGTCCGGGTCGGCGCGGACGACGTCGAGGCGGGGGTCGGCCACCAGCCGGTCGATCAGGTCGATCGGGCCGCTGATCCCCGCCCAGTGCGGATCCACGTCGAAAGCGAAGCACCAGGCCCGGTCCGCGGGCCACACGAACGCCGGCTCCTCGGCAACGGGCGTGGTCGCGGGCCCGCGGAACAGCCAGTACGCACGTTCGGGCAGCACCACCTTCGGGCCGTCCCCAGTGGGCTTGCCGGCCCAGGAGATGCCGGAACCCTCCCAGAAGCAGAAGGAGCAGTCGTCCGGCGTGGTCGTTCCGGCCGCCAGGACCTCGAACAGGACAGGGAGTTGCCCGGAGCGCCACTCCTCGGCCTCGACGTCGTTCTCGCTCTGCTCCGGGTATGCGGGATCAGGCAACAGCCGGAGCCGTGCGGAGGCCGCGAATCCCGCCGGACCGAACGCCACGAGCCGTTGCCAGGGCAGCGGGCTGTCGGTGAGCCAGTCGGCGGCTGTCCGGTCGGTGCAGAGAGTGAGTGTCACCGCTCAGTTCTACCGGACCCGGTGCGGGAGCGGCGACGCAGCGGGGAGCTGGGCTTGGACGCCGCGAGGGGGTCCCAGTTCGGGCCGATCGGGCTGAGCTTGGCCGGGTCGGCGAGCACCGCTCCGGCGCGCACCTCGGCGCTCAGCGGGCGGCGCAGGATCGCTCCGGCCGTACCCAGTCCGCTGCTGACAGCGCCGACGATGCCGTTGCCCCAGATGGTGCTGGCGCCGGTGAGCCAGAGGCCGCGGATCTCGGTGCGCGGGCCGGGCCGGCGCGGGCCGATCTGGTCGGCGGCCATCTCGATGCCGTAGCAGGATCCCTGGGTGGACAGGGTGAACCGTTCCTGGGTGGCCGGCGTGGACGCTTCCTGCCAGACGATGTGGTCCCGCAGGCCGCCGATCACGGTGGCGGCCCGGTCGATGAGTTGCTCGGTGAGCTTCTCCTTGCGGGCGAGGTAGTCCGCGTCGCGGCGATAGTCGTCGCCGCTCGGCCAGAACGTGCCCTGCGGGGCGAGGCACATCACCTCGACCGTGCTGTGGCCGGCCGGAGCGGTGTGCGGGTTGCCCGGGTCCTTCGTGCTGGCCGAAGTGAGGAAGATCGGCACCTCGGCGGGGAGCCGGCCCTCCAGCACGTCGCGGTAGACGCCTTCCACGTCGGTGTGCGGGTAACACCAGTAGGTGCTGTTGGGGAGCCGCTCGGTGAGATCGATGTCCAGTCCGAGGTAGACGCTGAACAGCGGTAGCGCCATCCGGTACTTCCCGATCCGGGCGACGGTCTGCGGGCGCAGGTGCTCTGGCCCGACGAGGTCGAGGTAGGTGCGTTTGAGGTCCGCCCCGGACACGACGATCGGCGCCTGGACTCGCTCGCCGCCATCCAGTTCGACGCCGGTGACGGTCCCGTTCTCGACGAGGATCCTCCGCACCCGGGTCTTGGTGCGCACCGCGCCGCCGTGGGTCGCGATGACGTCGATGAGCTGGGCCGGCAGGACCTGGCCGCCGCCGCGGGGATACCAGGCGCCGCCGGTGAGGTAGTGATCGAGGAACCCGCCGTGCAAGGCGACCGAGGACCGCGACGGCGGTGTGCCGTAGTCGCCGGACTCGCCGACCAGCACCGCCCGAGCCAGCGGGCTGAGCCGGCACAGGGCGAAGAGTCGGCTCAGCGGCAGCTGGCCGAGCGTGGCGAGTGTCGGGGCCGACCGGGCGAATCGCAGCAGGCTGCGCAGGCTCCGGCCGGGCAGTTCACCGCGGCGCAGCTCGGTGCCGACCCGCCGCAGGATGCCGGCGGCCAGCCGCAGCCGGCGTCGTTCGCGGGGGAACGCCTCGGCCAGTCGCTCAAGGTAGGTGTCCCAGTCGCTCGGCACCCGGAAGGTGAGGCCCGGGAACACCAGGGTGGAGTGCCCGTCCGGGTCGAGCGGGCGGAACTCGATCCGCTGGTCCAGGCCGAGGCCGCGCAGCGCTGCCGTCATCCGTCCCTCGGGGTGGCATTCGCCGATGTAGTGCATGCCGACGTCGAACTCGTAGCGGTTGCCCTTGCGGCGGAACACCTGGCTGCAGCCGCCGGCCACCTGGTTCTGCTCGAGCACCAGGGTGCGCTTGCCGGCGGCGGTGAGGTAGGCGGCGCAGGTGAGCCCGCCGAGGCCGGAGCCGATGACGATCGCGTCCCACTCAGTCATGAAGGACACCTCCAACGCCGACCATAGCACATGATATATCAATTGCTATAGCGCTAGGATCGGTCGCGTGACCGACCACCGAGCCCAGCCTGACGTGCGGGTCCGCCTGCTCGAAGGTGCCGCCCGGCTGCTCGCCGAGGAGGGACCCGCGGCCCTCACGCTGCGCCGGGCCGCCGCGGAGGCCGAGACTTCCACCATGGGGGTCTACACCCACTTCGGCTCGATGGCCGACCTCGCCGACGCGGTGGTCGCGGAAGGCTTCGCCCGGCTCGCCGCCCTGCTCGCGGAGGTGCCGCGCAGCGAGGACGCGATCGCCGACCTGGCCGGGCTGGCCCAGGCCTACCTGATCAACGCCCGCCAGAACCCGCATCTGTACGCGGTCATGTTCGGCAGCGCGGCCCTCGGCAAGTTCCGGCCACAGGCCGCCTCCGAGCGCGGCCGCGGCCGGTACACCTTCGACGAGATCGTGGCCGGCACCCAACGTGCGGTGGCGCAGGGCCGGTTGCGCCCGGCCGATCCCGCAGCGATCGCGGCTCAACTGTGGACCGCCATGCACGGGTACGTCCTGCTCGACGTCGGCGGCTACTTCGGCGCGGACGGCGTCCCGCGGGTCCTGGTGCCGATGCTCGTCAACCTTCTCGCCGGGCTCGGTGCCGACCCGGACTCCACACTCGCCTCGATCACGGGACTCACGACCGACGAGCCCGCCCGTCACTGACCGGTGTGGCTTGGCGCCGCAGCGTATCGAATACGTCATCTATAACGATGCCGTTACCGCTCTGATAGCGAACCTTCCGGCGCCCTTAAGGCACCGACGCCCAGACTCCCAGCGTCACGATGATCGATTCGGGCCTGGGGAGGACCACTCGTGAAGCATGCGAGGAAGAGCAGGGCGGCACTGCGCGCGACCGTTTTCGGCGGCGTCACGCTCGCCGTGCTCGGCACCGGCGCGGTCGTGACCGCCGGATACACCGTCAGCGCCGGGGTCAACCCGCCCAACGCCGCCGACCAGCTCGCCGTCAGCACCGCGGCCGCCGACCAGTACGTCACCGGCAGCTCGACCGGCTTCACGAAGGGCTCGGGGGAGAAGTTCACCCGCCAGCAGGCGACCACGACCGAGCGTGGACTGACCTACGTCAGCTACGCCCGTACCTATCAAGATCTGCCGGTCTTCGTCGGCGGTGACACCGTCGTGGTCACCGGCAAGGACGGTGCGGTCAAGGGCAGCACCGCCGCAGCCGGGCCGCTGAAGGTCACCACCAAGGCCAAGCTCACGGCGAAGCAGGCGAGCGCCGCCGCCCTGGGCAAGCACCCCGGCAAGGTGCGCGGCACGCCGACGCTCGGCGTCATCGCCGAGGAGAAGGGCCGCCTCGTCTGGGAGGTCGTCGTCGACGGCCAGTCCGACCACGGTCCCAGCCGGGTGCACGCCTTCATCGACGCGCGCACCGGCGCCTACGCCGGCTCCTGGGACGAGATCGCCGGTGGCACCGGCAACGGCCACTACAACGGCAAGGTGCAGCTGGGCACCACCGGCAGCGGCGGCCAGTTCGAGCTGAAAGACCCGACCCGCGGCAATATGCGTACGGTCAACGAGTCCGGCGGTCGCGCCTTCACCGACGCCGACGACTCCTGGGGCAACGGTCAGGCGAAAGACCTGGTCACCGGCGCGGTCGACACCCAGTTCGCCGGCGCCACCATGTGGGACATGCTGAAGACCAAGTTCAACCGGAACGGCATCGACGGCAAGGGCCGCACCGCCACCATGTTCGTCGGGCTGGACGACGTCAACGCCTTCTACAGCTGCGCCGGCAACGGCGACGCCAGCCGCGACGAGACCAAGTACGGCCACACCCAGGACAACGCCCGCCAGGTCAACTCGGTCGACGTGGTCGCACACGAGCTGGGCCACGGCGTCTTCTGCCACACCCCCGGCGGCAGCCGCGGCACCTCGAACGAGACCGGCGGCATCAACGAGGGCACCGGCGACATCTTCGGCACGCTCGCCGAGCACTTCGCCAACAACCCCAACGACCCCGCGGACTACCTCGTCGGCGAAGAGGTCGATCTGGTCGGCCAGGGCCCGATCCGCACCATGTTCGACCCGGCGCAGAGCGGCGACCCGAACTGCTGGACCACCGCCATCCCGCGCACCGAGGTGCACTCGGCCGCCGGCCCGCTGAACCACTGGTTCTACCTGGCCGCGGAGGGCTCCAAGCCTGCGGGCAAGCCGGCCAGCCCGACCTGCAACAACAAGACGGTCACCGGCATCGGCCTGTGGGAAGCGGGCGAGATCTACTACCACGCCCTGCTGCGCAAGACCTCCGGCTGGACCTACAGCCAGGTCCGCAAGGCGACCCTGGACGCGACGAAGGAACTGCACCCGAACAGCTGCACCGAGTTCGACGCCGTCAAGGCAGCCTGGGACGCGGTGACCGTGCCGGCGCAGAACGACCCGACCTGCACCGCGACGCCGACCGACCCGGCGCCGAAGCCGACCGCCACGCCGTCCGCGACCCCGTCGGCAACTCCGTCCGGCCCGGTCCCCTCGGCGCCCGCGCCGAACGGCGGCCAGACCACCTCGACGGCCCCGGACATCGACGGCGCCAAGGTCGAGGCGCACCTGGACGAGTTCGCCCGCATCGCCGAGGAAAACGGCGGCAACCGCGCGCACGGCACCCCCGGCTACCAGGCTTCGATCGACTACGTCAAGAGCAAGCTGGACGCCGCCGGCTACACCACCAAGGTCACCGAGTTCACCTCGGGGGGCAAGACCGGCTACAACCTGATCGCTGACCTGCCCGGCCGGGGCGACCCGAACCAGGTCGTCATGCTCGGCGCGCACCTGGACAGCGTCGACGAGGGCCCCGGCATCAACGACAACGGCAGCGGCTCCGCCGGCGTCCTCGAGGTCGCGCTGACCTACGCCGCCTCCGGCGCCAAGGGCGACAAGGCCATCCGCTTCGGCTGGTGGGGTGCGGAGGAGGACGGCCTGGTCGGGTCGAAGGCGTACGTGGCTTCGCTGCCCGCCGCCGAGAAGGCCAAGCTGACCGCGTACCTGAACTTCGACATGATCGGTTCGCCGAACCCGGGGTACTTCGTCTACAACGACGACGCCAAGGGCGCGTTCATCACGCAGGCCTTCCAGGAGGGCTTCACCGCCAAGAGCATCGAGTCCGAGGGCGTCGGCCTGCGCGGCCGCTCCGACCACGCCGCGTTCATGGCGGCCGGCATCCCCAGCGGCGGCACCGCCACGCTGAGCCTCGCCGCCACGATGAGCCAGGCCCAGGCCCAGCGCTGGGGTGGCAAGGCCGGACAGCCGTTCGACCCCTGCTACCACAAGGACTGCGACACTCTGGACAACATCAGCACCGCCGCCCTGGACACGCACACCGACGTGGCCGCGTACGCCGCCTGGAAGCTGACCGGGGTCAAGGCGCCGGTGGAGTCGACTGGCGCTCGGGTGTCCAACGACGCCCCGTTCGCGATCCGCGACCGGGCCGCCGTCGAGTCGCCGATCACGGTGCAGCGGCAGGGTCAGGCCTCGGCCAACCTCAAGGTCGACGCCGACATCGCGCACACCTTCCGGGGCGACCTGGAGATCCACCTGATCGCGCCGGACGGCACGGAGTTCCGGCTCAAGAAGTCGAGCCGGTTCGACCGGGCCGACGACGTCAAGCTCGACGTGACGGTCGACGCCTCGGCCGAGCAGGCCGCGGGCACCTGGAAGCTGCGGGTGCGCGACCTCTACACCGGTGACACCGGCACATTGCGTTCCTGGGGCCTGACCTTCTAGAGGGTCAGGGGCACTGGCAGGGGACGGACCGCGGTGGGCGCGGTCCGTCCCCTGCCGCTATTGTCGGTTCTTGATCACTCGACCGGCGGTGTCCCTGGCATGAGACGCAGTTACGTAGGCGTCGCCCTCGCGGTGACGACCCTGGTGGCCCTGGCCTTCGTCATTCCGCTGGCGATGCTGGTGCTGACCGCCGCGCAGGACCGCGCGATGCGCGAGGCGGAGCGTCAGGCGCTCGGCCTGTCCGCCGTCGTCGTGGTCGCCAAGGACCGGGAGCTGGTGCTCACCTCGATCGAAAGCACGCAGGCGGGCAAAGACGGGCGACTCGCGGCCCACCTGCCCGCGCTGGGCACGGTCGGCCCCTCCCGGGTGGATGCCACCGTTGTCGCCCGCATCCGCGAACAGCAGGTCGCCGGCACCACCGAGATCGACGGCGGCCGGGTCTACCTGCGTCCGGTCGCCCTCCCCGAGGGCGCCATCGCCGTGCTCGAGGTGTACGTCCCCACCGAATCGTTGCGCTCCGGCGTCGCTTTTGCCTGGCTGGTGCTCCTCGGCGAGGCCATCGTGCTGGTCGTCGTCTCCACGCTGCTCGCCGACCGACTGGCTGCCCGGGTGGTCCGAGCGAGTCGGGACCTGGCCCGGACCGCCGCGAGTCTCGGCGGCGGCAGCCTGCACGCCCGGGTCCAGCCCAGCGGCCCCCGCGAGATCGAGGAGGTGGGTGGCGCGCTCAACGTCCTCGCCGAGCGGTTCGTGGAGCTGCTGGCTACCGAGCGGGCGCTGGCCGCCAACCTGTCGCACCGGTTGCGCGTACCGCTGACGGCGTTGCGGTTGAACACCGAGACACTGCCCGCGGGACCCGACCGGGACCGGCACGTCCGGATGGTGGACCGGCTGGAGAACGAGATCAACGCGGTGATCGTGGAGGCGGCCCGGCCCCTGGCGGCCCGGCCCCGACTGCGCTGCGACCTGGGGGCGGTCGTGGCCGACCGGACCCAGTTCTGGGGCGCCTTGGCCGAGGATCAGGGCCGCCCGTGGCAGGCTGACGCGCCGCCGGCCGGGATCACGGTCCCCGCCGCCTTCTCGGTGGTCGCAGAGGCGCTGGACGTTCTCCTGGGCAACGTTTTCCACCACACCCCGGACGCCGCCGCGTGCCGGGTGACGGTCGAGCGCGGCCCGGACCAGGCGTCGGTGACCGTGGATGACGGCGGACCCGGTTTCCGCGACCCGGAGGCGGCCCTGTCCCGCGGCGCCAGCGACGCCGACTCGACCGGGCTCGGCATGGACATCGCCCAGCGTCTCGCCGAGGAGACCGGCGGCAAGCTCACGATCGGCCGCAGCAACCTCGGTGGCGCCCGCGTCGTCCTCACCCTCGGCCTCTCCGCCGAGGAAAAGCCGCCCACTCCGCCTCGCCGCCGCTTCTGGCACCGCTTCTTCGGCGGACCCACCGGCGGCAGCGGCGCCCACGCCCGCCGCTAGCTGCTCCGGCCTGCTGCTGGCTGCTCCGGCCTGCTGCTGGCTGCTCCGGCCTGCTGCTGGCTGCTCCGGCCTGCTGCTGGCTGCCTCGGCCTGCTGCTGGCTGCCTCGGCCTGCTGCTGGCTGCCTCGGCCTGCTGCTGGCTGGCCGGCCGCCGCTAGTTTGCCGGTTCGCCCGGTGCGGACAGGCGGATGCCGACGCCGCGGACGGTGTGCAGGTAACGAGGTTCCGCGGCCCGCTCGCCGAGCTTGCGGCGCAGCCAGGTCACGTGCACGTCGACCGTCTCCAGCGACCGGCTTTCCGAACACCAGACCTCGTCGAGCAGCTGCCGCCGGGTGACCACCTTGCCGGCCCGCTGCATCAGGTACGCGAGCAGGTCGAACTCGAGCCGTGACAGTTGCAGCGGCGCCCCGTCCAACGACGCCGTCCGCGCCTCAGGGTCGAGTTCCAGGCCGCCCTGCACGAGCGTGCTTGCCTCGGGCGGCGTGACGCCCCGGCGCAGCACCGCCGCGATCCGGGCTTCGAGCTGCTCGGCGGAGTACGGCTTGACCACGTAGTCGTCGGCACCGGCACGCAGCAGGCTGATCATCTCGCTTTCCGCGCCCCGGGCGGTCGCCACGACGACCGGCACCGCGGACGTGGCGCGGATCCGGCGCAATACGGTCGCACCGTCGAGATCGGGCAGATTGAGGTCCAGAACGACCACGTCGGGCCGCCAGCTCGCCAGCTCGCGCAGCCCGTCCAGGGCGGCGGCACACAGCCGAACGACATGACCAGTCACCGAGAGTAACCGGTCGATGGCCTCTCGGATGTCGCGGTCGTCCTCGATCACCAGCACCTGGGCCATGGTCACAATCTATCTATCGCTGAGGCAGAATGTAATCATGGGCCGGAGCTGGAGATTCGTTGTCGCCTGGTTGACTGCGGCGGCCGCGGCCATCACGGTGTCCTGGTTCGGGGTCCGCGTCGGAATTGCCCCGGCCATCACCGCCGAGGCGCCGGTAGCCATCGATGTCAACAGACGGTACACGGAGGTCAGGTTCGGTCCGGCCGATCCGACCGTCACCCCGGCCCCGCCGAAGCCACAACCCAGCCGCTCCTCGGCCCGGCCCACCCGCACGCCGACGACCGAACCGCCCACGACCAAGCCGCCGACGACGCCCCCGCCGTCCCAGGCGAGCAAATCACCGACCCCGACGCCGACACCTCCCGACCGGCGCCCCCGATACCGGGTGAGCGCGGACGGCGGCGACGCCATCGTGGCCTACTCGGAGTCGCGCATCGACCTGATCGACACCGAGCTGCGCCCCGGGTACGTCGCCAGTTCGACCCGCAGCAGTGACACGGTGCTGGTCATCCGCCTCTCCGGGACCTCGCACGCCTCTGTCATCACGGCGTACTGGGATTTCGGCCCCAGCGCACAAATCATCGAGGAGTACGAGGGCTGAGCTCCCCGTACGGGTTGACGGGCCACCCCCGGACGCGCGACGCTCAGTGACGAGCTGGTCGCACCAGCGGGGAGGGGGTCCCCACAGTGATCGATTTTCTGCTCGGCACGCTGCTGATCGTCAGCATGCTGATCACGATGATCGTGCTCACGCCGCCGTCACACCGCGGCTCCGGGCACATGCATTTCTGGCATCACCGCCACCGGCACTGAGCCGGCCTCGCACCCGGCCCGCGGCGCCTCTGCGGCTGACAGTTGCCGTCCGCTGACGCCGCGGCCGGGCTTGCGATCGTCCTTGCCTCGGCCTGCCCAACACGGGGCGGGCCCGTGCGCGGCGAAGGTGTGGAAAGACCCGGCCAAAGTGCGCGCCGGCACCTGACCGAAAGTGCGCGCCGGCACCTGACCGAAAGTGCGCGCCGGCACCTGACCGAAAGTGCGCGCCGGCACCTGACCGCGGGCCGGGTTGAACCCGGAGCCGATCACATCGCACGGGTTCCAGCGGGCGGTCAGTGTGCCCGGTAGAACGCCTCGACGACGGAGAGTGGCATGCGGCCGCGCCCGGCGACGGCGTAACCGTTCTCGCCGGCCCACGTCCTGATCGCATGGTTTTCGCCGCGATCGGACCGGCGGGGTCGTGCGGGACCGCGGCGGCGTGGTGGGCCCAGCTTGTCTCGGCCGGTACGGGTGGCGGCGGTGAGGAACGGACCCAGCGCGGTGCGCAGCCGCCCGGCGTTGTCCTCGGACAGATCGATGGTGTAGGTCACGCCGTCGAGGCCGAATTCGACCGTCCGGTCGGCGGTCCCGCCGTCGAGGTCGTCGGTCAGCACGGTGATGACTTGTGTGGCCATGAAGATCTCCTGGAGCGGGGACAGTGCGGTGTCCTGAGCGCGACGCCCCCGATTCTCGCCGTGGCGCCCAGGGCGGCGGAACGCCCGCCGGTCTGACGTGGTGTGCCGCTTGCGAAATGTCACAGGAATATGGCGTGATCGTCATTTCGTAATGGCGCCGAACGGCACATTCTTCGATGACCCGACCGAGCCTAAGGAGGGTCACCCAACAGTGTCAAGTGGATCGGACGCCATAGTGGACGGGAATTCTCCCCGCCACCACCTGCAGTGTTGTTCCGTCTGCAGTGGATTGTCGCGATGGCGCGCGAAGAAACAAATCGATGGGACCGTAGACTGACTCGAACCCGAGCCGCCCGCTACGAAGGGATCCTCGCGACGATGGCGAAGGCACAGGCGCTGGTGCTGATGGTGGTGCACGCCCACCCCGGTCCCGAGTCGACAAACACCGGTGGAATCCTCGCGCACTATGCCCGCCAGGGCGTACGGGTCGTGTTGGTCACCTGCACCGGTGGGGAGCCTGCCGCGGCCCGGCTCGCGGAGCTGCGTGCCGCCTGCGCACACCTCGGCGTGCACCACCTCGAACTCCTCGGCTATCAGGATTCCGGCATGGCGGGCGAGCCGCGTGCCGATGCGTTCCGCGACGTGCCCGTCGATGAGGTCGCCGACCGGCTCGCCGCTCTCATGCAGCAGCACCGGCCGCAGGTCGTGGTGACCTACGATCCCGAGGTCCACTACCACCCCGACCACGTGCACGCCGCCGTGGCGACCCACCGGGCGGCCGAGCGCACCGGCATTCCGGCCAAGGTCTACTCGGTGGCGCTCGGCGCCGCGTACTGGGCCGGGATCCATGCGGCTGCCGAGCAGGCTGGCCTCGGCGACGCCTTTGCGAAGCCCGTGGCCACGGCAGAGAACCGGCGAGTGGACGACCGCATCACCACGAGTGTCGACGTCGCGCAGGTGTGGGAGCGCAAGCAGGTCGCCGTCCTCGCCCACGCAAGCCAGGTCGGTGGCACGTGGATCGAAAAGCTGTACCGCGGCCCCATGCCGGCGATCCTCGGCTCGGAGACCTATATCCGCACCTGGGACCGCAGTGGCGCGCCGCTACCCGACCGGGATCTGTTCGACGGCCTCCGCACTGCCGGGGCCGGGCGGGCGGCAACGACCTGACGAGGTGACCCCATGAGCAGCACGCCGACCGGCGACACGTCCGGTGTCTGGCTCGCCGGCACCGTCCTCCGCCTCCTCGAGGTGCGGTACGGCCGGGGCCGCGTCCCGTCCGTACGGGTCCTGGCCCGGCACATCCGGGACAGCACCGACGGCGACACCATCTCGCACGGGCACATGCACAACATCCTGAGCGGCGGCGCGGTCAACATCACCGACCGGACTCGAGCGGTGCTGGCCCGTTTCCTCGGCGTACCCCCGACAGCGCTGATGCCGGCACCGGAGCCGACCGCCGGCGCGGCCGGCCCGCCGTCCGTGGAGACCTTGGCGATGCGCTTTTCGTCGTTGCGGCCCGAGGAGCTGGCCGCCATCGAGAAGGCCATCGAGATGGTCAAGACCATCGACCGGCGGTGAGCCGGCGCTGCCCGGTGGGGCGGAGAACGGAGACGGTCGTGACGGCCAAATACACGCGTGCCATTGCGGGCAGGCTCGTCGCCCGGTTACCGGACCTGCCCGAGCCATGGGACATCGAGGCGCTCTGCCGGGACACTGCGCGGCTGCGTGGGCGGCCATTGACGGTGCACGCGGTCAACCTGCGCGGCCTACCCTCCGGCCTGTGGTACGACGACGGCGTCAGCGACCGCATCATCCACCGTGCCGGGGCCACCGGTTATTACCGCGACCACATCATTCTGCACGAGCTCTGTCACATCCTGGCCGGGCACGGCGTGCCGCGCCGCCCCGACCAAGGCAGTGCGAGCCGGGCCCGGGTGTGCGACAGCATTGAGGAGGAGGTCGCCGAGACCTTCGCGGCGATGGTGCTCCGAGCTGCGGGGCAGCGGCCGCCGCGCACGGTAGGCGCGGCCGAGCGACGCGCCAGCGAGCTGCTGGGGGCCTCCCGTGCGTGATGTCCCCGCCTGGGTGGAGAGCCTGCGTGGCCTGATCCTTGTCGTGGTGTGGATCGTGGTGATCCTGCGCCTGCCGGCCGTGCGTCGGCCCGGACAGCGGCCGGCCTGGATCGTGTTGCTCTGTCTCGCGCTCGGCTCGGTGGCGATCCAGGCCGGCATCGCCGAGTGGATCGACGCGACGACCGGGGTGCCGCAGCTGAGCGACCTGGTCGTCGCCCTGGTCGCACTCACCGACTTCGCCGCCGTGTGGTGGTTTGCGCTGCACCTGCGCCGGGACACCCAGCCCGGTCCGGCCCGTTGGGCGCCCCTGCTGGCCGCCGCGACGATGGCCGTGCTCGCCGTCCTGTTCTTTCTGATCACCCCGGAGGCCGACCGCTTCGGCGCGCAGGCGCGCGGTTGGTGGATCGGCTATGCCGTCGCCTGGATCGCGTACGGCGTCACGACCGCTCTCGCCGCTGCGCTCATCTTCTGGCGTACCGCCCGGTCGGTGCGCAGCCCCTTGGTGCGGTACAGCATGGTCGCCCTGACCGTTGGGGTTGGCGCCGAACTGCCGTACCTGGTGATCCGGGCCATCCGGTGGTTCGTCCCGGACGCGCCCGCCGGGCTGGTGCTGGCTGGCTTCTGGTGTTCCTTCACCCGCTTCGTGGTGATCGCCCTGGCCTGTTCGGTCGCGGCCCTCGAGCCGGCCGTACGCGCCCTCGTCTACCGGGCGCGCCGCCAGCGCCTCGCGGGACTGTGGACCTTGCTGCGGGCCGCTACCCCCGAGCTGGTCCTGCACGAGCCTGCGTCGCGGACGGCTGACCTGCTGGCTCCGGGCAACTCCTGGGAGCTGCTGCACCAGCGAGTCGTGGAGATCCGCGACAGCATCACCCTGCTGCACGACGGCTGGGCAACACCCGATCTCCTGGCAGATGCCGCGGCCGGGCGGCGGCTCGTCGCTATCGCCTGCTGGCTCGAGGTGACCCGCCGGTCCGCGCTTGCGGGATTGCCGCGGACTGCTCAGGAGCCGGGCCACGACCTGCTGCCGGACGTCCGCGCCACCACCGCCACGATGCGCCGGGAGGTGAGCCAGCTCGTTCGGCTGCACCGGGAGATCACCTCGCGAACCGTGCGGGACTTCGCCGACCACCACTCGGGACTGTCGGTCGGCCCGCCGACCCGATAGCTGCGCTTCTGGCAGAATTTGCGGCCATCGATGAATGGGTGACCGTGCGCTCGTAGACTGTGGGCGGCTCTGTCTCTGCAACGGGAGGCTGCATTGGACACCCCGGGACCGGCGCTCCGCGTCGAGGTGCTCGGCCCCCTGCAAGCCTGGCAGGGGGACACCTGCCTGACCCTGGGTCCGGTGCAGCAGCGAGTGGTGCTCGCCGTGCTGGCGCTGCACGCCAACCGCCCCCTGCGCCGTGAGCAGTTGATCGAGGCGGTCTGGGGTGCGGCCGCCCCGGCGTACGCCGTGAACCTCGTGCACAAGTACATCTCGGGGCTGCGGCGCGCGTTCGAGCCGGTCCGCTCGGCGGGTGCGCCGTCGCGGTTGCTGGCCTGGACCGACATCGGCTACCGGCTGTCCCTGCCGCCCGGCTGCCTGGATCTCGAGGTTTTCGACCGGGAGATCGGTCGCGCCCGGTCCGCCCGGTCCGCCGGGGAGCTGCCGGAGGCGGCGCAGGCCGTCCACGCCGCGCTGCAGCTGTGGCGCGGCCCGGCCTTCGACGGGCTGACCAGCCCGCTGCTCGACGCCGAGCGGGAGCGACTCGCCGAACGCCGGATCAGCGTGCTCGAGGAGCGCATTGAGATCGATTTGGCAATGGGCAACGATCAGGATCTCGTCGCCGAGCTGCAACGCCTGGTCGCCGAGCATCCCATGCGGGAGCGGTTGCGCGGTTCCCTGATGACCGCGCTGTACCGCAGCGGGCGGCAGGGCGAGGCGCTGGCGGCGTTTCACGCGGTGGCCCGCTACCTGAAGGAGGAACTCGGCGTCGACCCGTCCGCCGATCTGCAGGAGCTCTACCAGCGCATTCTGACGAATGATCCCAGCCTGAGCGGGGCGACTGCGCTGCTGCGGCCGGTCGGCGAGGCTGCCGGGACAGACGCCGGCCCCGGACTGCCGGTTCCGGCGCAGCTTCCGTACGCTATCCCGCATTTTGTCGGCCGCGACGCTGAGCTGGACCGCCTCGACGACCTGGTGGTCAGCGAAGGCGGCGACGGTCTGGTCATCGCCGTGGTGACCGGCACGGCCGGAGTCGGTAAGACCTCCCTGGCCGTGCATTGGGCGCACCGCATCAGCGGTGGGTTCCCGCACGGTCAGCTTTACGTGGATCTGCGGGGTTTCGACCCCAACCTGTCGGCGGTCGAGCCCGGCGACGCGCTGCGCGGCTTCCTGGACGCGCTGGGCGTGCCCGCCCGCCGGGTCCCCGCCACTCTGGAACAGCAAGCCGCGCTCTACCGCAGTCTGCTCGCGGGGCGGCGGATGATGGTGCTGCTCGACAACGCCCGCGACGTCGATCAGGTGATGCCGCTCCTGCCGGGCTCGGCGGGCTGCCTCGTGCTGGTGACCAGCCGAAATCGGCTGTCCGGCCTGGTCGCTGCCGGCGCGGTCGCGGTGCCGGTGGACCTGTTGACCGCCGACGAGGGACGGCAGATGCTGCGCGGGCGGATCGGCCCGTCCCGGGTGGAGGCGGAGCCCGGGGCGGTGGACGACATCATCGCCGTGTCCGCCCGGCTGCCGTTGGCACTCGCCATTGTGGCCGCCCGCGCCGCGGCTCATCCGCGGTTCTCGCTGGCCGCGCTCGCCGGTGATCTCGCCTCGGCCCGAGGTGGGCTGGATGCTTTCGTCGGCGAGGACGAAGCCACCGACGCGCGGGCCGTGCTCTCCTGGTCGTACCACCTGCTTGCGCCGCCAGTCGCGCGGTTGTTTCGGCTGTTGGGTCTGCACCCTGGCCCGGATATCTCGGTCACCGCCGCGGCCAGTCTCGCCGGCGTTTCGGTGCCCGAGGCGCGCCGGCTGCTGGCCGCGTTGTGCGCCGCGCACTTGCTGGATGAGGGCACGCCCGGACGGTTCGGCTTCCACGACCTGCTCCGCGCGTACGCCGCCGAGCAGGCCCGCTCGCCGGGAGCCACTGCCGAGCGGGAGCTGGCCCTGACCCGCATGTTCGACCACTACCTGCACACGGCGCACGCCGCCGACCGCTTGCTCTATCCCTACCGGGTGCCGCTGGAGGTGGGGTCGAGCGCGGAGGCGGTGACCCTGGCCCAGTTCACCAGCCCGGACCGGGCGCTGACCTGGTTCGGCGCCGAACACCCGAACCTGCTCGCCCTGATCACCTTGGCCAGCGGCACCGGCCACGACGAGCGCGTGTACGGCCTCGCCTGGACGATGACCGCCTTCCTCAACTACCAGGGCCACTGGCACGACTGGGCGGCCACGATGGAGGCGGCGCTGCGGGCGGCCCGGCGGCTCGCCGATCTCGGCGGGCAAGGGCAGGCGCACCGGTTGCTCAACCTCGCCTACCTGCAGCTCGGCCGGTTGGACGAGGCCGGTGCCCATGCCCGGCAGGCCCTGCGGGTCTTCGCCGAGCTGGGCGATCTGCCCGGGCAGGCGCGGATCCACCTGAACTTCGGCCGGGTGCTGGAACGACAGTGCCACTTTCAGCAGGCGCTGGACCAGGCCCGCAAGGCGCTCGAGCTGTTCCGGCTCGCCGGCGACCCCGCGGGCGAGGCCGACGCGCTGAACTGGGTCGGCTGGTATCACAGCCAGCTCGGCTACCACGAGCAGGCGTTGGAGTACTGCCATCAGTCCCTGGTCGTCCACCAGGGCTCGGGGGACTGGCCGGGCCGGGCCGACACCTGGGACAGCCTGGGCTACGCCCACCATCATCTCGGCCACCACGACGAGGCGATCGCCTGCTACGACCAGGCGCTCGCGCTCTGGCACGACCTGGGCGACCGCTATCAGGTGGCGATGACGCTGCTGCGCCTCGGCGACACGCACCGGGCTGCCGGTGACCAGCCCGCCGCCCGGGATGCCTGGCTGCGGGCAATGCGGATCTTCGACGGGCTGGGCCATCCCGAGGCCGCCACGGTTCGCTCCAAAATGGATCTCCTTCCCGGATCTGCCGGATATTAAACATCGACGGTGATAATTGGCGGCTAAGCTGAGGCCTCGGGGGGTTCGGGCCGGGTGCCGTCGTCCGGGACCTCGACGAGGCGACCAGCGAAAGGAAAAAGATGTCCGACAAGACTGGTGCACCGAAATCGATCCGCGGGGGGTCGGGTGTCATCATCGGAGGACTCGCCGTCGGTGCCCTGCTGGGCACCCCGGCAGCAGCGTCCGCGGCCACCGCGGAGCAGCCCGCCGTCGTGACCGAGACCAGGGTCATCACCTGCCAGGCACCGCGCGTCGCCGCTGACGCTCCGGCAGCGACCTTCAGCGAACAGTTCCGGGTGTCGTTCACCGCCGGCGCCGTGACACCGACCCGGACCGACCTCACCGCGATCATCTGTGACCAGCGGAACTGACCGCGATCATCGGTGAGTCAGGTTAGCGCGGCGGATCCCGGGAAGACACCCGCGAGCCGCCGACCGATCCCGCTGCGCCCGCTCGGACCGACGCCCTCAACCGGTCCGAGCGCGGCGCAGCGTGCCGCATGGCCGGTCGTCCTGGTCGCCATGCCGTTCCTGCTGGCCGACCGGCCCTCCATCCAGCTGGGCCTGCTCAAGGCCCTCACCGCCGAACACGGGTACGCCGTCCGCACGCTGCACGCCAATCTCGACTTCGCGGCCCGGATCGGCGCCGAAACGTACCGACTGCTGTGTGAAGACCGCGGGTTGATGATCGGCGACTGGCTCTTCTCCGTCGCGGCTTTCGGCGCTGCGGCCCCCGACCCGGACGGCGCCCTGCTCGACGACTTCCCCGCCGAGCTGACCCTGCCCGGTTACTCCGCGCACGACAGCCGCGAACTGCTGCTCCGGATCCGTGAGCGCGACGTCCCGGCCTACCTGGACGCGCTGCTGAGCGACTTTGCCTGGGCCGAGACCGGCGTCGTCGGCTTCTCCTGCACCTTCCAGCAGAACGCGGCCTCCTTCGCGTTGGCCCGCCGGCTGAAGGACCGATTCCCTGACCTGGTCACGGTGTTCGGCGGCGCCAACTTCGAGGACGAGATGGGCCTGGAACACGTACGGCGGGCCGGCTGCATCGACTACGCGGTGATCGGCGAGGGCGATGTGGCCCTGCCCGAACTGCTCGCCGCCCTGTCCACCGGCGCAGATCCCGGCGCGGTGCCCGGCGTCGCCTGCCGTGTCGAGGCAGGCGTGTCCGCGGCTGCGGCACAGGCTCCGTACACCCGACTCGACGACTCACCGCTGCCGGACTACGACGAATACTTCGCCCGCGCCGAAGCGTTGGGTCTGCAACCGGTCACCGGACTCCGCACTATCCGCATTCCCTTCGAGTCCGCGCGCGGCTGCTGGTGGGGAGCCAAACACCACTGCACTTTCTGCGGACTCAACGGCTCCACCATGGCCTTCCGCGCCAAGTCGGCACCCCGGGTATCCGCCGAGCTCGCCGCCCAGGCGCGCCGCTACCGCAGTTTCCGTTTCGAGGCGGTGGACAACATCGTGGACACCTCGTACCTGACCGGACTGTTTCCCGAGCTGGCCGCCACCGGCACCACCTACGACATCTTCTACGAGGTCAAGGCAAACCTGAGCCGGGAACAGCTCCGGCAGCTCCGTGCGGGCGGCGTGACCCACCTCCAGCCGGGCATCGAGTCGCTCAGCACCCGCGTGCTGGCCCTGATGCGCAAGGGCGTCCGCGCCGGGCAGAACATCAACGTGCTGCGCTGGGGACAGCACTACGGCATCACGATCTCCTGGAACGTCCTGTGGGGCTTCCCCGGCGAATCCGCCGACGACTATCGGGAGCAGGCCGCGGTCGTGCCGCACCTGGTCCACCTCCAGCCACCGGTCGGGGCCGGGCGGGTCTGGCTGGAGCGATTCAGCCCGCTCTACACCGAAGCGGACTCCGGCGTCCTCACCCGCCGGCCCGAGCGCGGCTACCGCTACGTCTATCCGGCAAGCTTCGACCTGGACAAGATCGCCTACTTCTTCGAGTACGAGCTCGCCGACCCGCTGCCCGACGACGCGTACGCCGGACTGCGCAAGGCCATCGAAGACTGGCAAGCGGCCTGGGCCCGCCCGGACCCACCCGTCCTCACGTACTACTCGGCGCCCGGTTTCCTGCAGATCTACGACGGTCGGCATCCGGGCACCGAGGGGACGTACACGTTCGAAGGCGACCTCGCCGAGATCTATCTTGCTTGCACAGACCGCCCGATCGGGGCCAATGCTGTCTCCGAGCGCCTGGGCGGGCGGCTGCCGGTCGAAGCCGTGCAGGAGGCATTCGCCGGATTCGCCGAGCGTGGGCTGATGTTCCTCGACGGCTCTTCCGCGTTGGCACTGGCCCTTCCGGCCGGAGCGACCCGATGAGGCACCCACCTCGTCACCCGGCCCGGTGGTCCTGACCGGACGGACGACGACGCTTCTCACCGCTCCTGCGGTTCCCCCGCGCCGGTGCGATGGCCGATGATGCTGTGACCCGTGACCGATTCTCTCGAGGTGGTAATGGACGACCACGTGATACTGCGGCCCTTCTCCGAACAGGACCTGTCGTTCCTGGAACGACTCAGTTCGGACCCGAGCGTCACCGGACGCTACGTCTGGGCCGGTTTCCGCGACCCGCGCGCCCGGCGCCGTCGCTGGGAGAAGGACGGGTACGTCAGCGCCGACTCCTCCGCACTCGCGGTGGTCGGCGACGACCCGGAGCGCGGCCCGAACACCGTCCTGGGCATCGCCAGCTGGGATGCGAAGGACCGCGGCGGACCGCCCGGGGGCTGCTACGAGATCGGCCTGGCCCTGCTGCCGGAATACCGGGGCCGAGGCCTGGGCACGGCCGCCCAGCGGGAGTTGGTGCGGCACCTGCTCGACTGCACCCTCGCCTTCCGGCTCGAGGCGCAGACCGACGCCGACAACATCGCCGAACAGCGAGCCTTGGAACGGATCGGCTTCCGCCGCGAAGGCGTGCTGCGCGGCGCCCGGTTCCGCGAGGGTGAATGGCGCGACATGCTCATGTACGGCCTCCTGCGCTCCGATCTGCGGGCCGGGGACGTGGACTGACCTGCACTTCCAGCCACCGTTCCAGTCGGCGTTCCAGTGGCCGTTCCATCGCCTGAGCGCAGGATGAATCCCGTAGTTCACGCCGCAGGGCGTGCCAGTAATGGCAACGGGGGACACCGTGCTCGTACTGACCCATCACGACCTGAGATCCGTGCTCGACGCCCGCGAGGTCAGCGTCCTCGACGCCGTCCGCCGGGCGTACGTGCTGCACTCGCAGGGGGCGACCGCCGTGCCGCGGCCGGCCGTCCTCAACCCGCCCGAGGAGTTCCGCGAGCTGGTGGCCCGGCCCGCCTTCCTCGGCGGCACCAAGCCCGCGGCGGGTGTCGCGTGGCAGGCGTCCGCCGCGGACGACGGCGAAGGTGGTCCGGCCCTGTCCGCGGCCACCATCATCCTGAACTCGGCAGTGACCGGGCGTCCGGAAGCCCTGCTCGAAGGGTCGCTCATCACGGCCCGGCGGACAGCGGCCGGTGCCGCCCTCGCCGCGTCGGCGCTGGGAACGGGGGAGGACGCGGCCGGAGTGACGCTGGTCGGGTGCGGCGCCGTCGGGTTCGAGACACTGCGGTATCTGCACGTGGTGCATCCGGATCTCCTTGAGGTCACTGTGCACGATCTGCGGCGCGAGCGAGCAGGGGCGTTCGCGGCGCGGGTCGCTCGGGAACTGCCGACGCTGCGGGTCCGCTTCGAGCCGGACCGGGCCCGGGCGCTCGCCGCCGCGAGTCTCGTGGTGCTGTCCACCCGCGCTGCGGCGCCTTGGCTGGACACCCGCCGGCTGCGACCGGGCACTCTGGTCCTGCACACCTCGCTGCGGGACGTGACCCCGGAGAGTGTGCTCGCCGCGGTGAACGTGGTCGACGACGCCGAGCATGCTTGCCGGGCCGACGGTTCGCTGGCGCTGGCCGAGCGGCTCTCCGGCAACCGGTCGTTCCTGACCGCCAACCTCGGCGACCTGCTGTTGGCCGGCACGACCGGCGTGCGGGACCCGCGCCGGACGACGATCTTCTCGCCGGCCGGCCTGGGCGTCCTCGATCTGGCCGTGGCCCGGTACGCCCGGGACCGCGCCGAACAGGCCGGGCTGGGCGTCCGGATCGACGACTTCCTGCCCGCTCGCCCCGCTGTCCTGCCTGGACGGGCCGACCCTTTTGCCGGAGCCGGCGAGCCGCGTCCCGACCGGGCCGGCCCGCCTCGCGTCGAGGGCTCGCCGGTCGACCACCCTGCCGGCGCTGCCATCGTTGACCGGGTCACTCCGGCGGTGCCGGCATGAGCGCGCCGATCGGCTGGCTAGGGCTCATCGCCGGCGAATGGACGACCACCGGTGATGCGAGTTCCTGTGCCCGCCGAACCGTACGGGCCGGTCGGGCCCTGGGCCTGCGGACCCTCGCGGTCAGCACGGACGAGCGCTGTCTGGCCCGGCTGGCTGCCGACGGCTGGTCGCTGCGACCCGCCTCCGGCCTGGACCCGGCCAGCATCGCCACCGCGTTCGCCCCCGCGGGCGGCCGGTCGATCGCCCCGGCCCTGCTCATCGGCGACGGCCCCGGCCTGTCGGAGACGACGGCCCGGGTGGCGGCGCTCCTGGGCGCCCGGACCCCCGATCCGGGTGCAATGGCCCGGTCCGCCGGCTTCGTCGCCGGTCGGCGGACCGTGGCCGCACCGGGACCCGACGAGTCGGCACGCTACATCGTCCAAGCGCAGGACGGCGACATCATCGGCATCGTCGAGGACGTCACGGCCGACGGAACCGGCCGCGACTACGACTGCCCCGGTACGGCCCGCGGCGGCACCGCCCGCCGGCTGCGATCCCGGGCCCGGGCCGCCCTCGCCGCGACCGGACTCACCCGCGGGCCGGCCGAACTGGTCCTGCACGCCGACGGCCGCCGGGTGTCCGTGGCGAGCATCGCGCCCGGCCGGATCGACGGCTGCATCGCCTCGGTCATCGAGCTCGCGACCGGCCACGACGTGATCCTCGGCGCCGTACGCTCGGCCGTCTCGGCAGCGCTGCCGCCCACCCACCACCGAATCGGCCGCCAAGCGCGACGGCACGCCAGCCTGCGCCGCGCAGACCTGCGCGGCGCTCCCGCCCGAGCCGACGCCGCCTGGATCGACCTGCCGGGCCTGGTATCGGTGCGGCCCGGGGCTGACGGGGCGGTGGTCACCGTTGCGGACGACCGGGTGAGCGCCTCCCGGGGTGCACGCTCCGCGGTGGAACGCCTGTCCGGCTGGTCGACCCGGACGGTGGCGGTGCCGGGGGGTGCGCTGTGACCCCGTTGCGCCTCGCGCTGTTGCGCGCCGACGACCACCATCACCGGTACCTCGAATCGCTGCTTGCCAGTCGCTTCGACCTTGCCCTGGTCGTCGTCGAACCGGAAGGCGTCCAGACTGCCGGACTGCGCCGCCGGGGCCGCTACCGCGACTGGGCGTACCACCACTACCACCGTTGCCGGCGCATCCTTACCGGCAAGGACGGATACCGCCGGCAATACTTCACGCACAGCCCCGAACTGTGGGCGGATCCCGGTCCCCACCGACTACGAGTGCGCTCGGTCAACGAAGACGCGGTGGTGAACGCCCTGCGGACGGAGTTCGTCGACGTCGTGGTGATCATCGGCTGTTCGCCGCTCGCACCCCCCACGCTCGCCGCCGCCGGCCCACTCGTGATCAACGTGCACGGTGGCCTGCTGCCCTACTACCGCGGTGACCACGGCGTCTTCTTCGCCGTGTACGACGGACGGCTCGACCGAGTCGGTGCCACCCTGCACCGGGTCGACCCGGGTATCGGCACCGGCGAACTGATCGAGGTGGTCCGCCCGCAAGTGCACGGCGACGAACTGCCCGAACAGTTGTACTGCCGCTCCGACCTCCTCGCCATCCACCGCCTCGCAGGCTGGCTGGACATCCTCGAGCGCGGGGGTGAACTGCCGTCGTACGCCCCACCCACGGCCGGGCGCACCTACCGGACCAGCGACCGCGGCCCGGCCCATGATCTGCGGTACTTCCTGCGCCGAATGGGAAACAACTCCCGGCGCCGCGCGGTGCACGACACTGCTGTGCGGGAACCGTCGCGATGACCGCGGCCGAGGCGCACACCGCCACCGGCGTCGCCCCGGCGCCGGGGCTGTGGTCGTCGCGGCTGCTGCGACACGACCGGCACTTCCTGACGTTCTGGACCAGCCGTACGGCGTCGATGGCCGGTAGCCAGGTCGGACAGCTGGCCCTCCCACTCGTAGCCGTCCTAGTGTTGGACGCCACCGCGGTGCAGGTCGGGATCCTCGCTGCCGCCGGTCTGCTGCCAGGCCTGCTCCTCGGACCGGTCGCCAGCTCGTGGCTGATCCACCTGCCTCGCCGTCCCGTGCTGGTCCACACCGCACTCACCCGCGCGGCCGTCCTGCTCACCATCCCGGCGGCGGTCGCCCTGGACCGACTCACCCTCACGCAGCTGTACGCGGTCGCTTTCGTCACCGGAGCCCTGAGCCTGTTCGCTGATCGGGCGGCGCAATCGCTGCTCCCCGCCCTGACCGGCCCCCGACGCCTCTACGAAGCAGACAGCCGGCTCGAGGTCAGCCGAGCCGGCACCGGTCTGGCCGGCCCGTCAGTCAGCGGCGCCCTGATCCAAACAGTCACCGCCCCGATCACCCTCCTCGCCGACGCCGCCTGCCACCTCTTCGCTGCCCTGCTGCTGCTCAGAATCCGCGAGCCCGGACCCACAACCGCACCCGCACCGGCGGTGTGGCAACGACTGCGCGAAGGACTTCGCGTGCTCCGCCGAGCACCGCTGCTCCGCTGGGTCGCGCTCGCCTCGGCACTGTCGCACCTGCTCACCGCTGCCCTGGTCGCGATCATGCTGCTCTACCTGGTCCGTACGCTGCACCTGAGCGCCGCGATGATCGGCATCCTGCTCGGCATCGGCGGCATGGGCGGGCTGCTCGGCGCGGTCTCCGGCCCCGTTCTCGCCCGGCGACCCGGACCCGGCCCGGCCCTGGTGATCAGCACCGGAGTCGCCGGCGTCGGTGCCCTGCTGCTCGGCCTCTCCGACGGTCCCGCCTGGGCTGCGCTCGCCTACCCGATCTTCGCGTACGGCGGCACCGCGTTCGCCGCCGCGGTGGCGGGGCTGCGTCGTGCGCTCGTACCCAATCCGCTGCTTGCCCCCACCGATGCCGCAACGCACGTCCTGACCGGAGCGGCGCTGCCGCTCGGTGCCCTGCTCGGCGGCCTGTCCGGTCATGGGGTCGGACTGCGGGCAACCATGCTCCTGGCCGGCGTCGCCCTGCTGGCTACTGCTGTGCTGCTCGCCTGCTCCCCGCTGCGCCGAGTCCGCGCCCAGACCACCATCCCCGGTTGACCGTCACGGCGGACTCAGCGGCCGGGCCTTCTGCGGGTGAAGCGTTTCGTGGCGGGCCAACATGGCGACGAACTCACCGATCTTCCGCTCGCGCGTCTCCGCCCGCTTGACCGCGTTGATTCGATAGATCAGCGCGAACCGGTTGGCGCTGGTGAGCACGTCGAACATGGCTTGTGCTGCCGGCACGGCGGCGATGGCAGCGAGGAAATCGGCTGGTGCCTCGGCTTCCGAGGGCGGTGCGTAGGCCGCCGCCCACCGGCCGTCCGCCTTCGCGGCGTCGACCGCGGCGCGGCCTGCTGGCTGCATCAGCCCCTGTTCTTCGAGGCGGGCCACGTGGGCGGTGTTGCGTTGTGACCACGAGCTGCGGGATCGACGAGGGGTGAACCGGATCCACGAGGACTCTTGGTCCCGTTTCCGGGCCTGGCCGTCGATCCAGCCGAAACACAGCGCCTCGTCGACTGCCTGCTGCCAGGTGACGGTGGTGACGGTGCCGCCCTTCTTGGTCAGGGCGAGCCAGACGCCGGGGGAGGTCTCGTGGTGGATCGACAGCCATGCGCGCAACGCTGCGGCGTCTGCGACGATCAACTCATCCAGCTCGGCACTTGCCATGACGGCAGGCTAACCGACGCGCCGCGGCCGCTCCGTGACGGCCACGCTGCCATCCCCGCTCGTGTTGTGTCGGGTTGCTCTGGCGGAACTATTGGCTCGTATCGCGTGCAGGCAAGCGTACGGAAGTTCCATTCGGCCTCGCCGCGTACCGCGTCCGTAAATGCCTGCACGACTTGGTCACGCAGCTCGGGTCGCCGGCACGAGGACCGCACCCCTTCGCTGTCGCTACAGCTGCAGCGCGAGGTGTGGCACTGCCACTCGTGTGGCAAAGGCGGCGACGCCTACCAACTGATCATGGGAAGGAGGGGCGTCCCTCTGTCCGCGCCCGAGCTTTGCGGCCTCTCTCGGCCTCGCAACGGGCGACGCTGGAAGAGACCACCAGCCGCTATCAGGCAGCCGTTACGGCGGCGCCGCCCAGTATCTACTCGCCCGCGGAATCAGCCAGGAAACAGCGCGAACGTTCTGGCTTGGCGTCGTCTCTGACCCCGCTCCCGGCCACACCAGGTTCACGGGATTCCTCGCCATCCCGCAACTCGACCGGGAGCGCCGGCCGCTCGCGATGCGGTTTCGCTGCATGCAGACGCACGAGCACCGCGACACGGACACGGCAAATACATGGCAGTCGCAGACGAGCCAGTACGGATGTTCAACGTCGCCGCGATCCACCAGGCCGACGACGAGATCCACCTGTGTGAAGGCGAACTCGACGGCATCATCCTCGACCAGATCGGGCTTCCCGCGGTCGGGCTTCCCGGTGTCAACTCCTGGCGCAACCACCACCGCCGGATGCTTGCCGGCTTCAACCGCGTCCACGTCTGAGCCGACCCCGACGATGCCGGCGCAGACCTAACTAACCGGGTCACTCGAGCGCTACGTCAGGCCCGGCCTGTACGCCTGCGCCACGGCGACGTCACCGACACCTACCGGGCCGGCGGCGCTTCAGCGCTACGCGACCTGCTGACCGACAACCCCTCGTGAGGACGAATCCCGAGACCGAAGCTGCTGACTGGACCGTCCTTGACGAGACTGGCATCACCGACATCGCCCGCAAGGCCGCACACAGCGTCGCCGCCGAGTACCGCCACATCGCTGAAACCGACGACCTCCACCAAGACGCGCTGATCCTGCTCACCACTCACGCCGCCCGCGTCCGCAGCTACCTCACCAGCGGCAACCCGGGTTACACCTTCGTGTGGCTGCGGCACTGCCCGGCCGACCCACCCGCACCGAAGCACGCCGCAAGAACAGGCACGTGCCCTTCGACCTCCTGGGAGCTGCATGAGTGACTACAACCGCCCGCTGATCGAGCCGCTGCTCCCTACCGTGTGGGACCCGCAGTACGCATATGGCTTGGACACACCGAACACACCAAATTCCGATATGCCAAGCACCAACGCCGACCCTGTCCACGCCGGCACCCTGTCCGCCCACCTCGCCGACATCCGCACAGGCTGGGAAAACGCCCCACTGACCCTCGCCCAGCGTCAAGCACTCTTGCTGCGCTACGGCCTCGACTGGCGCGAGAAGCACATCGCCGCTAACCGTGGCGTCTCACAGCCCCGCGTCTCGACCCTGCTCGCCGAGGGGCGGCTGCATCGCCAGTACCCTCAACGGCATCGCGGTGTAGCCCTCCTCGAAGAACATAGCGCCCCGGCTGGCAACGATGCCAAGCCGGGGCGCTATTGCTGTTGGGGATCGTTAGAGGGCGAACTCGCCGTTCTTGGTTCCGACAATGAAAGCGGACCACTCACTGGGCGCGAAGGCGAGAATGGGTCCGCCGCCCTGGTCCTTGGAGTCGCGAACCGCGGCTCCGCAGTCGGGGAGGCCAGCCACCTCGACGCACGCCCCGCCGTTGTTATCCGACCGCACGCTCTTCTTCCATTTGAGGTGAGTCAGGTCTGGGGTGTTCACTGCGAGCCACTTCCCTCGAACTCGTTGGCTAGCTCGACGATGAGCCTGCGGGATTCTTCAGGTCCGAGAGCAGCCGCCCGCAGGTCGTCCCACAACCTAGAGTACGCCTTAACGTCGTCTGGTCTGTCCAGGTAGACGGCATCGCGGTAGTCCTCGGAGTAGATCACGTCAGAGGAGGAGTCGGTGCCAAAGCGTAGGACGATGAAGGGGAACGACGCGGTGGTGTAGGTCTCCGCTCGGAACGGCAAGACTTGGAGGTTGACGTTGGGCCGCTTGGACACCTCCACCAGGCTTTCATGCTCATCCATGCCGATCTGAATCCCGCCAACCTGATCGTCACTCCAGACGGGCTGCGGGTCGTTGACTGGGCGTTCGCTATGAAGGCAGCGCCGTGGGTTGAGCTGGCTATGCTCGTCCCGTGGCTTATCGGCAGCGGCCACACACCTAAGCAGGCCGAGAACTGGTTAGCCCGCTTCCCGACTTGGACCGCGACCAATTCCGAGGTCCTTGACCACTTCGCAACCGCGAACGCGGCGAAGTGGTCCACCAAGGCGCAGCAGAACACCGCGACCTGGGTGCAAGACCTTGCGGCATGGACCGCTCCATGGTCAGCACATCGCCGCAAGAGAATGGTGATGGACTAGAGGGAGACGCAAGGATGCCGCCATTGCAGCGCGACAGCGGCATCCTTCGGCCTCAGGAAGCGGGGCTAGGTGGACCCTACGGGTTCCAACCTCGGCCGGTCCAACGTCGCCCGCCGTAATTGAGCGTCGGGCATGTCGAACCGATCTTATTTTTGATCCAATACTGGCCAGCGTCGTACATTTGGTGATGATCTGCCGAATAGTTGCAGACCAGTACCCGGTTGCGGATGTTATTGCCTGTCGCCTGAGCGCGAATTTGATTGAAATAGTTCCTCTGAATTCCGCGCGAACTGTTCTGTTGCGTGATTTTCCCAGACAAGACGACCAGTCGCGCTCTCGTGTTGTACTTCAACCAGAAGGCATACAGATCGCCGGATCCGTTGCGCGCATCACACGGTGTGAGGTCGTCGGCGTTTCCGGGGTCGATCAAAATGACGTAGTCCAAGAGTCGAAGCTCGTTCATGTCGTAGCTCTTCATGTGCTGGATGAGGAAAGCCGGCCCGAGACGGCCATAGCTCCATCCGCCTACACGATCGTAGAATTCGTTTCTGCCGAGCTGGCCGTCGAGTGCATAGTATGGCCAATCGGAAAGCTGGGGACAAGAATCCCAGCGGTTCCAGTTTCCCATGCTTACGCTATGCACTCCTGTGCGGTCGCGGAGCAATTTGTCGCCTGGGCCATATGGCGAGTAATAACCGGCGATGGCCTTCGGTTCAGGGGACGACGGGATCGACGAGACCCCACACTTCGGGACCCCGGGAGCTGGGTGGCCGGCGCTCATGCCGTCATCGACGTAATGCGTATTGAGGAAGCCAGCGTTAGTGCGGCCCCCGGCGGTGGCGCGGCTCAGATTCTCAGCGTTGTACCAGATCCTGTTGCCGTATCGACCGACGGCGTCTCCATCGGCCCAGCAAATTGCCCGCACCCTTTCGTTTTGATAAACGCCTAATCCGGTGACGCGATCGGTGTCGTTGGTATGTGGGCTGTTCCGAAACCAAACTCCGTCGGGCGGCTCTTCACTGGTGTTCATCACGGTGTAGATCGTGCTACCTGCGGGCAGGCCGCCCTGTGAGGGCTGCCCGCATTTCGGAATGCCGTAGCGGGAGGTTAGATCCGCCTCAGAACTGTAGTGGCTATCGTCATAGAAAGAGGCGTAGTAACCTCGGGTTCCATTCCAGTTGACCAAGAACCATACGTTGACGTTTCCGATCATTTCGCCGTAGGTGAAACAATCATAGTCCGGACTGGCCCCCTCCGGAATATTGCCAACCGCTGTTCGGGAAGTGTTGGGATCGGGCCTCATGCGGACACCCTGACCGTCGGTGCCAGAGATGTGGATATTTGCAGGGATAGCTTGAGCCGGGGTCGCCGCGGCGATTGTCCCCGTTGTGACTGCCAACCCAATAGCGGCTGTCACGGCCGTACGGTATCGCCAGCCCGGCCGCGACCTTCGGTGCGAGGCAGTTGTGGCCTCTCGTTGAATCTGGTGCACGACAATCGCCTCTCCCTAGCGAGGTTCGAGGGAGGAGAGCGTATCGCATAAAAGGTGCGAATTAGGCAAATGGTGTGGAGGCTTTCGCTGGCATGCTGAGGTCGCCTGCGAGCGGCAGGATTCCCGTGTGGGCCCTCACTGACCACGACCGGGTGATCGGCTGCACCAGTCTCTCCCAGGAATCCCCGGCCTGGTTCTGGACCGAAGCTGAACGCGCCCAACCAACGATCTTCGTGGCTACCGCCGTCACAGACCCCGCCTACGTCCGGTCAGCGGATCGGATGCCAACTCGCCTGGTGGGTGCTCGACCATGCCGTCCGAACTGGTCAGCAGTGGGTACGTCGCGGCGCCATCGAGCCGGTGCTGGTGCGCTACCGCGACGTTCAGGGCTGGTGAATCGTGCGGGAAAGGTCCGCGACGGGTTCACCGTGACCGGCCTGGCCCGACGTGCACAGCGCATGTCAAGTCTCTCAATCACCACAGGATAGATGCGAAGAGCGGGCTGATCAGAGACCAGCACCGCACCAGACAACTTGCTGACGTCGCTACGGAAGCAAAGGTTCCTCGCCGTTGATCGCCTCGTGACGTCCGGGAAGATCGGTGACAGGACATGACGATCTTGAGGTGGTCCGCTGCGATGACAACCAGCCGTTGCTAGGCGGCAACGAACACATGATCAGCCCTTTAGGTGGGCGCAGTAGGCGGTTTGGCGGATGCCCTGCGATTCGATGGTCACGTCCGGGGTCGCCCACACGGTCGATGATGATTCTTGTATCGGATTGTCGCCTTCTTGTCCAAGCAGTCGTCGGGTATGCAGTTCGAATGGATCTCGACATTGCTCACACCGCGGCGTCCGCCGTGCCCTACATCATGGCCACCGCTGCCGCCTATGGCATGGGCACCGTTGACAGGGTGCGCGACAGACTCATCGACAAGGCATCAGATGCATCCGTGAGCGTCGGCCACCGAATCTTGAACGTCCTCCTTCGCCGCGACAATCCAGTGCTGGAAGAAGCTGTTGAGGACGTGGCAGCGGGAGGAGAAGAAAGTGACGCCGTCCTGCGAGTTCAGATTCGGAAGGCCCTTACGGCTGACCCTGAACTCGCGCGAGAGGTCGCGGCAATGATACCAGTTGCCTCACGCGCAACCTTCATCGGAATGCAGCATAACTCTGGGTCTGGAACGTTCATCGGCGGAAACAATCACGGCAACATCAACCCGCCCATCACGGCTAGCTGATGACGACCTCGGGCGAACCTAGGCGACCGTTCCAGCTTCAGCAAAACACCGGCCCAGGCACCTTTATTAATGGGGACAACCACGGCACCATCGAGATGGTTGACGCCAAGACCAAGTCCGTTCTGGACAAGATATCCAAGGAGGCTCCCAGGCTAGGCGACCTACTAAAGACAGCCCTGCGTGATGGAGTTATATCGCCGCACATTGCGCTTTCCCTCAGTGAAGCCGCGTATAACATCAACCATCGTACGGCAGAGATGCTTTACGAGGCGAGTCTCTCCATCAACCATCGTACGGCAGAGCTGATCTACGAGGCCAGTCTCTCAATTAACCCTGGCGCCGCGCAGCAGATCTACGATGCATCTAAGGTGTTGACTTCTGATCTGGGGGACCGTGTCTCAAATGCCGCGAGCATTTTTGCTAGTCACCCGCAGCAACTGAGGGACGCCAACGACGAGATGCGGCAGGTTCTCGCTGGTATTCAGACCCTAGCTGAGGTTGTCGATCGTGCTCCGATCTTCGAGCGCTCAGCCCAAGCGGTCTTGGGTGCTACCGAAAACCTGGCCATGGCGTCCAGTCGAGTCCGGCCCAGGCCTAGATCCGGCAGCTTCTTATGGGGCTTCTTCCTAGGCGCCTTGTTGGTCGTCGTCGCCCTTGGATTCCATGCTTACAGCACCAGGGTTGTCTGAGCGTGCGCCGCCAGTTCATGCCTGGCTCGCCGGCTGCCAAGATCGGGTCACCGTGCCGTTGAGGGTGCGTGTGGCTAGCTCACCACCTCCGCGGCCGTGTTGCGTCCCACGTCCGTCGAGCGCTCAGCGTCTCGCCCAACGCCTATGCAACTCGCGCAGTGCGGCAATGTCCTGCCGGCTCCATTCACGCACCGCAGTAGGGGCGCCGGGACCGATCGGCACACCTGCTGCCAGTACAGAGGAGAGGGCGCGGACGTAGCGACGCGCAGCGGCGATGTATCGCGTAGGCGCTCGCGGCGCATCACGCTCCGGCCTGGTGATTCCCACCGATGAATAGATACAGGCGTTCTGTACCACCTGCGCTTGGCGTGGGGTTTGAGCGCCTTCGCCGGTGGTGCGGGACCGCACTTACCCTAAACCTACGTTTAGGGTAAGGCGTTTGTGCTGGTCGCTCCACGTGAGGCCGCCTGGCGGAGGCACGCTGAGGCCCTGATAGACGGGGAGCGGTCGCCCTGACCAGCTATGCTGCAAAACGCCTTACCCTAATCGGTCGTTTAGGGTAAGGGTCGTCGCGCTGACTCGGGTTGGCTCCTCGTGTTGCATCATGCCCGCCGCGCTCCGCCTTAGAGCTGCTAACACGATCTGCTGAATCGATGTTGATCAGCGCGTCGATGTGAAGATCGGTCTCGTTCGGCTGGGTGTGAGCAAGCCGTGGA
>NZ_JBITBX010000024.1:0-47903 GCF_044452725.1 Actinoplanes sp. NPDC051859 | reverse complement strand
CTACGACCCCGCCAAACACGGCGGAGCCTCGCGGTTCACCACCTCCCCGCCGCTCGCTCAAGCGGCGTGAGGTTGACACAGGGGGTGTCATGCGGGGTTCTCCTTCTTCGCCATGCGGCGCAGGGTCGGCCGGGCGGGTCGGGCGCTCGTCAGTCGTTCGCTGATCAGGGCCGGCGTTCGGGCGGCGAACAGGTCGCGGATGGACAGTTCCGCCTTGAGTGCGGTGCGGATGCGGCTCACCAGTCGGGTCGCGAGCAGGGAGTGGCCGCCGAGGGCGAAGAAGTCGTCGTCGATACCGACGGCGGGCAGGCCGAGCAGATCGGCGAACAGCCCGCAGAGGACTTCCTCCCGCTGGTTGCGAGGCGCCCGGCCCGGTTCGGTGACCACCACCGGGGCCGGCAGCGCAGCCTTGTCGACCTTGCCGTTGGAGGTCATCGGGAAGGCGTCGAGGACAACGACTGTCGGGACCATGTAGCCGGGGAGTTCGCGGGCGACGTGCTCACGCACCCCGGCCGGGTCCAGCTTCCGGTCGGCATCCGTCGTCACGTACGCGACGAGGCGCTTGTCGCCGGGCTGGTCCGCCCGGGCCAGCACCACGGCCTGGACCACGTCCGGGTGGCCGGCGACCATCCGGGTGACCTCGCCGAGCTCGATCCGGAAGCCGCGGATCTTCACCTGGTCGTCGGTGCGGCCCAGGAAGACGAGCTGCCCGTCCGGGGCCCACCGCACCAGGTCGCCGGTGCGGTACATCCGCTGTCCCGGGTCCCACGGGCAGGCCACGAACCGTTCCGCGGACAGGTCCGGGCGGCGCAGATAGCCGCGGGACAAACCCTGACCGGCCACGTACAGCTCGCCGGGCACGCCGGGCGGAACCGGGGACAGTCCCGCGTCCAGAACGTACAGGCGGGTGTTGGCGACCGGGCCACCGATGGGCGCCGGATCGACACCCGCCGACAACGGGCGACTGACCGTCGCGCAGACGGTGGCCTCTGTCGGACCGTACGCGTTGATCAGGCTGCGGCCGACCGACCACCGGTCCACCACCTCCCCGGACGGCGCCTCCCCCGCCACCCCCAGCGCTCGTACGCTCGGCAGCGCGTCGACGGGCAGAACGGCCAGTGCGGCGGGTGGCAGCGTCGCCTGGGTCACGCCGTGCTCGGCGATCGTCGCGGCGAGCGGCGGCCCCACGGTGAGCCGACCGGCGGACGGCACCACGAGCGTCGCCCCGGTCGTCAGGGCCGGGAAGATGTCCCACACCGAGGCGTCGAAGCTGGGCGAGGCGAACTGCAGGATCCGGCTGTCCGGGGTGATGCCGAACCGCGCCACCTTGGTGTGGATCAGGCTCGGGAGTCCGGCGTGGGTGACGGCGACGCCCTTGGGGCGCCCGGTGGAGCCCGAGGTGTAGATGACGTAAGCAACGGTCGCCGTGGTCAGCTGGCGGACCCGCTCGGCGTCGGTCACGGCCGTGTCCGGCAGCGCGGACAGCTGCTCGGTCAGGCCGGCGGAGTCGAGGAGCGTCGTGGGCACGTCCAGGTCCGGCAGAGCGGACGCTGTCTCGGCGACGGTCAGCAACCGGACCGGCCGGGCGTCGTCGACGAGATACCGGATCCGGCTGTCCGGATAGGACGGATCGATCGGCAGGAACGCGGCTCCCGACTTGGTGACGGCAAGCATGGCGATGACCCAGTCGACGGATCGCGGGAAGGACAGCGCCACGATGTCTTCGGCGCCGATCCCCTGACCGATCAGCCAGCGGGCGAGCACATTTGCCCGGGCGTCGAGCGCAGAGTAGGTCAGGGTGCGGTCGTCACCCACGACCGCCGTCGCATCCGGGGTCTTGTCGACCTGAGCCGCGAACAGCTCGCCGAGCGTGCCGTGCGGCACCGATGTCGTGGACTCGTTCCAGGTGACCAGCAGGCGCTCCCGCTCGGCAGGGGTGACCACGTCGATCTGGCTGATCCGGCGGTCCGGTGTGGTGACGGCTGCGGCCAGCACCAGGAGGAACCGGTCGACGAGCGCTCGCACCGTCGTCGCCTCGAACACGTCGGTGGCGTACTCGAACTGGCCGTCGAGGCCGGCGGCCCCGGGATGGACGACGAATGAGGCGGTCAGGTCGAACTTGGCGATGCCGAGGGGGACCAGCGCCGGCGCCACACTGCCCTCCGGCAGCTCCCACGCAGCCTGGCCGGCGTCCTGCACGGTGAGCATCGCCTGCACCAGCGGCTGCCGGACCGCCGTACGGTCCGGCGCGAGCTGTTCCACGAGCCGGTCGAACGGCACGTCCTGGTGGGCGAACGCGTCCAGGTCGCCCTCGCGGACCCGACCGAGCAGCGTCCGGACATCGGGATCGCCGGACAGGTCGGTACGCAGAACCAGGGTGTTCACGAAGAATCCGGCCAGCTCGTCAAGCGCCTCGTCGGCCCGGCCCGCGGTCGGGGTGCCGATGACGACGTCCTTGCCGGCGCCGACCCGGTGCAGCAGCACGGCGAACACCGCGTGCAGCACCATGAACAGCGTCGCGTCGTGCTCGTGGGCCAGCCTGAGCAGCGCGCGGTGCAGCTCTGCGGGCACGGCGAACGGCACTTGCCCACCGCGATGCGACGGCGTGGCCGGGTGGGCCCGGTCCACCGGCAGCTCCAGATAGGGCGGCGCACCGGCCAGCGTCTCGCGCCAGAAGGCCAGTTGCCGATTCTGCAAGCTGCCGGGGTCCGCCGCGTCGCCCAGCAGTTCGCGCTGCCACAGGGCGTAGTCGGCGTACTGCACCGGCAGGGCGGGCCAGTCCGGTGCGATCCCGGCGAGTCGGGCGGCGTACATGGCGGACAGGTCCCGCATCAGCGGCGCGAGGGACAAGCCGTCGGCGGCGATGTGGTGCAACACGAGCAGCAACAGCTGCCCATCCGGACCGTCGGCACCGAGATGAGCGCGCAGCGGCAGGTCGCGGGACAGGTCGAAGGCGCGGTGCGCCGCTTCGGACAGCCACTGTTCCGGGTCTCCGCCGGGCCGCTCGATCGTGATGGTGGCCTGGTCCGCGGGCCGGATCACCTGGTGCGGCACGCCTTCGTCCGCGGCGAACACGGTCCGCAGGCTCTCGTGCCGGGCCACGATGTCGGTCAGCGCCGCCTGCAGCGCACCCTCGTCGACCGGGCCGGCGAGGCGCAGCGCGTACGGCATGTTGTAGGTAGCGCTGGGGCCGTCCAGCTCGTGCACGAACCACAGCCGCTGTTGGGCTGCGGACAGCGGCACCACGGCGGGGCGGGGCATCTTCGCAAGCGACGGGCGGGGGCCGGACCGCGCGGACGCCAGCAGCTCGGCGAACCGGGCCGGGGTGGGTGCGGCGAAGACGTCTCGCAGGGACGACTCCACGCCGAGGGCGGCGCGGACCCGGCCGGTGAGCCGGGCAGCCAACAGCGAATGCCCGCCGAGAGCGAAGAAGTCACTGTCCGGGCCGACCTCGGGCAGGCCGAGCAGCTCCGCGAAGAGCCGGCAGAGAATCTCCTCGCGCGCGGTCCGGGGCGCGCGGGCGGGTTCCGCCGGGGCGGCCAGGTCCGGAACGGGCAGCGCCCGCCTGTCGACCTTTCCGTTGCGGGTGAGCGGGACCAGGTCGATCAGCGCGACCGTGCCGGGCACCATGTGCGCCGGGAGCCGGGCGGCGGCGTGGTCGCGGACGGCGGCCGGGTCGGCGGCACCGACCACATAGACCACAAGTCGTTGGTCGCCCGCGCGGTCCTCGCGCACCATGGCGACCGCCTGGCGAACGTCCGGGTGGCTCGCACAGGCCGCCTCGACCTCGCCGAGCTCGATCCGAAAGCCGCGGATCTTCACCTGGTCGTCGGTCCGCCCGGCGAAGACGAGCTGTCCTTCGGAGGTCCACCGGGCCAGGTCACCGGTGCGGTACATGCGCTCACCCGAGGTACCCAGAGGGTGGGCCACGAAGCGACCGGCGGTCAGGTCGGGCCGGCGCAGGTAGCCACGGGCCAGGCCCACTCCGGCCGCGTACAGCTCGCCGACCGCGCCTGGGGGCAGCGGGCGGAAGTGCTCGTCCAGGACGAACACCTCGGTGCCCGTGATCGGCGCGCCGATCGGCACCGGCGTGCCGGCGGCGAGCGGCTCGCTCAGGGTGGTGGTGACGGTGTTCTCGGTCGGACCGTACACATTGATCATGCGACGGCCCGTGTGCCACTCCTCGACCAGGTCCTGCGGCACGGCCTCACCGGCGACGGCCAGAACTCGTACGCCGGGAAGGGCGTCGGCGGGCAGCACGGCGAGCGCGGCGGGCGGCAGTTTGAGATGGGTGACGCCCAGCTCGGCCACCGTGGCGGCCAGCGGCGCCCCGACGGCGAGGCGCTCCGCGGACGGGGTCACCAGGGTGGCGCCGGACAGCAGGGTGACCCACAGGTCGGACTGTGCCGCGTCGAAGCTTGGCGAGGCGAACTGCAACATCCGGTCGCCCGGACCCACCTGCAACCGCTCGCCCTGGGCGGCGGCGAGGCTCGACAGGCCGGTGTGGGTGACGGCGACGCCCTTGGGCTGGCCGGTCGAACCAGACGTGTAGATCACGTACGCCGGGTTGGCGACCCGCACCGGGCGCACCAGCTCTGCGGCGTCGAGCGGGGCGTCCGAGCAACCGGTCGCGTCCAGCAGGACCACGGGAACTTCGGTTGCCGGCAGGTCCGCGGCCGTTTCGGGCACCGTCACGAGCGAAACGGGCCGGGCGTCGCCCAGCATGTAGCGAATCCGCTCGGCCGGGTAGGCCGGGTCGATCGGCAGGTATGCCGCGCCGGTCTTAGCCACCGCCAGCATCGCGATAGCCCAGTGCACCGAACGCGGGAAGGAGAGGGCGACCAGGTCCTCGGCACCGACCTGCCGGCCGATGAGCCAGCGGGCGATCCGGTTGGTCTCGCGGTCCAGCTGCGCGTAGGTGAGCGTGTCGTCCTCGCCGGCCAAGGCGACGGCGTCCGGGGTGCGCCGCGCCTGAGCGGTGAAGAGCTCAGAGATCGTGGCCGGTACGACCGCGGCGCCACCGGCGGACCACGCGGCGGTGCGCTCGCGTTCGACGGCGGTGAGCAGCTCGACGTCGGCGACCGCGCTGTCCGGCGTCGCCCCGGCGAACCGGGTGAGGAAACTGAGGAAGCGCGTACGGTGCCCGGCGAGCTCGTCGCCGGAATACAGCGTCGGGTTGCCGTCGAGGGCGACGTCGTAGCCCTCGCCCGCACGGCGGTCAAAGACGATCATGGCGAGGTCGTCGACCCAGCCGTTCGTCAGATTGCTCGCGGCTGCCGGGCTGGCCCCGAAGGACAAGCCGTAGTCGAAGCTCTGGATGTTGGCGCGCGGACCGGCGGGCCGGGCGCCTCCCGGCGCGCCCTGCTGATCCCGGCGCAGGTCCTCGACCCGGTAGTTCTGGTGCCGCAGCACGGCACGCGCCTCGGCAGCGACCTGCGCGATGAGTGCCGCGACGCTCGCCTGCGGTGCGACTGCCACTCGCAGCGGCAGCAGGTTCGACAGCATGGCCGGGGTCGCCCGGTCCTCCTCGTGCGCGCGTGCGGCGACCGGCAGACCGACAACGACTTCTTCGGCGGCGGTCATCCGGTGCAGGTACGCGGCCCAGGCGGCGATGACCACCAGCGGCCAGCGCGTCTGGTGGGCCGCGGCTGTCTCGTCCAGCAGCCGTACGGCGTCGGCGTCGAGCCGGCCGGGCGCGCGGATCACCCCGGTGGGCTCGGTGGGCTGCCGGTGGGACAAACCGGCCGGCTCGGGGCAGTCGCGCAGGTAGTCGGCCCAGAACTGGCGGTCCTGGGTGCGCTGGTCGGAGTCCGCGTACGCCCGTTCTCGACCGACAAGTGCCTCGTACCGACCGAAGGGGCGGTCCGGGATCGGGGTGCCGGCCGCGAGCGCCGAGTAGACCTCGGCGACCCGGCGCGCGACGAGGCTCATGCCGTAGGCGTCGATGACGAGGTGGTGGTAGCTCTGCCACCAGAGCTGACGGCTGTCGGAGAGGCGATAGAGGGCAAACCGGAACAACGGCTCGCCCGACAGGTCGAAGGGCTCGGCCTGCCGGGCGGCCATGTGCGCACATGCCGCCTCGAACGGCTCCCGCTCGCCGCGGAGGTCGAAGACCGGGAACTCCCAGTTGTCGACCGCGCCGAGGTGTTGCTGCGGTTCGCCGTCGGGGGCTTCGGCGAACCGGGCGGTGAGGCATTCCGCTTCGCCGACCGTGTGGGCCAGGGCCCGTTCGAGCAGGTCGGGCTGGACCGGGCCGGCGATGTCCAGGTATTCGGCGAGGGTGTGCACCAGGCTGTCGGGGGCGAGCTGCTGGGCGTACCAGATGCCGAGCTGGGCGGTGGTCAGCGGCAGGGCTACGGGGATGTGGGGGGCGGTCATGACAACGGTCAGCTCATCGCTTCGATCAGGCTCTTGGGCCGCATGTCGGTCCAATTTTCATTGACGTAGTCGAGGCAGTCCTGCCGCGGACTGGCAGTTTTGACAACGGTCCAACCAGCCGGCACGTCGGCGAATTCGGGCCAGAGCGAGTGCTGGCCTTCGGCATTGACCAGGACGAGAAAAGTGCCGTTCTCATCGTCGAAGGGATTCATTAAGCATCCTTACTTTCTTTGGCGGCACGGGTACGCCCGCAGCCGCAGACGCGACACGAAAAGCGACCAAGGCCCAACGGGGAGCGACACTAACACGAGGAGAATTCGGGTAAATCCGTTCATAGCGTCCATTTGCTGTCCACGTTGTGAGACGCCGCACGGGTGAGCTGAGCCACGACTTTGGCGCCCATGAATGCGTTGGGCACCCGTTCGAAACAAGCTACCCCAAGGTAACTTCGCCCAAAGTAATCACGCTAGAAAATTGCACCCCGCGCGCAGCTAGCAAATTCGAGGTGAACGCCGACTGAAAATGGGTACCCGGCAGGCGGGGTCGCCACCAACGACTCCAGGTAGCGACCACAATGCCGACCACTCCTTACGCGGTCGGCAAGCTTCTTGCCTCATCCGGCAGCGCCTCGATGCATCAAGCAGCGAGAGATCGCCGGTACGGTCCGATCACCCGCTGTCACGGTGCACCTGTGGGTGCCGGCCTGACTCCACACAAGACGATGACCTGCGGGCGTTGCCCGAATTCGCCGTCGTCGAGGGGCAACCGGGAACCCGATGCGACCGAACCGGTCAAGCCCTCGAGCGGCCGGAGTCGGTGCCCTGCCGGGCCACTGGCCGAGGCGCACGCGGAATGTACTCTTCGTCCGTGGCTACCGAGACCGACAGCAGCAAGGACGACACACCGCGGACCGCCGGGTCCCGGCTCAAGGAACTGATCATCCTCGCCGTGGTCGGCGTGCTGGTGGCGGTCGGCGTCCGGGCCTACCTGCTGCAGACGTTCTACATCCCGTCCGGATCGATGGAGCAAACCCTGCTCATCGACGACAAGGTGCTGGTCGACAAGATCAGCTATCGGATGCAGGAGCCCGAGCGCGGCGAGATCGTGGTGTTCCACCCCCCGCAGGCCTGGAACGCCGGGGAGGGCCAGGAATACATCAAGCGGGTCGTAGGCGTGGCCGGCGACCGGGTCGTGTGCTGCGAGGAAACCGGCCGGATCACCGTCAACGGCCAGCCGCTCGACGAAGACTACGTCTACCCCGGCGACAAGCCGTCCGAGCGCGATTTTGACGTCACCGTGCCCGACGGCTTCGTCTTCCTCCTCGGCGACCACCGCAGCGCCTCCGCCGACTCGCGGGCGCACCTCACCGAGCAGAACGGGATGGTGCCGGTGGACAGCATCGTGGGCCGGGCCTTCGCGACGTACTGGCCGCCGGCCCGGATGCGCATGCTGTCCGTACCCGAGACTTTCAGCGCCGTTCCCGACGTCCACTGACCGACTCGTCCCGGCCGGTCGGTGACCGGCCGGGACGTCGGCGAGCTCAGCTGGCGGGTCGGATCCGGCCGCGGACCTCGCCGAGACCGATGACGCTGCCGCCCGGGCCGGGCAGGGACGCGGAAATGACGACCTCGTCGCCGTCCTCCAGGAACGTGCGGGTGGATCCGTCGCCCAGCTTCAGCGGCTCCTGACCGCCCCAGGACAGCTCGATCAGCGAGCCACGCTCATCGGCCTCCGCGCCGCTGATCGTGCCGGAGGCGTACAGGTCGCCGGTCCGCAGCGAAGCGCCGTTGGCGGTCATGTGCGCCATCATCTGGGCGCCGGTCCAGTACATGCTCGCGAACCGTGGACTGGAGATGAGGTGGCCGTTGAGGCGCACCTCGAGGCGGATGTCGAGACCCCACGGCGGCGTCTCCGCGTCGTCCAGGTACGGCAGCAGCGGCACGGTCCGCTCCGGCGGCGCGACCCGAGCCGCCTCCAGGGCGGCCAGCGGCAGCACCCAGGGCGAGACCGAGGTGGCGAACGACTTGCCCAGGAACGGTCCCAACGGGACGTATTCCCACGCCTGGATGTCCCGGGCAGACCAGTCGTTCACCAGGCAGATGCCGAAGACATGCCGCTCGAACGCGGTGTGGGCGACGGGAACACCCAGCTCCGACGGCGCCCCCACGACGAAGCCGAGCTCGGCCTCGATGTCCAGGCGCTGCGACGGACCGAAGGTGATCTCCCCGTCCGGGCTGCGCCGCTGACCCTGCGGCCGGACGACGTCGGTGCCGGACGCGATGACGGTGCCGGCGCGGCCGTGATAGCCGATCGGCAGGTGCTTCCAGTTCGGCGTCAACGGGTCCTGACCGGGCCGGAACATCCGCCCCAGGTTGGTCGCGTGCTGTTCGGAGGCGTAGAAGTCCACGTAGTCGGACACGCTGAACGGCACATGCAGGCTGGCGTCCGTGGCTGCCACGAGATGCGGCTCCACCCGCTGCCGGTGGGTGTCGTCGGTGAGCCAGGCGGTCACCGCGGCCCGCACCTCGGCCCACACCTGCGGCCCGGCCGCCAGCAGCGCGTTCAGCGCGGGACCGCTGACCACGGAGACCAGATCCGGAGCCAGGTCGCGCGCCGCACCGGCCAGATCCAGGATCAGCGCACCGATCGCCACACCGACCCGCGGCTCCGGCGTAGCGGCGGTGCTGAACACGCCATAGGGCAGGGCGCCAACGCCGAACGGGTGGTCCGCCGGGATGTCGAGCCAGGTGGTGGGAAGGGCGGCGGTCAACGCTGTTCCTCTCGCAGAAGTCCGTGGT
The DNA here is from genome assembly GCF_044452725.1 of Actinoplanes sp. NPDC051859. Lineage (NCBI taxonomy): Bacteria > Bacillati > Actinomycetota > Actinomycetes > Micromonosporales > Micromonosporaceae > Actinoplanes > Actinoplanes sp. NPDC051859. Next base: position 38,727 of record NZ_JBITBX010000024.1, on the reverse strand, counting down.
GCCGCAGGCCGTCGATCGGCTCGACGACGCTGCAGGTGCCGAAGCTGACGAAATGCCGGCGGACCCGGGCGGCCGTGACGGCGTCCATCCCGGCAATCGCGGCCGCGATCCGGGCACCGTCCTGGTCGGCCAGAGCCGCGGCGACCGCCTCGGTGTCTGCGCCGTCTATCGCACGGGAGGTCGCCACCAGAACGTTCAGGAAGCCGTGGTGCTCAAATCCGGTGGCGGGGTCCCGGTGCCGGATCGGGTCGTGCAGGCCGGCGGTGAGCTTGAACGCGGCGTCACCCCGGACCGCGGCCTGCACCGCGGCGGCGAGCGCCGGCTCGCTGGGAAATGCCGACGCCACCACGCCGCCGGTGCGGACCTTGAGGCGCAGGCCGGCACCGACAAGCGCCGCCACCTGCGCTGGGGTGACGTCACCGAGCGGCAGTTCGACATAGGTCGGCACTCCCGGCGGCGCGTACCGGTCGAGGGCGGCGATCAAGGTGCTCAGCGTCGCGGCGGACGCGGGCACCTCCAGGGCGACCAGCCGCACCCGCGGCTCGGCGCCCACCTCGGCAATGGCGGCGTCGACCTGGTCGGCGCCACTCGGCAACGTCAACGAGACAGCCAGCGGAGCACCGCCGGTCAGCTCCCCCGTCAGCTCCGCCCAGCGCGGGAAGGAACAGATGAAGGGGCCGAGCAGCGGCGCCTGCGGGGTTGCCCAGCGCTCCCGGTGCAGGCGCACGGCGTCGGCCATCGGGGCGTCGCCGGGCGGGAACACCGCCGCGTCGTCGAACAGGCCGTCGAACAGGCCCGGTGCGGTGTCGGTCGGGGTCACGAAGCCGGGCCCCGGCCGGCCCAGGTCCAGGCGTACTTGCCGTCGTCGCTGGCCCGGCCGCCCTCGCCCAGGCCGAGCGGGCGGAAGGTGTCCACCATGACAGCCAACTCGTCGAACCGCTCCGCACCGAGGCTGCCCTCGATGGCGCTGGGCTGCGGGCCGTGCGAGTGGCCGCCCGGGTGCAGCGAGATCGAGCCGACGTTGATGCCGGAGCCCTTGCGGGCCTCGTAATCGCCGCCGACGTAGAACATGACCTCGTCACTGTCCACGTTGGAGTGGTAATAGGGCACCGGCACGGCCAGCGGGTGGTAGTCCACCTTGCGCGGCACGAAGTTGCAGATGACGAAGTTGTGCCCCTCGAAGACCTGGTGCACCGGCGGCGGCTGGTGCACCCGGCCGGTGATCGGCTCGAAGTCGGCGATGTTGAACACGTACGGATACAGGCAGCCGTCCCAGCCGACCACGTCGAACGGGTGCTCCGGCACCACGTGCACGGTCCCGGCGAGCCCGGCCGGCCCGTCGCCCCGGTGCTTGATGTAGACCTCGACATCGTGGGCATCCAGCACCCGGGGCGCGTCCGGCACCCGCAGGTCGCGCTCGCAGTACGGCGAGTGCTCCAGGAACTGCCCGAAGCGCGAGAGGTACCGCTTGGGCGGGAGGATGTGGCTGTTGGCCTCGATGGCGTACAGGCGCAGCGGACCGTCGCCGGACGGCACCCAGCGGTGCGTGGTGGCGCGGGGCAGGATCACGTAGTCGCCGGAGCCGACCTCCAGGTCGCCGAAGACGGTCTCCACGGTGCCGGTGCCGGCCTCGACGTAGATGCACTCGTCGCCGGTGGCGTTGCGGTAGAGCGGGGACGGTTCACCCGCCACGACGTACGAGATCCGCACGTCGGCGTTGCCGAGGACGAGCCGGCGGTCGCGCACCGCGTCGCGCGACTTCCATTCCTGCTCGCCGAAAAGCGTGTGCAGCTTCAGGTGTCGGGGCAGCAGCGGCTGATTGGACACCGTGCTCTGGTCGGGCAGGTCCCAGGGCCGGGCGTCGACGACGGCCGACGGGACGTGCCGGTGGTAGAGCAGCGACGAGTCGGAGGAGAAGCCCTCCTCTCCCATCAGCTCCTCGTAGTAGAGCTTGCCGCCGGGATCGCGGTGCTGGGTGTGCCGCTTCGGTGGGATGCTGCCGGACCGCTGGTAGTGCGCCATCCGTGACTCCGTTCGCCCGATCGGTTGCCGCCGGTGCCGGGGCGGCGCGAGGCCGCCCCGGGTCGCCGATCAGAAGTTACCGCGCCGCTCCTGCTCGCGCTCGATGGCCTCGAAGAGCGCCTTGAAGTTGCCCTTGCCGAAGCCGAGCGATCCGTGCCGCTCGATGAACTCGAAGAACACCGTGGGGCGGTCGCCAGTCGGCTTGGTGAAGATCTGCAGCAGGTAGCCGTCCTCGTCGCGGTCCACCAGGATGCCGCGCTTCTGCAGCTCCTCGATGGGTACGCGGACCTCACCGATCCGGGCGCGCAGCTCCGGGTCCTCGTAGTAGGAGGCCGGGGTGTCGAGGAACTCGATGCCCTCGCCGCGCAGCACGTCGACGGTGCGCAGGATGTCGTTGGTGGCGAGCGCGAGGTGCTGGGCGCCGGGGCCGCCGTAGAACTCGAGGTACTCGTCGATCTGCGACTTCTTCTTGCCCATGGCGGGCTCGTTCAGCGGGAATTTGACCCGGTGGTTGCCCGAGGCGACCACCTTCGACATCAGCGCGGAGTAGTCGGTGGCGATGTCGTCGCCGACGAACTCGGCCATGTTGGTGAAGCCCATGACCCGGTTGTAGAACTCGACCCACTCGTCCATGGCACCCAGCTCGACGTTGCCGACGACGTGGTCCAGCGCCTGGAAGACCCGCTTCGGGGCACCCTCGCGCTTGACGAACGACGAGGTGCGGGCGACGTAACCGGGCAGGTACGGGCCGGTGTAGCGGGCCCGGTTGACCAGGGTGTGCCGGGTGTCGCCGTACGCGGCGATGGCGGCCATCCGGACGGTGCCGTGCTCGTCGGTGACGTCGTGCGGCTCGACCAGGACGGTGGCGCCGGTCGACCGGGCGTGCTCGACGCACTTGTCGACGTCGGGCACCTCGAGGGCGATGTCGGTGAGGCCGTCGCCGTGCTTGGCGTGGTGGGCGATGACCGGGCTGTCCGGCTGCACGCCGCCGTTGATGACGAACCGGACCGCGCCGCTCTTGAGCACGAACGACACGTGGTCGCGGTTACCGGTCTCGGGGCCGGAGTAGGCCACCAGCTCCATGCCGAACGCGGACTGGAAGAAGTGCGAGGTCTGCGTCGCGTTGCCGACCGCCCACACGACCGCGTCCCACCCGGTGACCGGGAACGGGTCGCTGCCGGAGTCGTACTCGACGAGCCCGACGAGCTGCTTGAGGGTGTCGAGGTCGAGCTCCGCGAGCCGCTCCTCGTTGGTGAGCGTGTCGTGCACGGACATGCCGGTCTCCTTCACCTGGTCGTCGGCGGATGCCACCTAGCTTGGTGAATGCGGCCCGGCTGCACAACAAGCGCATTCTGCGGCGAGCAGATTGTTCAGAGTGACCGGCCGGACCGGGGTCATGCTGCACAATCTGCTCAGCACGTGGGCTCACTCGCCGAGCCGCCCACCTCCGTATGGTCGCGCGTCCGGCCGGGCGGGCATGCCGATACCGGGGAAACGGCCCGGCTCAGGAAGCGAGGGTGACCCGGACGTCGCGGGCGGCGGCCAGGGCAGCGTTGTAGGACAGGCTCGCGCTGCCCGCCCGGGTGCGGATCTGGCAGATCGCCCCCCGATGGTCGCGCGGCGGATACACCTCGTCGCCGATGCCGGCAGACCACACCACACTGGTCACGAACGGCGATTCCTCGATCGCCGCGCGATCCGGCAGGTCCGTGACGATGCCGATCTCGGCCGGGTAGACCGTGACGGTGCTGGCGTACTGACCGGTGGGCGCCACGTCCGGCAGCCGTTCACCGAGGGCGCTGCGGCACAACAGCTCCCAGCACGAGACGGTCAGGCAGTCGTCCATCATCAGCGCCAGCAGGCCGCCGCCGAGCCGGGCGTTGACCTCCACCAGGACCGGCCCCTCGGGCGTCAGGATGAACTCGGAGTGCAGGAAGCCCTGGGTCAACTCGAAATGCTTGGCGCACGCCTCGACCGCCCCGACCATCTCGTCGGCGTCGGCGTGCGGCACCGCGGCCGGGAACGTGTACGACACCTCGCAGAAGTGCGGCCGCGGCCCGAGCTGCCGGTCGGTGATGCCCAGCGTGACGCACCGGCCGTTGTCGACGACGGTCTCCACGCTGTAGAGCGGCCCGGTCACGAACTCCTCGGCCATCAGCTCGCCGCCGAGGTAGCGCCCGGGGGCGATCAGCGTCGCGTGGTGTGCGCGTACCTCTTCCTCGGTCCGGCACAGCAGCACGTCGAGGCTGCCGGAACCCTTGACGTTCTTCAGCACGATCGGCCCGCCGACCGTGGCGAACAGTGCGAGGGCGTCCGAGACGTCGTGCACCGCCGCCCAGCGCGGCGACCGGATGTCCAACGCCGCGTAGTGCTCCCGGGCGAGGCGCTTGTCGCGCAGCACGGCGATGGCCTCGGCCGGGTGGAAGGGGACGCCGAGCTCGTTCGCCAGCGCCGCCGCGAACGGCAGGTTGCGGTCGCCGATGCTGACGACGCCGTGCGGGGTATCGCTGGCGCGGACCCAGTCGGCCAGACCGGCGTCGAGCGCCTCGGTGTCGGTGTCGGCGCTGCGGAAGATCCGGCCGCGGTCGGCAAGCGTTGGCAACAGGTCACCGGCCGGGGCGGCGGCGTACCGATCGGGATCGGTGCTGACGAGCCCGACGTCGATACCGTGCTCGACGGCCCAGGCGAGGGCGGACAGACCGGTGCCGGCGATGCCGGCTTCGACGAAGACGAGCATGGTGGGACCTCCTAGGTCGCGGCGTGGCGCCGGGAGACGTACGCGGACAGCGGCGCCAGCACCAGGATGAGAACGACTGCGGCGCCCGCCGACAGCAACAGGAACGTCTGCAGGCGGCCGGTGGCGAGGAACGATCCGAGGGCCAGCGCGACGCCGGCGCACACGGCGCGGTCGATGAGGGACTCGAAGGACAGCAGGGTGGCGCGGAAGCGGGACTCGGTGATCGCCTCGTTGAGCAGCTTCCGCTGCACCGGGTAGACCAGCCCGGCAACGAGCGAGAACGCGCACAGGCAGACCACGGTGAAAACACCAGGCGCGGGCACCACCAGGGCGAGGCTGGCCGCCATGAGGACCGTGAGGACCGACACGGCAGCAAGGTCGCCGGTGAAGCGCCGGACGCGGTGGCTGAGCGTCGCCCCGGCCACCTCGAACAGGGTCATCGCGGCGAGGACGGTGCCGTGCCATACGACCGGCGTGTCCTTGGCGGTCAGGATCGGCTGGAACAGGTTGACCTGCAGGATGCGTGACAGCGTGAAGACCGCGATGCCCTGCAGCATGATCAGCACCAGCAGCGGCTTGCGGCGCAGGAATCGGGCTGCGCCGCCCACCGTACGCAAAGTGGAGGCCTGCTTTCCGGTGGCCTCGGAATGCTCCGGGTCGGCGCCGAGCAGCGCCGGCAGGCGCAGCGCGAGCAGCAGGGCGACGACGGCGTTGAGCGCGGTCAGCCAGTAGACACTGGCCGGCAGCCAGGCCATCAGCACACCGGCGGCCGGCCAACACACGATCTTGCCGACCAGGCTGTAGGCCCGGGCATTGCCTTCGGCGCGCTGGTAGAACCAGCCTGCGTCGTGGCGTTGCAGGTACTCGTAGAGGTACGCACTCGCCGCACCGGAAACCAGCGACCGGGCCAGCGCGATGAGCAGCCAGTGCGCGAGGAAACCGCCATAGCTGGGCTCGGCGATCGGCACCAGGTTGGCTACCAGCAGCACCGCCGCGCCGCCGATCATGCTGCGGCGCAAGCCCAGCCGGTCGGCGAGCAGCCCGGTCGGGATCTCGAACAGACAGAACGCGATGTAGTAGATGCTCTGGATGCCGAAGATCTGCCGGTCGTCGAGGCCGACGACCTTTTGGTACGTGTAGAAGACCGGCACCCAGACGAGCAGGCCGAAGAAGAACTGGAAGCCGTAGTGGATCCAGACGATCCGGCGGACGTGCTCCGGCGCCTTACGGGACGGCTTCGCCTGGGCCTCAGCGGGCATGGTGGTGCCAACGGCGGACATGCAAATGCTCCTGCGGTGCAAGTCAGGGCCGGGTCAGGCCGAGTACGGGCGCAGCTGCACGATCGCGATGCGGTCGTCGTCGGCGACCCACTCGATGTCGACCGGCGCCGAGAAGGTGTAGTCGGGCGAGAAATGCGCCTGCAGCAGCCGCCCGGCCACGGCGAGGCGTTGCAGCCGCGCGCGACCGGCCTCGGGCAGGTCCTGCTCGGCATCGCCCAGCGACACCGTGCGGCCGCCGCCTTCCACGGTGTTGAACAGGTACTGCATCGGCGCGTGAGACCCCGCCACCACGTCCACCACGGACCGGGTCGAGACGTTGAGGTACACGTTGCGGAAGTCCGCGGGAGCCAGCGGGTTCGTGGTCACCATGACACCGCCCATGGTGTTGGCGACTTCCTCCTGGATCACCACGCCCATGTAGGAGTCGTCCAGGGAGATGCCCGCCTGCTGCCGGAGCCGGACGCTGCGCGGCGACAGCAGGGACGCCCACACCGTCTTGAGGCTGTCCATCACGTGGTCGGCGGTGGTGACATGGTTGACCGACTCGTAGATGCCGGCCGCCGAGAACCCGGCCAGGTCCTCCGCGTTCGACGAGCTGCGCACCACGAAGCTCGCCACGCCGCCCAGGTGGGACACCAGCGCGTCGTCAACCCGGGACCGGATGGACTCGGGGACCCGGGTGCGGCGGACCAGGCGCTGCAACTCGAGGCAGAGCGGCTCCACCTCGCGCGCGTCGAGCTCGAGGGCCATCTTCAGTTTGCCGATGGTCTGCTGGATGGCCGGCGACGACTCGAGGAACTCCCGCTGCAGGGAGAACGGCAGGGCGATGCCGCGCGGCACCCACATCAGCTCACGCAGCAGCCGGTTCGCCGCCTGCGACAGCCCGCCCGGGCTGCTCTCGCCAAGCAGGTTCTCCAGGTAGCCGAGCAGGTCCTTGCGGAACGGCCGGGGCACCCGGTAGAAGCCGAGGAGGCGTTCGGACCCGTGGCGCAGGACGTGGTGCAGCTCGCCGAGGTTGGCGGCCTTGGTGCCGTACCGGTAGTGGTCGGCGGCGCGGATCTCGGACAGCGCGGCGATCGGGCTCTGGTGCACCTCGGGCGGCTCGACGCTGACCTGCTGCGACACCCAGGCCGGGCGGTCCAGGTCGGCCGGGCGCTCGATCGGGGTGAGGCCGATGGCGTCGGCGCTCGCGGTGACCTCGTAGCGCACCCACTCGCCGTTCAGCCCCGCGGCGTCGATCCGGCTGAACGCGTCGAGCTGGATCGCGTTGGGCACGGCCCAGCCGGCGGCCAGCACGTTGGTGTGTGACAGCGGCGTGGTGTGCTGCGCGTTGATGATGCCGGACAGGCGCGGGATGTCGTCGGGCACCCGGTCCATCACGATGATGTCGTACCACTGCAGCGGCGGGTCGGCCTTGCGGTAGGCGTCCTCGTCGCGGAAGGCCCGCAGCCGGCCCTGCGCCACCCCGGGCTGCAACGCGACGAACGGCGCCGCGGAGAAGATCTCGTGCGCGGCGATGCGCGGCATCTCGGTGGCCGGGACCTCGGTGAGCTGCTGCTCCTGCCGGTGGGTCGCCGGCTTGAACAGCAGCGGCAGGCCCGGGTCGATGTTCTCGGCGACGAAGGCGTAGAACCAGCGCAGCATGTCGGTGGACATGGTGTCGACCTCGACGGTCTCCAGGCAGAGGAAGCGCCGGGTGCCGTTCTCGTCCTCGCGCGCGTGCAGCGACAGCAGTCCCAGGTAGAGCCGCCGGTCCGGGTCGCCGTAGAACGCGTGGTTGTACTGGTCGACGTTGGTCTCCAGCTCCTGCCGCGTGATGCGCAGGATGTGCTCGGCGATGTAGTAGCCGTGGAACGCGTACTGCTCGTTGTCGATGAAGTGGATGACACCTGCCTGGCGGTCCACCACGACCTTGACGAAGCGGTGCCCCGACAGAGTGCCGGCTAGCTGGTCGAACGCCTCGATGGTCAACCGCTCGCCGACGAGTGCCGGCGGGGCGAGGTAGTCCTGTGCGGTCTGAGTGTCCACTGTCGTCCATCCTTCCGGGCTGGCCGGTCAGTGTGGGGTGTTTGCCCGGCACGAGCACCGTCAATCACGGTGACGGCAGACAGATCATGTCGCCGCTTCGCTCACCCTAGAGATCGATGTGGTTGCTCTCCGCTAGCTCCCCACAGCAATCGATGCATCTAGCTCTGTTAAGGAAGAATTAAGGACACTGCTGAGCTGGATGAATGTCCGCTGAAGATCCACACCGCACCAGCGAACGAGAGGCAAACTCCCGATGACTACGCCCCGTTTCGCCGGAATATCCGGCCTTGGCGAGAATCTCGACACGGTGGTAGTGATCGATGTCATGCGCGCCTTCACCACCGCCGCATGGGCCCTCGCCCGCGGCGCGGAATGCATCCTGCTGGCCGCCGACGTGGCACATGCTCTCACCCTGAAGGCCAGCCACCCCGGCGCCATCGCCCTGAAGGACGGCGCACCCGCGGACGGCTTCGAGACCGTCAACTCCCCCGGCCACGTGTCCGCACTGGACTTCACCGGCCGTACGGTCGTGCAGACGACCACCGCCGGAACCCGCGGCGCCCTCGCCGCTCGGCACGCGCGGCGCGTCCTGTGCGCCAGTTTCGTGGTGGCCGGCGCGACGGCTCGCGCGCTCCGCGCCGACCCGGGTGCCGCCGTCACCTACCTTGTCACCGGCGACGATGGCACCGCGGACGAGGACCTAGCGTGCGCGGAGTACCTCGCTGCCCTGGTCGTGGACCCGGCGGCGGACGTGACGCCGTACCGGAAAAGGGCGAGGGTGTCAGCCGCAGCCGACACCCTCGCGACCGGCCTCAGCCGGGGTCATCTCGGTGTGCACACCGACGACGTGGACCTGTGCCTGGACGTCGACCGGTTCGATTTAATGGCCGCCGCGGACGTCGACGGGGTCAGCGTCCTGCGGCGGGCGGTGGTCAGCCGCCGGTGATGGACCAGTGCCAGGCCTCGGACGGCAGGTTGACGAAGCCATACCGGGCGGCGTGCGCGGACAGCCACCGGAAGCCGGCGGTGTCGGCGGAGAGCGACCGGCCGTCGGCGGTGATGTCCACTGCCAGGCCAAGCTCGTGCAGGGACTGGCCGGGGATCGCGGTCGGGACCCGACAGGACGAGGCCGGCGACTTCCACACGTCGGGGCAGCCGTTGGCCTTGCGCAGCCGGATCTGCTGCTCACGGGTCCGGAAGCCACCGCCGGACAGCACGACGCCATCGGACTTGGCATCGGCGAGCATGCGCCGGAACGAGAAGGCGACGCTTCTATGCACGGTGACGCCGTTCACCTGGGTGGTGTCGGCGGTCTTGAACGTGGTCCGGACCTCGGCGACGACGTTGCGGCTGAGAGCGGCGGCCTGACCGGCCAGCTCGGCCGACTTGTCGAGGGCGATGAGCCGCTGCTGGTTGGTCAGGATCGCCGCCGACGTGTTGCGCCAGCCGGTAACCGCCCGGTCCAGCCCTGAGGTAGCACTGGAGGATGCGGCCAGCGCCGTCTTCAGCGTTGCCGCCGCGGTACGGGCGTCCGCCCGGCGGGCCGTCACGATCTTGGCTGCGGACAGGACGACATCCCGGCTCGCCGCGACGGACTTGGCGTTACGCGGGCGCTGCTGCGTCACCACCGTGAGCTTGTTGCGGGCCGTCGCCAGGGATTCCACGGCAGCCGATTGAGCGGTGCGCGCGGCGGCATCGGCAGCGACCGCGGCGGTCAGCTCGGCCAGCGCCGTCGCGTGCGCGGCGCGGCCCTGGGTGATCCGGGTGGAGTACATCCGCAGGTTGGTCCGCTGGGTGGCGAGCTTCGTGCGCAGCTGCACGTACGCCGGCGTCGGCGTGAGGCTGTGGTACATCAAGGACGACCACTTCTTCGCGGCCTGCGGCACGGCGGTCGCGGACGCATCCGGTGTCGTGGCGGTCGGCGCCGCGGGGGCGGTGGCCGGCGGCTCGGCGGGTCCGGCCGCGGCGGTTGCCGGGGCTGCGGTGGCGGTCAGGGCCGAAGCGGCAACGGCAACGGCGGCGGCAGTGGCGAACGGACGGCGAGTCTTGCGGGCGGGGCGATGGTGCGGTCGGGACTTCATCTGGTTCGGCGCTCCTCGGCCTGGGTCGGTCAGGGCGTGTCCTGGCCGACTCTGCTGGCCGGGAAGAGCAGTCCCGTGCCGAGCGCGGAGCGAAACGGTTGCAGGCCCATCCCACCGTGGCTGATGTGACCCAACGTGAGCGACTCTCCGGGACCTTGTGCTCACCCTCGGCGCCTGGCGCAGTGACCCACGTCTCCCCCTTTCGGGTCTCCGACCTCGGGTTCTGAACGCTCTCTAAGCCTTTTCTTAAGCCTTCCTGTGCCCCGCCCCACGCTGGTGAGAAGGACGGGAGAGTACCGGGGTCCGCGCCGAAGGGGACGCTCCGTTACTTCCGGAGCTGTCACCGGCGGTGACGGCTCACCGGCGATCGCCGGTGTGGGGGAGACGGAAGGACGCAACATGCAGGCGAGACGGATCGTCGCCACGGTGACCATGGTGTCCGCCGCGGGACTCGCGGCGGTGCTGACCATCCCGGCCTTCGCGGGCACCGACGCGAAGCCGCAGGGATCGGCCGGCGCGCAGGCACCGGCACCGAAGCAGGCCGGCGAGGCAGACGCGCTGCTGGAAGCCATGCAGCGCGACCTCCAGCTGACCCGGGGCGACGCCGTGCAGCGGCTGGGCGCGGAGGCGATCACACCGGAGCTCGAGTCCACGCTGCGTACGGTCACCGGCGACGCGTACGGCGGCGCCTGGATCAAGGCCGGCACCAACAAGCTGACCGTCGCCGTGACCGATCCGTCGCTGGTGGAGAGCATCCGCGCAGCCGGTGCCGACCCGACGCTCGTCGCGAAGAGCACCGACAAGCTCGAAGACGCGCAGCGCCGCCTGGACAGCAAGGCCGCCAAGGCACCGAAGCAGGTCTCCGGCTGGTACGTCGACCCCAGCTCCAACACGGTCACCGTCATGGCCCGCGCCGGCAGTGAGAAGAAGGCGCGTGACTTCGCCAAGAAGGCCGGCCTCGGCGGCGCCGACGTCAAGGTGCAGACCGTCGAGTCCGACTTCACCGCCATGTTCGACGTCCGCGGCGGCGACGCGTTCATCATCAACCGGTCGTCGCGCTGCTCGGTCGGCTTCCCGGTGACCACCGGCTTCGTGACCGCCGGCCACTGCGGCGCGCAGGGCTCCACCACGGTCGCCCAGAACAACGCGCAGGGCACGTTCCGCAGCTCCAAGTTCGGCAACCGGGGCGGCAACGACTACGCGGTCGTCGACGTCAACCGCAACTGGACGCCGAAGCCGGTGGTAGCCACCACCAACGGCGGCCAGGTGCCGATCGCCGGCTCGAAGGAAGCCCCGGTGGGCGCCTCGGTGTGCCGTACCGGCTCGACCACCGGCACTCGCTGCGGCGTGATCACCGCTCGCAACGCCAGCCTGAGCGTGAGTGGGCGCGCTGTCACCGGCTTCATTGTCACCAGCGCTTGCGCCCAGCCCGGCGACTCGGGTGGTTCGCTGCTCGCCGGCAACCAGGCTCAGGGCGTGCTTTCCGGCGGCTCCGGCAACTGCAACGGCGGCCGCGCCAACACGGTGTACCAGCCGATCAACCCGGTCCTGCGGACCGAGGGCCTGAAGCTGGTGACCACCGGCGGTGCCGCTCCGGCGCCGGCCCCGCAGCCCACCAGGCCCGGCAACGGCGGCACGCCGAAGCCCACCCCGACCCAGCCCAGCGGCGGCAACGCCACCCAGCGGGCCGAGAACGAGGTCGTCCGCCTCGTGAACCAGGAGCGGGCCAAGGCCGGTTGCGCGGCGGTGACCGTGGACAGCCGCCTCGCCGGCGCGGCGAAGGCGCACTCGCAGGACATGGCGAGCAACCGGTTCTTCGCGCACACCAACCGGCAGGGCAAGAGCCCGTCCCAGCGGGTCACCGCAGCCGGTTACAAGTTCCGGCTCACCGGTGAGAACATCGCCTTCGGACAGGCCGACGCGGCCGCGGTCATGAAGGCCTGGATGAACAGCTCCGGGCACCGGGCCAACATCCTCAAGTGCGGTTATAAGAACATCGGTGTGGGCCTGGCCCTGCGCAACGACTCCGGCCGTCAGGTGCCGTTCTGGACGCAGGAGTTCGGCGCCACCTTCTGATCGGTTTCCCGCTCCCGTACTACTCCGCCCACCCTTCCTGGACCGCCATCTGCGGAGGGGTGGGCGGTTTCTATGTTTAAACCCGAAGAAGGCCAGTTCATGGCTAGGGTCGGAGCTGTTCCGCACGAGTTTTCCGGCGTGAAGGGCTGACCCTGCGATGACCGCTGCCGCGCCGAGCCGGCCACGCCGGAATCCGCTGCTCCGCTGGATGGCCGACCGACGGATCGCCACCAAAGTCAGTACCGCGGTCCTGCTGATGGCGATCGTCGCGGTCGGGGTCGGCGTCCTCTCGATCACCCGCATGTCGCAGCTCAGTCACGCCGCGGACGACATCTACGACCTGGGTGTCGTACCCATCCAGCAGATCGGCCAGCTCAAGATCGACATGGAGCAGACCCGCCGCAACGTGCTCAACCACGCGGTGTCGCGTTCGGCCGAGTCGAGGACGAAGTACGAGACGCTGCTCAAGGAGAACGACGCCGCGTTCGCCCGCGACTTCCAGACCTACCGGGCCGACACGGCCAACCCTGCCACGGCCGACGAGATGGCCGCCGCCTGGCAGCAGTACCAGCAGATCCGCGACGACCGGCTGCTGCCCGAGAGCCGCGCCGGCAACATCGCCACCTTCGAGCAGATTCGCGACACGGAGGCGCTCCCCGCCGGCAGTAAGGCCGCCGAACTCGCCGACACGCTCAGCAAGCAGGAGAGCGCCTTCGCGAAAACGCAGCAGGAGAACGCCGCCGACGCCTTCACGTCGTCCCGGACCATCATCATCGTCATGCTCGCCGTCGGCGTCCTGGTCGCGCTGGCCTTCGGGCTCTACATCGCCCGGGCACTGGTGGCCCGGGTCAAGCAGATGTCGGTGATCGTGGCCGGGCTTGCCGCGTGCGACCTCACCCAGCGGGTCCGCCTCGACTCCCGCGACGAGTTCGGCACCATGGGACAGGACCTCGACTCCGCGATCGAGTCCGTCCAGACCACCGTGCACGACCTGGCCGTCACCGCGACCGCCCTGTCCGCCGCGGCGGTCCAGCTGTCCAAGGTGAGCGGCGAACTGTTCACCGGCGCCCAGGAGGCCTCCGGCAAGGCGTCCCTGGCCGCCGACTCGGCCGAGCAGATCAGCGACAGCGTGCAGACGGTCGCCGCCGGCGCCGAAGAGATGACCGCTTCCATCCGCGAGATCGCCAGCACGTCGAGCCAGGCCGCCCACGTCGCCAACGAGTCACTGACCATCGCCCGGGCCACCAGCGGCGAGCTGGCCGAACTCGGCCGGGCGAGCACCGAGATCGGCGACGTGGTGCGGCTCATCACCGCCATCGCCGAGCAGACCAACCTGCTCGCCCTGAACGCCACCATCGAGGCCGCCAGGGCCGGCGACGCCGGCAAGGGCTTCGCCGTCGTCGCCTCCGAAGTCAAGGACCTGGCCCAGGAAACCGCGCGGGCGACCGAGGACATCACCGGCCGGATCACCGCCATCCAGACGAGTACGGAAACCACCGGCACGGCGGTGCTGCGCATCGAGGAAGTCATCGGGCAGATCACCGACTACAGCACCACCATCGCCTCAGCCGTCGAACAGCAGTCGGCCACCACCAACGAGATGACCCGGTCGATCAGCGAGGCCGCCACCGCCAGCACCAACGTGCTGGCCAACTTCGCGGGCGTCGCCCAGGTCACCACGGCCACCTCGGACACCGCCCACGCGAGCCAACTGGCCGCCGACGACCTCTCCGGCCTGGCTACCAAACTCAACCGGCTGGTCAGCCGGTTCAGCTACTGACCCGCAAGGCAGGGTGACCATGAGCTCTCCTGATCCGGCGCAGGCGTACCGGCTGCAGCGACCCGACATCGCCGAGGCCCGTACGGCGCTGCGGCAGCTCTACGGGCACCGGACCGACGACCTGTGGCGCACGCTGCTCACCAGGGCCGGCCTCAGCGGTTACGAAACCGACGAGGCCTCGCTCACCCGACTGCTGACCGCGATGACCGACACCGACCCGGTCATGGCGCTGTGCGCGCGCAGCCTCACCATCCGGATGAACGCCCACACCCATCTCACCGCCGCCCACACCCTCATCCGCGACGCCGAATAGCCGGGAGCACGCTCATGACCGACGTCGACCCCGTCGCCAACCTCGCCCGCATGCAGGTGCTGGCCGGCTACGACCTCTTCGACCCCGGCCTCGCCGCCGACCTTCGCCGCATCTGCCAGCGCAGCGCGGAGACGATCGACATCCCGCTGACCGCGGTGCAGGTCGTCCTGAACACGGCGACTGCCGTACTCGCCACGAACGGCCCCGAGGCGGACTTCCTCACGCCGCTCGGCGGCACACCCAACGAGTACAGCCTCTGCCTGAACGTCGTCGTCGACCGCGCCCCGTACGTGGTGGACGACCTCACGGCCCACCCCGCCTGCGCCACCAACCCCGCGGTGCGGGCGGGCATGATGCGGTCCTATGCCGGCGTGCCGCTGACGTTGCCCGACGGCGAGATCATCGGCAGCCACTGCGCCGCGGGTCCGCAGCCGCGCCACTTCACGGAAGCCGACATGGCCGTCCTCAGCACCGCCGCCGGCGAGATCGTCGCCCGGATCACCCGGCAGCGCATCGTGCCGGCGACTCCTGCCTGAGGAAACCGGCATGCCCACGAGGTCTCAGCACGGTCGCCGAACCGGGCATATGCGCATTCAACGGCGTTTCGGCGGATAGCGTCGAGAACATGGACCCCCGCTGGCCGGCCCCGCGCAGCCCCTGGTGGCGCTCCGGGCTGGTCGTCGGTCTGGTGGTGCTGCTCGGCGCACTGGGTACGGGTCTGTCCACGGTCGCCCTGCGCGTCACAGCGCAGAGCTGGAGCGAACGCGCCTTTGCTCAAAAGCAGGACGTCATCGCCAAGGTCATCGTGGCCGAGCTGATCCAGTACGGGGTGGCGCTCGCCGACCTGTCCGCTTCGATCGGTGCCCAGCCTCGCCTCACCGCGGGCGGGTTCGCGGCCATCACCGCACCGTTCAACAATTCCCGGCTGCCCGGCGCGACCGAGATCAGTTTCGTCGTACCGGCCACCGCCGCGACGATGCCCGTGGTGCAGGCGGACTGGCGGGCGCGGGGCAGCGCGGGGCTCACCCTGACCGCCGGCAATGTCGACGGTGAGCACTACTTTCCGGTCCTCGGGCGGGCGCTCGACGGGGGGTCGGCCGAGATCGGCGACGACCTCCTGCCGACGACCGACATCGTGACGGCCTTGCAGAGCGCCCGAGCCGACGGTGGCGTGGTGACCAGCAGCACCTACCCCTCGGCGGACGGCATCGACCGGTCCTTCGTGATGGCTGCGGCCGTGGTGTCCACTGGAACGGACGGCAAGGCCGGCGAGTTTCTCGGTTGGATCACCATGGCCTTCCGGGGCAGCGAATTCCTCGGCCCGGCGCCTGGCCTCATCGGCGGCGACCAGGTCAGCATCGAGTTCACCGACGTCTCGGGCGAGACACCGGTGCGGGTCGCGAGCTGGGCCTCCCCCGCGCGGGCGGAGACTGTCATCGCGCCGAAGACGGTCGAGCTGCCGTTCCCGCCGAAGCAGTGGCGGCTGACCGTGCGGCCGACCGTCGCCTTGCTCCCCGCGACCGAGGCTTGGCTGGCGCACGGCGCGGCGGCGATCGGCAGTGTGCTCACCCTGCTGCTGGCGAGCCTCACCGCCACCGTGGTGACCTCGCGCGACCGGGCGCTGCGCCGGGTCGATCAGGCCACCCTCGAGTTGCGGTACGACATCGCCCGGCGCGAGTCGGTCGAGCTGCAGTTACGCAAACGCGAAGAGGAACTGACCGGCTTCGCCGGGGTGGTGGCCCACGACCTACGCAGCCCGCTGGCCAACGTGCTGGGCTATGCCGAGCTGATCGCCGACGAGGATGACGGTTCGCTCTCGGCCTACCAGCGCGACAACCTGGCCCGTCTACGCAAGAGCGCCGACCGGATGCGAATGCTGATCGACGACCTGCTCGCGTACGCGACAGCGGACCACACCGTGCTGCGACACGACGACGTCGACCTGAATCTGCTGGTCGACAGCATCCTCACGGAACGCCTCGACGGCACATCGTCGGGTGCACAGGTCAACCATGCGAGCCTGCCGACCGTACGGGGCGACGAAAGCCAGATTCGTCAGGTCCTCGACAACCTGATCGGCAACGCCATCAAGTACACGCCGCCGGAGCGGGCCGCCGAGATCAGCATCGGCGCCACCCTGGAAGTGACGCTCGGTGAGGACATGGCGGCGCCGGCCTGGCACCGCATCGAGGTCGCCGACCGGGGCATCGGCATCCCGGAGGACCAGCGGGCCGAGGTCTTCCACGCGTTCATCCGGGCCGCGGGCAGCGAGGACTTTCCCGGGACCGGACTGGGTCTGGCGATCGTGCAGCGCATCATCGAACGGCACGGCGGCACCGTCGGCGTGGACGGCAACCCTGGTGGCGGCAGCCGGTTCTGGTTCACGTTGCCCGCGTGACCACTGCTCTCCGGGGTACCCATTGCGATAAATTTAGGTTCGCCTAACATAACCGCGTGCTCGACCAAGGTCATCCCCCGCTGCTCGCCCTGTGCGAGGTCGGCGTCGTGCACTCCGACGAGGAAAATCCGGGCGCCGAGCGGCCGGCGACCCCGTCCGGGGTGAGCTTCGCGATCCGGCCCGGCGAGGCCATCCTGCTGCTCGGCCCCTCCGGCTGCGGCAAGTCGACGCTCGCCCTGACCACGAACGGCCTGATCCCGCACATTGTCGGCGCCGAGCTGGCGGGCACCGTGGAAGTCGGTGGCAAGGACACCCGTGCGCATCGGGTTCCCGAGCTGTCCCGCGACGTAGCCATGGTCTTCCAGGACCCGGACGCGCAGATCGTCACGGCGACCGTGCTGGACGAGGTCTGCTTCGGCCCGGAGAACCTCGGTCTGCCGGTGACCGAGATCGCTGCCCGGGCCGAGGAGGCACTGCGGCGTACCGGCCTGTGGGACCGCCGCGCCGACGACCCGGACCGACTCTCCGGCGGCGGCCGGCAACGACTCGCGATCGCCTGCGCCCTCGCGATGCGCTCCCCGCTGCTCGTGCTGGACGAACCGACGGCGAACCTCGACCCGGCCGGCGTCGAGGAGGTCTACGCCGTCCTGCGCGAGATCGTGGCCGCCGGCGACCGGGGCATTCTGCTCGTGGAGCACAGCCTGGACACGGCCATCGACCTGGTCAGTCGGGTGGTCGTGCTGGACCGTGCCGGCCGGGTGCTCCTCGACGGACCGGCCCGGGAGACCCTGGCCCGGCACTGCGACCTGCTGCTCGGCCTGGGTGTGTGGCTGCCGGTCAGCGCTCTCGCCGGCGTCCGGCTGCGGGCCGGCGGGGTCCCGCTGGAACCCCTGCCGCTGACCCCGGCCGAGCTGGCCGCCGCGTTGGACGCCCAGCCTGAGCTACCGCACCGGTCAACGACGGAAGCGGCTCCCCGTCCCGCCGGCGATCCGGCGCTCGTCGTGGAGCGCCTCACCGTCGTTCGCGGCGGATCGCCGGTGCTGCACGACGTCAGCCTGCGCATCGGCCAGGGCGAGTTCGTCGCCGTCGTCGGCGCCAACGGGGCCGGGAAGACGACCCTGGCGCAGGCCGTCGCGGGCGTGGTCCGCCCGCCGCGCGGCACGGTCACCGTCGCCGGACTCGACCTGGCCCGCGCCGACGCCCGGGAGCTGACTCGGCGGATCGGATTCGTCTTCCAGAACCCCGAGCACCAGTTCGTCACCGGCCGGGTGGACGAGGAGCTGGCCCTCGGCCTGCGGCTGCTCGACCTGCCCGCCGACGAGGTGCGGGCGCGGGTCGACGAGATGCTCGTCCGTTTCGGACTCGACCACCTGCGCGCCTTGCACCCGTTCCTCCTGTCGGGCGGCCAGAAGCGCCGGCTCTCGGTCGGTACGGCTGTCATCGCCCGCCCGAAAATCCTGGTGTTGGACGAACCCACCTTCGGCCAGGACCGCGAACGCGCTGTTGAGTTGCTCGACCTGCTCACCGGCCTGCACGCCGAGGGTGCGACGGTCATCGTGGTCAGCCACGACATGCAGCTCGTGGCCGAGCACGCGACCCGGGTGGTGGTGCTCGCCGAGGGCCGGATCGCCGCCGACGGTACGCCCGCCGAGGTATTCAGCCGCGAGCTGCCCGGATTGCGCCCACCGCCGGTCGCCCGGGCCACCCGGGCGCTGGTCAACCACCCGTCGTGGCGTACGGTGACCCGCCTCGCCGATCTGCCCGCACCTGCCGCGGTGGACGCCGGATGAGCCTCGCCGATCTGCGGACCTACAACCCGCTCGCCAAGCTCTTCGGGCCGCTGCCGTTGATGATCCTGGTGATCGGCACCCGGGACGTGCGCACGCCGGCCATCGTCGCCGCGGCAGCCCTGACGCTGATTCTCCTCGCCGCCCGACCGAACCGCCGGACGTTGGCCTGGCTGCTGTGCGGCATCCCCGCCATTCTCGCCGTCATGAGCGTCTCCTTCGGCGTCTGGACCGATCCGGCCCAGGTCTCGCATACCCGGTTGCTCGCCGATCTGGGCCCGTTCGAGCTGTGGACGGGGGCGGTGGAGACCGGCCTGTCCACGGCGCTCCGGATGGTCGCGGTGCTGTTACTGGCGCTGGTCGGCGGCCTCACCACGACCGGCCCGGACCTGGTGCGGGCGATGATCCGCCAACTCCGGGTGCCGTACCGGATCGGCTATGCGGCCCTGGCCGCGTTCCGGTTCGTGCCGCGCTTCAGTCACGAGCTGGAGGTCATCCGCAGCGCCCACCGGGTCCGCGGACTGTCCGGCGGCCGTGGCCCGATCGCCGCCCTGCGCCGCTCCGGCGGTTACGCGGTGCCGCTGCTGGCCGGCGGCATCCGGCATGCCGAGCGGGTCTCGCTGGCCATGGAGTCCCGGGCGTTCGGCGCCTTCCCCACCCGGACCGAGCGGTACCTCGTGCGGTTCCGGGTCCGCGACGTCGTTCTGATCCTCGCTTTCTGGTGCTTCACCTACGGAGTTTTCGCATGAAGTCCCTCACCACCCGGTTCCTCATGACCTGCGCGGCAATCGGCGCGGCGAGCGGCGTCCTGCTGGTGCCCGCCAACCACGCCAGCGCGGTCCTCGCCACGACCGTCCCCATCGTCTACGCGGGCATGATCGGTTTTTGGATCATCGGCCCGGTCCTGGGTCTCGCGGTCCTGCGCCGCCCCGGTGCGGGCGTGCTCACCATGCTCATCGCCGGCCTGATCAACGTGCCGCTCACCCCGTACGGCCCGACTGCGGTGGTGACGACGCTGATGGTCGGCGTGGCGGTCGAGCTCGGCTTCCTCGTCACCTGGTACCGCATCTGGCGGTCGTGGCTCTTCTACCTGACCACGACGGTGTTCACGGCGATCTACGCGTGGACGGCGTACGTCGCTTTCGAGATGTCCAAGACGGCCTTCGCCGTCCAAGTGTTGTTCTACGTCCTCATGCTGGGCAGCTCGGCGCTGGCGACCTGGGCCGGCCTGGTCCTCGCCCGTCGGGTCGCGAAGACCGGCGTCACCCGCGGCCTGGTCCGCACACCTTCGATGGGAGCCTGACCGTGGGCAACTACAAGCTCCGCAAGCCGGTAAATCCGCAGGTTCTCCTGGTGGAGGTGCAGCGCACCGCCCGGGTCACACCGAACGTGATCCGGGTGACGGTCAGCGCTGAGGGCTTCACGCCACAGGGCTATGACCAGTGGTTCCGCCTGTTCCTGCCCCGCGAGGGCCAGGAGCACCTGCGGCTGCCCACCCGCACGTCGAACCTCTGGTACGCGCAGTACCTGACCACACCGAAGGCCCGGCGGCCGTGGGTGCGCAACTACACGGTGCGCGCGTTCCGGCCGGACACCCACGAGCTCGACATCGACTTCGTCGTGCACACCGAGGAGGACGGCTCGGCGGGCCCGGCGGCGGCGTTCGCGCTGACCGCCAAGGCTGGTGACCAGGTGGGCCTGCTGGATCAAGGCTGCGGCTACAACCCGCGGCACCCGCACAACTGGACGCTGCTGGTGACCGACGAGACCGGGCTGCCCGCGGTGGCCGGAATCTGCGGTTCGTTGCCGGACGACGCCCAGGGCATTGCCATCGTGGAGGTGCCGTCGGAGGCGGACAAGCAGGAGTTCCGGGTGCCGGCCGGCATCGACCTGCGCTGGATTGTCCGCGGCCCGGACGAGCACGTGCCGGGGCGCGCCGCGCTGGCCGCGCTCAAGGCCGCGGACCTGCCGGTCACCCCGGTGTACGCGTTCTTGGCGGGTGAGTCCTCGCTTGCGACGGGTGGCCGCCGGTTCCTGGTCGAGGAACGCCAGATACCCAAGCAGAACCTCGACTTCATCGGATATTGGCGGTACGGCCACTCCCAGGGCTGACCTGGCAACGGTTCCGCTGGCCGTCATCTGGAGTTAACAAAAGCAACACTCCGGATACCATGACATCCATCTATATCTCAGGTGGCACCGCCCGGTGCCACCTGAGCTCGATGGGAGCCCGGTCATGCCCCGTACCGCTTGCCGCGTCGCCGCCGTCCTGACCGCCACCGCAACTTTCATCGTGGGCACCGCCACCGCGGCATCCGCCACACCGCCCGGTATTCCCAGCAAGGCAACCGCCCAGGCCCAGCTCAACGCCCTCACCGTGGCCGCGCAGGGCTCCATGAGTGGTTACTCCCGCGACCTGTTCCCGCACTGGAGCACCGTCAGCGGCAGCTGCAACACCCGGGAGACCGTCCTGATGCGCTACGGCCGCAACGTGGTCACCAACTCGTCGTGCGCTGCCACCTCCGGTAGCTGGTACTCCCCGTACGACGGTGCCACCTGGACCGCCGCGTCCGACGTCGATATCGACCACCTGGTCCCACTGGCCGAGGCCTGGCGCTCCGGCGCTAGCAGCTGGACCACCAGCAAGCGGCAGAGCTTCGCCAACGACCTCACCCGCCCCCAGCTCATCGCGGTCACCGACAACGTCAACCAGGCCAAGGGCGACCAGGACCCGTCGACCTGGCAGCCGTCCGTCACGTCCTACCGGTGCACCTACGCCAAAATGTGGATCGCGGTGAAGTCCTCCTGGTCGCTCACCCTGCAGTCCACCGAGAAGTCCGCTTTGCAGGGCGCGCTGAACACCTGCACCTGATCCAGCGCCGGCGGCGGTAGCCTGACCCGATGTCAGCGGCTCCCGCTCCCCCTTCGGACGTCCTGCCGAGCCTGCTCGGCGTAGCACCCGGCGACGTGCCGGCCGCGCTGAGCGACCTCGTCGGTTCGCCGGTCGGCCCGTCCGAGGTCCGTGTCGATGCCGTCGCGTACGCGTCCGGGTCACCGGCCACCGGCGGGCTGTGGCGGGTCCACGGCGCCGGCTGGTCGATGTTCGTCAAGCAACTGCACCACGTGCGGCACTGGCCCGGACTCGCCCTGATGCCGCCGCCGATCGCCCACGACTTCGCCGCCGAGTTCCCCTGGCGCACCGAGATCGAGCTCTGGGACCCGCGCATCCAGGCTTCGCTGCCGAACGGGCTGCGCGGCCCGATCCTGCACCGACTGATCGAGTTGCCCGATGACCGGCTCGTCCTCTGGCAGGAGGACATCACACCAGCGCCGACCCCCTGGGACACCGAGCGATTCGCCCGCGCCGGCTACCTGCTGGGCCGCTGGAACGCCCGGTCGATGACCCCGGACGTGCTCGCCGTGAGCGCCTTCCCGCCGGGTTATGCCCTGCGCATGTACGCCGAGAAAGCCGTCCAGTTCCGCGGTCTCGCACCCCTGCACGACGACGGACTCTGGTCCCACCCCTGGCTCGCCGACCACGGCGACCTGCGCTCCGGCCTGCGCGACCTCGGCCCGCGCATTCGAGAGCTGCTGGACCGCCTCGACGCCCTCCCGCAAGCCCTGCCGCACGGCGACGCCAGCCCGCAGAACCTCCTGGTTCCGGCCGACGGCAGCGCCGAGTTCGTGGTCATCGACCTGTCCTTCCGTACGCCCCACACGCTCGGGTTCGACCTCGGTCAGCTGCTCATCGGGCTCACCCACGCCGGCCAGCTGCCGGCCGACAACCTGCCCGCGGTCAGCGCGGCGATCGTGCCGGCCTATCTGCGCGGGCTCGCCGAGGAAGGCGTTTCGGGAGTGGACGCCGAGGTCCGCGAAGGCTTCGCCACGTCGGTGTTGCTGCGCAGCGGATTCGACGGGTTCCGCTACGACCTGATCGGCCGCGACGACGCCGAGTCCCGGCACGCGTTCGCCGAGCGAGTCACGATGTCCCGCGTCCTCCTGCAGCAGTTCCGGGAGTGGAGCGTCTGACCACCGCCGTCATCCTCGTCGAAGGCGACAGCGACCGGATCGCCCTCGAAACCCTCGCCGCCCGCCGCGGTCAGGACCTCGCGGCGCGCGGCGTCGAGGTGCTTTCGATCGGTGGCGCTCACGCGATAGCACGCCACATTGCCCGGTTCGGTCCACGGGGTGCCGGCCTGCGCCTCGCCGGACTCTGCGACGCCGCCGAGGCAGACCTATTTCTCCGCGCCCTCACCGCAGCCGGCATCGGCACCCCCCAGACCCACGCCGACCTCGGACGCCTCGGTTTCGGCGTGTGCGTCGCTGACCTGGAAGACGAACTGATCCGCGCCGTCGGCGTACCGGGCGTCGAGGCGGCATTCGCGGCGAACGGCGACCTCCAGGCCTTTCGCACCCTGCAAAACCAGGTGGCCTGGCGGGGCCAGCCCGTGCCCGACCAGCTGCGGCGCTTCCTCGGTGCCGGTTCCCGGCGCAAGCTGCGCTACGCGCGGTTCCTGGTCGAGGCGCTCGACGACGATCGCGTGCCGAAGCCGCTCGACGCGGTCCTCGCGGCGGTGACCTAGCCGACGCGGCTCGCGAAAAGACCCACCGGCCGGTGGCAAGCCTTCAACAAGGCGAGCTACCGGCACCGTAGTGAGCGGCCGTCAGGCGGCTACCGGGACGGAACGCGGAAGTGGCATACCGCCGTGGTCTCGGAGGTGTTCACCCCATCGGTGCTGCGGGCGTGCCAGCCGTAAAGATGACCGGGAATCAGGGCGGGGACGGTGACAGTGACCACGCCGGAGCCGGTGGTCGGTTTACTGACGCCAGCAGCGTCGCCCAGGTAGATCACGTGTTTGTTGTTCTCGTCGTTGTCCCAGAGCGAAAATTCGCCCCAGACCGGCACGGTGGGATCAGGGTGGTCCACGCGCACGGCGAGCTGCGGCGTCAGGCTCGGCACGACGCCATACCCACCGTGGGGATGGCAGCCAGGATCGGCTGGGTTGGCGGCGGCGGGAATCGTCGTGTTCTCGGTCGGAGATGTGGGCCGCACCGTCTGGGCGGCGTACAGATTGGCGAGCTCGGCGGGTTTGAGCGGGTAGGCATAGGCGCGGACGTCGTCGATGTCTCCCTTGAACGGATTCTGCAGGGCGCTGGCGGGTCCGTCCGGCGCTTCGGCGCCGACGGAGAAGGACCCGTCCGCCGTCCAGCGAGCCGAGTGTGCTGCCGTGCCGGCGAGTTTGCCGTCGACATGGAGGGTCATCTTCGCGGTGCTGGCGTCGAAGATGGCGACGAGGTGTGTCCAGACACCGGTTCTGGCAGGCGCGGCGACGCGGTCGACGGCCCCGCCACCAGCGGTGTCCTGGGCCGGCATGGCGAACTGCCAGCTGCTGTCGGACTTGCTGTAGCTCAGTTGCAGACCGTAGGTCGACTCACCGCGTTCGCTGATCACCGTTCCGGAGGACGCACCGGAAGCCACCCGGGCCCAGGCCGACACCGTGAAGCTGCGCCGCGTGGGCACCAGGACGCCGCGCGCTTTGGGGCCTGCGACCCGACCATTGCCACCGAACCGCATGGACCCGCCGCGCACGGCGGACCATGTCGCGTCCCCCGTGACGACGCCGGAGTACCCGTGGCCGGAGGCGTCGGCTGCCGTCGTTCCGCTTGTCTCGGTGAAGTTCCAGGTGATGCCCTGGCCGCGGGTGTAGCCGATCACCGGCGCGTGGTCGGAATAGCCGTTCGGGTCTTCCGCACCCGGGGACTGATTGAGGCTGTCAGCCCACTCGGTCAGCACGTCACAGCCGGAAAAACCGGCCGTGGAGAACAGATAGTCCAGCTTGGTCGGTGCGTCAGGCTTACCGTTCACAGGTGCGTTGAAGTGCGTCACTTCGTTGACGGCGTCATTCGGCACATAGGCCTGCTCATCGCATTCGGCGTAGGGGCCGTCGTACAGCGGTTGCAGCATGTTCTGGGAGCTGAAGGAATGGTTGAAGTCTCCGCCGAGCAGGACGTGGCCCATGGCGCCGAGCTTCCTGACCAGTACGGCGGTCTGCTCCTGATATTGCTGCCTGTTGTCGTGCGCCAGGTGCACGTTGCACAGTGTGGTGACCCATCCTTCGACCTTTGCGCAGTGCATCGGCTTCAACCGAGGGTCGGACGGCGGAAGCAGGTCGACGCCCCAGCTCTCGCTGATCTTGCCGCGGACCAGGATGGCGCTACCGATGGTGCCGTCGATGCCGTCCCGGCACCTGGTCCCGCCGGAGTTCTGCCCGATCTTGGTGACGTAGGTCCACTCCGGGCCGAGCACATGCAGCACCATGGTGAGCAGATTGTTGGTCTGTTGCCCGTTCTCCGGGTAGCAGATCTCCTGCAGAAGCAATGCGTTCAGGTCACGGGTGTGCGCGATGCTGGCGATCGCCTCGGCTTTGCCCTGCTGCTGGTTGCGCCACGGACAGAAGGCATCGTTGCCACGTGACCCGCCGGCCTCGTTGCAGACGTTCCAGCTCATCGCCCGGATCGATTCAAGCTGATAGGCCGCTCCGGCAGGGTCCACCACCGCGCCGGCCGGCTCGAGGGGAGCGGATGTCGCGGACATGCCGGCCACCTTGATCAGACCGAGGGTCGCTACCACGGCGACGGCGGCCCCCCATGATGTCGCCGCCCGAAGGCGGCGGACAGCATTCGACACGCGTTTCTCTCCCCCGTGAGATGAGCCGGTTCCCAGATCGGCCGGCGCCGCCGAATTTGATCTTCCGGCGCGGCAAACCGTAACACCGCCGAGGGTCGATGCGCGGCCCGCCTGCGAGGCCCCTGCCTAGGCAGCCGGCTGCAGGCGGCTCACCAGGTCGCGGGCCGCCGCAGTCCACTCCGTGGGGCGCAGGGTGTGCTGGTCGACCCGGATGATCGTGCGCTTGCCGTGGGCGTAGGTGACGTCGCCCTCGGCCGAGCAGATCCGGAACCGGTAGGTGAGGCTGGACCGGCCGATCTTCTCCAGCGACAGCGCCGCGGCGTACCGGCCGGGCCGGTGGATCGAGCGGTCGAAGGTGACGAGCAACTCCTTGACGACGTTGTAGCCGTCCTCGAGGAGCCCGCCGTCCGCATCCACCCCGATGCCGTGCCGCTGCCAGTACTCCACCCAGGCCCGCTCGGCGAGCGTGGCGTAGCGCGAGTTGTGCAGCATCCCGAGCGAGTCCAGGTCGTCGAAGTGCACACCGACCGACACCAGGACTTCGCCGTCGGCGTTCACGACATCCTCGAGCGAAGCAGGGGACACCATCAATGCACTCCTCGCATAGGGCCCACCCGTTCCCCGCGCGGGCACGAGACCGCACTGTAACGCCCCTGTTGCGGGGCGCGGACCGGGTATGGCGATCTTGTCGTTCGCTGGCGCGACGGTAGCGGCAGCCCTACCGCGACCCGGCCTGCTGGCAGCATGGATCATGAAAGCTCTCCTGCCTAGCGTTACAGACGTCACAACGCGTGCCGGCCCACAACCTCTTGCCGGCGCCATTTCGTCTTACCGGCGTCCGTCCTCGCCGCATCGTCAGGAGAAGAAACCCATGCCCGTCCCCCACCATCCCGCCGGTTCCGGCGCCATCGCCGTCCGGGTCGAGCAACTGACCCGCGTGTACGGCGGGGACGGTCAGCCCGTCACAGCCCTCGGCGGTGTCGACGCCGCGTTCGCCCGCGGCACGTTCACCGCGGTGATGGGACCGTCCGGATCCGGCAAGAGCACCCTGCTGCAGAGCGCCGCCGGCCTCGACCGCCCGACGTCCGGGCGAGTGTGGGTCGGCGCCACCGAGCTCTCACAGCTCTCCGAGACCGCGCTGACCAAGCTGCGGCGTACGGAAATCGGCTTCGTGTTCCAGGCGTTCAACCTGATCGGCGCGCTCACCGTCGAGGAGAACATCCTGCTCCCCCTGCGCCTGTCCAAAGTGCGGCCCGACCGGCGGTGGATCGCCGAAGTGGTCGACCGCGTCGGACTCGGTGAGCGACTGAAGCACCGGCCTGCCGCCCTCTCCGGCGGCCAGCAGCAGCGGGTCGCCATCGCCCGCGCGCTGGCCATGCGGCCGAAGGTCATCTTCTGTGACGAGCCGACCGGCGCCCTGGACACGCAAACCGCCGCCGAGGTGCTCGCGCTGCTGCGCGCCGTGGTCACCGACCAGGGACAGACGGTCATCATGGTCACCCACGACCCGGTCGCCGCCTCCTACGCGGACCGCGTCATGGTGCTGGCCGACGGTCGCATCGTGCGGGACATGCCGCAGCTGGGCGCCAACCGCATCGCTGAGGAACTGGCCTCGCTGGGCCGCGCCCGGGCGGTGCGCTCATGATCAGGCTTGCCGCACAGCTGGCGAGCCGCCGCCTCGGCAGCGCACTCGCCACCCTGCTCGCCCTCACCATCGGCGTTGCGCTCCTCACGGCCATGGGCGCCCTCCTAGAATCCGGCGTCCGCCACCAGCCCGCCCCGGGCCAGTACGCCGCCGCCGACGTGGTCGTCGCCCGGCCGGAGATCGAGTTCACCGCCGAGCAGACAGGCACCGAGTCCGGCGAGACCATCGCCCTGCCCGAAGGCGGCACTGTTCCGGCCGTCCTTGCCGACGAGATCCGCCGCCTCCCCGGGGTGGCCGCCGCGGCCGCCGACTACCAAGTGCCGGTCGTCGCAGCGGGGCCGGCCACCGGCCACGGCTGGAACAGCGCGACGCTGACCCCGTACACCATGGTCAAGGGTGCCGTGCCGACCAGGCCGGGTGACGTGGTCCTTGACGCTCGCGTGGCGGGCAGCACCCAGCCGGGCCAGCAGACACAGCTGGTCGTCGCCGGAATCCCGCGGGACTACCGGGTTACCGGCATCGCCGAAGGCGCAGGCCCGCCGAGCGTCTTCTTCACCGACGCCCACGCCGCCGAGCTGGCCGCAAAGCCCGGCCGCGCCACCGCAATTGGGGTGCTCGCCAAACCCGGATCGGACGTCGACGACCTCGCGAATGCGATCCGCGACCTGCCGGGTGCGGCGGACGCCGTCGCTTACACCGGCGACGATCGAGGTAAGGCCCTGCGCGATCCGCACGCGGCCGCGGAGATGCTGGTGGCGGTCGGCGGCACCTTCGGCGGGTACGTCGCGATGCTCGTCGCCTTCGTCGTGGCGGGCACGATCGGGCTCTCCGTGCGGCACCGCCGTCGCGACCTCGCGCTGCTGCGGGCCATTGCCGCCACGCCGGGCCAGGTACGCCGCATCATCGTGGCGGAAGCCGGACTTCTCGGTCTGTGCAGTGTGGCCCTCGGTGTCCCGGCGGGCCTGCTCGCCACCGGCTGGGCCCGCGATCAGTTCATCGAGCGTGGCTTCATTCCGGCGGACTTCGCCATCGTCACCGGCGGACTCTCCACACTGATCGCCGCGGGCAGCATCGTGGTGCTCGCCGTGCTCGCCGGCCTGATCGCCGCCCGCCGGGTGGCCCGGATCCGCCCGGTCGAAGCGCTCGGTGAGACGGCCATCGAACCGACCCGCAGCGGCAAAGTCCGGTTCATCTTCGGCGTCCTGACGTTCGCCGGCGCCTGCACCGCCGCCGGCTTCGCCGGCGGCACCGGTGGATCCACCGCGGTGAACAGCGCGATCGGCATGCTCTACCTGTTCGTCACCGCCGTCTCGCTGCTCGCGCCCTGGATCAACCGGCTCAGCGCCTGGGTGCTGGCCCCCGTGCTGCGGCTGCTCTGGGGCTCCAGCGGCTACCTCGCCGGCAAGAACCTGAAGGCGAACGCCCAGGGCATGACCACAGTGCTGACCGCACTGGTGCTCTCGGTGGGCTTCGGCGGCTCGGTGTGGTTCCTGCAGGACAACATGCTGCGGCAGACCATCAGCCAGAACCGGGAAGGCACGCTCGCCGACCGCACGCTGATCTCCCCGCACGGGGTGCCGCCCGAGGCGGTCGCCGAGGCTCGGCGCACCCCGGGTGTCGAGGCGGCGACCGGCATCCAGCGCACCTCCATCGTCGTGGCGGGCAGCACGCCCCACACGATCGAGGCGCTCGGCATCGACCCGGACGGCGCGGCCGGCACCCTCGACCCCCGGATCGTGTCCGGTCGACTCGCCGACCTCGGCACCGACAGCATCGCGGTCTCCCGCCTGCAAGCCGGCACCACCGGTTGGCAGCTCGGCGACAAGCCGACGTTCTGGCTCGGCGACGGCACGCCCGTCGCGTTGCGCATCGCCGCCGTGTACGAGCGCGGCCTAGGCTTCGGCGACGTGCTGCTGCCCCGCCAGGTCCTCGCCGGGCACACCGCGACCAGCCTCGACGACCAGATCCTCATCCGCACCAAACCCGGCGCGGACCCCGAGGCTCTCACCGCCCTGGCCGCCCGCTACCCGGGCAGCGCCGTCGTCACCACGGCTGGCCGCAACCAACAACTCGCCGTCGACCTGGCCCTCAGTGCCTGGCTGAACAAGCTGCTCATCGGCGTCATGGTCGGCTACGCCGCGCTGGCCGCCGCCAACACCATGGTGATGGCCGCCCTCGCCCGGCGCCGCGAACTGTCCCTCCTGCGCCTCGTCGGCGTCACCACCCGGCAGGCCAAACGCATGGTCAACGCGGAACAGATCGGCCTGTTGGGCGTCGCCCTGGTCATCGGCGGCAGCATCGCGGCGGGCACCCTGATCGCCGTGGTCGACGCCCTCACCGGCAATCCGGTGCCGTACGTGCCGGTGCTCGGGTGGGTGGCGGTCCTGGGCGGCACCACGGTGTTGGCCCTCGCCACGACGATCCTGCCCGTCGCCCGACTGCTCCGGATCCCCCCGATCCACAGCATCGGCATCAAGGAGTAGGCGGACCGCCGCCGACGCCGAACTCGTTGCCGTCCGGGTCGCGGTAGATGAGTTTGCGGACACCGTTGTCGTACGTCTCGCGGGTCGCCGGCTCGACGCCGCGCTCGGCGGCCGCCGCGGCGAAGGCGTCCAGGTCGTCGAGGAACAGGGTGTTCATCGCGTGACCGGCCTGGTCGGGGCGGCGCTCGATGTATACGTAGCGGTGTTCGGCGAGCTCCCAGACCGCTTCGTCGTCGTTCGGGAAGAAGGCGGGCGGGGCGCCGAACAGACGCTCGTAGAAGGCCAGGGCGGCGGCTCGGTCGGTGACCGGGATGCCCGCGAACAGCTCGACGGTCATCCGGCCAGGATACCGGCGCGAACGCCCGCAACCGGTTGGCAACCACCGGAGGAGTGGCTGCGGAGCAGTTGCGCAACCCGCTTGGCTGCGGCATACGGCTGCCGAAAACCCAGGGCGACAGACCTGGCTGAGCGTGGAAGCAAAGGTGGCTGGCGCCATGGGGTTCTTCGGCAAGCGAGCGGTACCAGCGGCTGGCGAGAGCACCGTCATCGCCGAGGCCCGGCAGAACGCCTCCGCGGTCAGCACGGTGGTCCGCGCACTGCAGGGCGCCTCCTCCGCGGCCGGCGCGGCGCAGGCTGCGCTCGACGCCGTTCGGGAGTGTTTCGGCTGGGCGTACGGCTCGTACTGGCGGATCGACACGCAGGAGCGGGTGCTGCGGTTCTCGGTCGAGTCGGGCGATGCCGGGCCGGAGTTCCGCTCCGTCACCCGCAGCGCGAGCTTCGCCGAAGGCGTCGGGCTGTCCGGCCGGGCATGGAAGGCGCGGGACCTCGTGTTCGTCGCCGACATCGGTCAGGTGCACGACTGTGTGCGGGCGCCCGTCGCCCAGCGGGTCGGCGTCCGCAGCGGCGTCTGCTTTCCGCTGATCGAGAACGGGCAGGTCGTCGGCACCATGGACTTCTTCGCCACGGCGACGCTGGAGCCGTCGGAGCAGCGGCTCGAAACCCTGCGCAGCATCGGTCTGCTGGTGTCGCAGGCCCTCGAACGGATCAGCGCGGCCGAGCACCAGGCGGACGCGGCGGCCGACATCGCGGCGGTCAACACCGTGCTGCGGTCGCTGTCGCGGACCAGCTCGGAACAGGACGCGATCCGGTACGCCCTGGACACCGTCCGCGCCGAGTTCGGGTGGGCGTACGGCTCGTTCTGGGCGGTCGACGAGCGGGACAACGTGCTGACGTTCGGCATGGAGTCCGGCGACGCGGGCGAGGAGTTCCGCCGGATCACCCGCTCGTCGACGTTCGCGCCCGGTGTCGGGCTGGCCGGGCGCACGTGGCGGCAACGGGAGATGGTCTTCGTCGCCGACCTGGGCACGGTCACCGACTGCGTCCGGGCGCCCGCGGCGCAGCGGGTCGGCGTCAAGTCGGGCGTGTGCCTGCCGCTGATCGTGCACGGCCAGGTCATCGGCACACTGGACTTCTTCGCGACCGAGCGGCTGACCATCTCGGAAAGCCGGTCGAGCGCGCTGCAGAACACCGCCTTCCTCATCGCGCAGGCCGTGCAGCGCATCCGGGACAACCAGCGGCTCAGCGCGGCGGGCACCGAGCTGATCACGTCGATCGAGGAGGCCGAGCGCAACGTCGTGCAGGCCACCATCGTGGCGGGCAAGGCCACCGAGGCGACCGACGAGGCGAACACGGCGGTCGGCCGGCTGTCGCAGTCCAGCGGCAAGATCGGCGACGTGGTCAAGGTGATCACGTCGATCGCCGAGCAGACCAACCTGCTCGCCCTGAACGCCACCATCGAGGCCGCGCGGGCGGGTGCCGCGGGCAAGGGCTTCGCCGTGGTCGCCACCGAGGTCAAAGATCTGGCGCAGAGCACCGCCCGAGCCACTCAGGACGTCGCGACGCTGATCGCTGCGATCCAGTCCGACGCCGGCAACGTGGTGCACTCCCTGGGCGCGATCGGCGACATCGTAGGTCAGATCAACGAAACCCAGGCGATGATCAGCAGCGTGCTCACCGAACAGGCCGCGGTCACCCGCGACATCGTCGGAGCTGGCGGTTAGGCCACGCGGACCCGGCCGTTGACCATAAGCTGCATTCATCCGTACGCCACATGCTCTGACCAGGCTCGCGGCGGCCAGTGCCACACTGGCCGCCGCGGTCCTGTTCGCCTTTCCCGGGCCGACGCAGGCGCAAGCACAGGCGGCTGTCGTCCGCTATGACGCGCCGATCAGCCGCACCCGGGTGATGGTGCGGGCGCTGAACTGGCTCCGGCGGGAGATCCCGTACTCACAGAACAACAGCCTGGCCCGCTGGGACCTGAACAAGGGCCGGCGCTACCGGCCGGACTGTTCGGGCTTCGTGGCAATGGCGTGGGCGCTGGATCCGCGGCGGCCGGGCCTGGGCCGTGCGCCGGTGACATGGGAGCTGCCGGGTTACAGCTACCGGGTCACCTGGCCGCGGATGCGGCGCGGCGACATGCTGTTGCACTCGGCGCCCGCGAACCGCGCGGAGGAACACGTCCGGCTGTTCGCGGGCTGGGCCGACGCGCGCCGTACCCGCGCCTGGATCATCGAGCAGAGCAGCACCTACCGCGGCACGGTTCGCCGCGTGGTCACGGTGTCCTCGATGCGCGGACTCTACAAGCCGTTCCGGTACCGGCTGATTCGTTAGCCCCAGAAGACGTAGCGGGCTCCGTAGCGTACGGAAGCGGTCTGACCGTCTCGGCACTTGCGCGCGGGGGCGACGCCGCCGGACGTGGCAAGCCGCTGGATGTGGGTCGCCTTGGCGAGGATGCCGTCAGCCGGGCCGCTGTGGCTGTTGATCTCGAGCAACAGCTCGGGGATCGTGCCGTCGCGACGCTGCTCGCCCACCTTCACGGCGGTCACCAGGGAGCCGTCCCGCTCGGACTGCCAGCTCGGTCCCTGGAAGTGATGGATCCGCCCGCCGGTGCCGACCAGTTTCGCCTCCGGCACCGAAGCGCCCACGAACGTGCCTTTCGCGCAGGTGTAGGTCTGGGTGCCGCTGACGACGCGGTACGAGCCGAGCTGCCGCAGCCCCGCGGGTGGGGTGATCGGCGACGGCGAGGGCGTAGCACTCGGGCGGGGCCGTGGCGGCAGGGTCTGCTCGGCGGCGGAGGCTTGGAAGGTGACGGCCGTGACGGCGCCAACGACGGCGAGGGCGGCGGCTCCGCCAAGGGCGGTGCGCAGTGGGGTCCGCATGAACGAGTTCCTCCGGCTGGGAATGCGACGTCTGTCGACCATGGACACGGGCGGCAGCCGCCGGCGGTTCATCGATCTGCCCGAATGGCTGCGGAGCCGGCCCGTTCGGACAGCCCCGAAGGGAGGACCACAAGCGGACGGAAACTGACCGCTATTGCGGGCAGAGTGCAGGGTATGTCGCACCGACTCAGCCTGCAGGCACTCAACCGCGCCACGCTCGCCCGACAACTCCTGCTCACCCGGGCGGACATCCCGGCCCTCGACGCGGTCGCGCACCTGTGCGGCCTGCAGGCCCAGGAGCCGCAGGAACCGTACGTGGGGTTGTGGTCGCGCCTGCACGAGTTCGACCCTGAGGAACTGTCCGGGCTGGTCGCCGACCGACGGGCGGTACGAACCCACCTGATGCGCCGCACCATCCACCTGGTCACCGCTCGCGACGCCCTCGCCTGGCGATCCCGGCACGACGCCATGCTGCTCCAGCGGATGCTCGGCGTCTACCGCCGCGACCTGGCCGGAATCGACCTCGACGAGCTCGCGGCAGCCGGCCGGGAACTGATGGCCGACGGTGAACCCCGGTCGATGGGCGACGTCGGCCGCGCACTGGCCGCCCGCTGGCCCACCCCAGGATTCCGGGCACTGGGCGAGGCGGTGGTCGGCTCGCTCGTCCCGATGGTGCAGCTGCCGCCCCGGGGCTTGTGGAAGACGGCTGCGGGCGTACGCAACGCGCTGTTGTCCTCCTGGTTGGGCAGCGAGGTAGCCCCGCTCGCCGCGGACGCCGACCCGGTCGGCGCGGAATTGATCCGGCGTTATCTGGCCGCATTCGGTCCTGCGGCGACCGCCGACCTGCGCGCCTGGTCCGGCCTGGCTGGGCTGCCCGGCGCGGTGGCGGCCGTGCGGAACGAGCTGGCTTCCTTCCGCGACGAGCGAGGTCGGGAACTGCTCGACCTGCCCGACGCGCCGCGCCCCGACCCGGACACCCCCGCCCCGATCCGATTCCTGCCCGCCTTCGACAACGCGATCCTCGGATACGACGACCGCAGCCGCATCATCGACGACGCCCACCGCGGCATCTCCGTCGCCGGCGAACGCGCCGTCCTCGTCGACGGCAGGGTCGCCGCGACCTGGACCGTCACGGACGACGTCGTGGTGGTCACCCCGCTACGGCCACTCTCCCGCGCCGACCGGTCCGCCGTCGCCGACGAGGGCCACCACCTCGCCGGATTCCTGTCCGACGGCGCACACCGTCGGGTCCGCGTGGCAGCATCTCCCGCCTGAACAGCCCGTCGCCGCCCACCCCGCCCGGTCGTTGATCGTGACGTTGAGAAGATCGGGTGGACGGAGCAATGCGGTGCTGAATGGAGCTGTCCGGCCAGGTGGCCTCGCCATCGCCCTCAGCGGCACGGCCGCGGCCGCGATCGCCATGGCCGCCGCCCCATGGGTCCGCGCCCAGGTGCTCCCGATCATGGTCCTGCCCCTGCTCCTCGCGGTGATAGCCGGCGGCGCCGCCGCGGCAGCCCTCCCCCGCTGGGCCGCCGGCGGCGCCATCGTGGCCGCCGTAGCCGCAGTGCAGGTCGCCGGCATGGCAACGGTCGCCCGCCGCGACATCCTCAACTTCGCCGGCGCCGGCGGCACCAGCTACGACCAGGCCTACCTCCAATCCCCCTTCCTCACGGCGCTCGCCGTAGCCGCAGCCGCCGCGGCAGGCCTGGCCCTGCTCATGGCCCTCCTGCTCCTCGTCGACCCACGGCGGCTGGTCCGCGCCTACCGCAGCCTCGAAGTGTGGGCCGGGCTCCTCGTCGTGGCCGCCGTCCCCATCGGCCTGTGCTGGGCCCTTGGCTACGGCAGTCTCAGCGCGCTGGGCCAGTTCGCCCTCTGGTGGTCAGTGCCGTGGGGGCTGGCACTGGTCGCGGCCGGGATCGCCCGCGCGCAAGGACGCTGGGCCGCCTGGCTCAGCCTGGCCGGATCCGTGGCCCTGAGCGTCGCGTGCGTCGTCGCCCCGCTGCTCAACGGCCCGTATCTACGTTTTCCCGACTGATCGCGCCGGCCCCGTATATGCGTTTTCCCGACAGAGTCTCAACCGGCGGCGCTGGCCGAAGCCGCCTGGATCGACTTGTGCAGGGCGGGTCCGATCGGGCCGGTGAGTTCGGAAAGCTCCTGGATACGCCGCTTGTGGGCGCGCCTGCTCCGGCGGTCGAGGACGAGATTGAGTTCCCCCGCGGCGACGATGGTGACGAGCGCGGCGTCGGCGGGATCGACCCGGCCCGCGGCGCCTCGGAGGGCACCGTTGACCCGGCTGACGAGTTCCTTGCGAACCCGCGGGTCGCGCATGGTCACCCTCGTTGCAGGAAACAAACCCAGCATTTTGTACGGTTCGCAGCGCGCCCAACCGCCGTCCGCAAGTTGCTGGCGGACCGCGCTGACGGTGGGGCGCTGCCGCTTACCGATCCAGTGCTGCCACTTGCGGGGCCTGGCTCCGGCGATTTCCTCGAGGAGCCCGTCGAGGACCGGGTCACCGGACGGGCGCGCGCTGCTGCTGACGGCGCGGCCGCGTTCGTCGGCCAGGTGGCCCTTGAGGTAGAGGTCGGCGAGAGCGGCGGCACGCAGCATCGCACCTAGTTCCGTGCTGAAGCCGACTCGTCCTTTGTCGGGGTGGTAGGCCAGGAGGTAGCTGCACTGTGGAAGGTTGCCGGGCACAGTCATCTCATTCCTCTTCCGACTCGGGTTCGGCAGGGGGTCGGCCGGGGCCGCGCATCCGGCCGACTCCCCCGGGCAGCCGACTGGCGTCGGCGAGCGCTTTCCGCAGCAGGAACTCGATCTGGGCGTTCGTGCTGCGCAGCTCGTCCCCGGCCCACCGTGCAAGGGCGTCGTGCACGGCAGGGTCGAGCCGGAGAAGGAGCTTCTTTCGTTCGGTAGCCATGGGCCTAGGAGTAGAGAGTGCCCGCGTTGACCACAGGCTGGGCGTCTCGATCGCCGCACAGCACCACCAGCAGGTTGCTGACCATCGCGGCCTTGCGCTCCTCGTCGAGGTCGACGACTTCGTGCTCGGCCAGGCGCTGCAGCGCCATCTCCACCATGCCGACCGCGCCTTCGACGATGCGGGCCCGGGCCGCGACGATGGCGTTTGCCTGCTGTCGGCGCAGCATGGCGTGCGCGATCTCAGGTGCGTAGGCGAGGCGGGTCAGCCGGGACTCGATGATCTTCACGCCGGCGGCGGCCACCCGCACCCCGATCTCTTCGGACAGTTTGGCGGTGATCTCGTCGGCGTTGTCACGCAACGACATCCGCGCGGTGTCGTGGGAGTCGTACGAGTAGGTGTTGGCGATGTGCCGCACCGCGGTCTCGGTCTGGATGGCGACGAACTCGATGAAGTCGTCGACCTCGAAGACGGCCCGGGCGGTGTCTTCGACCTGCCAGACGACGACCGAGGCGATCTCGATGGGATTGCCGTCAGCGTCGTTGACCTTCAGTACGTCAGTTTCGTGGTTGCGGATTCGGGTGGAGACGCGGCGCCGCGCAGTCAGCGGGTTGACCCAGCGCAGTCCGTCGGTGCGGACCGTTCCGGTGTAGCGCCCGAGCAGCTGGAGGACGCGAACCTCGCCGGGTGCCACCGGCGTGAGGCCGGCCAGGGCGGCCAGAGCCGCCAACCCGAAGAGCACGCTGACACCGACGGTGCTGAGAATGGCCGCGTCGCCCTCCTGCTGCAGGCCGGCGATGAACCCGGCAGCACTGAGCAGCAGCACCAGAACGGAGACGGCGAGGACCGGCCAACCCGAGGTGCCCCGGGCAATGCGCTCCCGAACCTGCGGCGCAGGCAGATCGAGGTGTTCCGACATGAGAGCCTCCCTCAACGTGGCGATGTCTAGAGGCTAGCAATGTGATATCACTTTTCGCAAGCAGCACCATCACGTCGCCAGAGCGGTGCCCGTTATCCAGCCAGGCCGATCTTGAGCGCCAGATCGGTAGCTTGCCGACGCAACGCCGGCGAACCAGCGAGGACGTCGGAGGCCATCTGGCGGGCATAGCCGTTGAACCGGATCGTTTCTGGAGCAGTGCGATATGCCTGGACAAGCAAGCCGAGAACAGCGTCGTCCTCCCGGCCGAGGTGGTGACCACGCGCGACTTCGATCAAATGCCGCGCGCGGCGAGGCCGCGAGGGAATGACATCGCCGCCATGGGCCGCAGTTGCCAGCCGCACCGCCCTGGCGCCCCTGCGGAGCTCGACTTCGAGGGTGACCGCGTGAGCAATTATCACGGGCCGGGAAAAGCTGGTGGCGCGCTGGTAATAGCCCTCGGGCAACCTCTGCATGATGCGGTCTGCCTCGTCCCAGGATCGCCACGCGCTTCCGGAACGGCCGGAGCGTGCGGCGGTGAACGCCGCGGCGGCATGCAACGCTCCGCTCATCGCAAGCAGTTCGTTGTCGGCATCAGGTAGGTGTGGGCGCAGCGCGGCAAGGACCTCGTGGGTAACGGCTTGGGCGGTGTCCCAGTCCCCCGCGTCGCGGTGCGCCTCAATGGCGAACCAACTCGCTTGGGCGAGGGCCAGCGGGCTGCCGGATTCCTGAGCGGCGAGCATTGCTCGGTCAGCAACCCGCCACAGCAGATCGGCGGCAGGTTGGTAAGCCAGAAACATCTGCGCCAGACCAAGGACATCGGCAAGCTGCGCTTGAGCACGGCGCCGCTCGGGTCCTGAGTAGGTGCGGCAGGCAAGTTGGACGTCGCGAATCAGGTCAGGTAGCAGACTGCCGATGACGGTGCGATGGTCGGGAGCAGCGTGCCGAGCCCGCCATGCCGCAGCGACTCGGTCATCGATGTGCTCCAGCGACGGCGCCGGATCATCAGGGGCGGCCCATTGATTGAGCGCTCGGCGGACCTGCGACAAGGCGGGGTGCGCAGCCCCTGGGTGGAGAACGACTTGCTCGTCCACAGTGATCAGGGATTGCACCGGCACCTGAAGCGCTCGGGCAATCTGTCCGAGGGTCGTCAGCCGGGGCGGCAGGATGCGTCCGGTCTCGACGCTCTTGACCCAGTCGACCGACTTGCCGACCAGCCCGGCCAGCACCGCCCGGGTCATGCCGGCCCGCTGACGGTACAACCGGATCAGCTGTCCAGCGCTCAACGCTGGCAGTTCGTCGGGTCCTCGCATTGTCTGTACCTTTCGCGCAACGACATTGCCCACCGTACGCGCTGTGCGTCGCGCTGAGCAGTGCCGAACAGGGGGAGCATTGCTCCCCCTTCCCCACCCTCGCAGCACATAGGTTTCGCCGATGATTTCGTACGCGCTCGTCGCAGCCGCCTCCTTCCTCACCGGCCTGGCGATCGGCTGGTGGCTGCGTCTCACCACTTCGTGGTGCAAGTATTGCGGGCACAAGCTGGCTTGCATCGCCTGCCGCCGCACCCCCTCTGGTGAAATCGCTGATAGCCGGGCAGTCGTTTCCGCTGCCGGCGAAACGCCGAGATCGGTGACTGACCCGCGCGCAAAGGCAAGAAAACAGTGACTGACTCCCGCGAGCCGGCCTGTTACAGCGGTGGTCTCCGCGACCCGATCATGTTCAGCTCGCGTCCGCCGACTGTCCGTGGGCGCGCCCGCGTGTACTACCCACACCGCGCTGCCGCCGACGACCAGCCCGCTGCCAACCGGCAGGAACGCCTACTAGTACGCCCCTACGTGTTACCGCCGGCAAAGCGAGGTCGGGATGACGCCGCACGCCGATAAGCGGCATCCGCCTTTGCCAAGTCCCGGTGACATAGTGCGGCTGACGCGGGCTGCCTCGGTCCAATTCACCAAGCCGCTGCTGTTTCGGATCATCCGCGTCCGCGACCGGACCACCCACGAAGGGTGGGTGTGGCTCGACGGCTACGAGCTCAACGCCGCGGGAAGGGCTGTCGAGCGCCGCGAGGTCTTCGTCCAGATCAGCGGTCTCCAATCGGCAGCGATCGCACACCGCCCGCGTCATGGCCGGATGCGGTAGCTAGTGATATCAGGGTCACCATGAGGCCTCAAGTGGGCCTGTTCGTCGCCGATCCAAGTGCCACCTGGCGTGGGTCGGCACCAGGGCAACCGGACGGCACCCGGTTGGGGCCTTGGTCTGCTCCTAGCGTCCGTGAATCTTTCTCCCATGCCCGGCCGACAACGCGGCCGGACAGACTGTGGGGGAGAACAAGATTTTGCGTCGCTCGGCCATCTCGAAGAC
>NZ_JBITBX010000023.1:0-49379 GCF_044452725.1 Actinoplanes sp. NPDC051859 | reverse complement strand
TACCAACGTGCTGTGGGCCCTCATCCGCGACAACCGCACCTGGCAGGACGAACCCCCCACCATCACGGCTTGACACGCTCATTGAGAGTCCTTTCGTCACGACGAACGGCCCACACCCGCGAGGGTATGGGCCGTGAACGGTTTCGACTGGTGGTGGGTAAGGCGTCAGCGTGAGTTTGTCCTGTGGAACGTTGCAATGCTGCCGTCGTCGAGGCGTACCTGGCGAACCTGCGTGCCGAACAGGTCCACGGTGAACCGGTCGAGATCGAAAAACTTCAGCGGAATGCCGGCCGCTGACAGCGCGTCGGTCCAGCCGCGCCGGTCTCGTTCGGCCTCGACGAAGGTGCGCGGGCTGTCATACGTGCCGATGTAGGAGTCGGCGAAGGCCGCGGTGATCTCCAGGAAGCCGGTGTGGCGGTGGACGCCACCGCGCGAAGCCAGTCCCCAGCGACGTACGCGGGCAACGCAAAAGCGGCGGTGATCGCTTCGATCGCGCACAACGCGTCAAGCGACAGCACGGTACGGTCGCGACCGTAGTCGCCGTAACCCATTGCGTCGAGGATCAGCAGCTCGTCCTGGGCGGCGTCGGGGCGTCCGAGAAGGGCGGCGAGGTGGCGCACGCTGCGGTCGAGTTCCTTGTCGATGCGCGCCCACACCGTCAGAGTCGGGTCCTGCCGATGAGCGACAAGCACGGCCGTGGCAGCCCTGCGCCCGGCGGGTGGTGCGGGGTTCGTGCGGCCCTCTCGTTCGTCGCGCAATCGGGCCAGGATCAGCAGCTCGCTACGGTGCAGGCTGCGGAGGGCCTCGGCGGCGAGTGCCTGGTGGCGGGACTGATAGGCGCTCAGCTCGGCTTTCGGCAGGACGACCTGAGCGCGGTAGGTGAGCCATGCGACGGGGGTGCCGCGGCTGGCCACGACGTAAGCGATGCTGTTGTCGAGGATCGGCTCGGTCGGCCGGCGGTACAGGTTGTTCTGTATCAGTTGGGCGTCCTCCGGATCGAGGCTGCCGGTGGGAATGCAGCTTGGGGGCAATTGGTGCAAGGCGTAACCGATGAGTGGGCCGGCGTTAACCGGGACGAGACTGCTGATCAACCGCCAGGCTTCTTCCTGGGTGGTGCGGATC
Source organism: Actinoplanes sp. NPDC051859 (assembly GCF_044452725.1). NCBI lineage: Bacteria > Bacillati > Actinomycetota > Actinomycetes > Micromonosporales > Micromonosporaceae > Actinoplanes > Actinoplanes sp. NPDC051859. The sequence goes on along the minus strand of NZ_JBITBX010000023.1, from coordinate 48,257 downwards.
ATTGAAGGTCCTCGCTTCTGGAGATGGGTTCGGTCAGCTTGTTGCCATCTAGTGGTTGGCTGACCTCGTCGTGGATCGCGGCGCTCTCGGTCGTGCATGCCAGGTCGGGGCATCGAAGCCGCGGCTAGGCGTTTTCGGAGGGTGTCGGGCGAGTGCGGGCACGGCACATGGGGTGTGCCCGCGGTTGCACTTCACGAGGGCGTTGCAGCCCGCTGCGCTGGGGCCGTAGCGCAGGACGGTGAGGGCCGGCAGGGATGTGATCTGCACTGTGGGGAACGAACGGCGCGTATCCCGCCGTGGTCGGAATGGTGGGGGTACGCGCCGTTCGGGCCTATCAGGAGTCAGGCGTCAACTTCGGGCTGCGGCTCCGGCTGCTGAACTGGTTGCGAGCTGCGGAGTTCGTCGTCCGTGTCCGGCTCGGAGTCGTCGACCTCCCTATCGGCTCGGGGGTCGGTGAACTCCTCGTCCTGCCGGTCGAGGGGCAGATCCGGCTCGGGGGCGGGACCGTCGTCACCGTCCCGCTCGTCGCCGTCGCCGTCGCAGTCGCGAAGTTCGCCGTGGTCCTCCTCGTCCTCCTCTTCGTCTTCGTCTTCGTCGACGGTCGCCTCGGCTGCGGGCTGGAGTGTGTCGTACAGGCTCTGTTCCGCTTCGCTGAGCGGGTAGTGGGCGGCGATGAGCAGGTCGAACCACGCGAGCCCTCGCGCCTGGTCGGGCCTCGGGCTGTAGCGGATGGCGGCGCGGCCGAGGTTGTCTTCCAGGTTGCAGATCCACTTGGCGACCAGGGATCGGCTCAACCGGTCCACGCCCGCGCCGTCCAGCGTGTCGGCGTCGCTTCCGCCCAGCTGCTGGTACAGGTCCTCCAACGGCGCATCGACGCCGAGGTACAGGCCGAGGGTGGCTGCGCGCAGCGCCTCGGGGAACAGCTTGCGGGCTGCCTTCGCGGTGCCGAACGTCCGGACAACGAACTCGTGCCTGGTATGCGCGGCTAGCCGCAGCTCGTCACGGAGCTGCTCCTCGCGCTGCTCCCGCTCCTGCCTGGCTGCGGTTTGCTCCGGCGACTCGCCGAAGTGCCGAGACTGCGCGTTGCTTGAGCGCCGGTAGCCGAGGGCAGCGGGGTCCTTGCAGTACACGACCGTGCGGGCCTGCCCCCCGTCCTTTTCGATGAACGCTGCGAATCCCGGCTGCGTCTTGACCTGTTCGACGTCTACGGGGTTGCCGTCGCTGTCGACGAGGTGCCGGACGTCGACCTCGGTGCTGCTGTAGCCGAAGTCCTTCGGCCTTTTAGCCAGTTCGATCTCGTCGAGGGTGGCCTTGGCCCGAGCACGCTTCTGGGCGAGCGCGTACTCCTGCTTCTCTTCTTCGGCGCGCAGGACCCGCTTGAAATCCCATTCCTTGCCGGCCACCTCCATCAGGCGGGCCAGAATCTGCGGCGAGTTCTTGAACTTCTCGATCGCGAGCTGCTGATCGGCGTCCACCGCTCCCAGGTTGTAGGCCTGCTGGACTACCTCGGGGAGTTGTCGCACGCGAAGGGCCTGGTCCACGCGGACCGTGGGGATGGCGCGCTTCTTCGCGATCTCCGCGCTCGACCAACCCTCCAGGGTGAGCTGGTAGTACGCCTCGGCCTCTTCCAGCGGGGTCAGGCCGGTGCGGTGAGCGTTCTCCAGGATCGACGCCATGATCTGCTGCGCGGCGTCGATGTCCGGCACGATCCAGCACGGCACCAGGAACCGGCCGGCCGCGATGGCGGCGTACTTACGGCGGTGACCCATGACGACCATGAACCGTTCGCCATCGGACTCGGCATCCGATCGGACGCCTACTGCGCCTTCCTCGTGCGCTGCGTCCGCCGGAGCCGGCACGCCGACCACGATGAGAGGCGCGACTACCCCGGATTCGGCGACGGATTCGTCGAGGTCGTCGTCAATGTCGGCCGGGTTGGTGCGGGTCTTGCGGGGGTTGTCGATCAGGTGGCGGGCGTCAAGCCAGCCGAACCGGTGCGCAGGAAGGCCCGGCTGTTCGCCGCCTTTGAGAATCACGGGGCCGGTGAAGATTTCCCCTTCGAGAACCGGCGGTTCGATGTCCGTGCCCGGCTGTAGCAGCGGCTCCTCGACGGTGCCGTCGTGCTCGTGTTCGGTGTCGAGTTCGGTGGGGGACAGGACGGTACTGCTCACGACTTCCTCCAAGAATGACGGAGATGGCGGGCCGCCCGCGTGGAGGCAGGCGACCGGCGCTGCTGGCGCGATCCGACGGGCCGGCCGATCGGCGCTGGCCCGTCAAGACCCCCGACCTGCGGGTAGGCGCCTGGGTAGCTGGTGGAGGGTCTTGCGGGACGAGCCGTGGACGGCCAGGATCAGTGGCCAGCGGCGACGGGCCTGCCCCACGCCGGGCCACGGACCGCCCGCTCGGGTGTGTCGGTGGAACTGGTTCGTACGGCGACGTGGCTTTGCCTGCCCGCAGTGGTGATCACGGAGACGGGGGGTCAACGTCGCGGGGCGGCGACGGCCAGGCAACATCGCGTGCGCGGATGCCGGAAAGCAGGACTCGAGCGACGAGGTGGGTCATGTGATCATCTGGGTCGGCGGCACGGGCACGGTCCGCGGCGGCGAACGCGAGCTTCTTGTTGCCGCCACGCCAGGCCGACCAGGCCGCGAGCGCGGCGGGGGCGCCGGCGTGGCTGTCGGGCATCCGCCGGCTCAGATCGAGCCATAGGTCGCGCTGCCACACTTCACCGTCGGTGGCCCGCCACGCCGCTTTGCGGGTGGTCTCGTGTCGTAGGGCAGCGCCGAGCTGTGCGGCTTGCCGGTCGGTGAGCACCCCACCGCCGGCGGCATGCCGCAGGCACGTGTCGAGCAGATCGGGAGGACCGGCGCGCCCGGCGGGCAGGTCGGCGAGGATCCGTTCGATCGCAGCCTGCGCTTGCGGGTTAGGTTCGACCAAGCCCAAGATGGCGCGGTAGGAGGGCATGGCGACGACGCCGCGGGCGGTCATGGTCGCGGCGACCAGGCTGGTATTCGCGTCGAAGGCCTGACCTTCGGCGAGCGGGCAGCTGCAGCCGGGCAGCACACAGGTCACCCAGCCGTCAGAGACAAGCAGTCGGACCGTGACGCGAACGGCGCGGTGCACGAGCGCGGCAACCTCGGAGACTTGTTCGTCCGCGTGGTGTGGGCCGTAGCCGATGAGCCACAGCTCGTCGTCGCCGTCGAGGATCGCGGCCGTCACGATCTGCCGGGCAATGTCTTCGCTGTCCTGGTCGAGAGCGACGGTTCGGGCACGGCGTGTAAACCGGCCGGCGTCGAGGCTGAGCACAACGATCTCCCGTTCGGGATGGACACCGAGCACATACGGGATCAGGGCAAGAACGTCGACGTGGGTGCGTAAAACGACGGGAGCACGGTGGTTCGGCATGGTGTTCAACTTCCGAGAGATAGGCGAAATGGGAGAGAGGTGCAGGTGGCAGCTAGGGCCGCGACGGGTAGCTCCGGCAGCACCGAGCCGAGCCGTAGCCCGCTGCGGTGAACTTCGTGAGCCACGGCTCGATTCGAAGCTGGGTGGTGCGGCGCCAGCGATGCGGCTGCTGCAGGACTTCGAAGGAGTCGCCGTCGCTTCATCAGTGCGGTCGCATTGGCCAGGTCCGGGGCGGTAAGTCGTTGAGCGCGCGCGACCGTTTGCGGCAGGATCGACGCGTTACGACAAGCTGCACCGCTCGTTGTAGGCGGCCGTCATTTGCTGCCCTGCTGCGATGGCTCTGAGCTATCGGCGACACCCTCTTGCGCCCACGCCCACCGCTGCTCGAACGTGGTGCGCTGTTTGTCGTGCACTCCGGTTGGGGCCGCGACGATGAGATGTTCCGTACGCGGATAGGCCGCCGCGGTGCGGTGTAGCCAGGCCCGGGTGATGCCGAACTCGTCGACTGAGGCGCCGGGCATTCGGCGGACCACGTCGGTCGCCGCTTGGGGGGTGCAGACCTCAAGGGTGCGTACCGACCGCCACACGGGTCCTTTGCGGCCGGGTTCGGATCGGTGCGGGTGGTAGATGCGTCGCACGTCGTAGATGTGCCATGGCATCTCCGCTAGCCGGGCGTCAGCCGCGGCGATCGCGTCGTGCAAGCCGAAGGACGCCGCGACAGTGCGGGCGGTCCGCCTACCGAACAACGCCATCCGCGGATTCAGAGCCAACGCCGTGTACTCGAGAATGATCGCGTCAACAACCGCGGCGGGGTTCCGCCGCCAACGGTCAGCGAACCCCTCTCGATCTCCATTCTGAAATGGACAGAACGTGCAACAGGAGCGCTCCCAGACGACGCCGAACTGTTCATGGAGATAGCCTTCACAGGTGCGGCGATCCCACGCCCAATCGATTAATGGATGCCGTGGCCGGCGGCCGAGCCGCGCGTACGAGCGGTCGTTGACGGCCCGGTCCGGTTCGTCGGCGGAGAACCCGAGCAGATGCTCATACGGTGCCCCGCCGAGGTGATCGCGGATCCAACCGTCCAGCGGCTGACCCTTCGCATGGATCGAGCATTTACGCTGGTGCTTGGCCGACTCGGGCAGAGTGCCGTTGGCCCGGAGTTCGTCGGAGAGTCGCCACGGGCCCCGCATGATCATCCGTTCGGTCTGCCGGGAGTCGGAGAGCACGATGTAGCCGTCACGCACGTGCGGCCCCAGTGCGGCGACCTGCACGAATCGGACCTCGAACCGCCGCATCAGCGGCAGCAAATGGGCGTTCATCAGCTCCTCGGTGCGCGGGTATTCCTCACCGGTCATGGCGCTTAACACCACGAGACCATCACGGTGTCGCCGAACCTGCGGATCAATCAGGAGTCGAGCCAGCATCGCCGACGAGTCGACCCCCATGCCGAGACTGATGACGGTCAGCGCATTTGGTGGAAGTGTGACGATTGTCGGCGGTGGCATGTCGGTCTCCGTCCAGGGTGTGGTCTAGTCGGCTGTCGACGGCGCCGGAGGCGGGTCGCCGTCGTGTGAACGGCGTGGCCTGATGAGGTCGTGGTGCGCGCCGGGCATGAGTTGCGTGACGGGAACCGGCCGGCCGTTGAGCTTGCGGATGAGGCTGGCGCAGGCACCGCACAGGGGTTCCTTGACGGTGCCGGGTGCGCCGGGGGTGATCGGGGTGCCGTCGGTGCGCAACGGGCACCGCGTGATGGTGTCGATCCAGATCGACGGCACCGTCGCGGGGTCGTGCACCACCGGGGCCGTACACCGGATGCAGTTGGCGAACAGCAGTATCGACGGCTCGTCATACATGGTCGGACCCTTTCCGTGGTCGCGAAGCGATGAGGTCAGGACCGCTCCTTGGTGGCGATTGCGGTGGCGAAGAAGGTGTGCACGAGTCGGTCGGTGGTGTCGACGACCGCGGCAAGCACGGCATCAGGTACATCGACGGCGTCGAGGAACGCGTCGGGATGCCAATGGTGGGAGGCGACGGTGAGCGCGTCGGCGATGGTGACCATGACCAGGAACCCGCCATCGCGGTACGCGCCGTTGACGGTCGGTTCGATGCCGATCGCCGTGACTGGCGCGGTAAATTGCAGGACCTGACGTTCGAGGTATCCGTCGACGAGGGCGGACACGTCGGTGCCGAACTCGTGGCTGCGCGGGTCCAGGAGGCTGCGCAGGTTGGCCAGATGGTCATCGTCGCCGGCGGTGGCGCCATGTTGGATGGGGTGCAGGTCGACCCACACGCGGGGCCGGTCGGTGCCGTGCCGAGCACGGCGTGCCGATCCCGGGATGAAGATGCGGCGGACTGCGTCGGGCAGAGACGTCAGACGGGACATGGTGGGCGCTCTCCTCGCAGACGGATGCGGGCAGCACCGTCCGCGAGGGGGCGCTGCCCAGGGCGGTGGGGCAGTCGGGTCAGGGAGCAGTGCGGATGGTGAAGATCTCCGGCTGGCTGGGGTTGCTGTAGACGGTGAGGTGTAGTTCGACGGGGCCGGTGGTGGCGGCGGTGAAGACGTCGACGGCGGTGTTCGCGGCATGAGCCGGTGACGCGGCGTTGATGGGGAACGTCGGGGTTCGCAGGTGGTGCCGTCGGCGTGTCGCACGAGTGCCGCGACGGTGTAGAAGCCGCTGGCCGTCGTGCTCCCATCGGGGTTCGTGAGAGTGCCCACGACGTCCCGCGCGCAGGTGACCCGTCGGGTGATGCCGTCCGTGAGGAGTTGGCGGCAGCCGGCCGACGTCGGCGTGTGCCCAATGCCGGGCATGGCGCAGACGATGCGCCCGGATCCGCGGGCGGCGTGCGCGACCTCAAGGACGTCATCACGGTCGAGGGCTTCGATCAGGACGGTCGCCGGGGTCAGGGTGCCCAGCAGGTGGCGGCGCAGGCGCAGGCGCGGCCGGTCGGGTAGGTATCCGGGCGGGACCGGGCTGATGACCGCGCGGCCAGGACCGTTGCAGCTGCGCAGCAGGTCGCCGAGCGGATCGGCGTATTGGTGGTCGAGGCCGCCGGCACTGATGACGATGAGACGGGTGCTCTCCACGGCGGTGACCGTGTTCGCGACGTGCAGGTCGGTTCCGGATCCGAGGTTCGTGACGACCGTGCACCGTTCGTCGGCAAGGCCGCTGCCCAGCTCGGCGGCCCGGCTGATTCCATAGTCGGAGCAGACTTTGGTGCCGGTGACCGCGACGGACCGCTTGAGCAGCCTGGCGATGTCGGTGTCACCGCGTACCCACAGGCAGGGCAGTTGGTCGCAGCCGGTGCCGGGCGGCCAGCCAGGATCGCCCGCTATCAGCATGTGGATGCCGGCTGCCGCGGCGCGTTCCCGGGCCTCTCGGCCGTAGCGGGTGAGGTCCGCGCCTGTGATGCTGCTTCGGCCGGGTAACACCTCACTACCGATGAAAGCCTCCTGGTGGCGTGTTGTGCCACTCGGGTCGGTAGGCAGGTGATGGCCGACGTAGTGCGACAGGGCCGCCCGGATGTCACGGACGGTCTCGTCGTGGGTAACGGGTGTGGACACAGTGATGACTCCTCACGAGCAATCCGAGAACGGGTGTCGCAGGGCGCCCACCCCGTCGGATGGACGCCCTGCGGCGGAGAACGCCAGGTGGTCAGCGGCCGGTGCGGATAGTGATGGCCTCGTACGCGCCGCAATGGTCGTAGACGCCCAGCTCCAGATGGACCGGATCCGGTCGCGCACCGGCGAGGATGTCGAAAGCGGTGTTCGCCGCGTGCTCGTGCGAGGCGGCCCGGACGAGGAACTGCGGCACCTGGCACCGAGCGGTCCCGTCGCTATCACGGATCACCGCGCGGACGAGGTGGCTGTCGTGGAAGGAGCTGCGGTCGTGGGCGTGCCGCGCCATTGCGACGATCACATCACCGGCGCAGGTCACCAGTCGGGCGGTGCCGTCGGCGATGAGCTGGTGACAGCCGGCCGAGTCGAGCGAGCCGACCGGTCCGGGCACGGCACACACGACCCGGCCGGACTCGTTGGCGGCACGCGCCACCAGCATCCGGTCACTGACAGGAGGCGTTGCGACGATGACGCTCGCCGCGGCCAGGGTTCCGAGGAGGTGGTTGCGCAGCAGGATGCGCTTGCGGATGGGTTCGGCTCCCGGCGGGAACGCGCTGACGACCGCACCCGCGACGAGCGCCCGGCGTCGAATGCTCTCGAGCGATTCAGCGTGTCGCGTGTCCAGGCCATCCGCGGTCACCACTACGAGCCGGGCGCCCGCGTCGGCCAGCGCGGCGTCCGCCGCGTAGGCATCGACGCCGTGGCCGAGGCTTGTGACCAGCGACCAGCCCCCGTCGGCGAGACCCTCGGCCAGGTCGCACGCTACGCGGCGACCGTATTCGCTGCATGCGCGCGACCCGGTGACGGTCACCGCCCGGTGCAGCAGCCCGGCGATATCGCTATCACCCTGCACCCAGAGACACGGCAGCTCGTCGCAGCCGGTCCCGGTAGGCCAGCCGTCGTCGCCGGGAATCAGCATCTCGATCTGGGCTTCGGCGGCCCGTTCCCGCAGCGCCCGGCCGAGATCCCGCAGCTCCTGTTCGGCGTTGCTGGTTTCGTCGAGATTGCGGTCAACCTGCGGGTAGGCGGGGCTGCCGATGCGGGCACCGAAGCGCTGCGCCACCTCGCTCAGATGGCGCGGGAGTGTGCGGCCGACGTAGGACGACAGTCCGGCACGGACATCACGGTGGGTGTCATCAGACACAGTCATGAGGGGAGCCTCCACGTGCTTCAGCGGTGCCGGCGGCTGCCCGTGTGGGGCGCCGCCGGCGGGGACGGCACGATCAGGCCCGCCCGACGCGGAGCCGGTGTCCAGCCCCGCCTGCTGACGGTCTGGTCGGTGCATGACCGAACTGCCGCGGGCCCGGCTGCTCAGGAGCGACGGCGGGGCTTGATGGCGGCCCGCGCGGGCGGGACCGTGCCTCGTCCGCGCCGGGCGGGCGCCTGCAGTCGGGCCTGCCGGTCAAGCGGTTCGTTACAGGGCCGCGCGGTCTTCCGGGAATTGCTGCCGGGGCGGCGGTCAGTCAGAAGGCTTCGTTGATCCGGTCCGCGACGACGGTGAGCATTGCTTCGGCCGCCTCTTCGGGGTCGGTCGGAAATCGGACGGTCATGTCTCTGTCGTGGAGCGGCTTGCAGCCGACCGCGTAACCGTGCACCCACGCACCCGCGACCAGACCAGCGGCGTCATCGTCACCGGCCTCGTCGTCGACGTAGGCGAACAGGCTGGTGACGTCCTCGCCGAGCTGCCACCCGGCGGCATTTCCGTCTTGGATGACCTTGGTCATCAGCGCGCATACCGACGCCACGGTCGCCGTCCACCCGGCGCGCTGATGCGGGTCAGCGCCGAGCGCATCGCTCCCGGCCAGCCAGATGCGCTGCCGGTCACGGTCGACGACGACCAACGGCTTACCGGCGCGGTCGCTGGGCAGACTGTCGACGATCGAGAGGGCCCAGGCGCGCAGCGTCTCACGGCTGCCGCAGACGACGACGTCTTCCACGGCCGCACCCCACTCGCCGTTGGACAGGCGGCCATTGCCGGCCACGGAACTCGGGGGCATCAAATCCGCGTACTGACTGGCGAGCGCACCCCATGCGATGTTGTTCATCAGGGCTTCTCCTCACTTCGGCTATGGACGAGCTCAGAAGGCGCTTCGGCGCCGAGGTACAGGGCCGTCGCCGCGGTCACGTCCTCGGCGTTCGGCATGTCGGCGCCGTGGAGGTCACTGACGGTCCATGCCAGGCTCAGGGACCGGGCGTAAGCGCTGTTGCTGATCGTGCGGTCCTGTCGCAGCGCGTCCAGGGACGCCGTGGCGCTGGGGTCCAGTCCGGGTGGGGCCAGATGCGTCCGGTAGAGCTCGACCTGGGCGTTGGTGCGCCAGCCGTGCCTGACCCACCGTTCTGTGGCCTTGCGGCGCGCCGCCGCGACCCGGGTTGCGGCGTGCACGAGCCGCAGCACCACACCAGCCAGCGCAGTGCTGGAAACCGTGGCGCGGACGTCGACGACGGGTTGCAACAGGTGCAGCCGTTCCGTTTGCTGTCGCCGGTGGACCTCGTCGTCGCAGGTGCAGGTGCACGGGCGGGAGATAGCGGCGAGCTGGGTGCGTGCCGGGTAACTGATCGAGCCGTGCGGGCCGCCGAGACGAACGATGCCCGAGTCGAGGACTTGCCGCAGGCTGCGATGGATTACCGGTACGAACGCGGCGGCGTCGGCCAGGAGCAGGACACCGTGGTGGGCGAGGCTGATGGCCCCCGGCTGGCGCCTGCTGCCGAAGATGTCGGTCATCGTGGCGCTGTGGTGCGGTGCCTGCATCGGCGGGATGCGGATAATGCTGGACTCGGGCACAGCGATACCGGCCGCCGCATGCAGGTCGGCGCTTTCCCGGCCGGCGTCCTCTTCAAGGTCCGGAAGAATCGCCGCCAGCATCGAGGCGAGCAGTCGTACTGGGGTGTCGTCGGATCCGGCGAGGTACAGGTGGTGCCCGCCGGCGGCCGCGACCTCGACGGCGAACAGGGCGTGCGCCACGTCCGCGGGGACTTCGCCGACGCGGTGGGTGAGGTTGTGCTCGAATTCAGGCTCCTGCAGTCCGGGCAGGGTGGTGATCCGAGCCCACGACACGAGTTCGGAGAGCGAGCCGACGGTGAAGATGTGAGCGCCCGGTACGGTGGCCGCGTCGAGTGCGTTCTCCGCAGCGACGATGACCGTGCGCCGATTGTGGGCGACGGCGGCCGCGACCATGGCGGCGACGTTGCGTACCGGACGGACTGTGCCGTCGAGTCCCAGTTCCCCGATCAGCGCGACCCGCAGCATGCTGCCGTCGGGGAGGTACCCGGCGGCGCCGAGGGCGGCCGCGGCAACGGCGAGGTCCGCTGCGGTACCGGTCAGTCCCGCGGCTGTGGAGGACATCCGGATGCGGGCACCGCCCGTGGGAAGTGACAGGCCGCTGTTCTTGATTGCCGCGTACGCCCGGTCGCGGATCTCGTGATGGTGGTGACCCGCAGCGTCGGTGACCATGAACGATCGGGCCGGACCGGGGTGAGCGGTGACGGCGACGAGACGGCACTCGTCGCTGGTGAAGGTAACGAACGAAGCGCGGGAGTCCACCTCTGCAGCGAGGTTGGAGCCAGTCGGTAGGGGGTTGGGTCCAGAGGGCGTAGGTGCCATCGGATCTCCATCAAAGGCAGAGGGTGACTAGGTGGACAAGCTGCGGCTCGGGCGGACGCACGGCGTAAGGTGCGGCCGCCAGAGCCGGCACGGGGCGTCAGCAGCCGGGTGCGGCGGTGAGGCTGGCGGTGTGACCCGGTGCGCCGTGGCGGGTACTCGCTCCTACGCGGGAAGGGAACCGGCCGGAGTGCGAGGACCATGGCGCCCACTCGGAGACGTACGGATCGTCGGTGCGTGGCCGGCGCAGAAGGACGTGTGCCGACTCCTGCGGCGAGGACGCCGGGTGGTAGCGCACCTGGTCGGCGAGTTCGCGGCCAAAGTCGACACGCGACGAGAACGACCAGTGCAGGTCGTCATCCACCTGAGTGCTGCCGAGTCGGTCACAGCAGCTCACGCTGACCGGAATGAGGCCCTCGGCGATGTGGGTGACGAGGTGACCGCATTCCAACGCCAACTCGTGCACCCGCATGGTGCGGATTTCTGTTTCCTGTTCGACAGTCGATGCGTCCGACTCCTCCGAGTCGTTACGGTTGACGACGGGGTAGTGCCGGTCCGTGTCGGCAGGGCGTGGAATGGGCGCCCACCCGAACGGTGCGCACACCAGCCACGACGTCGGCCCGCCACCGGGGCGGATGCGTAGGACATCGCCGAGGGACAGCGACCGCAGCTGCAGGTGCCGGTATGCGGTCGCGAGGGCGATCCGTTGCGCCTCGACCGCAGTCTGCTTGTCGTAGTCCGACACGTCGAGGTCGACGTTGAAGAGCGGAAGACTTCGTCTGCGATGTCGTCGACGGGGGTGTCGGCCGGAAGGTCGAGAGGTAAAGACAGCACTTCGGTGAGCTGGTCGCCCGGCTGGTACGGCATGCCCGGCACAGCGCAGTGATGAACCCGGATCCGGTACTCGGTCACGGTGAACTCCTCAAGGGCATAGGAAACGGAAACGGCCGCACCCCCTCGCGGGGGTGCGGCCGGGACCGGAAAGGGTCCGGGGGGTGTCCCTATGGTTCTCGTCAAGCGGCGAGGGCGTGTTCTGAGGGTCGGGCTTGGTAGGGCTTCTGGTCGCGGAGCATGGCGAACAGGACGTCGACGCGGCGGCGGGCGAGGCAGATGAGAGCGGCGTTGTGGCGTTTGCCGGCAGCGCGTTTTCGGTCGTAGTAGGTCCGCGACGGTGGATGCGCGAGGCTGGCGAAGGCGGCGAGGAAGAACGCGCGTTTGAGCTGCTTGTTGCCACCGCGTGGCGGGTGCTCGCCCCGGATCGAGCTTCCTGAGCGGCGGGTAGCCGGTGCCAGAGCGGCGTGGGCCGCGAGGTGTCCTGGAGTCGGGAACGCGGTGCCGTCACCGACTTCGAGCAGGATCCGGGCTGCGGTCCTGACCCCGATGCCGGGCATGGAGACCTCCGATCTGTTTAAGAGTCAAGCTGTAGAGACGGCGGCGTGCTCTGCTGCCGGTCCGAAAGCTTTGATCGGGTCGTAGGCCTGGCCGGTCTGTAGGCAGTGGTGAAGTTGACCGAGCATGCGGTTGAACAGGTGACGTAACGCGGCGGCGTGGCGGTCTCCGCGGGCGCGGCGGTTGTCGTAGTGCTCTTTGCTCGGGCCTGGCCGTGGGATGGCGGCGAAGGCCCAGAGGAAGCCGACGGTGTTGAGGCGATCGTTCTTGATGGTGCGGCGGGTGATGGCGATGCTGCGGCCGGATGCTCTGGTCACTGGTGCTGAGCCGGCGTAAGCCTTGAGCCCGCGGGCGTCAGTGAATCGGCTGCGGTCGTCGCCGATTTCGGCCAGGAGCCGAGCACCGCTGAGGTCGCCCATACCGGGGAAGCTAGTGATCACTCGGTGATCGGGATGCCGGGTGAACGCAGCGATGGCGGCTTGCCCGAGCTGCTCGGCGTTGGCGCACTCGGTGTTGAGCGTGGACAGCAGGGCGAGGGCTTGCCGGCCCATGGCGTCCTCGACCAGGGGGAGTTGCCGCATCTGCGGCACTCGCAGGCCTTCACGGATCTCGTCGGCCAGCGTGGTGATGCGGCGTTGCCTTCCAGCTCGTCGCAGGGCGGCGGCGATCCGGGCCGCAGTCAGTTTGACGCCGGCTGCAGGTGTCGGTGCGAGAGCGAGGATCTGGCGGGCTTCAGGGCTGGCGAGGTTGGTCGCTTCACCACGGTTGAACGTGGCGAGGAAGCTCGGGTAGTACTCGCGTAGCAGTGACCGTAGTTCTTGCAAGGCCTTCGTGCGCCGCCAGACGGCGTCTTGGGCGGCCCGAGCGAGGACCGCGACCGCGCGAACGAGTTCGCTGTCCGCCGGTAAGGGCCGGTGCGCGTGGGCGTCGGTGCGCAGGATGTTGGCAAGAACCATGGCGTCGGCATGGTCGGACTTCTTGCGCGAGACGGTGTGCCGCTCGCGGTAGCGAGCGACTGCCATCGGGTTGATCGCGTATATCGCGCGTCCGGTCTCGCGAAGCGCGGCGACCAGCAGCCCTCGCGGTGTCTCGATCGCCACCGGGATCGGATCGTCGCGGCTGTCGCCGGCCTCGGCCAACAGCGCCGTCAACTGCGCAAAACCGTCAGCGGAATCGGCGATACGACGCTTGGCCACCAGCTTGCCCTCGCCGTCGACCAGGGCGACATCGTGATGCCGCTCAGCCCAGTCGATGCCGCAGAACACCTTCACCAACTTCACGTCCTCTCCACCGTTTCGGCTGTTCGATGCCCTAGCGAGACCGTGCGGCGCCCTAATAACGAGGCTCTGTGGCCTTCCCTCCGATTGAGCCGTTCACGATCCCAGCGATCCGCATGGCTCCGGTCTTCATGCCAGAGCTCACAGGCTCTCCAACAGCGAGGTGTGGGCCATGCGGACGGGCTCGAACCACGATCGACATTCTTGATCATCGGCAGGGGTGGTGGTGACCCGGTCGGGTGTCAGGCGCCAGTCTCGATGAAGGGCTCCACGGCCCATGGTCAGGACAAGGCGTCCCCGCTCGGGCCACCACCGCGAACAAAGGCCTCGATATCTCCAGCGCGCCGTTCGGCAGTTATTAGGTCAGGACCCGGGCAAGAGGGTGAGCATCGAGGATCCCTTCGACCTCACCGGCGACCTGCTCGCGTTGCGTGAGCACGGCGCGCAGGCTATCGGCCAGCCGGGGCAGGATCTTCTCTGCCGCCGCGGTGCCGGGGACGGTCACGGTTTGTTCGTCGAGCGCGGTCATCATCTGCTCGATAAGGCGTTCGCCCAGGCGTGGGGCGTTCTTGGATGCGATTTGCAGCAGCTTGGACCGTCCGGCCTTGCGCAGCCCGGCCGGGCCGCCGCAGCGCGACAGCAGTTCCAGTACTGCCCGGTGCTGCACTCTCGGTCCGAGGACCCGTTCGAGCGCGGGGTGGATCTGGGTGAGCAGGCCGCGGATGCGGTTGGAGACCCGGGTGGCTTCACCGGCGAGGTCATCGTCGTATCCGACCAGAACCTCCAATTCGGCGAGGGTTTCGTCGCCGACGTCGACGCGGCGCAGTGTGTGCGGCAGGGTGCGGGCTGCGTCGGCGATGACGTAGGCGTCGCGGGCGTCGGTCTTGGCCGCACCCGGGTGCAGGTCCGCGATCCGGCGCATCGCCAGCCCAGGCAGATAAGCCACCTCATGGCCACAGGCCCGGGCGACCGCGACCGGCAACGCTCCGATCGAGGCGGGCTGGTCGACGACCACGAGGATCCGGCCGTGGCGGGCAAGTTTGTCGAACACCTGCCGCAGCCTGGCCTCAGTGTTGACCAGCGCGGCGTCGTGCAGCCGCGTGCCGCCGCGGTTCAGGGCGACGGCGTGATGCCCTTCCTTACCGACGTCGAGGCCGAGGAACACCTGGTAATCGCCGTGCACATCGCCTCCCCGCGACGCCACCTGTCCACTCGATCGCTAGTCCGGCGTCGACTGTCGGCAGCCACGTTACGAGGAGACCTACCCCAGCACACCGGGTGGTCGTGTCCCTATCAGCGATCTGTCGACGCCACCCGGCCTGGTGACAACACCCCCCGGATCATCCGTACGACAGGGGCAGTAAGTCATGCCAGACCGGGCGACCGAGCAGTCCCCGGCTGGGGACGATCAAAAAGGTAACGGGCTATACGCCGGTGTGGGCGTCGCGGGCGCGGCGGCGCTGCTCACCGCCCTCGACGGGGAGGTCCGTGGCGGGGTAGTCCATGCCTGGCTGGAACCTGACCGCGCCGCTGTGCTTCTTAGCGTGGTAGAGCGCAATGTCGGCCTCGCCGATCGCCTGCTCCCATGGCGTACCGGGTGACGCATGCGTGACACCGGCGCTACCGCGAACGCACACCGGTTGGTCGTTGTCGGTGTGCACGATGATCGGGGCCAGCAGGTCGGCGGCGACCTGCTCGACGATGGAGGCGACGGCGTGGGGCAGGACGAGCAGGAACTCGTCACCGCCCAGCCGCCCCGCCCAGCCCTGGTGCCGCATCGCCACGGCCCTCAGACGCGCGCCGAGCGCGGCCAGGACCCGATCGGCGACGAGGTGGCCGTAGGTGTCGTTGACCGCTTTGAACCGGTCGAGGTCGATCACGATGACCTCGCGGTTCTGGTCGCGTCCGGCAGCATACGCAGCCTCGCAGCCGGCCCTGTTGCGTACGCCGGTGGGCAGGTCGAAGCTGGCCGCACGGGCCAGGATGCGATTGCGGTGCCGAAGTCGGCGGATGGTGGCGGCTGCGGCGAACCGGTCGACGATGGCACCGGCGACAGCCGCGGTCGTGCACAGCAGAAGGGTCTGGATGACGGACATCGGTATTCACCTTCCGGGCGTGAGCCATCCGGCGACCCCGCCGGCTGGTCAGCCACGCGGTCGCCGGATAGGTCGAAGACAAGGGAGAGCTGTGAGCATCGCCATCCGAGCGCGGCAGCGGGATCGGCTGCCGGCGACGATGTCTCGGCGATCAGGCTGCGGCGGTCGCTGCCAAACGCAGGACCTTCTCCGCGTTGCGCTCCAGCCGGAACGCCAGGTCAGCGTCCGAGGTCGCCCGCGCGAAGGCAGTGACGGCCTGCATCACCCCACCCGCGGTGCGATCACTACCGGCGATGAAGAAGTTCAGGATGTCGGCCTGCTGCTCCTGAGTGAAACGCAGCTTCTGCGACACGATCTTGATCGTCTCGTCCGGCTTAGCGACGACAACACCGGCGGCCTTCTCCAGGTCCCGCACCGCCCGCGCCACGAAATCGCTGCTCAGGTACGTGCGCACGGCGTCGGTGGTCATCGACTCGACCAGATCCAACTCCCGGCGCACGGTCTGCGCGGACGGCTCGATGATCCCGTCGTCGTCGACAATCTGCGCACCCACGTGCGTGCGGCCGAGGACTCCACGGTCAAGCGCCATGCCGTTCCTACACACCTGGACCTTGAGGTACGGACCGATCGAGTACCGGCCGAACCCGGTCTCGGAGTTACGGAAGATGAACCCGCCCGAGATCACCGGCAGGTCGCTGCCGCGACGCCCATCAAACGGCGACCGGTAGTCACGCAGCAAGTCCGGCGCCAACACCTGCACGTCCGGGGAAACGAACCGCACGTACATGCGCTGCTCGGTCAGGTCACAGGATTCCACCTCGACGGACACGCCGGCTTCGCGGATGCCGCGTAGTGCAGCGAGGAGGGTGTCCAGGTTGTCCATGCGCAGGAACCGATCGGACAGAAATGCCCGCACGAAGCCGTCCCCGGCGCTGGTCTCGTGACGCATACAGCGGGCCAGGAACCGGCGGTCGTCGCGCTCCAGCCAGGTGTTGATGTTGTAGTCGAACGCCGGCAGATTCTCCACCGAGCAGCGACGCAGATACTTCACGTCGATGTCCAGCTTGTCCGCGACGCCACGCGTCGCCGTGTCCGAAAGGGTGTACCGGCCGTCGGTCGTCGTGACCCCGTCCAGGCTGATCTCCTGGTGCACGCCGTTGAAGACAAGCTGACCGTCGACGCATCGCATCTTCGCAGTCCCGGCGATGATGTCAACCGCGCGGGCCTTCTGATCCTGCAACGCGGCGACCAGGGTTTCCATGCTGACGTGGCGGTTCGCGGCGACAGCGAGACTGGGCTGAACCATCAGAGGCGTCCTCACGATTCTGCGAGACCGCCACCGGATGCCGGTGGCGGTCGGCGGGGACGCGCCGACCCTGACCTGTGGTGGCCGGTGGTGAGCGCGTGCTGGCCCGCAGCCACGAGGGTCCGGCCCGGCATCAGCGGGCAGTCAAGGCACCAGACGGAGAAGATCTCTGGCCGAAGGCCAAGATGTTCTGCGGCTGAGCCTTGCGCACGCGCCGGGCTGGGCCACCGTGCCAGGCCAGCACCGCCACCATCGACACCCAGGCGGATCCGCGGACCTGAATCGATCAGCCTCTGCGGACGCTGGCTGGGGAGCGCCACTCCTGGGTATGGATCAAAAGGTTAGGGATCGAGGCCCTTCGGGCGTACAGCAAGGAAGAAGTCGTGGCCAGCAGAGTGCTGATGTCTGTCCGCGGCCACGGAATACTCCCCATAGGCGGCCATATAGCGCCCCGCTGATGGCCAAGCTCCTCCCCACGGACGGCCAGATACCTCCCCGCTGATCATGACCGGATGCCGGTCGGCTTGGGTCGGCCGGGTGAAGAGCGGCAGGGAGATCGTGGAAATCTTGGAGGCTTACGACCTCACGGGTAGTTACCGTGCGGCGGCTGAGCTGGCCGGGTGTGACTACCACACCGTGGCTCGGTATGTGAAGTTGCGTAACGAGGGCCGCAGCTCGGAAGAGCGGCTGCATCGGGCTCGTCCGATCGATGAGTTCATGGACAAGATCGAGGAGCTCGTCGCTCGCTCCGGCGGGCGGGTCCGGGCAGATGTGGTGCATCGGCGGATCACCGCGATGGGCTTCGCCGGCGGAGAGCGCACGACCCGGCGGGCGGTCGCCGCGGTGAAACAGGCGTGGCAGGCCGGACGCCGGCGGGTGTTCCGCCCGTGGATCGCCGAGCCGAGCTTGTGGATGCAGTTCGACTGGGGCGAGGGCCCGCGCATCGGCGGACGGCGCACGTCGTTGTGGTGCGCGTGGCTGCCCTGGTCGCGGTTCCGGGTGGTGATCCCGGTCTTCGACAAGACCCTGCCGACGATCGTGGCCTGCCTGGACGCGACGATGCGGCGCCTGGGCGGGGTTCCGGCATATGTCTTGACCGACAAAGAGAAGACGATCACGGTCGAGCATGTCGCCGACGTCGCGGTCCGCAACCCGGAGATCGTGCAGGTTGCCCGCCATTACGGAATGACGATCCGCACCTGCGTGCCGGCGGATCCGCAGTCCAAGGGCGGCTCGGAGAACGCGGTGAAGATCGCCAAGGCGGACCTGGTTCCCACCACCGCGAACCTGCTCGAGAACTACCGCACCTTCGCCGAGCTCGAGGCCGCCTGCCGCGACTTCACCGCGCAGATCAACCAGCGGATCCACCGCGAGACTCGCCGCCGCCCGGCCGAAGCCCTCGTGGAGGAAGAGGAACAGGCACGGCTGCATCCGTTGCCGCAACAGCCGTTCACCGTCGCGTTCGGCACTACCCGGCGGGTGAACTGGGACTGCACCATCTCCGTCGACGGCGTCCGCTACTCCGTCCCGCACGACCTGGTCGACACCCGGGTCTGGGCCCGGTTTCACGGCGACGAGCTGATCGTCACCGCAGTCACCGGCAACGGCCCGGTCGAGGTCGCTCGTCACCAGCGGGCCCAGCCCGGCAGCCCGTCCATCATCGACGAGCACTACCCGCCCCGAGCCCGTCAGAGCGACACCGCCGAACGGACCCCGCGAGCCCATACCGCTGAGGAAGCCACGTTTCTGGCGCTGGGCCCGGGCGCCGCTGCATGGCTGGTCGAGGCCGGCGCCGCTGGGATCCGCCGGGTCCGTCGCAAGATGGCCGAGGCAGTGGCCCTGGCAAAGCTGCACGGCGTCGCCGAGGTCGATCAAGCCCTCGGGACCGCGGCCCTGGCCGGCCGGTTCGCCGACAACGACGTCATCCGCATCCTCGCCCACCAGAGCGAGAACGACACCGAGCCCACCCGCGCCAGCGAAACCCACAGCCTGCAACCCGGCACCTCCGCCTGGTCGACGTTCGGCATGACAGGAGACCAGGCATGACCATCACCGGACTGCGTCCCGTCACCGGCTCCGCTGGTGACCCGCTCGCTGAGGCCATCGAACTAACCAAACGCTTGAAGCTGCCTCACATCCGCCGGGCGATGGCCGACCTGATCCCCACCGCGAAAGCGCAGCGCTGGGTTTCCAGCTCGGCGACGGTAGGGTCGTAGTTCAGCAGAGAGAGTGCGACGTTCCGAGCGTCGAGGTCGCTGGTTCGAGTCCAGCCGGGGCACATGTCCCGTCCCGCACCGGTGGGACGAGCCTCGTCCGGACAGCGGACCCGGTGGCCTTGCGCGTTCCCGGTGGTGCACCCCGCCTGCAAAGCGGGTGACTTCCAGTTCGGCTCCGGGCGAGGCATTCGAGGCATGCCATCCGTTGCGAGCGTACGCAGACGGGCGCTGGAGCGGGCAGGCAACAGTTAGAGGCTGAAATCTCCGCCTTGGACGCCGCCGATGAACGCCTGCCAGTCCGCCGGCGTGAAGGCGAGGGCGGGACCGGTGGGGTACTTGCTGTCGCGAACGAAGACGGCGCCCTGCGTGTTGATCAGGTTGGTGGCCACTTCGACACAGTTGCCACCGTTGCCGCTGCGCATGCTTTTGCGCCATTGAGCGCCAGTAACGTCAGCCACTGGTCAGTCCTTCCATCGCAGATCTAATCATGTTGCTCGATGTTATCAGCGAGTGCCCATTCGACGAGGTCCTGCTATTCACCGTCGGTTTTGAGTCTTCCATGGTGGTAGGGCTGGCTGGGGCGCTGGAAGCATGCGCCGGAGACGCGGCTTTCGATGGTGCGGACATGTCGGAAACCTTGGCCGACGTAGTAGGCGTGTAGGCGTGGATTGGTGGTCCAGGCGTCGAGTCGCAGCCAGGTGAGTCCGGCGTCCCAGGCGCGGCCAGCAGCCCAGTTGAGCATCTCGCTGCCGAGTCCGGTGCCGGCGCGGGTGAGCGGTGCCATCATCTTTGCGGCGTAGAGGGCGTCGGCGGGATCGTCGTCGGGGTACCAGAGAGCCTCGGGGTCGCGGTCGGGCTTCCAGAGCGCATCGACATCGACGTATGCGGTGAGGGTGATGGTGGCGGCGGGATCGTGGTCCTCCCAGAGCATCCAGGTTTGCCCGGCGGAGACGGTGGCGGCGATGGCGGACCGGGGCAGGGGAATGGACCATTGGTCTTCGCCTCGGGCAGCAAGCCAGGCGACACGTTCGCGGCGCCAGCCCATGATGATGTCGACGTCGGCCATGACAGCTCGGCGGATGATCACTGGTCTTCCCGAAATTGGTTAATGACCTCGGGGTCGCCGAGCTGGTACATGACACGGTTGCGATGGCCGGCGAACACCGTGACGGATACCCGTACCGGCCGCGTAGGCGAGAAACCGGTGCGGATGAACTGCAAGACGGGTGTGCCTGGTGGCAGGGCCAGCATTCTCACCTGCTCAGGGGTGGGCATCGAGGCAACGAGGTCGTCCTCGAGCGCGGGCTGCGGCCAACCGCGTTCGGCGAGCAGTCGGGTAGTCCCTTGTGGGATGTCGCGGGGGCTGAGCAGCTCGGGAACCTGCTCACAGAGATCCATCGGGTACCAGGTGTCCTGTAGCGAAGACGGAGCTCCGTTGACTTTGCGGATGCAGCGGCGCACGGCGGCAGCGGTGTCGGCCTCGACGCCGAGCCGTTCGGCCAGTTCCTCGGGCAGGGTCTCGATGCGTACGGAGAAGTCCTGGCTGGGCTGGCAGCCCTGGGCGAGGACTTCACCGAACCAGGCGTCGCTTTCGGGCCAATGACCGGGCGCCATCTCGGCGCGCGAGGCGTGGTAGGTGAGGGTGAGCTGTTCGCGCACGAGCATCCCACCGGAGCGACCGGCTACTCGTTCGACCAGGCCTTCGTTGATGAGCAGGCCGGTGGCGAGGCGGATGGTGTTGCGGCTGACGGAGTAGGTCTCCATCAGCTGAGGCTCAGTCGGGAGCCGGTCGCCCGGTTGCAGGGTGCCGTCAACTACCTGTCGTCGCAGGTCATCGGCGATCACGTGGTACTTCGGCGATGCCATGCTCGTATGCCCCTCCTAAATGGTTGGGACCAATCTACCCCGGAAGCCTTGACTCGGTGGCGGTCCTGATTATGGTTGGTACCAATCCACTCATTCTATTGGGTGGTCCCAAGATCACCCGGAGGTCGCCGTGGCCGAGCTCGGTGAGATGGCGCGAGACCTGGAGCAGGTGTGCCGGGCTCTCCACTTCGCCAGCCAGCACTTCGCGGGCGTCGACCAGGCGGACAGTGCTCGCCAGCTTGAGGAGCGCGTTTCCTATTCCCCACTGCGGACTCTGGTGGAACAGGCGCACGAGACCGCGCAGCGGGTGATCCTCGATCTGCGAAAGCAGGGGACACGGGGAAGCGCACATGACGGCCCCGAGTGAGCGGGCGCTCCGCGTGCGCAACGTGTCCCTTGCGCAGGTCGATGACCGGTCCGCTGGTCGTGCGCCAGAAGCCGGCAACGGTGACGGAAGGTGCGTGGTGGCACGGCGCCGATCGAGTCGATCGGGCGCGTCAGCGCTGCCCACCGCTCGCGTTCCGCGGGGCCTTTCCTCCCGTGGACAGGAGCGACACGCGTACGCGCCGTCCCGTTGCCGGCGAGACTCACCTGCGCTCGGTTGGGCCTGCGAACCCCGGGTGTGGGTCGGAGGAGGGGGATGCAGCGGCGCCCTGGTCGGCGCCGCTGCATCGCCGCGGCCGAGGACGGCGACACCGTGACGACGACAGAACACGAGCCGGTGGAGCCGGCGTCGCTCACCGGCGTGCACCAGCCCGCGCGTCCCTCATGGGATTGTCTCGGCTGCGGGGAGTCCTGGCCGTGCCAGCAGGTTCGCAGTGACTTGCTGAGCGGTACCGATTCGTTCTCGATGAGTATCTACGCCGCCGTGATGATGCATGAGGCGATCGGCGACCTGCCAAAGGCGGATCCGGCGGCACTGTGGGAGCGGTTCCTGGCCTGGACGCGTACGCCTGACGCACGCGTGGATTCGGCGTGCTGATGCGTTCCGACGATCAGCTTCCGCCGCCTGTCAACAGGAGTCAGGCGCATTCGGCGCGGCGGTATGACTTCTGGCTGGGCGGTAAGGACAACTTCGAGGTCGACCGGCAGTCTGCGCGGGCGATCGAGGCCGTCTTTCCCTCAGCGAGGACGGCAGCGTGGGACAACCGGCGGTTCGTGCGCCGCGCGGTGCGGCACCTCGCAAAGGCCGGCGTCCGTCAGTTCGTCGATGTCGGGTGTGGTCTGCCCGCCGCCTACTCGGCAGATGTGCACGAGGTTGCTCAGCAGGTCGACCCGACTGCTCGGGTGGTGTATGTGGACAACGATCCGATGGTGCTGGTGCACATCCGGGCGCTGCTGCTCGGCACCCCCGAGGGCAGGGTGGAGTTCCTCGACGCGGACCTGCGGGAGCCGGAGACCATCCTCGGTGCACCGGAGCTGGCGGATGTGCTGGACCTGACCCAGCCGGTCGGGCTGATCCTGGCTTCGGTGCTGGACCACATTGCCGACCATGACCAGGCCCGTCACGCCGTGCGGGCGTTGGTGGACGCGCTGCCTGCCGGGAGCTACCTCGCGCTGTCGCACGCCACTACCGACTTCATGACTGCCGAGGTGGCGGCAGAGCTTCGAGAAGCGCTGAGCGGCGAGGAGTTCGCCCCGCGCTGCCGGGCCCAGGTCGCCGAGTTCTTCACCGGGCTGAACCTGATTCCGCCCGGCCTGGCGACGCCGGGACAGTGGGGTGACCCTGCGCCGACGACAGGCGACCAGGCCTCCGTCGCTGCGGCTTACGCCGGTGTCGCCCGCAAGCCGCGAACCGGCGAAAGCAGCCGGGAGGGGCAGCCGTGACCTCCTGCGCGGCGGGCGCGTGCTCCGTACCGCATCACGGGCCGAAGCGCTGCCCGCGGAGCACGTAACGCGAGCATCGATCATCTCGCCGCAAGGGTGAGCAAGATTTCTCATTGACCATTACATGCACCGCACCCCCGGAGGTTGGCCGTGCCGAATTACCCGAATCCGCCGAACAGATATGTCCATTATGGATGGAGGGCATGCATGCGCAGCGTCCACAAGGTCGTTGAGCAGGGCGGAGGAGCGCGGTGACGAACCGGGCGGCGTTGGCGAGTCGGACGTTCAGCGGGTTCGCCGGGTGGGTGCTGGGTTCTGCGGCGTCCGCACCGATGGTGGTCCTGGTCGGCGGCATCGTCGGCACCTACGCAGCCAGCCAACTGGTAGCGCTGCCGCTGATGTTCGTGCTGGTCGGCGCGGTGGTTTGGCTACTGTCGGTGGGGTACACGGCGATGGCGCGGGAGGTGCCGCACGCGGCCGCCTACTACGCGATACTGGCCCAGGGCCTCGGCCGCGGCGCGGGGGTGGCGGGCGGCATGGTCGCCTTGCTCTGTTACAACGCCATCCAGATCAGCCTCTACGGGCTGTTGGGCGCGCTGGTCGCCGGCCTGGCCGGGGGTTCCTGGTGGGTGTGGGCGCTGCTGGCGGTCGCCCTGGTCGGGTTCCTCGGGGTGCGGCGTATCGCGGTGTCGACGTGGGTCATGGCGGTGGTGTTGTGCGCGTCGCTGCTGGTCATCGTGCTGTTCGTCGCGGCGGCGGTCGTGGAACCGGCGCAGGGGCTGCGCTGGTCGGGGTTCGATGTGGGCGGGCTGTTCGCTGGCGGGGCGGGTGCTGCGGCGGCGTTGACCATGGCCGCGTTCGTCGGGGTGGAGACCCCAGCGAGCCATGGCGAAGAGGTCGTCGATGAGCAGGTGGTCACCCGCAGCGTGCGTGCCGGGATCGTGTCGCTGGCGGTACTGTACGCGGTGGCCGCGTTCGCGATGGGTGTCGCGGTCGGCCCGGATCAGGTCGCGGCGGTGGCCGCGGACCCGGCCGGTGGCCTGCCGTTCGCTGTCCTGGACCGGATGGGTTCGGTGATGACGCCGGTGGCGCAGCTGGTACTGGTCCTGGCGATCCTCACCTCGGCCGTTGCGTTCCACGGCGTCATCGCCCGCTACGTGCTGGGTATCGCAGGAGAGTCGGTGCTGCCGTCGCGGCTCGCACACAGCACCAGCCGAACCCGGGTCGGCGCTCCCGTCGGCGGCTCGGTCCTGCAGAGCGTCATCGCCGCCGCCACCATCGTTGGTTTTGCGGTGATGGGCGCCGACCCGCAGGCGACCATGTTCGCCTGGTTGTCGACGCTCGGCGCGATGGGTCTGCTCGCGCTGCTCGTCGCCGCCAGCCTCGCCGCGCGGTACCACTTCTACCGGTTGGAGCCGGGGCAACGACCGGGCGGGTGGTGGACGGCGGTGGCCGCGCCGCTCGCCGGTGTGCTGTGCGGCCTCGTGGTGCTGGTCCTGATCATCCTCAACGCCGGCACGCAGCTGGGCACCGCGCCGGGCTCGTGGGCGCCGTGGCTGCTACCCGCGGCCGTGCTCGGCGCCGCTGTGGGCGGCGGGATGTGGGCGGCCTGGCTGCGCCGCAACCGGCCCGAGGTCTACGCCGGCATCGGCGGAGGCAGTCCTGACCCGTACAGCGTGCCCGACGCGATCGACCTGCGGTTCTGAGGAGGACGCGACGATGACGTATCCGGACCGGCGGCAGGCACGCCACCGTGACCCCGACGACCGTCAGTGGCCGATAGCCTCGGCCCGTCAGGCGGCTCCGAGCTGGCATGACGCCACACCGCCGGCCTACTACCCACCGCGCGACGACTGGGCCGGGGGGGAGCCGGTGCAGCGATCGGCCGACGTGTACCGCGGCTACCAGAGCCCTCCGCCGCCTCCGCCGACGGAGTACGCCCACTTCGATCACCGGGAATCGGTGCCGGGCCGCGAGGAACCCCCGGCGCCGCATGACAGCTTCCGAGACCAGTTCGAACAGCAGATGATCGGGGACTGGGCGCCGCCTGTTTCGGACCGTCAGGCGTGGGAGCCTCAGGTCACCGAGCATGACCTCTACTGGGCATCAGTGCGCATCCAGGCCGCCTCCGTCGTCCGGGAGGTCAATTTCAAGCACTGCCACGTCGCTTTCGAACGGCTCGGCAGCCGCCATGCACTGAGTCCGCTGTGCGTGATCCTCTTGTACGCGGCGCCCGACCCCCGCCAGGCCACCGGTTTCCGGATGTTCCACACCGTCCGGCACAACTACACCGGCCCCGTTTACGACAACGTCGAGAGACTCTTGCCGGGGTTGACCGAGGTCGCCCGCACCAACATCGACCACGCGGCGAAGACCGGCCGTCGGTGGGATCCGCGCGGGCCGGAACGGTCCATGGTCAACGTGGGTGACCTGGACATGCCGCGCACCGCCCAGTACATCGGCACCGCCCTGGCCAGCCTCAGCATCGAACACCGCGACTGGCACACCAGCGCCCGGACCGTGGCCGCGCAGCCGGTCACCACAGCCCGCACCGGGTCCGTGTTCGACCTGCCCGGCCAAGCGTTCGTTCTGCTCACCGACGGCACCGCGATGCACGTGCGACGCGATCCCACCCTGCGGTTCGGCGACGACGGTGTGCGGTCCACGCACACGCTGACCCCGGGGCGGTCGTACCACCGTCTGCACAGCGACCTGACCGACAGCGGCGGCGAGCAGACCCGCACCACCTGGCGCCTGCTCACCGACCTGCACGACACCCTGACCGCCTACCTGCTGCGAGACCACCCATGACCAGCAGCACCCCTACGGTGATCGCCGAACAGGCGCTCACGTTCGACCAGCAAGTTGATCTGAACTGCGCCGACATCGACGTGCCCGCCGTCCTGCGCACGCTCACCGACCGCGCCGACACCGCCCAGCAACACAGCGTCGGATTTCCCGGCGCCACCGACATCGACTACAGCCCGCTCGTGCCGCTGCTGCGCCGGCTGTGGAATAACGTCGGCGACCCTGACAGCGAGCCGGGCGGCGCCGCACACACCATGGCCCTCGAGCGGGCCGTCATTACCTGGTGCGCCGACCTGCTCGCCATGCCACCGGCCGACCGGTGGGGCTACACCACCACCGGCGGCACCGAAGGCAACCTCGCCGCCCTGCTGACCGCCCGCCGCCGCCACCCAGGCGCCGCCGTCTACTACAGCACCGCAGCGCACTACTCCATCGCGAAGATCCTCGACATCACCGCCGTCCCCGACACCGACCGGGTCCTCGTGCGATCTGACGCGTCAGGCGAGATGGACTACGAGCACCTGCACAAACTCGCAGCCGAACGCCCCGCGCAGTCCGCCATCGTGGTCGCCACCGCGGGCACCACCATGACCGAAGCCTGCGACGACACCAGCCGCATCCTCGAGGTGCTGCACGACGCCGGGATCAGCCGCCACCACCTGCACGTCGACGCCGCCCTCGCCGGCATCCCCCTCGCCCTGGACGGCGCCCTGCGCCTCGACGACGGCAGCGGCGTCGAAAGCATTGCCATCAGCGGCCATAAATTCTTCGGCACCCCCGTGCCGTGCGGACTGGTCCTCATGCGCCACAGCATCCGCGCCGACGGCCGCCAGATCGCCTACACCGCCACCCGCGACACCACCATTACCGGCTCCCGCAACGGCCTGGCCGCCGCGATGCTCTGGTACGCCATCGCCAAACACCACGCCGCCGGACACCGCCACCGCGTCCACGCAGCCAGAACCCTCGCCGACTACACCACCCGCCGGCTCACCGACATCGGCTGGTCCGCCTGGCGCCACCCGCAAGCGTTCACGGTGGTGATCGCCACCCCACCCACGCCGATCACCGACAAATGGCTGCTGGCCACCGACGGCGACCTCAGTCACCTCGTATGCATGCCCGGCATCACTTGCGGCCAGATCGACGCCCTCATCGCCGACCTCCACGCACACGCCGCCGCCGACCCGCCAACGACTCACTAGCCACACGCTCTCAGGCCTTCGCCCGCCCCGGGCGCGCCCCCAAGCGCTGACGCCCACCCGCAAATCGACTAGTTCTCGCTCTTCGTGATCGTACAGGTGTACTAATCTGAGTTCGGACCGTCCACCCAGACCATCCCGGAAGGACAATCATGAAACTCCACAGAGGGCTCATCGCCCATGGCCGCCGCCCTCGCCAGCCTGCCACCCATGGCCACCCCCGGCGCCGCGCTCGCCACCACACCCCCTCAGAAGCCAGCGAATTCATCTACCAGGGCCGGGGCCTTTTGCGCCGAAGCGACCTGGCGACCCGCCAACAACCACGATCGGCTCGTTCGAAACGCATCCCGAAGACGCGTTCGCGCCCACCTCCCGCCGTGCCGCCGCTTGCAGCATCGGCCGGTCATGGTGCGCTCGCGGCCGTGCACGCCGTGCACGGCGTCGGTCATGCCTAGCTGGCGCCCGCCAGGTCATAACCCTGCTGTCGCCGAAGTGGCCCACCAGCCGCAGCAACCTGCCGATCCAGTGACACGCCGCTACTGCGCCGCACCGACCTGCCCAATTTCGGTCGACCGGACGGTCGAACAATCATTCCATCCATCTCTGTCGATGGTGCTCTTCGGGCTGCCCCACGGGCCCGCTCGGCTACAGGAGGCGCCGAGTCGTTTGGGGCTATTTCGTACGTAACGACTAAACTTGTCTGTGTAGCAGGTCTTGCTAGCTAAGTTCGGGCTGCTGCGACAGCGTGAAGTGGAGAACCGTGCTCACCACATGCAAAGCTCCGAGTCGCCGGTGGTACGCCGCCCTGGCGATCGCCATGGTCACCGTCATCGTCGCGCTCACCCCGGGCGTGGCGCTCGCCGCGCCGGTGCCCACCGGCCTTGACGAACGCGAGTACCGGCCGCCGGGCTTCTCCTACGGCGAGGCCAGCTGGGATCAGGTCCACGACCGCATCGACTCTCTCGAAGCGCACCCCGGTGCCGCATTCGCCGCGAACTACTGCCTCGCCGGGATCTTCGACTGGGCGACCGCCGACAGCGGGCACTTCGACGCGCGCGCCGTCAAGACGTGCCGTTCCTCGGTGCACATCGACATCATCAGCCCCGACGCGCAACTCGGACGATGGCTGACCGGCATGCAGCGCTGGGGCGCCTGCTACGGACCGGTCAACGGCACCAACACCACCGCATCCAACTGCGCCAACGACTCCCGCGCGGATCTTTCCGTGGTGCGCACCGGCTCCGGCACCGAAGACGCCAGCGGACCAAACGTCAACTTCGGCGGCGGCACCATCAACTGGTGCGCCCGGGGCTGGTACGTCGCCCCGAACACCACCAGCGTCCTGCACTACCCCGGCGGCAACTCCGACGCCTGCGCTTCCTAATCCCCCACGTAATCCAGTCGCAGAAAGAAGCCACATGAAGAAGATCATCAGCATCGCCGCCGTGCTGTGCTGCGGCGCCCTGGCCACCGGATGCGCCCAGAGCATCCAGGCCGCGGCACCGGCCGAACCAGCCGCCGCCAGGCAGGGCCTCGAGCTGTACCAGCAGGCCGCCCTGAGCATCTTCGGCACCCGGGACCAGCGGCTGGCCGCCGAGAAGGCCGCCGCCGATAAGTACCAGAACGCGATCGCCGCGTGCATGAGCGCCACCGACGCCCCGTACTACACCAAAGCTGCCTCGCCGCACCAGGCCGGCGCTCCCACCGCACCCGGTGACCTGAGCACCCTCGCCGAGACCGGCAACGGCACCTTCTACATCGCCGAGGCCAGCCGTTACGGCGCTCAGCAACTCGACCGCGGCGACCCGCTCTACGACAAGCTCACCCAGGCTCAGCGCGACGCTCAGGGCAAGGCGCTCAGCGGCTGCATCAGCAAGGTCCCCGTCGTCCAGCCGGCCCGCCCGGCCGGCGCGCAGCAGATGACTACCGAGCTCGAGACGATGTTCACCGCGATCGAGAAGCAACCCGCCGTGGCGTCCGCGCTCAAGAGCTACAGCGACTGCATGAGCGACAAGGCCGGCATCAAAACCACCGGCTACCTCGACACGTTCCTAGCCGTCCAGGAGAAGTTCCCGACCACCAGCGAAGGCTGGAGCAAGCTGCAAAACAATCCGGACTGGCAGGCCGCGGCCGCATTCGAGACCAAGGCCGCCGAGGCCGACACCACCTGCCGCAAACCCGCCCAGGACCAGGCCATGCAAGCCGCGGCCCCCCAACTGCAACAGTTCACCAGCAAGTACGAGTCGCAACTCGACGCCGCAAGCGCGAGCTGGGCAAAAGTCGCCGGCTAAACACCGCTCACAAGCCAGCGTCTTGCGTGTCTTCTCATCGGGCGAGCACCGTACTGCGGTGCTCGCCCGATGCCATGAACGGCGACGGATACCTACGGGCTGTCGCGCCCGTCAGCATGGCAGGATCGAATATGTCAGGCATGGACATGATGGAGCAGGTTCTAAGGCCGGAGCCGCTACAAGCCCAGCCGTCTCGGCAGTTCGGCGGTAACCAGGGCAGCCGGCGCCCTGATCAACCTCGCGAGAGCGGCAACGAGTCGTTCGGCATCGCCGACGCCATTCGCTACAACGTCCTGGGCACATCGACGCCGGCGATTCCGCCTACGGCAAGATTGGCACCGCCGAGCGCGAGGCCAAGGCGCTAAGCACGCGCATCAGCCAGGTCGGATCGGCTGAGGAGCAGCAAGGCCCGCCCTCGGCGCTGATGCTGGCGCCGCCGCTGTTCACCGCCCGCCTACCACACGCTCCGATGCGACGCCCACCGCCGCAACCACCGTCGGCGCCGCGGCGCCATTTGCTCCCGGAACTCATCGTCGAGCTCGGCCCTGACGAAAGCCAGCATCATCGCGACGGCCTCGCCGAAATGCTCGCAGGTCGCGCACGCAGCACCACCGCAGTCCTTACGGTGCTCCTCAGCCGCATCGAGGAGCCGGTGATGCAGGTATCCCGCCGCGTAGATCGCTCGGGCCACCGACGGCCCTGTCAGCCGCGCCCCGAGCTGCGCGACGCGTTCCTCAGACACCTCGAACAGGCCCGCCGCCGCGCTGGTACGGCGCAGTGCATCCTCCCGAGCGTTCATCCGCGCGTGGTTCGGGGCGGCGTCTGCGCCACGGCAATCGCACATGGCGAAGACGGCACACGCAAGGTCGTGCAGTGGCCGGTCATGCGGGGACTGTAAACCGTTGCCGCCATCCGCCCGCAACTACTCATATGGGTGATGTCCGCTCCGATCGCGCCGCGATGATGACACCTCAGGGAAGGCCAAGCCACGCCGCGAACTGCGTAAGGTCGCGGTTGGAACGGTGGTGCATGCTGATCAGAACCCGGGCGGTTTCGCGGACCATCGGGTGATACCGGGTCTGCTCGGCAGCGATCTCCCGGGCTCGTTGCAGATCATGCAGGGTGGCGGCCCGGTCGCCGGTCATGAGGTGCGCCCGGGCAAGGTCGATGTAGTGGTGTCCGGCCCTCGTGGGTGGCATGTCAGCCGACGGTGTCCAACTGTCTGCCAGGCGGATGGCCTGCTCCGGTCGGCCGAGTTCGATGTGGGCGGCGGTGTCGTGGATGCGGGTGTTCTCGGGGCCGAACGTCAGGTGGTAGTAGATCTGATCGCTCGAGCCGAGCTCGTCGGCGAGCTGGTACGCCTGGTCGAGGTGGTCGCGGACGGCGTCGTGGTCGCCGCGGCGAGACGCCAGGGTGACCGCGCGCAGGTGCATGCTGCCGAGCAGCACTGTTGCCGCGGGGCCGGCGGTGACGTTGCCGGTGGTGAGGTCGGCGCGGGCGCGGTCGAGGAGACTAAGGCCGTGGTCGTAGTCGCCGGCGGCCTGGAACGAGTTGACGCGGGTCCAGCGGGCCAGCGCCACGGCGAGCGGGTCACCGGTCTGCTCGGCTGCCCAGCCGAGTTTGTGCTCGATGGATTCGGACAGGTCGGCGTGCCCGAGGCGGTAGGCCAGGCCGTGCGCGGCGTAGTAGGCCGAGACCAGCAGCGAGAACGCGGTGCGCCGGTTGTCGGTGCCGGCGGCGTGCGCGGCCGCGGACACGGCCGCGATCACCGTGGGCAGCCGTTCGCCGAGACGGGCGTAGCGGCCGGCTCGTCGCAGTTCGCCGATGTCGTGGACGGCGGCGCGCAGCTCGCTCAAGGGCCTGACCGCGATGTCGTCATCAGGTGGCAGGTCGTAAGCGCGGATGACGGCGCGCAGCTCGTCGATCGAGGCTTGGGCGGGACCTTCGTTGTACGGCTGCCCATGTACGCGCTCGATCGGTACGCGAAGGGCGTGGGCGACGGCGGCGACGAGGGCGTGGCTGGCGGGCTTGTCGCCGATCTCGACCTTGGACAGCAGGCTCTTGGAGACGTTGGCGCGCTGGGCGAGCTGGCTTTGGGTGAGCCCGGCGGCTTTGCGCAGGCGGGCGATGTGGTCGCCGGTACCTTCGCCGTCGGGGGCGGGGTGCGCCATCGGGTCCTCCCTGTGTCGGGGGGTCGTCACGGTCCAGGGTACGGTCCTGGGCCCGGAGTGGTCAGGGGTGAAGTCCGGCCAGGGCCGCGGCCATCGCTTTCTCGCAGGTGGCGATGGCGGGTTGCAGATCGTCGCGGATCCGGGCCGCGTCCGTCGGCTGGTCGAGTCCGCAGGCACGGACAGTCGCGGTCAGCTCCTGGCGGCCGGCGTCGGTGAGCGCCGCCGCGCACGCGTCGTGCAGGACCTCTTGGGCGGCGTACCCGTCGCCGCTGCGTAGTGCGAGCCGTTCGATCGTCGCGGCGACTTGCGGCCGGGTATCGCCTGCGAGTATGTGCACGCATAGGCCGAGGCGTACGGCGAACACGGCGGTGTCGTCGTCGAAGGGCAGCTCGAGGTAGCGGTCGAGCATCGTGGTGGTGGCGGCGCCGGCGGGCTGGGCGGCGGTGCGCAGGCACAGGACGTGCAGGCAGGCGGCGACTGCGCGTTCCCAGCCGGTTGGTGTCGTCGAGTCGGCTAGCAGCCGCAGCGCGGCCGGTACGTCGTCGTGGCTGGCGTGGGCGAGGACGGCGACCTGCCGGCCGTCGAGCAGCCGCTGGCCGACGCCATGGTGCTGCTCGACGTGGTGCAGCGCCTGCGCCCAGCGGCCCGCGCGGGTGAGGGCGCGGGTGCCGTCGGCGAGCAGGACGGTCCAGAGCCACTGCACAAGTTCGCGGTGCGCGTCGCGTTCGTGCACCAGGTCTTCGCAGTGAACGGCGCGCCCGTCGATGTAGGTGCCGGTGCGGTTCTTGACCGACTCGAACAGGTCGGCGAGCAGGGTGTAGGCGGTGGCGCCGTCGCCCGCGCGGATGTGCAGTCGGGCCAGGTTGATCAAGGGTTGCAGGGCAAGTTTCGCGGTGGCCAGCTCGTACGAGCGGCCCGCGCGGAACAGGTCGTGCTGCTGGTGGCACAGCTGGCGGGCCTGACCGGGTAGGCCGCTGTCGCTGAGGATCAGGGCGGCGAGGTTGTGGGCCCGCGCGGCCTTGGTAAGGGCCTCGCCGCCGCGGGCCGCGGCCGCGAGGCGGGCGAGGTCGTGGACTCGGGCGACCCGTTCGGCGAGGGTCGCGCCGCGCGGCTTTGGTCTCGGCACGAGCGGAAAGCGGACGGCCACCGGGTCGAGATGCGGTGCCGGCGCGGTGAGGTCGCGGGAGGACGGACTGAGGCTGATCATCGGTGTTCCTTCCGTCGTGCAGTCGGCTCCCTCGCGAAATGCGGCCGGGTCGGCTACCAGCTGATGGTGAGGCGGGTATCGGGCCGCACGATCGTGGCTGCTGCCGGCGGCGAGGTGTCGTCGCCGGTGCGCAGGTAGGCGGTGATCAGGGGACTTGCGGCCCGCTCGCGGTGCCACTGGTGGAGCAGGTCTACGAGCCTGGCGGCGAGATCGTCGGCGTCGGGGCCGTGGGCGATCACGCCGAGCTCGGCGGGGTCGCCGCGGTGGGGGCGCAACGCGAGGTAGGCGAGGTTGCGGTCGTCGTAGAGGGCGGCGCCGCCCCAGCGCAGCGCGGGGTTGAGCAGCCCGGCCTCGCGGGCTTCCGGGGCGGCGGACAGACGCCCGAAGCGGTCCTTGGCGTAGTTGGCCAGCCACAGGTCGAGGTGCTCGACCGGGTCAGCGTCGGCGGTTTGGATGCCGGTCCACTGCTCATGGCCAGGCAGGGTGAGCGCGTGCGTGAGGGCGGCCTGGTCGGCGTCGTCGCCGGCTTCGACGTGGAACACGACGTGTTCGCCGAGACGCACGTGCGCCTCGATCGTTTCGCTGGCGCCGCGCATCGGCACGAACCCGCAGACGTACGCGGACTGGCTGGTCATGCGGTCGGTTGCGGCGCGGTCGAAAGCGATCACCCGGGTGAGGCCGCTGCCGTGCAGGCGCAGCGGCACGACCAGCCGCCCGCTCGGGGCGAGTTGTTCCCACCAGGCGTGGACCAGGTCCCAGGAGCCGGCGGTCACGATGATCCGGTCGTACGGTGCCTGGTCGAGGTGGCCGAGGGCGCCGTCGCCGCAGACCACTGTCACCTGGGGGTAGCCGGCCCGGGCGAGGCCCGCGCGGGCGCCGGCGGCGAGGTCGCTGTCGAGTTCGATGGTGACCACGGTGCCGGTTGGGCCGACCAGTTCGGCGAGCAGGGCGGCGTTGATGCCGGTCGCCGCACCGATCTCCAGTACCCGGTCGCCGGGGTGCACGTCGAGCTGTTCCAGCATGGTCGCCACGAGTTTCGGGCTGGAGGCCGAGGACAGCGCGCTGCCGTCATCGGCGCGTTTCGTGACGACCGGTCGCGGCTGGTAGGCGGTTTCCAGGTCGACGCCCGGCAGGAACAGGTGCCGGGGTACGGTCCGGAACGCGGCTTCGACCTGCGATGTCTTGAAGACGTTCCAGCTGCGGATGTAGTCGGCCAGCGCGTGACGTAGCTGCTGCACGTCGCGCGGCTCGTCGGTGGTCGTGGTGGTGTCGGCGCTCGGGTGGCTGGTCACCGGCGCGACTGTATCGGCCTGCTTGTCCGGCGGGGTGCTGCTGAGTTTCGGGGCGGGGGTGAATTGCTGCTGGAAGGTGATGCGGCTGATGGCAGTCGCCAGCAGGTGCTGGTCGGCGGCGGCGACGCCGTGGCGGTTGAGGGCGAACAGCAGGTGGTGGGCCAGGACGGCGCGCAGGCCGCGGGTGAGTTCACCCGCGTGCGCGAGGCGGGCCAGCGCGAGCCCGGCGTGCTCGAACGCGTCTGACCAGCGCGGGATGTCGGCGAGTGGGCTGTCTGGGGTGTCGACGGTGGCGGTGATCAGGCGGCGCACGTCACCGATCAGCGCCGCCGACGGTTCGACCGGGCGTTCAGGGGTGCGGTGCGCGGCGAGCTGGGTCCAGATGTCGCCCTGTTCGTAGAAGTCCTGCCCGGCCGCGCGCAGCAGACGGCTGCCCAGGATCAGGGCGAGTTCGCGGCGGTGGTCGGTGCGGGCCTGCGCGAGGTGCTCGAGCAGGTGCCGGCTGTCGGCGTGGAACAGGTCGTGGGCGATGTCCATGGCGGCCTCGCCGCCGAACGCATGAATCTCCGGCTCGTATACCACCATGGCGCAGCTGCTGACGCCGTCAGCGGCGGCGAGGCTGGCGATCAGTTCGTCGACCGTGCATGCCTGCTGGGTGGGTCCGGGACGCAGCCGCAGCCGCCAGGTGTCGCCCTTGCGGACGAACCACCAGCCGGACACGGCGCCGGTGGCTGCGGCGGCGGCAAGCCAGGGCCGTAGAAGGGTCGCGGCGATCGTCTCGGCGCGGCGCCAGTCGGTGCTGGTGATGTTGAGCTGGCGCCAGCCGGCGCCCGGGTCGCTGTCGAGCATGGAGACGGTGTTCCTTCCCAAGGGGGTTAGTCGAGCAGCAGGCAGGAAGTCCAGTCACCGGTGGTGCCGGCGGTGAGGTGATGCAAGGTCAGCGCGATGCCGGCGCGGCCGTCGACCAGGCCGGGAAGGTCGTCGGGCAGCGGGTCACGGGCGTGGGTCACCAGTCGCTCGAGCAGCGCCGGTAGGTGTGTGCCGACGGCGGGGCAGAGGGCGTCGGCGTGTACGTGCCAGGCGGTCAGGGCGAGCCCGGCCCAGCCGTGGCAGATCGCCGGGTCGACGATCTGCGCGAGCTGGGCGGGGTCGGCCAGGCAGGCGGCGAGGGCCTGTTCGGCGGCGTGTTGCCGGTCGCGGTCGCCGAGCGCGATCCCGGCGAGCTGCAGGGCGCGGGCCAGTCCCGGGGTGCCGTAGCACCAAGAGGGACGGCCCGGCCCGGCCGCCGGCCGGGGGCCGGTGTGCAGGTCGGAGACGTCGATGTGCGGCGGCCACCATGAGCCGGTAGGGGAGTCGACGCGCCACTGGTCGAGCCATTCGCAGATGCGGGTAAGGGCGGCGGCGTGACCGTCGACGGTGATGCCGTGGCGTATCGCCAGGCTGAGCAGGGCGAGCGGTCCGGCGATGCCGTGCGCCATGCCGAAGTTGCCGTGCCCGCCCGGCCAGCGCGGATCGGGCCCACCGTACGGGCCGTCCGGGCTCCACCAGCCGGGCGCCTGCGGTCCGGCCTCGTCGTCGATGAGCAGCGGTTCGCTCAGGCGCACCAGGTAGGCCAGGACGCGGCGGATCAGAGTGCCGTGCGGGTGGCGGTGCAGCAGGTAAGCGCCGAGGCCGGTCAGCCCGCGGACCAGGTCGTACTCCGCCACCGGGGGCCGCAGGCATGCGGCGAGGCGGGTATCGGCGGCGACCAGGCGGCGATGCACGAGCCGGGTCACGGCCTCGTCGAGTTGCGCAAGGGCCTGCGGGTGCTGCTGGGCGGCGGTCGTGTGAAGGGAAAATGTCACCGCGGGGGCGCCGAACCATAGGCCCGCTTTGGGGCCGGCGGAGAGGTCTTCGCGGGTTGCCTGGGCCAGCCACGCGTGGACCCGGGCCTGCGGGCCGTCACCGTTGTGGGCGCGTTCGGCGTGCAGGATGGCCACGCCTGCCGCTCCTTTGGACAGTGATTGGTCGCGCCACCGGCGGCTGCCCGGATCGTCGCCGCCCAGGTCGATGACCGGTGGGGGAGCGGCCAGAGTATCGGCCAGCTCCGCCGCCGCGGCGACGGCAGCACGGTGGTGCACGGCGGCGCCCGCCGGGCGGGTGGGTGCGGTCATCGGAACGGTCCTGCGTTTACGGGGCGGCGGCACGTGGCGGCCAGCGCGACGGCGCGGGCCAGCCGGTACGTGAGCGCCTCGGTGTCAACGTCCACGCCGTGTACGCGCACGTGGTGCAGGTGCAGCAGCGAGGAGAGCACCGACGAGGGGGTCACGTGGGTGGTCGCGGCGGTCAGCCGGTCGGCGTAGCGTGCGGCGCACGCGCGCCGGGTCTGCCAGGCCGCCGCGAGCGGTGACCCATCGGTCAGCGGACCCGGCTGGGCAGGCTCCAGGGCGAGGGCAGCGAGCGCGAAGGCCTGCCGACGCAGGTCACGATCGCGCAGCCGGCCCGCCCGCTCCAGGTCGGATTCACGGTGCTCGACCAGCCAGCGCAGCGCCGCGGCCCGGCCGCCGGTCACCCCAGCAGCGAGGTCGAGCAGGCTCACGGCGGTCAGCGCGTACGGATGCACCTGCGGGTCGGCCTGCGTTACGGCGAGCTGGGCGAGAGCCGCCGCGGAGTCAGCCGCGAACACATCCTCGGCCGCGGCCAGCACCGCCGCGGAGCCGTACCGGGCGGTTTCCGGGTGATACGTGTCGAGACTGACGTCGCCAAGCAGACGGTGGTGGCGCAGCTCACCGGCCCAAGCCCAGACCCGGCCGGCAGCCGCGGCGTAGGTGGTCGCGGCGTCGACCCCTATCCGCAGCCGCAGGTGCGGCACCGGATGGCGGTAGCGCACGAACCACCACACCGGCGGCTGATCCCACTGGGCCAGCAGAGCGGGCAGGTGCCGGATCAGGAGCAGGTCGATGGTCTCCGGTGGGCCGTACAGCTTGGCGAACACCACCCGCTGCGCGTCGCCGGTGCCGTCACCGGTCAGCAACGGGACCGGCCGCGGACGGCGCACCGCAGCCGGGGCGGGGGCCGGTGACGCCGTGCGCGCCAGCGGCACGAGGATCTCGTGAGCGCGCCCCCCGAGCCAGCCGTACTCATCCGGCCGCGCGGCCTCTACCACAGTGATGGGGCCGCCTGCGCCGTCGAGGTGATCGCGGAGCACCGCGGTGTCCATATCGTCCTCCAGGTCCAGCCGTAATTGCTGGTCCCCGGCGCCCACGCCCACGTGCCCAGGCCATCGCAGCCGGTGCCGCAGCTGCGTCAGCGCCTTGCGCCAGTCGTTCATCGTGGCGCCGCGCTCGGGCAGGTCGGCGGCGGTGATCCGCCAACGGGCCGCGCGCAGCACGCTGCGCCGATACCGCAGCCGGGGCAGGAATGGCAGCACGGCGGCCGCGCCCCAGTCGAACATTGCCACCCGCCCGGTGTGAGCCTGAGGGATGTCGGCGAGTAGCCGGGCCAGCAGCGGCATCGTGTGCCGCGCCGCCGCGCAGGCCAGCACCGGCTCCACCACCCGGCGACGCGACAGCGACACCACGTACATCCGTGTCGCGTCTGCGGTGACCGCCAGGTCTTCCAGCGGCAGCCCATCCGGCACACCGTCGGGGTGCTCGGCGAGCGTGACCACCGCGTCCAGAACAAGCGGTGCCCGCAGCACGTTCTGCGCGTGAAGCCGGTGCGCCGGAAACGACACCTGGGCCAGCAGGGCACCGTCGACCCCGACCGGAAGCCCGGCGTAGCAGTCGCGCATCCGGGCACGGTCATCATCAGGCAGAACGTTCAGGAACCGGCCGCTCGTGGCAAGCGCCGACCGGCCGATCCCCGTGACAGCGAGAGTGAACGCGCCCTCGTCAACGTCCTGGAGGCGGGCTGCCCGGACCTCGGCGCAGATATCCATGTGAGCTGGCGCCGCCGGCCCCGCCCCCGAGGCCTCGCTGAGCCGGCGCAGCAGGTCGTCGTCGATGACCACCTCGATCCGCCCGTCGAGGGCCGCCTGCTCCGCCATCGTGAGCAGATATTCATCGCGGACCGACAGCGCCTCTCGGTGCTGTCCGTCCGAGTCGTAGTGGCCGGGGTAGCCAATCCCGGCGGCCGGGTCCACCAAGCGCTCGATGGCCACGACCGCTCCGAGGCCGTAGCGGGCCAAAAACCGCCGGTGATAGTCGCACCACCCGGGGTCGGCGGCAGGGGACAGCCGCGCCAGCGCATCGCCAGCCCTGGCCACCTCGTCGGCCACGACCTGCGGAAGTTGCACCGCGGCGTCGACGCGCAGATCGACCATCAGCGGCTGATCCACCGCTGCCAACGTCTGCATCCGGCGCGCCACGGACCTGCGGCCGGTGCTGTAGCGCCACGATCCCTGGTCGGCGGCCCGCATCGAGGCGTGTACGGCGGCGAGTTCACGGACGAACGGCGCGACGGCGAGGATTTCGTCGGCGTTGACCTCCGACAGCCTGCGCAGGACGTGAGCGAGACCGTCGGCGCTGGTCGAGGGCGGCCGCAGACCGCTGATCAGCGCCCCGCAGGACATCATCTGCGCTACCAGCGCGTCGACGTCGCCGACGTCGACGCCCGGACGCCCGCCGGCGACCTCGCGGATCAGCGTAAGCACCTCGACCGGGATTCGGGCCGCCTGCAACACGGCCTGCACACCGCTTCTGTAGGGAACCGACACCTCCACCCGGCCCCTCCGGTCCCGGGATTGGTTGCTGGCGCACGGCTGCCAGGGCACCACCAGGCGATCACCCCGGGGATACACGAGCGTGTTTGCCACCACTGATAGCCGGTGCCGCAGCGGCTCTGATTCTTCGAGCTGGGCGATGACAGCGGCGAGCCAGGCCGCGTCAGCGCGGGTCACCGTGCGATGTTCGTCGGCCCACGACACCGACACGCTCGCACCGAACCGCAACGCGCTCACCCCGGCGAACATCCCGAACGGGGTAGCCCGTCGACGGGACCGCAGCAGATACCTAGCCATCGACATGACCAGCCGTCGCACCTGAGCAGGCTCCGGAGTGTGTCCCTCGCGTATGGACTCGATGCGGTTGGCCAGTGCTGGGCTAGCTGTCGTGATCGCCGCTGCGATATCCGCGTGAGCCCACAGCCCGATCAGCCACGCAAGCCAGGGCGCCAGGTCCGAGCCGAACTCTGAGGCGGGCCACATCTGCTCTGGCCAGGCGTTGAAGGGGTGCACGCTGGCTCGCAACAAGGGTGCGTCGACCGGTTCGTAACCGCCAGGCACGCGCTTCACCACGATCTCCTCACCGCTCTTGACCACGCCGTCACCTACGACCGGACTCCTCCGGCGGCAGACGAGCGCCGCCGGAGGAGCAGCGATCAGCAGTCGCTACCTCGGACGGTGTCGCACCCGTCGTCGGTGTTCGCCAGCAGCACCTCAGCCGCGGGCCCGACCTCAACGATGCGCACGTCCAAGGGCGCGAAGTCGTCGTCGTCCGACGTGACCTGGGGGATCTGCGGAGTCATAGCACTCTCCTGTCGTAGCGGATGGTGAAACCAGCTAAGCGGACAGTGAGACTGCGGAGTTTCACCGATGTTGCACTCCGGCGCGAGGTGAGCCCCACTCCGCAGCCACCTAGGACCGAGACGGGGCCCTTCTCAAGCGAGCCGAAGGGGCCGCGGACGACCGTCCTGCGGAAATGAGCGATAACTGCCGTGATGTCAACCTAGGTTGACGAGCCGGTCGCGGGGCGTCTTCCCGCTGCACCTCGAACGTGGCCATCGTCCTTTGGGCGCCGGACCGAGATGGCTGTACTGGGTGACCGCAAACAGCACCGGAGCGGACCTCCCGCGCGCTGCACGACCCGCAGTGGCGGAAACCGATGGTCACCTCCATGACCCGCCTGCTCACCGTCAACCCGCTCGCCCTGGCCGAGCCCGGTGGGCCTCTCGCTGCGCATCGGCCGTGGATCGCCGCGTTCGAACAATGCGGCCAAGAACTGCTTACCCTCGCCCAGCAAGGCCGGCTCCGGCGCGGGCTGCGCGCAGTCCTGGCCCACCACGTCATCTTTCACGCCAACTGGGCCGCGATATCCGTGCCCGACCTGTCCACCATGGCGGCCCTGGCCATGACCGGCACCTTCGGCTTCGACGCCGTGGTGTCCGACCGGCCCGCGCCGCCACCGACCACTAAGGTTCCCCACGTGACTACTGTCAGTGATCAGCATGCGGCGATGCCCGACGTTCTGCGCGCCGACATGACCCAGCGGCTCGTCGACGACCAGGTCATCCGCACCCCCGCCGTACGGGACGCATTCGCCGCAGTGCCCCGGCACCTGTTCCTGCCGCACGTGCCCGCCGAGAACGCCTACAGCGACGCACCGGTCTACACCAAGACCGCCGGCGACGGCGCCCGGATCAGCGCCGCCAGCCAACCCCGCATCGTCGCGATGATGCTCGAGCAACTCGACCCCCGCCCCGGGCACCGCATCCTGGAAGCAGGCGCCGGCACCGGATACAACGCCGCCCTGCTTGGCCACCTGGCCGGACCGGACGGACACGTCACCACCGTCGACGTCGACGCCGACCTCGTCGACGGCGCCCGCGACCACCTGCAAATCGCCAGGATCACCAACGTCGACGTCGTCCTCGCCGACGGCGCCGAGGGCCACCCCGAAGGCGCGCCGTTCGACCGCATCGTCGCCATCGTCGGCGCATTCGAAGTGCCTACGCCGTGGCTGAACCAACTCGCCGACGACGGCCGCCTCGTCGTGCCGCTGCGGCTGCGCGGCGCCGCGTCCCGGTCGATCGTGTTCACCCGCACCGCCACCGGATGGCGCAGCATCGACTCGCAGCTCGCCGTGTTCATGCCGCTGCGCGGCCTCGGCGACGACGCCCGCCGCATCGTCGCCCTCACCCCCGAGCAGGACGTCACCCTGCAAGTCAACAAGGACCAAACCGTCGACGCCGGCCTGCTCGTCGGAGTGCTCGACACCCCGGCCACCACGGTATGGACGGGCGTGCTCTTCCCGCCCATGGTCCCGTACGAATGGATCGACCTGTGGCTCGCCCTGCGGCTACCCAACTCGATCATGCGAATGAACACCGCCAAGGCAGCGATCGACCGCCAGCACGTGAGCCCGATGTTCCCCTGGGGAGCGATGGCCACCGTCGAGGGCCCGAACCTGGGCTACCTGACACTGCGCCCTGCCGAACCTGTCGACGGGCAGAAGCGGTACGAGATCGGCGTCACCGCCCACGGCCCCGACGCCGGCCGCCTCACCGACCGGATCGCCGAAGAGGCGATCACCTGGGACACCCACTTCCGCCACCGCACGGTCCGTTTCGAACTACCGACGACGCCACCCGCCGCCCGCCCTGACGAAGGCACGTTCCTGATCGAGCGTCCGGACCACCCGATCGCCGTCATCTGGGAATGACGCGATGAACCCCGGGCTGATCACACAACGCTTTCCTTTGATCGCTCGGCCCCGGCCGCCGTGCACCGCCCTGCCCGCGAGGATCACCGCGCTCGCCGCACTCGTGGACAGGGCCTCCCGCGCCGGGGATCTGGTCGCCGCGTCCCGCGTCTTCAACCAGGCCGCGGCCTACCTCGCCGACCCGGCCCCGCAGATTGATGGGCAACTCGTCTTGGAGCCCCTGGTCAACCTGGCCCGGCTACACATCCGCGCCGGATCGGGACAAGACGCTGTGAAGCTCCTCGACGACCTATACCAGGCAGTCAGGAACCGCCAGGACACGGTGATCAACGGCGTAACGGTGCCGGCCGCCGCGCTCACCAACACGTCCGAACGGCACCAAGACCTGAGCCGATGGGCGTGGAGCGTCCAACTCGCCGACGGCACCAGGGCGCTGACCCTGGCCGGTCGCTGGGACGACGCCGAATCCCGGCTAAGGCGCCACCGTGGCATCGGCCGGCGCATGCTCGACGGCCGTCAAGTCGCTGTCATCGCCCACGCAATCCGCGGTGACTACGACGCCGCCCAACAACTAATCGCCGACACCCAGCCCGGCGAACCATGGGAACAGGCAGTGACAGCCTTGCTCGCCGTGCTCGCGCGGCCTGCCCTCGAACCACCCACCCCATCAGCACACGAGACAATGATCCACGCCTACCGCGCCCTACCGGGCAACTCTTCGCTGATCGTGTTCCACACACGCCATGCCCTGTCGATCCTCGATAGCGCCTGCACGCACTCCCGACTCGAGACCGCGAGCATCGCGCGAAACCTCATCGACACTGTGCTGAAGTCCGCGGACGGGTACGCAGCCCGTGAACTGCTCGCGCACCCCGGCTGCACGGCTGTCGGAGGTGTGGCGCAGATCAAAGGCCTCACGGCCTTGGTGCACCGGGCCGGCCTTCCTCGACGCCTTCGGGCACATGGTCGCGGTCGCTACTGAAGGGCTCACGCCGGAGCCGCTGACCGTGGCGGCGCCGTTCCTGGCGATGACGAAAGCGCAGATCGTCGCGCTCGGCGCCGACCTGGGGGTGCCGTTCGCCGACACCTGGTCCTGCTACCGCGGCGAGGCGGCGCATTGCGGCACCTGCGGCACCTGCACTGAGCGGCGCGAGGCGTTCACCGTCGCCGGCATTGCGGACCCGACCCGCTACGCCGGTTCCGGGCAGGGGGCGTGATGTTCCGCATCGGTAAGCGGTTCACCTTCGAAGCAGCCCACGACATTCCGGCCAGCCACCAGGGCGATTGCCCTGCCGGCCTGCACGGTCACACCTACACCGTCGGCGTGGTCCTGGCTGCGAAGCGCCTCGAGCGGCCCGGCTTCGTCGTGGACTTCGCCGCCCTCCAGCCGTTCGGCCGCCACCTCGACGAGGAACTCGACCACCGCCTGCTCAACGACGTGCTCGGCCAAGTGCCGACACATGGTGTGCTCAGCAGCTACCTGCGGTATTGGCTCGACACCCACCTGACGCTGCCCGCCGAACGGGTAATTCTGGAGTCGGTGAGCGTGCACACCCCGGCCCCGGCCTCGCCGCAGCAGCCGGCGGAGTTCGGCACCACGGAGGTGCGGTTCGAGGCGGCGCACCGCCTTCCGAACCTTGCCGAGGGCCACAAATGCGGGCGCCTGCACGGGCACAGTTACCGCGCCGGGCTCGTCCTGGACGGGGCATCCGCGCTGCCTCCGGCGGCGGCAGACGCATTCACCGCCTACGTCGACCGCGCGCTGCACGGCCAGCTCCTCAACGTCAGCGTCGCGCAGGCCGGCCCGCCGACCAGCGAGAACCTGGCCCGGCATCTGCACGAGTGGGTCGGCAAGGAACTCGACCTGCCCGGCATCCGGGTCACCGCGGTGCGGGTGTCGGAGACCGCGTCCACGTGGGCCGAGTATGAGGAGTCGGCGTGGTGACCGCGTTGGCCGAAGCACGCGCCGGCGGTGACCTGCTGGTAGCGGAGTTGTTCGGGCCGACCGTGCAGGGTGAGGGCCCGTCGATGGGGCAGCGGGCCGTGTTCGTCCGGCTCGCCGGATGCCATCTGTCCTGCACGTGGTGCGATACCGCCTTCACCTGGGATGCCGCACGGTATGACCTCGACGCGCACCGCCGCAGGATGCCGGTCGCCGAGGTCGTGGCGTGGGTGCGAGCCCGCGGCGCGGCGATGGTGGTGCTGACCGGCGGAGAGCCGTTGTTGCAGCAGGCTGCGCTGGTCGAGCTGGCCGCCCCGTTGTACCAGGCGGGTGTGCGTGTCGAGGTGGAGACGTCCGGCACGGTGGTGCCGCGCCGGCGGCTGCTGGTGTCGGTGACCGCGTTCAACGTCAGCCCGAAACTTGCCAACTCCGGCATCGCCGCGACGGCGCGGATCCGCCCGTCCGCGCTCGCGGCATTGGCGGCGAGCGGCAAAGCGGTGTTCAAGTTCGTGGCCGTCGACCGCGGTGACTTGGCGGAAATCGCCGAGCTGGAACAGGCACACCGGCTCACGCCGATTTGGGTGATGCCGGAAGGCCGCACCCCGGAGCAGGTGCTGCACCGGTGCCGTGAGCTGGCGGAGGACGTGATTGCGCGGGGCTGGAACCTGTCGACCCGGCTGCACGTGCTGCTGTGGGGTGATCAGCGTGGCCGGTGACGGGCCTGGACGGGGCCGTCTTTCCCGCCGCCTCGGATCGCGTGTGCTGGGTAGCGACCTCGATGATCATGGTGGCGGGAGCGTTCCTGCCGTCCAGGTAACCGCCACCCTACCGAATAGGGGCCGGGCCGCGCACTCCCTGATGCCCTATCTGATCGATCCGGGACACCTGCACCGCGCCGCCCGCGCCTGCATGCGGCGGAGCTCGTCGCCGGGTGTCGACGGGCTGAGCTGGGCGCAGTACCGGCAGGGCCTGCGGGAACGCCTGGCCGGCCTCGCCGGGCGACTCCACGAAGGATCGTGGGTGCCGGCGCCGCTGCGCGAGGTCACCATCGACACGTACACCGGTAAGACGATGCGCGCCGGGATCCCCACGGTCGAGGACCGCATCGTGCACCGGGCAATCCGCACCGCAGTGGACCCTATCCTGGAACGACGGGCGTACGCGCCGTGGGTGTCGGGGTACCGGCCGGGCCGCAACCGGCTCACCGCCGTGCGGTAGGCCGCCTTCCAACTCGTACACCACCACTGGGTCATCGACGTCGACGTCCGCGCGGCCTCCGAAGGAGGAACGACAGGCCAACTCGTGGACTGGCTCGCCGAGCACGTGCACGACGGCGCGTTCCTTCACCGGGTCCGCACCGCCGTCGACGGATTCCCGCACCCTTTAATTCCCGGAACCGGGTTGTGGCCGATGCTGTTCAACCTGC
Source organism: Actinoplanes sp. NPDC051859 (assembly GCF_044452725.1). Lineage (NCBI taxonomy): Bacteria > Bacillati > Actinomycetota > Actinomycetes > Micromonosporales > Micromonosporaceae > Actinoplanes > Actinoplanes sp. NPDC051859. Next base: position 3,901 of record NZ_JBITBX010000023.1, on the reverse strand, counting down.
GGCTGACCCAGGTGGATCGCCTGCTCGACGACCTGCCGGTGGTGCGGTTCGCGGACAACTACGTGGCGTTCGCCGACGACCCCACCACCGCCATCCTCGGCCTCACCCGGGTCAGCACCGCGCTGCGCAGCGTCGGCCTTAAACCCAACGTGGACAAGACGCGCCTGCGCCCGCCGGGCACGGTCAATCCCGAAGACCTCTTCCTGATCGGCGGCTGACCCCCATGCGACCGTTGACCTGGATCCACATCTCCGGCGGGCTGTGCCGCTACGGCGACCGCGGCACCCCCCGCAACGTGCCGTCGCTGTCCTGGACGTGCACCCCGCTCACCTACGGGCAACTCGGCTGGACTGCCAAGCACCCCGATCTGCCGGTGACGCGCCTGGCCCAGGCTGCCGCCGCCGGGATCGCCGCCGACCTCGGCGGACGCCTGCCCACCTCCGCCGAGTGGGAATGGATGGCCGCCGGACCGCAGCGGCGCCACTTCCCCTGGGGCGACACCGAGTGGCAGCACCCACGGGCCGCGCTCGCCCCCGCCGGTCACCGCCGCCCCGGCCCGGTAGGCAGCTACCCGGACGGCGCCACCCCCGAAGGCATGCTGGACGTCGCCGGGAACGTGTGGGAGTGGACCGCCACGCCGCTGCTCGGCGACGGGCACATCATCCGCGGCGGCTCCTACGCCTCCGCCGTGCTGTACGCGAAGTGCACCTTCCTCAACGCCGCCCCGGCCGAGCTGTGCTCGCCGGGCATCGGGCTGCGGGTGGTGAAACTGGCATGATGCGCAGACGGTTGCGGTGGGCGCCGCCGGATCCGGTCACCGACCGGCTCGTCTTCGTCGGCTGCTCGCGCCGCAAACGCGCCGCCACCCGCCCCCTCCAGGCGTTGGAACTGTACGAGGGCGGCTGTATCCCCCAGCTCCGTGCCCGCCTCGGAAGGCACCCGGCGTACAGCACCCGGCTGCGGATCTTGTCCGCCGAGCACGGTCTGCTCGACGCCGACACACCGGTGCTGCCGTACGACCGCCCGCTCGATCCCGACCGCGCCGCGCAACTGCAACCTGTCGTCGGCGCGGACCTGCTGGCCGAAGCCGCCCGCGACGGCATGCCGCGCCACCTGCTCGTCGTGGCGGAGCCGCTGTACCTGCACTTGCTGACCGATCTGCTCAACGTCCGCCGGTTGCGGCCCGAGCTGATCCATATCCCGACGCATCACCGCTGGCCCGAGGCGGCGGCGGTACTCGACGAATGGGGATGGCCGTGAGCCGAGCCGACGCCTTTGCGCAAACCCTGCACGACCGCCTGGCGCATCACCACAACGAGTACGACGAGTTCGTCGACGACGCCCTCGAGCAGGGCGGCCTGACCTGGCGCGGGCTTGGCTGGCACGACCCCACACCCCCCGACCTGGCCCCCGGCCGCAGCCTGGCAGTGGTCATCGCCGCCCGTAACAGCGCGTACAGCCTGCCCAGCGTCCTGGACTCCCTGGCCGGTCAACAGACCGCCGCCAGCGTGCGGGTCATCGTGGTCGACGACGCCTCCACCGACACCACCGGCGATATCGCCGCCGCGCATCCCACGGTGGACATCGTGCACCGGCTCGCCGAGCGAGCCGGTTCCGGGGCCGCCCGCAATGCGGGCACATTGCTCGCCGACGGCGTCGAACAACTCGTGTACCTCGACGCCGACATGGTGCTGCCCCCGCACGTGCTGGCCGGCTTCGCCGCCCGCTACCACCCGAAACTCGTCCTCGTCGGATTCCGCCACAGCGTGCCGTACCAGCTGGGCCCGGACGGCCGGCCGGTCCTGCCCGGCGGGGAGCCGGACCTGATGCACGACCACCGGGTGAGGTGGGAACCCCCGGCCGGCAAACCGCTGTTCTACTCCGGCCTGGTCCTGGACACACCGATCATCGGCTGGCCGATGCTCGACACCCACGACCTGCGCGACCTCGGAAACCACCGCCGCTACCACGACTGGGACCTGCCGCGCATGGTGGTCACCGCCCTGGTCGCCGTCCCGTACGAAGCCGTGGACCGCGTCCGCGGGTTCGAACCGTCCTTCGGCGCCGGGTGGGGCTGCGACGACACCTACCTCGGCGCCAAGTTGATCGTCGACGGCTGCAAAGTCGTCCCGGTCCGCGCGGCTCGCGGCTGGCACATCGACCCGCCCGACGCCGACACGGCGTGGCAGGCGAAGTTCGCCACCGCCGCCGCCAACGTCGCCCGCTACCGGCGCCTGCTCCAACAACCTCTGCCCACGGGGCAGCTGCGCAACGACCCTGCCACCGCCCGGCTGCTCGCCGAAGGGACCCGCCTCAAATGATCCGCACCTTCGCCGTCGCCGGTGATGCCGGCGGCATCACCCACGACCCCGCCACCGGCCTCACCCACCACACCCCTCCACCGCAGGAGACCAGCCGGCAGCAGATCGACGACGCCGCCCTGTCCCGCTGGCCGGTCATCTCCAGCGCCGACATCGCCCGCGTCCGGCCGGTGTCGCTGTGCTGGTCACCGATCGTGCGCTGCAACCTGCCCTGCCGGCACTGCCTGGACGACACCACCGTCACCGAGGCCCGCAAGCAGGCCCGGGTGGTGATCGCCGGCGTCCTCGCCAACGCCGGGATCCTCGGCATCGACATCTCCGGCGGCGAGCCGCTGCTGCTGCGCGACCTGCCCGACCTCGCCCGCCGGATCACCGCCGGCGGCACCACGGCGGTCAGCGTCACCACCAACGGCTGGCACCTCAAACGCCGCGCCGGCGAACTCGCCGAGACGGTCGACGCCATCAGGGTCAGCCTGGACGGCCCCACCCCCGCCATCCACGACAGCCACCGCGCCCGCGGCAGCTTCACCCGCGCCTGCGCCGGAATCCGCGCCGCCGTGGATACCGGCCTGCCCGTCCAAGTGCAATTCGTGCTGATGCACGCCAACCAGGACCACCTCCAGGCGATGGTCGACCTCGCCGCCGACCTCGGCGCGGGCGGGCTCACCGTCCTGCAAATGCTGCCCATCGGCGCGGGCGCGGCGCTTGCCGACATCGAAATGCTCTCCGACGACACCGCCGAACAGCTGGTCGACGCCCTGGAGGAGCCCGACGGGTTCCGGCTGCGGCTGCGCCGCCGCGGCGCCGACGCCGGCGGCTTCACCGTCGTGCGCGCCGACGGCCGAGTATGGCGCAACGACCCCGCCGGACACGCCATCACCAGCCTGCACCTGCTCAGCAGCCCCGCCGACCTCAACCACGAGGTGGCCCGATGACCGCGACCGGCGCCCAACGCGTGTTTCGCCACCAGCTCGTGTGGCAGCTCACCGACGACGTCTTCCAGCACGCCGCCCGCCTGCTCGTGCGCGAAGCTCAGCACCGGCACGGCCCGCTGAGCGCGGTCGTCGGTATCGCCCACGGCGGCCTGCCGCTCGCCGACCTGGCCGCCGACATTATTGGCGTGCCGCACCATGCGGTCGCCGCCCGGCACAACCCGACCGACCACGCCTACGAGCAGGCCACCGGCCACGTCCACGTCGATACCAGCGCACTCGCCGCCGCCCTCGACGGCGCCCGGTTGCCTGGGCCGGTGCTGCTCGTCGACGACATCTGCGGCAGCGCCGCCACCCTCGACACCGTCATCCCCGCCCTCCAGCCCTTCCTGGAGCCGCACGCGCAGGTCATCACCGCGGTGCTGTGCCGCAACATCGGCGCCGCCCGCAACCCACACCTGTGGGTCTGGGACGTGTCCGACTGGGTGATCTTCCCCTGGGAAACCCCACCCACCACCCCAGCCAGCGCGCTGCCCGCCCCGGCCCGGATCCGGACCGCATGACACCCCCTGTGTCAACCTCACGCCGCTTGAGCGAGCGGCGGGGAGGTGGTGAACCGCGAGGCTCCGCCGTGTTTGGCGGGGTCGT
>NZ_JBITBX010000022.1:0-55328 GCF_044452725.1 Actinoplanes sp. NPDC051859 | reverse complement strand
GCCACCGAACTGGCGACCAACGCCATCCGGCACGGCCTGGCACCCACAGAGATTCGCCTATCGAAAACCGGTGACCTCTTCCTCCTCGACGTCACAGACCACGCCCCCGACACCATCCCGATCCCCACCACCGCGCAGCAGACCGACATCGGCGGTCGCGGCCTCACCCTCACCCGCTCATTTTCCGCAGACATGGGCTGGTACATCACCCCACCCACCAAACACATATGGGCCACCTTCACGCGCCAATAAGGCCGCAACCAGCTTCGAACTCCATCAAGTCAAACACCGATCTTGAAGGTCAATCAGAGCCATTCCGCCGGGGAGCGGGTCGCCCTGGGAATAAATCCGCGTCGCTCAGCTCAGCTCAGGTTGTCATGCCTGCGACGCCGCGCCGAGATTGAACCGCACCCGTGCATGGGCACGTAGCAGGTTCGCCGTGGCGGCTACCGCCCGGTGTGCAAGTTCGGCCATATTCCCTGCTCAGTCTTGGTGGGTCGCCGGGGACTCGAACCCCGAACCTAAGGATTAAAAGATTCGGCTGCAGCGGGGTAACCGAAGCCGTGCATCCCCACGAAGGGCTCGCAAAGACTGCCTCAAGTTGGGGATGGGCCATCGTTTGCGCCGCACTGTAGATTGCCACCCGACATCAGGGCGAGGGTTAGCGGGCCGGTGGCGCGGAGATGTCGGGCTTCAGCCGAACACGGGCTTTCCCGACTCTGCATGGAGGGCATCGGCCGGCACCTCGGCGCCATCCCGGGAGTGCTGACAGTGCGAATGACAAGGGCGTTGACGTCCGGTATGTGGACGCCTCCGTGGAGGATTGCGAAGCCGCCGATCGCCGATGTGCTGCTGGCCAGCGGGCTGTCCGTCCTGACCCTTGCCACCGTGGTCGGCAACAGCGATGGTCACGTGCGGCTCGGGGTGAGTGTGGCGGCCGTGCTGACCGTCGCGCCTCTGGCGTGCCGGCAGCAGTTTCCGTTGTCGACGATGAGCGTCATCGTCGCGAGTTTGTCGGTCTACGGCCTGTTCGGCTTCGGCGACTACCCGAATGGGGGTGTCGGGATGCTCATCGCGATGTTCACCGTGGCCACCTTGCGGACGCGGGAAGTTGCCGCCGTCATGTTCGTGACGACGCTGATCCCGGTGGTCGTCGCCTCGTCGTCGACACCCGGACTGCTGTGGTCGCAGTCCGCCCAGGCGATTCTCGTGGTTCTGGGTGCGTGGATGCTCGGTAACAGCACCCGCCGGTGGGGCCAGCGCGAGCAGCGTATCGGGGCGCGCGCCGAACGTGCGGTAGCCGACGAGCGGGTGCGTATCGCCCGTGAACTGCACGATGTCGTCGCGCATCACATGACCGTGATCTCCCTGCAGGCCGGCGTGGCCGAGTACGTGCTGGACGACGACACCCGGACCGCCAAGGCTGCAATCAGCACAGTCGCCGACGCAAGCCGCGATGCGCTGGCCGAGATGCGCCGCCTGCTCGACGTGCTGCGCCTCAACCAGCCCGGTGATCCCACCTACCGGCCCCAACCTGGTCTGCACGAGGTGGAATCACTGATCCGGCGGATGCGGGCGGCCGGGCTGACCGTGACCTTCGAGGTGAGCGGCCCCGTCAGCGGCCTCGCGCCCGGCGCCGACCTATGCGTCTATCGGGTAGTGCAGGAATCACTCACCAACGTACTCAAGCACGCGGGAAAGGCCTCGGTGACTGTCGACATCGTCTTCGGCGAACACGCGGTGACGGTCAAGATCTCTGACGACGGCCGCCCCGAGCACCGGGCAGCGACCGCGACGTCACACGGCATCCGCGGCATGCGGGAACGCGCCGAACTGTACGGCGGAGTGCTGACCGCCGGCCCGACGCCACAAGGAGGCTTCACCGTGCTGCTGCGCCTGCCCCTGAACGAGCTGCGATGACGAGCCGCGTACTGATCGTCGACGATCAGCCCTTGATCCGGGGCGGTCTTACCGCGTTGTGCCGGGCAGCCCCCGGTCTCGAGGTAGCCGGTGAAGCCGCCGACGGCGCCGAAGCGGTCCGTCTGTCGGAGAGCACCGTGCCGGACGTCATCCTCATGGACATCCGGATGCCCGAGCTGGACGGCATCCAAGCGACCCGCCAGATCCTTGCAGCGGGCCGAGAACCGGCACCCCGGATCTTGATCCTCACCACCTTCGACCTCGACGAGTACGTGTACACCGCGATCGGGGAAGGCGCTTCCGGCTTCCTCCTCAAGGACACCCCACCCGAACGGATCGTCGCCGCCATCCACACCGTCGCCGCGGGAGAGATGCTGATCTCCGCCCGGATCACGCACCGGCTGGTGGAGACCTTCTCCCGGCATCACCGCACCACCCTGGCGCGACACCGCCGGCTCGACGTGTTGACGCCGCGGGAGACCGAGGTGCTGCGGCTGGTCGGCAACGGGCTGAGTAATCAGCAGATCGCCGAACGGCTGGTGCTCAGCGAGGCCACGGTCAAGACGCACGTCAAGCGTCTGATGGCGAAACTGGATCTGTCCAGTCGTGCGCAAGCCGTTGTGGTGGCGTACGAAAGCGGCTTGATCGTGGCGAACACCTGACCCACAGGTCCGGTCTACCCCCAGGGGGGTAGAGCGGATACCGCTGCGGGATGAAGACGATCATCCGTATCGAGACGTAGCGTTTCCTGAGGAGATGCCAGGTGCGGCTGAATGGCGCTCGGGGTTTGTCGTTCGCCTGCCCGCCAACTCCGTTGTCGAATGTCTCTAGAGCGGAAGGGTCATCATCGTGGGACACGTCTCTGTTGACCGCCAGAATTCCACCGACGTCGTCCTGCATTACGAGGACCAGGGCTCCGGGGACCCGGTCGTGCTCATCCACGGCTACCCCCTCGACGGTGACAGCTGGGAGAAGCAGCGGCGGGCTCTGCTCGACGCCGGATTCCGGGTCGTCACCTACGACCGGCGGGGCTTCGGCCAATCGTCGAAGGTCGCGGGCGGCTACGACTACGATACGTTCGCCTCCGACCTCGACGAACTACTGGATCACCTCGACCTGCGCGACGTCGTGCTGGTCGGCTTCTCGATGGGCACCGGTGAACTCGCCCGCTATGTGCGCCGATACGGCGCGGACCGCGTGGCCAAGCTGGCGTTTCTCGCTTCCTTGGAACCCTTCCTGTTGCGCGCCGACGACAACCCGGAAGGCGTACCGCAGGACGTTTTCGACGGCATCACCGCACAGGCGACAGACGATCGTTACGCCTGGTTCTCGACGTTCTTCCGCGACTTCTACAACCTCGACGAGACGCTCGGCAAGCGCATCTCGGAGGAAGCCGTGCAGGCGAACTGGAACACGGCGACGCGCAGCGCCCCGGCCGCGGCGTACGCGGTCGTGCCGGCCTGGCTCGAGGACTTCCGCGACGACGTCGAAGCGGTCCGGGCAGCCGGCCTGCCCACGCTGATTCTGCACGGCAGCGGCGACCGGATCCTGCCGATCGACGTCACCGGACGGCGCTTCGCCGCGCTCGTTCCGGACGCCAGGTACGTCGAGATCGACGGCGCACCGCACGGCCTGCTCTGGACCCACGCCGAAGAGGTCAACGCGGCTCTGCTCACCTTCCTCACCGAACCCTGATTGTCCGTGGGCAACGCCGCGGGGTGCCGACAGAACAAGCGCGCCGACCGTGCGGAGGTCATCCGCCGCCGGGTCCGCCCGTGTTCTCCCACTGCCGTCCACTCCAGATCCCACCATCCTCGCGGGCACCGGTACCGGCACCGGTGCTCGCCATGCTCCGCTGCGCCTCTGACCGGGGCAACGGCAGACCGCTCAGCTTTCATCACAGCACGGAGACCTCGCATGCCCGATACGCACCATCGATACGCCGTCGTCGACGGCCGGCGCCTGTTCTACCGAGAAGCCGGAGACCCCGGCCGGCCGACACTGGTACTGCTGCACGGCTATCCGACCAGCTCACACATGTTCCGTGACCTGATTCCGCTGCTTGCCGCTGACTACCACGTGATCGCACCGGACCACCTCGGTTTCGGACTGTCCGACGCCCCACCCGCCGGCGAATTCACCTACACCTTCGACGCACTCACCGACTTGACCGAGAGACTGCTCGCCCAGCTCAACGTCGACCGCTACGCGATCTACGTGCAGGATTACGGCGCCCCGATCGGCTGGCGGCTGGCCTTACGACGTCCCGACGCGATCACCGCGATCATCACCCAGAACGGCAACGCCTACGACGCCGGGTTCGTCCCCGAATTCTGGCAACCGATCTGGGACCTGCACGCGGACCGCAACCCCCACACCGAGGCAGGGGTACGCGCGGCTCTCACCCTGGACGCGATCCGGTGGCAATACGTCACCGGAGCACCCGACGAAACCCTGATCGACCCCACCGTCTGGTGGCATGACTACCAGCTCGTGTCGCGGCCGGGCAACGACGCCGTGCAGCTCCAGCTGTTCGCGGATTACGCCACCAACCCACCGCTCTACCCCCGCGTCCACGACTACTTCCGGGCAACACAGGTGCCACTCCTGGCGGTCTGGGGTCGCGGCGACCGCATCTTCGCGCCAGCAGGCGCCCAGGCCTTCACCGTGGACCTGCATTACGCGCAGGTCCACCTTGTCGATGGCGGCCATTTCCTTCTGGAAACCGCACTCGTCGACGTCGCCGACCTCATGTTGCGTTTCCTGGGCCAGCACCTGCCCTCGAGTTGACCGTCGCGATCAGCTCCTCGTCACCAAGAATTTCCGTCGAATCCAGAGGGCAATGTGCGTGCATCACGATCTTCCGTTCTCCTCACACTCCCGCCAGAGACCTCCCGTAGCGCGCAGAGTTCCCCGGTGACTGCCCGCAGCACAGACCGCTTCCGAAAGCCCGCAGCCGGCATGCTCAGCCTTTGTCTGACGATCGCGCTGGGGTTCACCGTGTCCACGCCTTCTCCGGCGTCGGCGTCGGAGCCGACTGATCGGGTGACTGCTTCCTGGAACATGCAGGGCCAGCGCGACGGGACTGGCGGTATTCCCGAGTCGCGCTGGGAAACCGGCATTCAGCAGCTGCTCGACGAAGGTGTCCAGGTGGCGTCTTTGCAGGAGGCCGGCAGCGCACCGCCACCTAACTCTCACTGGTCAGACCGGGTTTTCCCGACCCCCGGCGTCACGGAACATATATGGAGTATCAGGACCAATTCCCGCCCGAGAATCGTGAACATCTACTGGGCCGACACAGGACAGCAGCGCAACGGCTTGGCGATCATCTCGGAGGAGACCGCCCGCAACGCGGTGCAGCTCACCGTCGGCGGCAGGTTCAACTCCCGGCCCATGATGGGCGTGCAATTCGGGCAGGACTGGTACTTCAACGCCCATGCGCGCGCTAACGGCGAAAACAGCGCCAACGACGCCGCCGACATCATCGAAACGGCGCGACAGTTCATCGCAGCCAACGACCCTGGCGCGAACTGGATGGTCCTTGCCGACTTCAACCAGAATCCCGGACGCATGCCAGCGAACCTGCAGAACCACATCGTCGCCGCCGACGCACCCACCCACCAAGGCGGCGCAGAACTCGATTTCAGCTACACCAACACCGGTGACAACAACACCGTGCTGGCGCGACGTCGAGGACTCAACTCGGATCACTTCTACGTGCGGTATGCCCTGAACCCCGACTGCCGACCCGCAGCCCGCCGCGCCGCCGCCGGCTGCTACACCCAGCCGGTTCCCGGCGAGGAGTACCGCTTCTTTTCGTACGAGTTGTCCACCGGTGTGCTGGCGAACGAATACGCCTCCCACGGTGCGGTGCCGGGTCCGCCGTCGCTGCAGAAGGCAGAGCGCAAGGAGACCGAGGTCGTCAGGGTGCTCTTCAGCACCGCACCCGGCCGGTACATCATCGCCATGGACGACGACTGGTGTGTCACCCGGTACCGGCCAGGAGCAAGCAAGAACGTGACCGAAACGCCCTGCCGGCCGGACATCGACACCGCCCAGTGGGAATTCGCCGACGGCCAGATCAAGATTCCCGGCAGCAACGAAAGCCTTCGGCCCGCCGAACGGCAAATCGGCGCCGGTCTGATCACTAGCCCCGACCCCTATCTGTGGCACTTCGAGCGGTGGGTCGACAACGGATCCTCACACCCCGACACCGGTACCCCCGGAAACCAAGCCCTGAAGGTAATGGTCGTCGGCGACTCGATGTCCCAGGGATACGAAGGCGACTACACCTGGCGGTACCGCCTGTCGCAGTGGTTCCGCGCCAACAACATCACCGTCGACTTCGTCGGCCCGCACCATGGCACCCGACCCCCCGACGCCCCCGCACCGCCCGAGCCACCGGCGCTGACGACCTCACCAGACACCGGCGCTCCCTCGGCCGCGAACCCGCCCACCGCGGGAGCGTATGCCCCCGGGATCACCTTCGACAGCGACCACTTCGCCGTGTGGGGCAGACAGGCCGCGCAGGTCAAGACACAGATCCGACAGGCGGTGTCCACCTATCAACCCGACCTGCTCCTGGTCGGGCTGGGCTTCAACGACATGGGATGGTTCGTCAGCGGGGCACAAGGCACCCTGGACAGCATCAAGACACTCGTCGACGAGGCACGCGCCGCCAAGCCCGACGTCGACCTCGCGCTGGCGAACGTTCCCCAGCGCACCAGAATCGACAATCGGCAAGACCTCATCGACAACACCAACTCGTACAACGACATGCTCGTCCGAGCGATTCCGTCCTGGAGCACTACTGCTTCCCGGATCGAACTCGTCGACTGGCGCAAGGCCTACGACTGCGGACCCGATGCCTGCCCGGGCGGCTACGACGGCCTGCACCCGAACGCTCTGGGCGAACATCAGATCGCCGGCGCCTTCGGGAAAACGCTCCACGAGAAGTGGAGGCTGGGTGCGCAGGCACCTTCCGTCCCCAACTCGGTTCCCGGACGGCCCACCCCGGTGCCCGCCAACGTCAAGGCCGCCTCCAGCCCGCTCGGTGTCACCGTCACCTGGGACGCGGTCTTCGGCGCCTACGGCTACGACATACGCTCCCGCGTCTCCGGCGGAAGCTGGAACGAGTGGCGCGTCGGCGCCAACCGCTACGACACCACGTGGACCGTGGACGGGCTGACCTGGGAATACCAGGTCCGCACCAACAACGGCGAAGGAGTACGTTCGGCCTGGTCACCGCTGGTCAGCGCGATCTCCCGGCCCGAAACCGCTCTCGGACCGACCGACATCGTCACCCGCGCCACAGCAACCGGCGTCGACATCTCCTGGAAACCCGCCACCGGCCCGCACACCCAGACGATCGACCGGTATCAGGCAATGGTCTACGACAAGGACACGCCAGGGGCCTTCCTCAACAGCGTCGGAGTCCGCGGCCTGTCCACCCACATCGACGGCTTGATACCCGGCCACCACTACATCGTCGCAGTCGCCACCTGGAACGGCGTCGGCGGCGGCCTGCCCCGGGTGGCCCGCCCGGTCCTCATCGGCGCCGGCACCCCCGGCACACCCGCCAACCTCGCCGTGGTCAGCACCGACCCCACCACCGTGCAGATGAGCTGGACCGGAGCGAGCCAGGCAGCGGGTTACCACGTGTGGGTTCGTAACGTCAACGGCGGCAGCAGCGACAACCCCGCGCCGACCTCCTCAGAGATCATTGTGGACGGGACCACCCACAGCATCGCGTTCCTCTATCCCGGCACCTGGAACTACGAATTCTGCGTCAGCGCGGTCAACGGCGTCGCCGAATCCGAGAAGTCCCCCTGCGTGACTCCGCAACGACCATCCGGCGCTAAGGCGATGAGCGGTGCTCTCGGCAGCGCCCCAAAGCCACCGAAGGCCACCACCGCAATGGGTGACCCGTCGGCCATTGCCGAACTCGCGAAAGCCCGCACGCTGAGAGAAGCCAGCATGAGCTGAACAAGTACCAGAACGTTTGTGGCCGCGGCGGTGCGAAGGTTGCCGCGGCCACAAACAGCTGCCTCAAGACCGAGGCGTGGCGCTGCGGCAGCCGGCCAGCAGGCGGGTGACCATTCGCTTGGCGTCGTCCCTGTCGTAGTCCTGCCCCAGGATGCACAGGTTGCCGATGGCTCGCAGCAGCGTGTACGGGGTGAGCTGCCGGTCGATCTCCCCGGCCTGCTGGCTCGCCGTCAGCAGCGTCGCGCAGGCGGGGACGAGTTCGTCCTGGATCAACGCGTGCAGGCTGGTCAGGCTCGGGTCGGCCGAGCCCAGGGCGACGCTCAGGCCATGCTTGGTGACCAGGAAGTCCACAAAGGCCGCGACCCACCGGTCCAGGGCGTCGACGGCCGGAATCCGCTGCTCCCGCAGGTGCGCGGCCAGAGCGGTGCAGTCGTCGACCTGGTGGCGGTAGACGGCGGTGACCAGGTCTGCCCGGGTCGGGAAATGCCGGTAGACCGTGCCGACTCCGACAGCCGCGCGGCCGGCGATGTCACGGACGGGGGCCTGCACGCCCTGCTCGACGAAGGCCGCGGCGGCCGCGGACAGGATCGCTTCGCGGCTGCGGCGGGCGCCTTCCTGGCGTACGCCGAGTGTGTCGGACAACCCATCCTCCTTGTTCGCGGAACACTGTTCCGCTAACTTTGACGGAACAGTGTTCCGTCAAAGTTAGCAAACACCCGACCCTCTCGTGGAGACCCTCATGCCTGCTGACCAGATCGCTCGACAGATCGTCTCGGTCAAGCCGCTCACCGTGCCCACCACCGACCGCCGCGTTCCGCTGCAGGTCAAGGTCACCGCGCCGGCCAACGGCGACCGACTGCCCGTCATCGTCTTCTCCCACGGCAACGCCTGGTCCATGGACGGCTATGCGCCCCTGGTGGAGCGGTGGGCGGCCGCCGGGTTCGTCGTCGTGCAGCCCACCCATCTCGACTCCCGCCGGCACCGCATCGGTTTCGACGACCCCCGCTTCGCCGGCATCTGGCGCGTCCGCATCGCCGACCTGCACGCGATCCTGGACTGCCTGGGCGACATCCTTGACCAGGTCAGCGGACTGCCCGTCCGCGTGGACCAGCACAGCGTCGCGGTCGTCGGACATTCCTGGGGCGCGCAAACCGCCGGCGCTCTGCTCGGCGCCCGCGTCCTCGACGCCGCCGGCACCCCGGGTGAGAGCTTCGCCCACCCCGCGGTCAAGGCCGGCGCGCTCATCGCCGCCACCGGCACCGGCGACAGCCTGACCCCCTTCGCGGTGGAACACCTTCCGTTCATGCGCCCGGACTACACCAGCATGACCACTCCCGCATTAGTGATTGCCGGCGGCAAGGACCAGTCGGCCATGTCCACCCGCGGACCCGACTGGTTCACCGACGCCTTTCACCTCAGCCCCGCCCCGAAAAGGCTGCTCGGCATCGCCGACGGCGAGCACACCCTGGGCGGACTCGCCGGGGAAGCCGTCAAGGAGACCACCGACGAGGACCCCGCCCGCGTCGCCCTCGTCGCGGGCGCCGCCTCGGCCTACCTGCTCGACACCCTGGGGCTGGACACAGCGCCCTGGAATGCATTGACGAAGCAGGCGGCAGACTGCGCTACCACCCTCACCGTCGACACCAAATGATCGTGGCAGCGTCGTTGATCCGTACGCGCTGAGCGGTGATCAACGACGCTGCGCGCAGCCACGGTTTGCGACGTCTCGCCATGTCCATTGAGACCTCGGCGGCAACCACTCGATTCTTCTCTGCAGGAGCGGCAGCACCGGGCTCGCCCGACCGGCGAGTTCGCGGACAAGATCGAGGAGCTGGTTGCCCGCTCCGATGGCCGGGTCCGCGCGCAAGTGGTGCATCTTGTACCGCAGTATCCTCGTCCCGCTTTCGGGTTGACGTCGTCTCCTGATGGAAGGCGAATCGACGTGTGGCTTACGGTTGCGCAGTGGTCGTCGGGTTGGCGGCAAGCTGCAACAATGGCTCAATGATTGCGATGATGCTGGCTGTCGATATGATTGCTTTGTGTGCTGGCACGCTAATGGCACTGTTCATGTGGTTGATCCGCAAGCCAGTTCAGGCTTTTCAGCACACTCTGCGCTCAGCATCAAACAACGACATCATGCAAATGATTGTCACGCCGTTGGCCGCACTATTTGGCGCAGTAACCGCATGTATTCGGGTGAACCTCTTGATCGATGATCACCCACGCCCTTCTCAAGTATTCTTGTACATTGCGCTCGCTGTTGGCATGCTTGTGGTATACGGGAGGGAGGTATTGAAACCCTCCGCCGACCTCACGGTGCCTGGCTCGCCGCCAGGGTATGGCAGAGCCTTTACGAGCTAACAAGGCGCGACTGGCGCACGGTGTCGGCTCGCGAACGTAGCCTCGCTCGGAGGCGACTCGAACGATTGGACCGGGTTTGGGGCCGCCTGGACCAGCAATCTAAGCATCTCGGTTTTCGTCAATGGTTTGGGAAGCGCCATAGGGCGGATCGGTTGTTCTTTCTCGGAAATCTTATTCTCGGACTCGTCTCCATCCCTTACGTTATCCTGATCGCAGTTCTCCAGGGTAATGAAAATCTGCTGAACTTAATTTTGATCGTCGGGGTGCTCAACTTTGCAGGGCCGTTGATGCTGCTGTTCTGGCACCACATTCATCTTTACGAGTTGCGGTTCGCCGGGACGCCATACGGACATCGGTGCAGTCCGCCAGGAGGAGATTGGAACGCTGCGAAGAAGTCGAAGCCCAGACAAAACGTTTCTCGCCACCTGCAGGGCGTGTGCAGCCAGCTCCTTCGAGGGAAGGGCGAAGTGTCCGAAACGCGACCGCTGCCTTACTGGTGGCAGTCGCTGACCGGATCGCCAGGCCTCCAGGGAGCCAATGCGGGCCAGAGGGCGCCCAGACGCAGTCAAACCCTTCCCGGTCGGGCTGAGGCCGGCTCTGTACCGCCTACCTGGCATGTTAGACCCGTCCGAAAGCCGACGAACGAATGCAGGAAACGGCGTCATCCAGAGCGCCTTCTAGGTCCGGCTACCAAGTGATGTCGATGCCGCGCTGGGGCTGTGCTTGTTCGCGCATGGGCGGGTCGCACACCATTTGCCGCCCGGGAACGGTCTCGGCGATGAGCGGCGGCGGGGTTGCGGGGCTGGTGGGTTCGGGTATCGGCGCTGCATGCAAGTGGCCGCGCTGGATGAGTTCGGTGTGCAGGGCGGTGGCATACATGGGTGCGGTGATGAGGGTGTCGGCGTCGCCGTGGTGGGGGCCGAGCCAGTCGGCGCCGAGCCGCTGGGCGACGGCGTCGGTGATGGTGTCGCGTCGGCTGTCGGGCAGGGCGAGGTACAGGTCGGCGGCCAACCGGGCAGTGGTCGAATCCAGGCCGGGAGTGTGCGGGTGGCGGGCGGCCAGGACCGCGTTCGCGGCGGTGAGGTAGGCGCGGTGTCCGGCGTGCTCGGCGGGGATATAGGCGCCGAGTGGGCGTGCCGGGTCGTCGATGGTGATCTGGTGCTGGTCGCGGAAGGCGGCGACGACCGCGACGTGCTGCCGCCACGCGGTGTACTGCTTCGCGTCGGTGACGGGCGCGGTGCCGAGGCCGGCCAGCCACGCCGGGCGTTCGGCGAACGCGGTGGTGGTGAGGTCGAGCTGGCGTTGCTGGACGAGCGTCTCGGTGGTGTCGAGGTGGCGGGCGTAGTCGGCGGGCACGGCGGTCGGGTTCGCGGGTAGCCACGGCAGGACTCCCGCTGCCGCGACGGGTTGCAGGTAGCGGTGCAGGTGGGCGCGTACGGTGGCGATGTCGCTGCGTGCGGGGAGCGCGGCGAGCAGGGTTTCGGCGGGGCGGCCTGCGTTTTCGGCGGCTTTCAACGTCCACGCCAAAGCCCGCCACGCGTCGTGGCTGCCCCCGTCGGCGGGTGCGGGACACACGGCCGCGACGGACCAGGGAACCACCCGCTCGTGACGCAAGCCCCACTGGCGCATGTCGGTCGGCCACCCGGAGCCGCGACGTCCGTCGAGTGCCCTGCGCGGTCCCGCTCGTGGGGGCGGTCCGCGCGCAAACCGCCGCGCCCCGGGTGCGAGGCGGCGGGCAGGATCGACGACAAGCCGCTCGCCGTCGCCCTACGGCCGTGGCGGCGATGCCCGCTCAACCATCCCATGCGGTGATCCCCGGCCTCGATGCTGTCGGCTCGCTGGCCACTCGCCGAATGGGCAGGTCGAATGGACGTCCGCCGGTCTTACGCCGACGAGCGCGCATGAAAGAGCCGTATTGTCGAGGCGTGTCACCTTTCAGCTTTGGCCGCAAACGGCGGCTCATCTCGCCTTATCCCGCGGCTACTGCGGAGTCTGCGAAGCGGTTGCGGCGCCGGGTGCAGGACTGCGTCGGTGCTGAGGACGCGACCGCAGTCTTGGAGCCCGCCGCATTGGCGGAAGCCAGCGCAGTGTTGGACGACCAACTCGGCACCGGCCGGCAGCTACCCGGCACTGTTGACCCGTACGTGCTGAACACAGTGGCGGTGCTGCACCGGATCCGGGCGGGTGCGCTGGGCAGCCCGGTGGAGGAGCGGCACGCGGTCGGCGCGTTGCAGATCCTCGTGCACGTCATCGAACCAGAGCTGGTTCCGCCGATAGTCCGCGACGAAGTCGCCGAAGCGGTCAGCGACGGCGCGGAGCTTGACTTCCCGACCGCGGTGTTGCGCGCGGTGCAGGGCCACGCCTCCGCGGTCCGCGCCGAGTGGAAACGTCAACACGACCCGCGCCTGGCCGACACCTACGTGCGGGCGTTCGCGCGCATCATCGAGAAAGCCGGTCCCGATCGGCCGAACCTGTCGACTCGGCTGCTCGACTACGCCGCCGCCCTCGGCGCCCGCTTCGACAGCCGACGACCGGCCGCGGATCCCGCAGACCTCCGTGAGGCGTTGCGGCTGACCGGCGCAGCCCTCGCCGTGTCCGGCGGCGACCGGCCCATCGTGCGACGCGCGCATCAGTTGCGCGGCCCGATGATGATCGACTTGGACGAACTCGACCCTCACTGCGACGCGCTGCAATCGGCTGCCGAGTCGTTCCACACCCTCGCCGATCTGTGCGACCCGGGAGATCCAGCAGCCGAGGAATACCGGTCGCGTGTCCGTGCCGTCGAGCGGCTGACGAAAATGCGTCACCGATAGCCGAGCGTTCGAGTCAGCGCATCGAAGCTGTCCACCTAGTCTTCGGCGCGCCGGGCCGGGCGCAACGTCGGCACCGGCCAAGACGTTGATCAGAGATGAGTGATCTCCGAATTGACGACCCGCCGGCAGCAGCTGAACAGGTGCACCGCCTGGTCGGCGGCACAGTAGTGGTGCTATGCGCGGTAGCGGCAGCGTGGGCGGCGACGATCGCGGGCCATACGACGTACGGCGACCGTACCTCGATCGGCTGGGACTATTCCCCAATGACCTGGGGCCTACTGCTGGCATTGTCGGCGCGGGCACGGTGATGGCCGGCGGACAGCGATGCGCTCGCCCCGCGGCCGTGGTCGCCGCCATCGTCGGATTTCAGGTGAGCGTGCGGGCGATCGTTATGGCCCGGAGCTGGTTCCACTGGCATCCCACGACCGCCATCGCCCCCGAACAGCTCGCGCAGGTGATCACCTACGGCGCCGTGGTGGCGGTCGCGGCGACGGCCGCCACCATCACCGCCTAGCCGTGGTGTGGCGCGCACCGCGCGGCTGGGCCAGCCTGATCCCGTCACGTCCCGGCCTGGCAGCGCTCGGTGTGGCGGCGGGACTGTTGCTTCCAGTCGTGTGGAGCGCCGCGCACGACAACCGCATCACGGTGTCCGCCGGAATGATCGTCATGTACGCGCTGCCGTGGGGCGCAGGCGTCGCCGCGATGGGCTGGCTGCGGGGCCGCACCGCGCTCGCCGCCGGCACGGCCGTAGCGGCGTGTCTCGTGTTGTACGCGGTCGTCGTGCTCGGCGACAACGTCCTCGCCTATTTGACGCCGGCGCCGCCGGAGAGCGACTGACCGGCGCCGTGTGCGGGGGCTGCGGACCCCGTCAGCCCGGTCGGCGCCCACCGGCTCAGGCGTTTCGATCATGGCCGGAGTGGGGTACGGATCTGCGTGGAGGTGGTCGATATGAAGTTCGTGGTCAAGAAGGCCAGCAACGGCGAGTTCCGGTTCACGCTCGTAGCGTCGAACGGCCAGGTCGTCGCGACGAGCGAAACGTACAAGGCGAAGGCGTCGGCGTTGAGCACCATCGAGTCGATCCAGAAACACGCTGCCGGCGCGACGATCGACGACCAGAGCGACGCCTGACACCCCCGGTCGGGTGACACCGGGCCGCTGACCTTACCAGTCAGCGGCCCGGCCCTACTGGTGGACTTGTTCTACCGTTTGATAACCAAGCACGACGATGCCGGGAGGCTGGTGTCGCGGACTTCTCATCGACGGGCAGACACGCCGCGTCAATTCCCGGGTGCGTCAGTCCTTATTAGGATCCCGCCCGCAGGATGGCGTCGCCTACCAGCGCGGCGATGAGGGCGATTGCCGGGCGGCGAGCCGCCCGGCAATCGCTCCCCACGGCATTGCGGCGGGGGTCAGTGCTTCGCGTTGTACGCCTCGACCACCGAAGACGGAATGCGACCTCGGTCGGAGACCTCGAAGCCGTTCTTGGCGGCCCATTCCCGCATGTCCTGGTTCAGTTCCTTCTGCGCCCTGGCCGGTGCGGGCTTGCGGGATGCGACGCGGGAGGTGCTGTTCAAGCGGCCGACGCGGGTCGCCGCCGCGAGGTACGGGTCCATGACCTTGCGGAGTTTCGCGGTGTTCTTCTCGGACAGGTCGATGGTGTAGTTGACGCCGTCCAGGCTGAACTCGACGGTGTGGTCGGCTTCGCCGCCGTCCAGGTCGTCGGTCAGCAGGGTGACTATCTGCTTAGCCATGATTCCTCTTTCCTGCGATTATCTCGAATATAACGGAATAGTTGAATAGTCGCCGACTATAGCCGCCTGTTGGGACGTTCCTTTCGCCGGTATCGCATGAGACAGACGGCAGTGCGACACGTCCTACACGGGCGCGGAATCGTGTCTGCGGGCCCGCATCTCGGGACGGATACAGTCCTGAGGCACAATCCACGGGGTGTAGCCCGCACCGCAGGGGCATGTCGGTGCGGGCTATTCATCTTCCTGGCTATCGCCGGATTCTGTGGGTCCTTCGCACGGGTGTACGCGGGGAACGAAGGCCCGCATGCCAGCCGCGGGCGATGGTGCCCTGCGCTTCAGACACCGTCAGCCCCGTACTGGTCGCGGCGTCGCGCAGCCGAGGCCATGCGGCAGCAGCTTGCCGATGACCTCATCGCACCATCCACCCAACGATCGATCAAGATAAGCATCGATCACTCTTCGCGGGACAGAACCATTCGGTTCTGTCCCGCCAAGCGTGAAGCGCAGCGCAGACCGCGCTCCAGGCGTTGGAGCGCGCAAGGCCGGCCCGTGCGAACCCCTCCTTGGACCGGCTGGCCCACACCGGGTCCATCACGCTTGGCGGGGCAGCTCCCGATTCTCGCGGACATGATCAGCTGGGCGACTCGCGTCGAAGGGTTGGCGCCGTTCAGACGCTGAGCGCCTCTAGGTCCCAGCCCAGACCGAGGGTGTCCATGACTCGCCGGACAATATCCGCCGGGCGCACGATGCTCAGCGCTGCAGGGCAGCGCTGGTGCACAGACAGCAACTCCCGCACAGCCGCGCAGGAGAAGAACGTGATCCCGGCGAGGTCCACCGAGATCCGTTCCGGATGCTCGGCGCACACCCTGTCGAGGACGGCCGTCAACTCCGGCGCGGAAGCAAGATCGAGATCCCCGGTCACCTCGACTACCGCGGCCCCTGCGTGCTCCCACCGGACCGCCGCCGTCATGCCGGCAACGCTCTGCTCAAACCAGGAATGCATAGCGCCTCACGGTATCGGTAACGCCAGCTGTGCACACCGATCGTCAGGCCAACGGATTACCTTGACCGGTGGCAATTCCTATCCTACCGGACCCTGGGACCACGCTCGTTCCGCGAGTGATCTCCAGTGACTGGTCATGCCGCCCCGCCCACCGTTGCAGTGCCCGATGCGCTCCCCTCGCGAAAGCCGCCCGCTCGAAGGTGAGCAGGTCCGATTGTGGGCGACGAGACCAGCGGCAACCAGACGCGTACCGATGCCGACCGGACTCGCGCAGCTGAGATCCCCGAGCGCGGCACCTCCAGAACAGCCCGCCCCGTACCGTGTTTGGCCCCACGGGTAGGGGTCATAACGTGCAATGTGACGACTTCCAAGGCCCAGCGATGAACGCTGACGGCCCCGCGCCCTGCGACAGGGGTCAGAACGTGTGGTGGGGTCAGTCGTTCACTGCAGACAACCTCGCCGCCCTACGGCAGGCGCTGCGCCACCACGCCGGGCGGGCGGGGCTGGACGACGACTCACTCGATGACCTGTGCATGGCAGCCCACGAACTGATCACCAATGCCCCGCGCCACGGCGGCGGGCACGGCAAGGTCGAACTACGCCGCGACGCCAACACAATCATCTGCCAGGTCATCGACCAAGGACCCGGCTTCACCACGCCCCCCGATGACGTGCAGCGACCGCCCGCGCACGTCGCCGGGGGCCGCGGACTGTGGCTCGCCCGCCAGCTCACCCATCACTTCACCCTCGAACACCGACCTGACGGTGTCACGGCCTGCGTGGCGATGCACCTTCCCGATGCCGGAGGCGAGCGCGCGGCGTCACTACATGCCCACCCGGCTATGCGCGCCAACGGCATGATCCCTTAGCGGCCGGGTCGGGGTGCGAGCTTCGCAGGGATACATAGGGGCGGAGATCGTTCGCTTTCAGACCGCCACCCACTCACCTGGTCAGGACTGCCGCCCTCCCTGCACCCCCGACTACGGCCCCCCAAATTCGAACAGCCGGTGGGCGGGGCGAGGTTTGGCGCGCCGTGAGAAACGCGGCCCCGCAGAGCTTCAACGCCTGCCTGCCGGGTACGCCCCCATCCATTGAGGACAACGAGCTGACCTGGTATGCCGAACGCCCGAGAAGTCATGACTTCCGACGTGACCTGCGTGACGGAGAAGAAATCCCTTGCGGACGCCGCCGAGAAGATGGCCCGCCTCGACGTCGGTTCCCTGCCGATCTGCGGCGCCGGCAACCGGCTTAAGGGCACGCTCATCGACCGCGACATCGTGGCGAAGCCATCGTCCAAGGCCGCAACCCGTCTGAGGTCACTGCCGGCGAGCTCCTCCAGGGCAAGCCGATCACCATCGGCGCCGACGACGATGCCCGAGGAATCTTGCGGACCATGGGCCGGCACCAAGTACGGTGGCTGCCCGTCATCGACGGGCACGACCTGGTGGGCATGGTCGCGCTCGCCGACGTGGCCCGCGCGCTGCCCGACCGGCCGGTCGGCGATCTCGTGGACGCCATCACGAAGTCCTGAACAGCCTCGAAGGGTCCGCTCGCCGGATCCGTTCTGAGCGTTCATCGGCGGAACGGCCACGGATCCGCCACCCCACCGATCGTGTCGATTTTGCCCAGGACATCGTGCCTGCGTCCGACGCCAGGGCTAAAAGATTCAAGTTAGCGGTTCCGCGAGCCACCCGCAGTGTTGGCGGGCGTGGGGCTGGAGGAGGGTGAAATGCCCGCCTGGCCACGACACTGTGGGGACGGCTGGTCTGACCAGGCGGGCAGGACGACGGGCAGACTGGCGAACATCCCAGCCCCGCCGAAGGGTGTGCCGTCATGAAGCTGGGTGGCGTTCACCAAGTGTCAGCAACGTCTGCCCGTCGTCCTGCCCGTCCGGTGGTCAGAATCCATTCTGGCCGGTTTCGGGCTGCCGTGCGCACGATTCGGCCGACCTCAGAAGCCCCGTTCGCCACACCGACCCCGACTACCTCGCGAACCCTTTCCTGCCGTTGGCAGGGCCGACGGTCGTCGAGCCTTGCAGGGGTGGTCGGCGAGATGAGGGAGCGATCTTCGAGCCGTCGAGTACAGGCAAGTACCCGGCCCTGTGGTGGGCCGGGTGCTGAGGCACGGGGGAGCCCCAGCACCCGGCAAGTGCATTCTACTGCTGAGGATTGATGAGCTCGTTCCCGCCTCCAGGTGACAAGCGCCACGCCGCGCTGCGTGCGTTGTGCACCATCTGCTCACCCCAGCGGTGCGTGCCGGCTGGTCAACATGCACCACCGCGTCCGTAGGGTTCTCACCCTCACCGGGCAACTCGTCTTCCCGCCGATTTCCCGCCGATGGTCCAGTGCGTTTCTCTCCAGGGACCTGTGTGATTCCGCAAATGGGTCGTCAGGCCGTGTCGGTAACATCCGCTATCGTCGGATCAGCACCTTTACGCGCGCTAGCCCTCCTGCAACGTCCGGTAGCATCACGGCAATGGAGGAAAGAATTACCTTCTTCGATCAAGATTGCGGGATTGGTCTGTGCATCAGCGCGGGTAGCGGCCGGAGCCCACGGGAGCAACCCCACGGCGACCCTCGGCATTCACACTGCCGTATCGACATTCCCCGAGACGCCCCTTTTTGCGTCCGTGGAGCCTGATCCACGGCCGACATCTGCGAGCTTCTATGTCACCTGGGGAAGCATGATTCGCTTCGCCGACCGGCTCGCTAAACTCGGCGCCGAAGTTGAGTAGGGTCCGTGTCCCTAGGGGACCTTCCCACCACATTGACCGTTCGTATGCGACACGATGGACGCCTGCAGGCAGAAAGCGAGTTCACGCAGGGACACCATGTCAGCGTGACAGTCCGCTGTCGGACTTCATGGGACTGGCATTTCGGGGTGCGTTCCGACCTGCTTCAGCTCGCTGCCCAGGTCCGCGCCGCCGTACACCGCACTCGGCCGGGGAGGTGACGCCGCAGTTCATCGTGATCACGGTATGCCTCCAGGAGTCGAGCAGGGCGTCGATCATCGGGTCGCATCCCTGTGGCGAAGATCGTTAGCTGCGATGCGGACGTCCCTGAAATCAAGGATGGCTTGGTGTGCCCGGCGAACGAGCGTGACCAGTCCACCGTCGGCCAGGAGCAGGACGTCGTCGAAGACAGGTTCGGGAATTGCGAGTTCTTTGGGGCTATAACAGTCGTGTCAGGCCAGGTCCGTGATGTGCAGCAGGTCGAGCGCGGTCTCCACATGGCTGCTCGGGAATGCAGATTTGATCCACTTCCTGCGCTCCTCATGTCGTTGCGCGTTACCCACAGCCATCCTCTTGCCCCACTACCGCCTGGCGCCGTGAGCACGTTATCGGCAGACGCCTTAGCCGGTTCAATTCGCATCGTCGCTTCCGCATCCAGCTACTCACTGCCTGCGGTGATTCCTTCGCCGTAGCGGCCAGCCGTGACGCTGATCGTGCCTTGCTTCGTATGACACCTGCGCCGGGGGACGCGTTGCCGCAGCGCCGTGACGGGAGGCGTAGCGCCGTAATGCGGGGCCCTCATGATGTCGGTGGTCGGGGTGTGGAGTGCGCAGGGGTGGCGTCAGCCGCGAGTTCGTTGACGGTGGCGATCAGTACCGCCATCTGCACCGGCTTGGAAAGGATGATCGTGACCGGAAGATCGGAGGTCGGCTGCGCATCGGGGTGCAGGGCCGCGGTGAACGCGATTACCGGAAGGTCGATCAGGTGCTCCTAGGCACGGATCTCGCGAATAACCTCGAAGCCGGAGAGCACGGGTAGCGCGAGGTCGAGCACCACCACGTCAGGGCGGCATTCGTCGAGGCTGCGCAATGCTGCCGCGCCTTCTGCCGCAGAGAACACCTCATGCCCTGCTCGGCTGAGTCTCAGCGTGAGGAGTTCACGAAGATCGTCGTCGTCTTCTACAACCAAGATTGCCGCCATCAGGCAGCGTCCGGCGAGCGCCTTGGTGCGCGCATCGATGCCGAAACGTGCAACCTTGATCGGTCTGGTCTACGCACCTCTGCTCCCTGATCCACCCGGCGAGCGATGTTGTCGTTAGTCACCCGAGCCGATTGTCACAGAGACACTAGCCGGAGTCGGCAAGGATGACACACCGATGCCCGTCCAGGTCAGGCAGAAGATTATTAGCGGGGCGCCGCCGGTCTGCAACCTACCGTGTCCGGGCACTGGTTCCGATTTCCAGGTCTCGCAAAGAGAGGACGGCGAAGCCGCAACACAGTCAAAGGGACTGGTCCTGGCTGTAGCGGTGTCCGGCCCGGACCACTTTGCCAGTCAGTCGATGAGTTCATGGGCTGGAAGGACTTTGGCATCATTCCGGTGGCCTGCTAATTCGCGGGTCGGGAGTCGCCCGGTACCAATATGACACTGACGAAATCACAGCAAGGTCAGCCGTCGACGTGTCCCTGTCAGCTCGAGGCACGGGTCCACCCGGACATGATCGGCATGTCGCTTTCACTGACCACTGCTAACGGATGGTGGGCCGACGAGTCGTCACCCCGTCGGGTATGCCATCGAGGAGGCAGTGATCGCCCGAGTGGCGGTGCAGGTCATCTGAATGGCCCGCTCGGCGGCATGTTCGGTTACCGGTCCGGTTCAGGCAGACGTCAGCACTCTCGGTTTTGCGCTGACTCGGTCCGCGACCCTGGGGTGTAAAGACTCGATGCATCGTGGCGAGCTTGCCAGATCGGGAAGTCTTGGCCGACCCCTGGCCGATATTTGGGACAAGCTATGCCGGAGTGGTGGAATATTCACAGTGCGGTGAGGCGGTGTCATGCGCCAGGCGGTCGATGTGTCTGACCATTCATCTTCACTCAGGTGAGCGTGACTTCTACCTCGCCAGGTCCGTACCGGCGCCTCGCAGAAAAACTGCTGCCATGTGTGACGGCTCCCGGGCTCGACATGTGCTTGCGAAGGGTGGCGATGGTGTTTCGGCTGGCCAGCGCGATCGTGGGGCGGTTGGGTTACGCTTACAAAATTCTGCTGGTGACGCTGGTGCTGCTCCTGCCGCTAGGTTTCGTGACCTGGGGTTACGTTGATATCCAGAGCGGGCAGGTCGCGTTCAGCGCCAAGGAGCGTGACGGCGTCGCGTACCTGCGGCCGGTATGGACGCTCACCGTGCGGACGGTGCAGGCACGACAGACCGCGGTGGCGGGACAGCAACCGCAAGCCGCGGCCCTCACTGAGGCGATCAACGCCGTGAAAGCGGTCGACTCCCGCTACGGTGCGGATCTGGGCGTGTCACAGGCCTGGGCCACCGCCGAATCCGCCGTCACCCGGGCCATGAGCGCCGGAGGGGGACAGCAGGCATTCGACACGTACGGACAAGCGTCGGCCGCCCTGCTGATCCTCATCGTCGCGATCTCGGATGCCTCGAACCTCACCCTCGACCCGGATCTCGACTCCTACTATCTGATAGGACGCGCTGGTGTTCCGGCTGCCCGTGTTGCTGGACCTGAACGGCCAGGCGATCGACGAGACCCGGCTGGCCGCGACGGGCCCGCCAGCCGCCGCCGAGACCGCCCGGCTGCATCTGGCCCGGTCAGCGGGTGCCATGGCCAGTACGCAGACCGCGGTCGCCGCCGGGCTGTCCACCGCCTTCGCGAAGACCGGCCGCGACGAGCTGCAGAGGGCGCAGACCCAGGTCCAGGCCGAAGAACAGGCCGTGGGCGAGGTCATTACCCGCCTTGATGAGGCGGTCGCGTCCGGAGATCTGACGGCTGTCACCGCCGAGAACAGTGAGCGCGCCGCGGCGAGCCTGATCCAGCTGGCAGAGACCCTGGTGCCGCAGCTGGACGCGCTGCTCGACACCCGGATCGAGGCTTTCCAGGCCAAAGCCCACGTGGTCGAGGCGGCAGCGCTGATCGTCGTGCTGCTGGTCGGCTACCTGCTGATCGGGTTCTACCGGTCCGCCACCGTGCCGCTGCGGCGCATCGTCGACGCGCTGCGCGCACTCGCCGAGGGCGATCTCACCCGCCGGGTCCCGGTGGACACCCGTGACGAGGTCGGACAGATGGGAGCGGCGCTCAACGACGCGCTCGCCCGCCTGCGGGAAGCGATGCACGCTCTGCGCGGCGACGCCGACGGCCTGGCCGGCGCCTCCACCCGGCTGTCCACCGTCAGCGGCGAGATGCACATCAGTGCGGAGTCGACCGCTGCGCGCGCCGGCCAGGTCAACCTGACCGCCGACGACGTGTCCACACACGTGGAAGCCGTCGCGGCCGGCGCCGAGCAGATGTTCGCCTCCATCCAAGAGATCTCCAGCAGCGCCGGCCAGGCCGCGGGCATGGCGACCGGCGCCGTCGACGCGGTCACAACCATGCAGGAGACCGTCGGGCGGCTCGGTACCCGGTCGACCCAGATCGGCGACGTCGTCAAGGTGATCACCGGGATCGCGGCGCAGACCAACCTGCTCGCCCTCAACGCCACCATCGAGGCGGTCCGGGCCGGCGACGCCGGCAGGGGTTTTGCCGTGGTGGCCGGCGAGGTGAAAAATCTGGCGCAGGAAACCAGCCTGGCCACCCAGAACATCATCGCCCGCATCGACGCGATCCAGACCGATGCCTCGGCTACCGTACGCGCCATCGACGACATCGAAACGACCATCGCCCAGATCACCGACCTGCAGGCCACCATCGCGTCCGCGGTCGAGGAGCAGACCGCGACCACCCGCGAGATGAGCCACGGCATCAGCAGGGTCGCGGAGGGCACACGTGGCATCGCCGCGGGCGTCGGTCACCTTACCGACGAGGCCCGACAGACCACCACGGGTGCCGTGTCCACCGCGCACGCCGCCGGTGAACTTTCCTCCACCGCCGAACGCCTCCGGACGATCACAGCCCAGTTCACCACCTGACAAGCGGGACGTCTGCGTGCACGACGACCAGCAGCCCCAAATCTCCTTCCGAACGAGACACCGGGCGGCGTCCGGGTGCCGCCGTTCCCGCGGCCTATCACGTTGATCAAGATGCTATGAGCGGTCGTCACCTCGAGGACGTCGACTTCCACCAACCACTCGGGGTCGATGAAGCGCGAAACCTCGACGAAGGTCCACGCTGGCCGGCACGGACCTTGAGCGACGTTGTCTTGTACGGCTTGGATTAGGTGATCGAGGTGGTATCACCGGTCGGCTGGGCCTCCTTGATCGGCTGGCTTGCGGTGAGAGCCGAAGGCCAGGACGGTACGGGGACCGTGGGCCGGAAGCTCGGCCTATCCCTATCGGCTTCGCACTGTGTCGGTCGGGCATCGTTGCCCTTCGGTAATGGTCCCGCGATATCGGGACTGGCGCCTGTCGGGGCCTTTTCAGGGAATGCGCCATCCGCGGGCCCAGCCGGGGAATTTGGTGGCGAAGAGGGTGAGGTCGAGGGCAAAGGTGTGCGCCGCGGGGGCGTACATAGCCGTGTAGTCAGGGTCCGGGGAGAACAGGGTCCAATGGCGGCCGCATGCGTCGGTGACGAACAACAAACCCCAGGCGCCCGGCTCCTCACCGGCCATCTCAACCAGCCGGCCGGTGCGGCGAAGGTGGGTGTGGCTGATCCGGCCGTGCCCGGCGACGGTCAGCGGAAACCGGGGCGAGCCGTGGGGCCAGAGCCAGCGGGTACAGCGTGCCATGGTCTCAGCTCGCCATCCGCTCGCGGACCATGAGGACGTGCCGTAGGCGCATATGCCGATGAAAAACACCCGCCACGCCACTGCGAGGCAGGAGTCTCTTAACGCTTTGGCGGAGAGCTCCTCGGGCACCAGTGGCGCCGCTGGCGCTGGGAGAGACGCTGATCATGCCGAGGCGCCAGCAGTGCGGTCCTTTGCCGGGTGAGTAGACACCCGGATGCGCGAGTCGGGTTTCGTCATCGCTAGGCCTCCTGCCATCGACGGTGCACTGGGACGGGCGTGGGTGCACGGTTGGTGCATCCACGATGAGGGCCGTTGCAGGCTGTTGGGTTCAGGCGTTGCAGGCCGTCACGGCGCGTGGAACCGATGCGGGGGTAAAGCCGGCCCGGCTCTGCCCCCGCCGAGAAAAGCCCTCTATGTGACGGCTGGGAGGGTCGTGCTGCGCCGTAGGGCGCGGGTCAGTATTCGCGGTGCAGGGGCTGGGTGGAGTATGTCGCCGGACTCGCCGTTTCGGCGGTGTGCCCAGCGGTATACCCGGCGGGTTGCGCCGGGATGGCCTGGGTTTCGGACTCCGCGCGGCGCAGCCACTGCTCGGTGCGGGCCTGCATCGGCTTGATCATGCCGCCGCCGACTCCGACGATGATCACGCCGGCGATGGTGGCCAGCACCGCTACTAGGACGGGGGTGGTGACGGTGGTGGCGACGCCGATCTGGTTGAGGGCGGCGATGATACCCAGGCCCAGGATGAACACGCTGGCGATATTGGCGAGCGTCCTGCCGTAGGACAGGCCACCCAGGCTGGCGCCAATAAGGTCCTTGGCGCCCTTGGCGATAGCGGAGGCGACGACCACGATGATGATCGCGACGAACGCGCGGGGCAGCCAGGAGATCACGCCGGTGATGAGTGCGGAGATCGGGTTGGGGCCGAAGATGCCGAACGCCAGCTGCAGAGTGAACAGCATGATCGCGTAGTAGGCGATCTTGGCGACGATGTCACTGGCGTCGTACTGCGACCGGGCCAGCGCGGCTCGCACGCCGCCGCGTTCCACGACGCGGTCAAAGCCCACGCGCTCCAGGACCTTGTCGACGACCTTGCGCACGGCTTTGGCGATCAGCCAGCCGATCAGCAGGATCGCCACGAACGCGAGCGCCTTCGGCACGAACAGCAAGACATTGCGCAGCATGTCGCCGAACGCATCGGTAATTTCACGGCCCATCGAGGTACTCCATCCGAAAAGGGGGTCGCAGCGGGGTGCCCGTCCGCGATACCCGCCGGTTTTGCCGGCCACACGCTGAATAACACTCACATTACATGTAGGGCGAATGTCGCGGTGCGGCCCGTGGTTGAGCGAAACCGATTCGATGAGAATGCGTGTTGAATATCCGGCAGCGTGAGGAATGTAATTGTCGGTATGCATGACTAGTTTGGTTTAATGATCTTGGGGCATCCTCGCGTCATGCCAGAGAATCCTCGTAATTCGGGTTCGCGCCCTGCCGCCGTGCCGGCCTCCGGCGCGGGCGCTTCCCTGCCCAAGTGGTTCCTGCCGTTGGTTTTGCTGATCATCGCTGGCATCATCCTTGTGATGTTGCTGTCGCGGTGCGGAAACGATGACAAGCCGGCGGGTAGCGCTCCCGCGTCTGTTGCTTCCTCTACTTCCTCGCCAACGTCGGCGGTGAGCCCACCTGGGGCATCTGCCGGGTCCGGTTCGCCCGATGCCGCGAATGCGTCAGAGGTGTCAGGGACGGTGACCGCTGACGCCGTGAACCTGCTCGGTGCCGCCAACGTGCAGAACCTGTCCGCCAAGGGCGGTAAAGAGGCGCTTGGCCGCCAGGTGCGGGTGCAGTCCGTTCCCGCGGATGAGGGCTTCTGGGTTGGCACAGGCGAGCAGGACCGGCTGTGGGTGCAGCTCACCGACACCGGCGGCGAGTCCGTCTACAGGGTCAAGCCAGGCGACACCATCGACTTCACCGGCACCGTCACCAAGGCGGCGCAAGGATTCGCTGCCAAGGTCGGCGTGACCATCGCCGAGGGCGCTGACCAGCTCACGGAACAAGGCTTCTATCTGTCCGTACCCGCCCAGAACGTGAAACTGTCACCCTGAATCACCCCTCGGCGCCACCCGAGGGTGCAGCGCCATCGATGAAAATCCGGAAATCGGCCCGCTGAATCAGCCGGGTCGCTTTCCGCATCATCAAAATCGGGACCGGCCCGGCAGTCCGGGTCGCCGGGCGCGTCCGCCGGCACACCCCACCGTCCTAGTCCGGTTGATGTCCAAGGCGGGCCGGGCCCGCCGCTGACCGTTACTTCTTGGCGGATTCGCGCTCGCATTTCGGCATGAGGCTTATGCCGCGGGAGACGGAGTCTTTATTGTTCGCGGGTCCGCCGAGGGAACTATCGATACCGTTCGCGCCGACCCCGACCTCCCGCTCGCCTTAGGCCTTGAGGCATTTGATCACTTCCTCCGCGGCGGTCCGCTACCGGACTGACGGCCCGCCGCTGCGTCCGGACACATAATGCGGCGTCCTCGAACAATTCGACCTCGTCAGGCCGTCTCGCACCTTGGTGTCATCGGTAGACGCCGTCACCGTCGTAAGCCTTGATTGCCTCATCATGGCGACGGGGCATGATGACGGATCGCTACCGCCCCCGACTGGGGGACTGTGGTTGCGGTTAGCAAGGGCAGGTGGGTGCCTTGGCGGGCAGGTGGATGACGAAGGTGGTGCCAGGGCCGTCGGTGTCGGCCACGGTGATGGTGCCGTGGTGGCGTTCGATGATGGTGCGGATGATGACCAGGCCCAGGCCGGTGCCGGGGATGCGCCGGTCGAGGGCGGTGGACGCACGGTAGAAGCGGCGGAACAGCCGGGACCGTTCGTCGGGGGGTATACCGATGCCGGTGTCGGCGACGGTCCAGCTGATCTCGTCGCCTTCGGCGGTCGCGGCGACGGTAATCCGGCCTTCTGCCGGGGTGTATTTGACGGCGTTGGACAGCAAATTGTCGGCGACTTGGCGCAGCCGGTCGGGGTCGGCGTCCAGGGTCAGATGGTCGGGGAGGTCGGCAGCGATCGTGAGGCTTTTGTCGTCCGCGCTCCGGCGCAGGGCGGCGATGGCGTCGCGGATGATGCCGCACAGGTCGGTGGCAGCGGGTTGGATGGCCAAGTGCCCGGATTCAAGGCGGGCGAGGTCCAGCAGGTCTTCGGCCATGACCGACAGGCGTTGGGCGCTGCGGGAGATCGTGGCCAGGTATTCGCGTTGGTCGTCCGGTGTCAGGGTGTCGAGTTCTTCCTCGAACAGCGACGTGGTGCTGGTGATCACCGCTAGTGGGTTGCGTAGTTCGTGGGTGACCAGGGCGAGGAATTCGTCTTTGGTCCGGGCCAGTTCCACGGTGAGCTCCTCGGCGCGGCGCCGTTCCAGGTATTGGCCGACCTGGGCGGCGACGCCGGCGAGCAGGGCGATGAGGACGTCTTCGGGGTCTTCGGCGCGGTCGCCGTAGACGCACAGCGCGCCGAGGGTGTGCCCGCCGCTGCAGACGGGCACGCCGACGGCGACGTGCAGGCCGATGCGGGCTGCGGCGCGGCTGCGCACGCTGCGAGTGTCGGCGGCCAGATCCGGGATCCACTGGGGCTGCGCTTGGGCGTAGACCCGTCCGGGAAGCCAGGTGCCGGGTTCGACTTCGTCGACGGCGAATCGGCCCAGCCGGTACCCGCGTGCGGCGTGGCGGGCGGTGCAGGACAGCACCTGTCGTGTCTCGTCGGCCAGCCACAACTCGGTGACCGGCCAGTGCATCTTCATGCCCAGGGCTTGCACGAGCCGCGCGGCGGCGTCGGTGCTGGAGGCGGCTTCGGCCAGGCCGCGGGAGACGGCGGCTTCGACGTCGGTGAAGCGGCTGGCCCGATAACGGGTGGTGATGTCGTGAGCGAAGGCGTGCAAGATCCGGCCGGCGGGTTCGTCGGTCGCGGTCAGCGTCATCTCGATCGGGAACTCGTGGCCGTCCGGGTGCGCGGCGAACAGTTGCAGCCGTGGCCCGAGGATCCGGGCGAACTCACCGGCTGCCAGGCGGACCAGCCCGGCCCGAAACGCGGACTGATACCGCTGCGGAATGATCAGCTCGTCGACGGGCTGCCCGCACGCTTGTTCCCGGGTGTGGCCGAACGTGGTCTCCGCTGCCGGATTCCAACCCACCACCCGCCCAGACGTATCGACCGATATGTACGCCTGCGACGCGGCGGCGAGCACGGCTTGCGGCTCGTGCAGCACACCGTCGTGGCAGCTCACCGTCTGCGGCTTGGCGTGCGTTGTACCTGCTGAAATTGTCATGGTGTCCCCGGAACCGTCTCGTGAAGCTCTCGACGGCGAGGCCCGGGGGTCTGAGGCGACGCTGCTGGTGCCCCGCAGCTTAGCCCTGGATCTCACGGTCGGCCCGAGGGATGGACACAATGATCTGGGAGTCCGGTAGCTGCCCGTTCCGGGCGTCCTGGACGGTATCGGCCGCGCCCGGGGTGCTCTGTCCGTCGTGTGTCTGCGGGTTGACGCTGTGCGGCACGGCGAGCAGAGTCGGTACCGAGATTTCCCAGGCAACCCCTGCTTCAAGGAGATCATTGTGGCGAGGACGTGCTGTGGCACCGGCAACCGGACGCCGGCGGACACCACCAGCAATGCTGATGACGGGGGGTTCCGACATCGAGGTGAAGGCAGACGGCGGTGAAATCGCCTCAGCCGTGGGCCTGCCGGTCTGCGCAGCTACCGCAGGCCGTCGCGGTTACCACTGCTGTCGGCGACACGATCACTGTCTGGGTGGCCGGGCAACTCGACGGGGCCACCCGCGGCGTCATCTTCGACGCCCTGCACGATGCCCTCGACGAGCATGCGGTGTCACAGGTGGTCATCGACCTCACCGGGGTTGACTTCTGCGACAGTGCCGGCTGCCGCGCCCTTGCCTGCGCCTATCGCCTCGCCACCGCCTCCGGGGTGGTCTGCCGCATCCGCAACCCGCGGCCCCATGTCAAAGCGGTCCTGCTGATCGCACAGCCGTCGACCGCGCTGGCCTGCGACGCTTGAAGTGCCGGTTGGGGCGTGGTCGAGAATTCTGTCGTCTGAATGGACTCCGCTATGGCGAGGCAGAGGCGCTTATGCTCGTCGGGAATCATGCGTTGGAAGGCGTCGCGGGTGCCGTGCCTTAGGGGCAGGGCGGGATCGCCGTTGCGGAATGGGCACCGGAAGATCTCCACCCCGTCGTTGTCCTCCCGCATGGATCGTGACTGCCCGACATGGTGCCAGGTAAACCGGCGCAGCGCGCGACCCGGCGTGACGGTAGCGCCCCGCAATCGTGAACCCGCGCATATCGCCGCCGCCCCGGACGGGCTAAAGTGTTTGCCGTAGAGCAACTAATAGCTGGTGTGTGAGGATCCGAGGGTGCAGTTTCACGTTGACCGGCGAAGGTGGGAGCCGGGCCACCGCCCCGCAAGGGTGTTGGTGTCACAGCCCCGGCAGGCGTACTCGTGACCTCAGAGGCCACATGTCCCTCTCCGGGTGATGGCGGTTCCTCGTTGGGTGATGCTGGTCGTCTGTCGGCGCTGAGTGATACCGGGCTGAGCGCTTCGGCCGATCAGGCGCTGGATCGTTTCGCGGCGATGGTCCGTACGGTGCTGCGGGTGCCGGTGGCGCTGGTCAGCCTGGTGCAGGCCGACCGGCAGATCTTCCCCGGCGCGGTGGGGCTTCCCGATCCCTGGCAGCAGCAGCGGCAGACCCCGCTGTCACATTCGTTCTGCCAGCAGGTCGTCGTCAACGCCGAGCCGCTGGTAATCACTGATGCCCGCGCCGACGCGCGTGTCGCCGGGAATCTTGCCATCACGGACCTGCACGTCGTCGGCTACGCCGGCATGCCGTTGACCGACGCCGACGGACAGGTTCTGGGATCGTTGTGCGCGATCGACAGTGCACCGCGGCACTGGACCGATACCGAACTCGCGCTGCTGGCAGACCTGGCAACGGCCTGCTCGGACATCCTGCGGCTTCGGATCGCGACTCGAGACGCCCGCGAGCAAGCGGCCACGACCGTCGCTGAAAGCCGCAAGACGCGTGCTGCGTTCGACCGCAGCCAGCTACTCCTGCGTGCCGCCGTGGCCTTGGCCGACACAGACACCCTCGCCGACGTCGTCGACGCGGTCCGGGAATTAGTGGCCACGAGCCTGGACCCGGCCTACGTCGGCGTGTCCCTGCTCGGGACACACGACGACATCAGTCTGGAATCCGGCCAGTCGCTGCCGGTTCAGGTCGCCACGCGCTGGGACCGCTACCCCCGTAGCGCTCTGACGCCCTCCGCGCTGGCCGTACGCACCTCGGCACCGGTGCTGCTGTCGGACCTGCACGCGGTGACCGCCGGAGCGCCCGACGCCGTCTCGACATTTACCGAGATGGGCTGGCAGTCGTCAGCGAGTATTCCGCTGCCCGGCCCGGACGGCCCGTTCGGCGCACTGACTTTGGTCTGGAAGCAACCCTACCTGCCGGACCCCTCGGAAGAGGCCGTCCTGGTCGCGCTGGCGGGCTATGTGGCACAAGCGTTGCAACGCGCGGACCGCCTTGATGCCCGTGACCGTGTCGCGTCGCTGTTGCAGCAGGCCATGCTCACCGAACTGCCTGATGTCACACCGCTGCAGGTGTCAGCGCGGTATGCACCTGCGGCTCACGACGAGCAGGTCGGCGGCGACTGGTACGACGTCGTGCGCCTCGACGACAACCTTCTGGCGCTGGTCGTGGGTGACGTCACCGGCCACGACATGCGCGCCGCGGCCCGCATGGGCCGCCTGCGCAGCATGCTGCGCGCCTACCTCGTCGACCGCCACGAACCCCCGTCCGCGTTGCTCCGGCGTTTGGACCACGCCAACTTCGTCCTCGGTGACCCCACACTCACCACCGCCGTTCTCGGATTCGTGCAACGCCAACCCGGCGGTGGATACCAGCTGCACTGGTCGAACGCCGGTCACCCGTCCCCGCTGCTGCTGCACGCCGACGGCACGGTCATCGCCCTCGCGGGGCGAGACGTGCTCCTCGGAGCGGTACGCCGCGTCTCGCGTACCAACCACACTCACGATCTGCCACCCGGCTCCACCCTGCTGCTCTACACCGACGGTCTCGTCGAAACCCGCACCGACGACCTCGACCAGCGCAAACAACACCTCCGCGACACCCTCACCTCCCTCGCCGACATTGCACTGCCGAACCTGCTCGACGAAGTTCTGCACCGGCTCGCCGGCAACGGCCACGAAGACGACATCGCCCTGCTCGCGCTCCACGTTCCGGCCTCGGCCGGCACGTAACCCTGAAATCAGTTCGCCGCCGATAGCGAACCACCATCAGCCCCCCGCCGGAAACTGCGGGTGATTCAGCCGGCTTAACGACTATCGGAAACCATCAGTCGATAGCCGCGACCAGCCCATCGATATGAACCCGCCCGCCCGGCGGGAAGGTCCACGGTGGGCGGCCGGCCCCTGCCTCGCCCCGGCATGGTCGGACGCCGATGAATTCTGACGTGGGCCGGATGACGGCGAACTTGGGCGTTGACGGGCGGTGAGATGGCCGTACAGGTAGCCTGTCGGCACCTTGGTCGATCACCATGGGTCTGACGGCCCACTCCACGCCGCGGCAGTCGATGACGCCGCGCCAGCTCTGCTGGCCGTGTGGGACGCGGCCCGCGAGCGAGTCGCTTCCCGATTGTCCTGGCCACAACTGAACACCCTGCTGGCGATAGAGCGCCAAGAGGGCGTGAACCTACGGGGGCTGGCCGACGAACTCGACGCGATGCTCTCCTCCGTCAGCCGACTTTGTGATCGACTGGAGGCTTCCGGAATGATCGAACGGGCACCCGGCCAGGCCGACCGCCGCGAAATCGCACTGTTCCTGACGCCGTCGTCACGGCGACTGCTGAACGATCTCCGCCGGACCCGCCGCGAACTCCTGACCGAAACAATGAACCGGATGGACTCATCGAGCCTTACTGCTCTCATCCGCGGTCTCACCGATTTCAAGACCGCCGCGGCACAAATTCGTCCATAACAGTAGAGCTGACGGTTCCGCCCACCCACCGGGCAGCTACCGGGGACCAACCCTCGCGAAAATTCGCTACGAAGTTTGCATCCGCCGAGCTCTCTGGTCGCTTCGCGTTGTCTCGTCGTGGGTGAGACCCACCTGCAAGGTGCAACAAGGCGACAGCATCGACTTCACCGCCACCGACCCCCCGTTACCGCAAGCTTCACTGCGAAGGTCGGCCTCACCCGGCAGGAGAGGGCGCCGGCCAAATGACCGAGCAGGGCTTCTACCGATCCGTTGCTCCTTCGACGGTCAACCTTTCCCGCTGACCGACTCACATCCTTCGCTTAACGCACCCCACGGTTGGCAACAGCATCGACCCGGGTCACATCAACGATGACGCGGGTCATAGCCGGTGGAGATAGGGGTGAGGGGCAAAGCGGTTCGTTCCGCTCTGCCCCTCACTTGCCGCCGTTTTGGGGTGTTACCGGCGTGTGCGCTTGGCCCACAGGGGAGTGACGACGGCGATCAGGCCGGCAGCGGCTGCGATCTGGACGATGTGGCGGATCCAGTCGATACCGCCGGTGTCCCGGACGCCCAGGGCGGTGGCGATGGCGTTGCCGATGAGGGCGCCGATCACACCCAGCAGGATGGTCAGCCAGATGGGGATGTTCTGCCTGCCGGGCAGGATCGCTCGTGCGATCAGGCCGATGATCAGTCCGGCGATGATGGCCCAGAGGAACGACATGATGTGCCCTTCGGTGAGGTGTCCGGTGTGCTGCGGATGTCCGCGCACGTGCCGGGCGAGCCACGTGCCCGCCAGGGGGAGCCCCCTTCAGCATGGTTTTGCTGAAGGGGTAGCGGTGAGCACGATCAACGGCGGCAGTGTTTCCTCATCGCGTGGTCGGCAAACACGCGCCGAGGTCGTTCGACGCAGCGTGGGACGCTGGCCTCGGCGGCGTGCCGCATGGGCGGGACCATCAAACCTCATCGCAGTGCCAACGGTGCCGCGCCGGGAGTAAGGAGGTTTGGCGGTGGGCCGGCTGTTCTACGCGGCGTCGATCTCTCGCGGGCGCGGCACGAGCGATGCCCATGCCGCTGAGATTGCACTGCTGCCCGCTTCCGGCGTACACAAGCACTTCTTCGTAACTGTCGGGTGAGGAAGGCGCCAGTATTGATCAGTGTTACGGATGTGCCTGCTTGCGCCACCGTTTCCTACCAAGGCTGTAAATGTGTAGGCCGCGGGCTAGCGGGTCTGCTCGAGGAGTTGTGTTCACGGCAGTCGACGATGGGTACCACAGGTGGACCGACGGTAGGAGAGCTGAGATGATGCCAAGGTCTAGCCGGATTCTCGCCATTCTGGTGGTCGACGACGACGACGCGGACGTGCTGATGATCGAGGAAGCGCTGGAGGAAGCAGCGCCCTCGACCCGGCTGACCCGTGCTGCTGATGGCCAGGCCGCGTTGGATCTGCTGGGCGCGACCTCCGCCGCCGATCTGCCGGATTTGATCTTGCTGGACCTGAACATGCCGCGGATGGGTGGCCTGGAAACGCTCACTCGATTGAAGACCCATGATCGGTGGAAATCGATCCCGGTGGTAGTGCTGACGACCTCGGATGCCGGCCCGGACATTGATGCCAGCTATCGGCAGCACGCCAGCGCTTTCGTGACCAAACCGATTGATCTAGAAGCGTTCGAGGCCACGATCCGACGCATCCGCGGATTTTACGGAGACGTGGCCCGCCTGCCGTGACGGCTACTCGCTTCAGCCGCGGTGGATGGAAATCTCGCTAGGAATGTTTCTGCACCTCTTTACGAAACCGCTCAGACCTGCGCCAATACAGCCTTCCCTCATTAACTGATGCCCCTGAGGGCTGCGAAACCGAAACGGCGTCCGGCATCACCCGCGCGGACGCGCCGACGCGTTCGCGGCTGCACGATGTCATGCTGCAGATTGCGCTCATGTCCGCCACCTGCGGGGAGGCCGAGCGACCAAAACGACCTCGTGACGCAGGCCAGGCGGGTCAACTTTGGCGCTTTCGCGAAAGCGTGCTGCGGATTGTGTCAGGGCTACGCGACCGGAAAGCGGAGGATTTGAGGGGTGCAATCTCGTCAGGAGTGTGCCCCGGATGGTCGATCTAGCTCCCATTTCCGGCGGCGGCATCCCTCATGGCATTGAGGTCCGCGTAACTGACTGCATTGTCGAGCGCACGGTAGGTGCCTGACGTCAGTAGTTCGCGGGTGGCTTGCTCGACGAGGCCGTATGCCGCTTGGGCGAGCGCCGTGCCGACGCTGACCCGGCGGACTTCGGCCGTCGCCAGTTCGCCGATGGTGGGGCCTGTCGGTCCTGCCATCGCGTTGACAGGTAGGGGTGACGCCGCGGTGAGCGCGCTGAGTGTGGCGAGATCTGATAGGCCCGGCACGAACAGGCAGTCAGCGCCGGCCTCGGCATATGCCCTCGCGCGGATCAGGACTTCGTCGAAGCGGCGCGCGGGTGCGATGGCGTTCAGCAGATAGACATCTGTCCGAGCGTTGATCATGAGTTGTGGCAGTCCCGCGGCAGTCGCCGCATGCTGGGCAGCTTGCAGCCGGCGTGTTTGTTCGCCCGGAGGCCGCAATGTTCCAAGCCCGGCATGCGAGTCTTCGATGTTGATCCCTACCGCGCCGGCTTCGATAGTGGCCCGGACGGTGGCCGCGACGTCTTCGGGCGTGCTCCCGTATCCGCCTTCTGTGTCTGCGGTGACCGGCACGTCAA
Organism: Actinoplanes sp. NPDC051859; assembly: GCF_044452725.1. Taxonomy (NCBI): domain Bacteria; kingdom Bacillati; phylum Actinomycetota; class Actinomycetes; order Micromonosporales; family Micromonosporaceae; genus Actinoplanes; species Actinoplanes sp. NPDC051859. Next base: position 21,100 of record NZ_JBITBX010000022.1, on the reverse strand, counting down.
CGGCCGCGCAGATGCGGTGTACTGCTGCCATCATTTGCTGACGGGTCAGGGTTTCTCCGTCCGGCACGCCCAGTGACCAGGCCATCCCGCCGCTGGTAGTGGCGACAGCCGCAGCGCCGGCGCGGGCGATCAGAGACGCGCTTGCCTCATCCCAGGCGTTCGGCAGCACCAACAGAGGCTGTTCATGCAAGGCGCGAAACACACGTGCACTTCCGATGTTCGATGCGTCAATGACGGCGTCCATCCTCGACTGGGGAGATTGCCGACGACGCTGTGATCGGGAACTAAGCCCTCACCGGCACCTGCAAGCCCGATAAGCGTTGAAGCTCGGCCGGTCACTGTGTCGTCGATCTGCAAAAGCTTCCCCGGCGGCGAAGGGGCTGGCTGGCGGTTCTCGGTCCTCACCGTGCCGCAGGTACTAGCGGCATACCCGCGTCCCCAGATCGAGATCGCCGGGAGGCTTACGGACGGCGTCCTCACTACTACATCCTCAAAGCGCGCTGGTCGTTCTGGCCGAGTGGCGTGCGGTCAGAGCGTAGGGTGGTTTATACGTGACGTGAGGGGGCTGTGGTGGGTAGGCAGACCTTGCAGGCCGTGCTGGACTGTCTGGACACGGCGGTGCTCGGCTGCGACACGGCAGGTAGGCCGGTGTTATTCAACCAGGCCGCTCGAGAACTTTTCGGCCCTCTGCTTGACGGCGTCCCCATCGAATTGTGGCTGCGGGAGCTGCAGGTCACCGACCTGCACGGTCGGCCGCTGCGCACGGATGATCTGTCTCTGTTGCGGGCTCGTGACGGTGAACGTGTCCGCGGTACCGAGGTGATCCTCACCGTTGCCGGCGGCACGCCTCGCTCCTTCCGAGTACATGGAGATCCCGTCGACGACGATGGCACGGTGGCGGCCGTCGTCGCTCTGCACGAGACCACCGACCAACGGCGTACGGAGCGGTTCAAGGACTGCGAGTTGCAACTGTCCGAGCTGTTGTCCAACCCTGAACCCGCCGACACTGTCACCGCGAACGCGGTCGATCTCATCGGCGCCATGCTGGACTGGGCGGCCGTCGAGTTCTGGACCCTCGACCCCGTAGGGCAGGTGCTGCGCCGCGGTTCCTGCTGGGCGAGACAGGGCCACCGGCTGCCCTGCGAGCTACCTGATCAACTCGTGGAAGGTCAGGGTTTGCCTGGTAGGGCGTGGCGCAGTTGCGCACCCGAATGGTCGAAGGACCTGCAGGCCGACGCCGACGGTGCCCGGCAGGCCAGCGACTGGGGATCGCTACGAGGCGCATTGGCCGTGCCGATTCCCAGCGGCGCGGCGACCCTCGGCGTGCTCGTCTGCTTCAGCGACCATCACGAAGTGCCCGACGACACCCGTACCGCCGTGATGACCGGCATCGCCGCGCACCTCGGCGAATTCCTGGAACGCCGCCGCGCTGAGCAGCTCACCGCCGAACTGGACCGCACCCGCGATGAGTACATCGCCCTGGTAGGCCATGAACTACGCACCCCGCTGACCAGCGTCCAGGCTTACACCGAGATGATGCGCTCCGCACCGGACCTGACACCAGGCGAACGTGAACAGATGCTCGACGTGATGCAGCGCAACACCGACCGCCTGCACACCCTGATCGCCAAACTTCTCGACGTCGCCGGCACCCGTTCCGGCCAGATCGCCCTACACACCGACGCCGTCGATCTGGCCGCGCTCGCCCAGCACGCCGCTGATCATGCCGGTGCCGCCGCCTCCGGCATCACCGTGGCTGTCAACAGCCCCTCCGAGGCCGTCATCATCGGCGACCAGCACCGGCTACGCGCCGTCCTCGACGAACTGTTATCTAACGCAGTGACCTGGGCGCCCGCGCACAGCACCGTCGGGGTGAGCATCAACGCCGACGCGCACACCACCGTCCTGGCCGTGACCAACACCGGCCCCCGCATACCCGCCGATGAGCGAGAGCACATCTTCGACCTGTTCAGCCGCACCGACCACGCCCGGGAACACGGCATCCCCGGCGCCGGTCTCGGACTCACCTTCGCCCGCGCCGTCGTCGAACGCCACGGCGGCACTCTCGTCGTCAGCGAGCCCGACGAAGCCGCCACCACCTTCACCATCCGACTCCCCACCCGCCACCCCGCCGCCTGAGACTCGTGCGGCAACCTCCGCCCCAGCTGAGCGGGCGGCATTGTCGCCGCGGTCAAACGGCCGAAAGCGACGCGACAGTCGCCGGGTTCCCGCGACGCGTAGCGCGACCACCAACCGTCGAGGAATCAGCAGGTAGCGGGGTACCCCCGCTACCTGTCACCCGACCCGACAGGTTCGTCTAGCTCGGGCTTGCCGGACGGCCGGGCAAGCTGACCGGCACCGACCACACATGCGTGAGTGCCCCGGGACGCGTCAGTGAACGCACAAAGAAGTGCGTCACGCCCCAAGGTTACCGTTGTGCAGCAGCCGTTCAGCGAGCTCCTGCGGGCGCCGAGCGTCGCGAAAGCGTTCGTATCGTTGCTGAACAGCCTGTTGATTTTATGGTCCGACACCACGGGTCGCCACGGGCCCGATCCGGCGACATAGATGTCGGGATGCGGTTGAACGGACCCAGGGCGGTGCCGGCGCCCAGCACCGTGATGGATGCGGATGACGCTTCCCAGGGTTCGCCGCTGTCGGGCTCCCAGCGCAGGCGCCCCTTGGCTAAAGACAACCTTCCGTACAGTGGCGCATCGAGTTGCCCTTCGCCCGGACGGGCCGGCCGGGAAGTCGCAGGGGCCGGGACGAACCGTCACGACCGTGGCGGGTCATGAACCCCTTGTTCTGTCGCTCAGAAGAGCTAACGCGGGGGAACCGTCCTGTGCAGTGAGGTATGCGTTGTGATCATGATCAGGAGGGGAGGTGCGGTTACGCGGTCTCCCGTGTGCTCGGAGGAAGCCGGATCATGCCCAACGTTTGGCAGCGCATCACCGCGGAGATTGCTGGCACCTTCGGCCTGGTTTTGTTCGGCTGCGGGACTGCGGTCCTGACCGCGGACCACCTCAGTGCTGACGGTCGGCAACTCGGCGTCGGGTTTCTCGGTGTAGCTATGGCGTTTGGCGTCACCGTCATGGTTCTGGTGTATGCGCTTGGTCCCGTCTCGGGAGGTCATTTCAACCCTGCGGTGACCCTCGGGCTCACTCTCGCGGGCCGCTTCCCTCTGCGTCACTTGTCCGTATACGTCGCCGCTCAGGTGGCAGGGGCCGTCGGAGCGGCTGGGGTGCTGTATGTGATCGCTTCCGGAACGGCTGGCTTCGACGCGGTCGGTTCCGGCTTCGCCAGCAACGGTTATGGCGAGCGTTCACCCGGCGGCTATACGATGGGCGCGGCGTTTCTCACCGAAACCATCATGACCATGATCTTCGTGCTGGTGGTTCTCGCGGTAACCGGCCGCGGCGACGCCCCGGCCATCGGCGCACCGGCGATCGGGCTCTGCCTGATGATCATTCACCTGGTCAGCATCCCGGTCACGAACACCTCCGTGAACCCGGCACGTTCCCTCGGCCCCGCACTGTTCGCCGGCACCCCAGCGATGGGCCAGCTCTGGCTGTTCCTACTCGCACCCGCGTTGGGTGCCGCCATCGCCGGCGCCGCTTATCCCCTGCTGTCGCATCATCGGCGCCCTGCACGCTCAGCAGCCCGCGATCAACAGATGGTCCCGTCGCCGGCTTTGTCCGCCGCAACCGCTGAGTAGCAGCGTGGAGCCGCGGTCAGTCAGACGGCGTTGTCGCCGCTCATGTTAGAAGACGTGCAACCCGTGCCGGTCGTGTGACAGCGGACTCTCGCGGTGAGGCACAAGCTTTGTTTTCGGCCGCGGGAACGTCAGCCGCGACATGCAAAAGGGGCTCTGACCTGTACAGGTCAGAGCCCCTTTCCAGAATGCCTCGTGCCGGTGGCCGGCGCGGCGACGGTGGCTTACGGCGTGGGTCGTGGGACCGCGCCGCGCCACGCGCCGGTCTCGTAGCCTTCGTTCTCGATGAACTCCTTGAACCGGTGCAGGTCGCCCTTCACCCGGCGGTCCAGCACGCCGAGCTTGTCGCCGACAGTCTCGAGCACACCGTCGGGGTCGAAATCCATCTGGACCGTGACGCGGGTGAGATTTTCGTCCAGCCGGTGGAAGGTGACTACCCCGGACTGGTCACTACCACTGGTCGACGTCCACGCCACCCGCTCATCGGGCAGCTGCTCGGTGATCTGCGCGTCGAACTCCCGCTCCACACCGCCGATCTTGGTCTTCCAGTGTGTCATCCTGTCGGAGGTCTGCCGGATCTCCAGCACGCCTTCCATGAAGTGCGGGAATTCTTCGAACTGCGTCCACTGGTTGTAGACGGTGCGGATCGGCACCGCGACGTCCACGGACTCGGTGACGTTGCTCATCGCTGACTCCCTGCTGACAGTGGGCTCTGGATGGACTTACCGTGCCCCGCAACCGCTTCACGCAATCCCGACGCATCCATGACTTTGAACACCCTTGCCGCACGCGGTGGCAACCCTGCCGACTCACCATCAACGACAGCGACCGCTCGCCGAAGTTCTCGGCGAGCGGTCGCATGGCGTGACGCTTACTGCTGGGTGTCGCCGTTGCCGGTGCGTTCCTGGGCGGCGTCGACGCCCTTGTCGATCTGGTCGGAGTATTTGTCGCCGGTGCGCTGGTCGATCTGTTCGCCGGCTTTCTGGATGCCTTGGTCGACCTGTTCGTCGTGCTGGTCGGCGAACTCTTTGGCCTTGTCCATGAATCCCATGTCGCGTACTCCTTCGTTCGCAGTTGTCCTTGACCGGCCCAGGGGCGGGCAGGCCACTGTCGTCAGTTGGTGCTGAGGCCTTGCTCGCTGCCCTTCTTGAGCTTGCGGTCGTCGCGGAGTTCGAGGAAGGGTTCGTCGGTGGGGTCGTGGCCGGCGGCGATAGCGCGGCCGCGTTCGAGTTCGGCGTCGAGTTCGGCGCCGAGCAGGATGGCGATGTTGGTGATCCACATCCAGACAAGGAAGGCGATGACACCTGCGAGGGTGCCGTAGGTCTTGTTGTAGCTGGCGAAGTTCGCGAGGTAGAACGCGAATGCCGCGGACGCGAGGACCCAGAGGATCACGGCGAACAGCCCGCCGGGGCTGACCCAGCGGAACCCACCGGTTTTGGCGTTGGGTGAGGCCCAGTACAGGATGGCGAACATCAGGCTGACCAGCACGAGCAGGACCGGCCACTTGGCGATGTTCCAGGTTGTGACGGCTGCGGCGCCTAGGCCGATCTTGTCACCGACTACTTCGGCGAGTTCGCCGGTGAAGATGACGATGGCGGCGGAGGCGACCAGCATGACGCCGACGACGGCGGTGACCCCGACCCGGATCGGCAGGGTCTTCCAGATCGGCCGGCCTTCGGGAACGTCATAGATGGCGTTGGAGGCGCGCATGAACGCCGCGATGTAGCCGGACGCGGACCAGAACGCGGCGACGACACCGAGAACAGCGGCGAACCCGGCGGTGCCGGGGTCCTGGACCTGGGTGAGGACGGTGCCGACCAGTTCCTGCAACTGCTGGTTCGGGGCGAGTTCCTGGACCGCGTCCTGGACGTTCTGCTTGCTGTTGCTGCTCAGCATGCCGAGCAGCGACACCAGGACCAGCACGCCGGGGAAGATCGACAGGACGCCGTAGTAGGTGAGGGCGGCGGCCCAGTCGGAGACGTTGTCCTGCGAGAACTGCTGGAATGTGCGCTTCAGCGCCGCGAACAGCCCTTTGCCCTTGAGCTGGGTGGGGCTGTCCGGCCCGGCGTCGGGTCCGGGTGCGTCCAGGTTGACTGGCTTGTCCTCGCCGGTTTTCGAGGTGGCGGCGGTGTCGAGGTCGTAACCGGCGCCGCGGTCGGGTTTACGGTGCGTGCTCATGACGGGGTCCTCCGGGCGCGGTGACGATGCCTGCGAATCGGTGGGATGGCGACCGACCTTGTGCCGGCCCCGCAGAGGGGGGGCCGGCACATGTGCGGGTCGTTCAGGAGGTGTGCTGCGCGGCCTGCTTGGTCTGGTCCTTGACGTCCTGCGCCGAGGACTGCGCCTGGTCTTTCGTGGTCTGCGCGGCGTCCTGCGCGGTCTGCTTGACCTCGCTGACGGCGTGCTGCACGGTGCCGGACAGGTCGTCCTTCATCTCGGCGGCCATGTCCTTGACCGCGTCGGTGAACTCGCCGGTGTTGTCCTTGAGCTGCTGCCCGGCCCGGCGTTCCACGTCGGTGACCGGAATCAGGGTGGCGGCGAGCATCCCGACGCCGAACGCGATGATCCCCGCGGCCAGGGGGTTGCCCTGGGTTTGCGCGGCGACGGCCTGTGGGGCGTTGCGGACGGCGTCGGCGGCGTCGTGTGCCTTTTCGCTCGCGACGTCGCCGAACTGCGATGCCTTGTCCTGCACGGTGCTGACCGCCGACGACGTGGTGTCGGCCGCTGCGTGTCGGGCGTGGTCGGTGCTGCCCATGACCTTCTCCTTCATCGCAGTCCAGCGCCGCTGCGCGACCCGGGCCGGGCTGGTCTTCTCGGCCAGCAGGTCGACGTCGCGGGTCAGCGCGGCGCGGGTGTTTTCGATGTCGCGCTTCAGCCGGTCGGGTTCTTGAGCCATTGCGCGTCCTCCTTGAGCGTGGTGACGGTGCGGTGCGGCACCGGGTCGATGGTCTTGAGCTTCTTGCGGCCGGATACGAACAGCACCGCGCCGATCACGGCCCAGACGATGGCGACGATGAGTGCGGCCCAGCCGGCGTCGATGACATTGGCGAGGCCGAACACGGCGGCGAAGCTGAGCAGCACTACGGCGAGGTAGCCGGCGAATCCGGCGACGCCGAGCATCCCGGCGGCCTTGCCGGCCTTGGCCGCTTCCTGCTTCATCTCGGCCTTGGCCAGCTCGACTTCCTGGCGGAACAGCTGCGACAGGTCGTTGCTGATGTTGCCGATCAGGTCCCCGATGGACGTCTCGGCGACCTGATCGGACCGGTCGTTCTGGTACGGGGCGGTCACGGGCGGGGCCCCGCGTTCTGGTAGCCGTACGGGTCGTTGACCACAGCGGGCGTGCCGGTGCCGGTGGCCGCGTACTCGGTGCCGTGCTCGCTGGGGTGACCCGTCGTGGTCGAGGCAGGGGCGGGCGTGCCGGTGCCGGTGCTCAGCGGTGCGGCGACGGGAGCCGAAGTCGGGGGTGGCGTGACCGACGGCTGCGGCCGTGGGGAGGGAGCAGATCCGGTCCCGGCGTCGGGGTCAGCCTTGGCGACACCCTTACCGAGGCGGCCGACAACGAACCCGGCGGCCAGCGCGGTAGCCAAGAACGCTCCCGGACGGCGCCGGGCGAAGTCCTGCACCTCCCGCAACACTCCCTCCGGGCCGTTGCGGTCGAGGTAATCGGCGAGCTGCCGGCCCCCGTCGGCCACCCGCGACACGACAGCCGCGGCGGGGGAGTCCTGCCGGTCGCCGCGCATCTCGTCGAGGTGGTCGGCGGTCTGCCGGATCTGACCGACCAGCTTGTCGTTCTGCGTGCGGGCCTGCTCGGTAACCTTGTCACGCACGTCAGCCGCCACAGACTTGGCCTGAGCCTTGGCCTCCGCGCCGACGCGCTGGGCCTGCTCCACCGCCGTGTCCTTCACCTCGACGGCGGCCTGGGTCGCGGCTTCCTTGCTCTGCCCGGCCACCTGCGCGGCCTTCGAGGGTTCGTCCGAAGTGGTTGATCCCGGCGCGTATGCGCCGGTCGGGAACTCACTCACTATGCCTCCTACGGGAACAGGGGTCGAGCGCGGTTTTCCCCACCCCCGCGTTTACTTAACCCTTTTCCGAAGAACTTGCTTGCCATGCGGCAAAGAAGTCACGCCCCGGCGAGATCATTTATCGGGGCGGCAGGATGCATCCGTCCTGTTTATGTTCTAAACCCACTGCCGGGGCTCCCGCTCGCGCCGCACCACGTCCGCCTGCGACAGGCGCTGCCCGCCTCCTGCTGTTTGATCCTCCCGATCACCGGACGGGCATCTATGGCAGGCTTGCCCGATAGTGACCGTTCGCCCGGCTGGAGGAGGCGCGATGTCCGATCCTGACACTCCGCAGGCCCGCGGCAGCGCCGCGGCGCCGAACACTTCCGGTGAGGCGGGCAGCGCGCGGCGCGGCGGGCTGGACCAGCGGCGCATCCTGGACGCCGCGGTGCGATACATCGACGCACACGGCCTGCGGATGCTGACCATGCAACGCCTCGGCGCCTACCTCGGCGTTGACGGTATGGCCCTCTACCGGCATATACCCGGCCGGGAGGCTCTGCTCGACGGGGTGGTCGACACCGTCGTCGACGAACTGTTCGGCGACCCCGACGTCCACCTCGAAGCACACGCCGGGTGGGTCGACTACCTGCAACGCCTCGCCCACGGCCTGCGCCGCATCGCCCTCGCCCACCCCGAAGTGTTCCCGCTCGTGGCGACCCGCCCACCGGCCGCACCCTGGGTGCGGCCGCCGCTGCGCAGCCTGCGCTGGATCGAGTCACTGCTGGAAGTGATGACCCAGTCCGGGTTCTCCGACGAGAACGCCGCCGCCGTCTACCGGGCGTTCAGCAGCTTCCTGCTCGGCCACCTGCTGCTCGAGGTCTCCGCCCACGGCGTCGAGACCGGCCCCGTCGAGGAACCCGATGTGTCCCCGATCGAAGACTTGAGCAGCTACCCGATCCTGGAACGCCTGGAGCCGCACCTGTCGATCGACGTCGCCGCCCAAGACTTCGAAGAGGCCCTGGAAGTGCTCCTTGATCGGGTCGCGCTGCTATTGCCCCGCCGTCGTCGACCGCCACGGCTGACCACGCAGGAGTGACGTCCTCCACCCGCAGAGTGACCTGAATTCCGCGGTCGGGAGATCACCCGGGCCGATTCTGTTTATGTCCTAAACCGTGGGGCACCTTCCGCAGCAGCACAGATACCAGCGCATTGCCGTCCCCGCAGCAATGCGCTCGTATCCGAACGTCTTACGGCTGCGAATCCCCCATCGGAAGGACCCTGCCATGATTACTCGCGAGAACATCGACCGCATCGACGGCCTCGACGTGTACGGCGTCGACGGCTCCAAGATCGGCTCGGCGGGACAGGTGTACCTCGACGCGCAGACCGGCGACCCCGAGTGGGTGACCGTCAAGACCGGACTGTTCGGCATGAAGGAAACCTTCGTCCCGTTGCAGCGAGCCACCCTCGAGCAGGACCGGGTCACCCTGGCCGTCGACGAGGACACCATCAAGGACGCCCCCAAGATCGATCCCGACGGTGCGTTGAGCCACGAGGAAGAGAACGAGCTCTACAACCTACTACGCGACGTACACCACCGGCCAGCACGCCGCCGACTCGGCGTACGGCGACCACGCCACCGGTACTCACGGAACCAGCGAGACCACCTCGAGGCGTGACAGCGGCGACGCGATGACGCGTTCGGAGGAGCGCCTGGTCACGGACACCCGGACCGAGCATGCCGGGACGGCGCGGCTGCGCAAGTACGTGGTCACCGAGCAGCAGCAGGTCACCGTGCCGGTCAGCCGCGAGGAAGTACGGGTGGAGCGCGAGCCGATCACCGACGCCAACCGCGACGCCGCGCTGGCCGGGCCGGAGATCAGCGAGGCCGAGCACGAGGTAACCCTGCGCGCGGAACGCCCGGTGTTGGACACCGAGACAGTTCCGGTCGAGCGCGTCTGCCTGAGCAAGGAGACCGTACGCGACGAGGAAACCGTCCACGGTGAGGTCCGCAAGGAGCAGATCGAGTTCGACGGACCCGACGACCGCCGCCGCTGAGCCGCATCTGACGCTGAGGCACCTCGTCGGACACGAGGTGCCTCAGCGCGGAACATCGTGCAGAACTGGCGCCCACTACCGCTCAGGAGCGATCATGGACACCGAACGCACCCAGCCCCTGCCGCCACCGATACCCGCGGCCAGTGACGAATGGGGGGATCGGGGCGAGGGCTCGCCGGACGATGCGATGACCCGTTCGGAGGAGCGGCTGGTCGCCGGCACCCAGGTCTACGAGACCGGACGGGCGCGACTACGCAAGTATGTGGTCACCGAAGAAGTACAGATCACCGTCCAGGTACGCCGCGAAGAACTGCGCATCGAGCGCGAACCCATCCCGGAGCACCAGCGCGGCACCGTCGAGGACCCCGACGTCTTCGGCCTGCCCGGCGAGTTCGACGGCCCGGACGGCGGCGCCATCTTCGAGGTCACTTTGCACGAGGAACGACCGGTGGTGACCACCGAGATCGTCCCGGTCGAACGGGTCCGGCTCACCAAACTCGTCCAACACGACCAGCACGTCATCACCGGACAGGTCCGCAAGGAACGCATCAACGCCGACCTTCCCCGCCAGCATCCGGAAACGTTGGAGTAGTCCCCGGGCGGACGCTGCACAGTCGGACCCGAAGGCGTGAGTGAACGGCAGGTCACGTTAACGCCGATCACCGACGGGGCATGCCGTGCGCTACCCCCGTCAGCAGAGTGCACATGCCAGCCGCCGACATCGGCGTGCCAGCGAAGAGGAGGAACACCATGGCCATCGACCCCGCCGCCGACCGGATGACGAGCTCGCACACCGTGCCCGGAGCGCCCGAAGACATCCGCGCCGACATCGAGAACACCCGCGCGGACCTCGCCGACACCGTCACCGCCCTCACCGGCAAGGTCAACCCCCGCACCCGCCTGCGCGGCGCCCTGTCGAACATGAAGACCAAAGCCGCGGCCGGCACATCCCGAGTCCAGCAGGCCACACCGCAGCAGGTACGCCGGGCCCGGCAAGCCGTCCAGAGCCGCCCGGTACCGGTGGCCGCCGCAACCGCCCTGACCGCAGCAGGGACAGTGGCTGCGGTCCTCATCAGCCGCCGCCGAGCCGCGAAAGCCCGCGCGGCCCGCAACCGCTGGCTTCCCGGCTTTCTGCACCGCTGAAATACGTCCGAGCTGCTCGTGCCTGCACTCACGAGGGTGTTCTTGAGCCTCGATGACGCGGGTGTCAACGTTTCAAACCTCGCGCCGCTGCACGACGACGGTCCGATATCGAGGATAGGACGCCCGACACCGGGGTAGGACGCGAACGGCTGCAACCGCTGCTGGTCGAAGCACCGAAGTGTCTGCCGGTCAGCGCTGGAAAATGTCGCCTTCGCCCATGGGAATCCCGGACTCAGCCGCCACCAACGATGACACCGCGGACTGAGCTGGGGCCCATCACGTTCCGGATCGCCGGGCCAGCAGTGCCCTTCAATATCGCAAGGAGCTTAAGCATCATGTCGGAACGACCGACTGACGGGGCGTCCACGTCCGACCTGGTCAGCCAAGCCGCCGCCCAGATCTCGACGCTGGTACGTGACGAGTTGCAGCTGGCCAAGCTGGAACTGGCCGAGAAGGGTAAGCGGGCCGGGATCGGCGGCGGCCTGTTCGGCGGGGCCGCCGTCCTCGGCCTCTACGGGCTCGGCCTATTCCTCGCGCTAGCAGTGGTGCTGCTGGACCTGATCTGGCCGCTGTGGCTGGCCCTGCTCGTCGTGTTAGCGGTGGTGATCGTTGCCGCCGCCGCCGCGGCATTGGTCGGTAAGCAGAAGTTGAAGGCCGCTGTACCGCCCGTACCGACCGATGCCGTCGCCAGCACGCAGGCCGACGTGCGCGCGGTCAAGAATGCCGTACAGCAAGGACACTCCTGATGACCAGGACATCCCCACAGCGGCGCCTACGCGCCGACATCGCCCAGACCCGCGCCGAGTTGGGCGTCACAGTGCAACAACTCGCCGCCCTGACTGACGTGACGACCCGCGCCACGCGCGCCGTCGCGGACACGGCCGGCCGGGAGCGGCATAAGCTGGTCGCGGTGAAGGACCCAGCGGTGCACGCCGCCGCTGGCACCATCGCGGATAAGGCGCCGTTTGCCAGAAGGCGGCTCGCAGCCTCGGAGGCGCCAGCCCCGATCCGCCGGCTACTGCCGCTGATTGCTCTCGCGGCGGTAGCCGCCGCGACGACTACCGTCACCCTCGCCGTGCTCAACCCGTAGGAGACGTTTATGAGCAATACCGCCTTGAAGATCGCGTACAAGCCGGTCGGGCTGCTTCTTGGCGCCGGCGCTGGACTCGTCTCCGGACTGATCTTCAAACAGGTCTGGAAGGTCGCCGGTCACGACGACGACGCACCGAACGCCACCGACCAGGACCGCGGCTGGCCGGAAGTCCTGCTCGCCGCGACACTCCAGGGCGCGATCTTCGCCGTGGTGAAAGCGGCGGTCGACCGGGCTGGCGCTGTCGGCGTGCAGAAGGCGACCGGCCGATGGCCGGACTGACAGACCCGCGATCAATGAAACGAAGACTGAAAGGAACGTGAAGGTGTTCAAGTTCGCCACCGGGCTAGCCGTAGGTTATGTCCTGGGTAGCCGTGCCGGCCGTGACAAGTACGAACAGATCGTCGCTGCCGCGCGTCAAGCGCAGACCCATCCCGCCGCGACACGGATCCAGCAGAAGGCCAAAGCTTTGCTCGGCGTTTCGGAGAACACGCCTGGGACCAGTGCCGTCCCCACCCCCGCAGCGGCGATCACCGCGCCGTCGACCGCGACCGCTGCACCCAGCGTCCGGTCGCCGCGGCCCCAGCCCAAAGGGCCTGAGAGCGCTCGCACCACTAAGCAGAGGGTTACCGGTCAGCAATAGATGCGGTTCAACGCGCCTGATGCTTATAGACGACAGTGGGGTTCGCCCGGGTTGTCAGCACGCGCCCACGGCGGCATCAGCGGCGGCGGAAATGCGACTCACTCAGTCGTAGAGGCCCCCTCACGATCATGCGGTGCCGGGGAGAGCTTCGATTCCCGGTTTGAGTACTTCGCTCGCGGATACAGTGAGCGGTAGGTGCCGACTGGGTTCGTGCGGTATGAGTCCCCGAGTTCAGTCGCTGCGTACGGAGGCCCCTTCTCCCCGCGAAGGGGCCTCCGTACGGCGTCAGCTAGCACGAGTGGGGGGTGTCCCTATGGGTTTCGTCAAGCGGCGAGGGCGTGTTCGGTCGGTCGGGTTTGGTAGGGCTTTCGGTCGCGGAGCATGGCGAACAGGACGTCGGTGCGGCGGCGGGCGAGGCAGATGAGGGCGGCGTTGTGGCGTTTCCCGGTGGCGCGTTTGCGGTCGTAGTAGGCCCGTGAGGGTGGGTGCGCGAGAGACGCGAACGCGGCGAGGAAGAACGCGCGTTTCAGCTGCTTGTTGCCGCCGCGTGGTGGGTGCTCGCCGCGGATCGACGTTCCCGATCGGCGGGTGACCGGTGCGAGTCCGGCGTATGCGGCGAGGTGGCCTGGGGTGGCGAACGTGCTGCCGTCGCCGACTTCGAGCAGGATGCGGGCGGCGGTCCTGACTCCGATGCCGGGCATCGAGGTCAGGACCTCGGCAAGAGGGTGTGCATCAAGCATCCCCTCGACCTCGGCAGCCACTTGATCGCGTTGCCGCAGCACGTCGCGCAGGCTGTCGGCCAGCCGGGGAAGGATCGTCTCCGCCGCGGCGGTCCCGGGGACGGTGACGGTCTGCTCGTCCAGGGCGGTCATGACCTGCTCGATCAGGCGTTCACCCATGCGCGGAGCGTGCTTGCCTGCGATCGATACCAGCTTGCGGCGGCCGGCCTTGCGCAGCCCGGACGGGCCGCCGCAGCGTGTCAGCAGCTCGAGGACGGCCTTGTGCTGGACCTTCGGCCCGAGGACACGTTCGAGGGCGGGATGGATCTGGGTGAGCAGCCCGCGAATGCGGTTGGCGACGCGGGTGGCTTCACCGGCGAGGTCGTCGTCGTAACCGACCAGGACTTCCAGCTCGGCGAGGGTGTCGTCGCCGGTATCGACGCGGCGCAGGGTGTGCGGCAGGGTCCGGGCAGCGTCCGCGATGACATAGGCGTCGCGGGCGTCAGTCTTAGCGTTGCCGGGGTGCAGGTCAGCGATCCGGCGCATCGCCAAACCGGGCAGGTAGGCGACCTGATGCCCGCAGGCGCGGGCGACCGCCACCGGCAACGCGCCGATCGACGCGGGTTGGTCGACCACAACCAGCTACCGTGCCGTGGCGGACGAGCTTGTCGAACACCTGCCGCAGCTTGGCCTCGGTGTTGACCAGCGCGGCGTCGTGCAGCCGCTTGCCATCCGGTGCCAACGCGACGGCGTGATGCCCTTGCTTACCGACGTCGAGGCCGAGGAACACCTGGTAATCGCCGTGCACATCGCCTCCCCGCGACGCCACCTGTCCACTCGATCGCCAGTCCGGCGTCGACTGTCGGCAGCCACGTTACGAGGAGACCTACCCCGACATGCCAGGCGGTCGTGTCCCTGACTTGTTGAATCTTGGTGAGCGCGAAGGGTCTGCAGCCCTTAGCGTTCAGGGCGTCGGCTGGCGCGGGTCCGCGTGTCCCTTGCCGCCCGAGACCGGGTTGGCTCCCTGATAGCGTGCCAAGCTGGCCGGCGCCCGGCCGTGCGTGTGGCTCGACAGAGGCATGCGATCCGTTCTTCAAGTCAGGGTGCCCACCACGGTGATCGTCCCCTTCGTCGGCCCGTGGAAAGCGTCCCTCACCTGTGATCGTGATCGGTATCGACCCCCACAAGTCCTCCCTGACCGCCGTCGCGGTCGACTCCACCGGCCAGCAACTCGCTGTCAGACGACTTGTCGTCAACGCCGGAACCCTCACCCAGCTCACCAAATGGGCCAGCCGATGGCCGCAGCACCGCTTCGCCGTCGAAGGAGCCAAAGGACTTGGCCGCGGCATCGCCCAGCAACTGGCCGTGACCGGGGCCGCCGTGGTCGACGTCCCAGCATCTCTCGCGGCCCGTGCCCGCCTCCTGGCCACCGGCGGCGGCAGCAAGACCGACACCGCCGACGCCGCCAGCGTCGCCAGAGTCGCCCTGCATCACCAGCGCCTGCAACCGGTCACCGCCGAGGATCAAAGCACGATCCTACGGCTGCTCAGCGAACACCGCGACGACCTGACCCACGAACGCACCAGCGTGATCAACCGCCTCCATGCCCTCCTGCGCGACCTCATCCCCGGCGGCGCCGCGATCCGCATGACCGCTGACAAAGCCGCCGCCCTCCTGCGAACGGTGCGACCCGCAACAGCCACCGACGCCTGCCGTCGCGACCTCGCTCGACAACTCCTGGCTACCCTGCGACGTCTGGACACCCAGCTCAAGAGCAACGAGACCGAACTCGGACAAGCACTCACCGCAGCCGGGAGCACGCTGACCGAGATGCCCGGCGTCGGCCCGGTCATGGCCGCAAAGATCCTCGGCCACGTCGGTGACATCGATCGGTTCCCGAACGCCGACCACTTCGCCAGCTATACCGGCACCGCACCGATCGAAGCCTCCAGCGGCCCGAAGCAACGCCACCGACTGAACACCCGCGGCAACCGCCAGCTCAACATGGCTTTGCACATCATCGCCATGGTCCAAGCCCACCGCCCCGGCCTCGGAGGCACCTACTACCAGCGCAAACTCACCGAAGGAAAGTCCCCGGCCGAAGCCCGCCGAGCACTCAAACGCCGCCTCGCCAACATCATCTACCGGCACATCAACCGAGACCATCAACGAACCACCCACGCCGCTACTTGACAGACAGAGGCGCTATCAGCGGTCCGTCGACGCCACCCGACCCGGCGACAACACCCCCCGGATCATCCACGCGACAGGGGCGGTAAGTCATACCGGACCAGGCAACCGAGCAGTCCCCGGCTGGGGACCTGAAAAAGGTAACGGGCAAGTCCATCCCTACCGTTCAGCCCAGGGGGCGGGGCACCAGCGAGATCGGGAGCTGAGGTACCTCTACCCTGCCCGGGGAGTCGCACAGTACGGCCTGGACTCCGTACTCGCGTAGTTGCGCGGTCAGGAATGCGCAGGCGTTGATCAGTATGACCGGGGTGCCGGACTGGGCGCCGACGTGGTGGCTGGCGAGCAGGGCGGCGATGCCCGCACCGTCTAGGACGCTGACGTCGTCGACATCGAGAAGGATGCGGCGTGGCTTCCACCGTGTCATGGCGGCGCGCACGGCCCCGGCAATCTGGTCTGGGTTCTGGTAGGCCACGACCCCGGCCACGGTGATGATCACGCAGTCATCAGGTGCTAACTCGGCGTGGAGATGGTGAGACACCCGTCGACCTTGACACAAGATCACGATCCGGTCCATACGAGGGAATCGGTAGTCACTCTTGCGTCCTTGCGGCCACCTCTGACTTTGCGAGGGAAACGGTTCGGGCGGCCGAGGTGGACGACGCAAGATTTTGGACGATCCAGGAACCAGCGGCTGGAGGTTGCCAACTGGGAAGCGTCGGTTACTGCCGTACGGGATGGGTAGAAGATCGTCGCGGGAGTGCGGTCCGCGCAGTGCGGCCTACCGGCCCGCGAGGAGTGGAAATGACAACAGGCATTGTGAAGTGGTTCAACGCCGACAAGGGTTTCGGCTTCATCACCCCAGACGACGGCGGCGCCGACGTCTTCGCGCATTTCTCGGCGATCGCGTCGAGCGGCTACCGCAGCCTCGACGAGAACCAGAAGGTGGAGTTCGACATCACCCAGGGTCAGAAGGGTCCGCAGGCGTCGAACATTCGACCACTTTGACCCCCGTCCAACCGTGAACGGCGGCCCGTCTGGTTCAGCGGGCCGCCGTTCATTCTGGGTCTTCCACACTTGTCATTGTGGCGGCGCGCTAACGGCCAGCCCCGACTGAGGAGTAGTGGCGGGCTATAGCCCACCCCGGATCGCCGGTCTTTCGACTCCCAAGCTTTTCGGCGGTATGTGGAGCTGACGAGAAGTAAGAACGCGGTGCTGGAACGGGTCAAACGCGGACGCTGGGCACCCGACTTCGGGTGGTGGTCTGAGCCCAAGCTAGGCGAGGTCGCGCTTCTACCTCACCGGGGGCTTGCCGGTGGCGACCGCTAATGCGTAGCCGTGCATGAACGTCGAGCGGGTGGGCATCTTCGCCGTGTGGACCTGTCCCGTACTTCTCTACCGCCGCGAGCCACCGAGCTGCGGGTATGGGTGCTACGCGCTGGCACCGAACTGAAGGATCTTCGCACTGCGATCAGGCAGGAATTGGCCGCGCAGTCTCCCGTCCCGGCCTGGTCGACGCTGGAGGTCGTCGACAACATGGTGCTGGTCGCCACTGAGCTGGCCACCAACGCGATCAAACACGGCCTGCCACCGACCACGGTGCGACTGCTGCATACCGCCAATCTTTTCGTCCTTGACGTGGCCGACGACGACCTCAGCACGATGCCGGAACTCGCCACCGGCCGCCCGGCGGATGCCGGCGGTCACGGTCTGAAACTGGCCGGAGCATTCGCGACCGAGATCGGCTGGTACCTGGCCCAACGCACGAAGCACATCTGGGCGACCTTCCCACGGAACACACCCAGCTGACGGGCGGCTCCCGGTTCTGCGGGTCGCGACATCGGACAACGACTCTGCTTTCGCGGGCTGTCTCGTACCTGAGCTTCCCTCGCTTTGATGGGCCGTGGTCGGCTACGAGTCGCTGATGGCCGTGGAGTACGGACTGCAACATCTCAACCCCGGTAAGACACGTGCTCGGCTGTTCGACCTGAGCACCGATACCCACGTCGGCGTGCGGCTGCGGCCGAAAGTGCCATCCGAGCTGCAAGCCGACGAGCTAACCGACGCCGCCTACGCCGGTGCTACCCGTCATGACCGGGCCCGCGTCGTATGCACGAGGGCCTGCGTAGGCCAGCTCGCCGTTGGCGACGATCGCTGCGAACAGGTCATGACTAGCACTCCGACCCAGGCTAGTCGGGCCTGGCTGGATGGCGCAGAGTGCGGTGGCGGCAAACACCGCGGTGCTTCTACCCCCGCGAGCTGCGGAGTTGGGTGTATTTACCTCAGCTGGCCCGGCAGTCGGCATCGCCGATTCAGTAGATGCCGAGGTTTTTGGTCTGCAACCTGGCGGGCACCTCAACATCGAGTAGCAGAGACCAGTTCCGCCTGGCGTCCTGGGCGCGCACTCGGATGGAGGCTGTCGACGCTGCGGGGTCCTTCACGCGCTCGACCATCCAGCGCACGGTGTCGCCGACCTTCATACCGCCCGGCGCGACCGTTCGCCCGGGTGGGCCTTCTATCTCGGTGTAGACCTGCGCCCACGCTGTCGTGATCGGGAACCGCGCGCCCTTGTCAACCCCGTCAATGCCCTGTCGGAACATGAGGCCCCCGGCGAGCAGGTCGACATCGACGCGGTCGCGGATGTCGATGGGGCCTTCCAATCGCAGCGCCAGGCGATGCCAGCCGCCCATGTCTTCGAACTCTGCGGTGAACGCCGGCCGGTCCTGGTGCAAGCCGCTGCGGTATTCCGCCGCTTTCGCACGCCGCACCGCCACCCACGACAAACTCACCGCGATGGCGGAGATGACCAGCGCCATCCAGCTCGGCACGTTTCCCCACTCCACGATCTCCGCCTCTCGACCATCGCCGATCTCTGCCGAAAGACCAACGATCTGAGCGTGTCAGGGGCAGTGCGCGCTAGTCGAAACTCAAACAAGAGCACGGGGGAGCCTCTCCGGCGGCACGCAATTCTCCGCCGGCGTCTGGGCCGTCACTGCTTGTCGCAAGAAGCGGGCTGAACCCGCCCGGACGGCGAGGGCTCCCCGGGATGCGCGGCCCGACCTTCCTTACGCGACGCGTGGAAGCTCGGACCGCTCCCGGCGATACAGCGGGCCGTGTCCGTTCGCACGTCGTTGCGCAGCGGCGTTGATGAGAACACCACTGCGTGAACGATCATGAAGGACACCGCGCATACCCCTACGGACAACCTCCACAGTCACTGCGGCGACCACCCTTTGCCGCATCCCCTCCCGATCCCCAAGGATAGAGATACAAGGCTGCCACCCTCATCGTTGACCCCTCTCGTGCGGCGGTGTTCAATCGCAGGGGCGGAGGCACCGTGAGGTTCTCCTTCTCGCGTCGGCGAGGCAGGCAGTGGCGGGTCGTCAGTCCGGCGGGAGATCGCCGCGCAGGAACTCCAGCACACCGGCCATTGTGAGGATCTTCTCGACCTGCCCTCCTGCACCATCAACCGTGTACTCGACATCGGTTGCCTGGGCGGCGTGGTAACCGGTGATCAGCGCACCGATGATGGTCGAGTCGAGGAACGTAACCTCGCTCAGGTCGATGTGCAGCAGATCGACTCCGTCCTGCTGAGTAAGCTCGGTCATCAGGGCGCGCAGGTCGTCGGCCTGAGCGAGGTCGAGTTCACCTCGCAAGGCGATGATGCGTGTGCGGCCTTCATGCCGGACGGCATACCACTGATCAGCCTGAATGATCGTCTCCCTCCCGCGCGGCCGTTACCGCCTAACTGTGTCCAGATGCCCGCCAACCGCGCAAGCCGGGACACCGTGAGTGAGCCGCCGTCACTAATTCTCCTGGGCGCGATTTCGCCTTCCCCAGTGCTCGGTCCAACTCACCCAGCCCCATGGCCTCAACCGGTACGGCGTCTCGCGTGGACCCAGGCAGGACCCGCTGATGTGCAAGAAAAGTGAAGGCGCGAGACAGCGGGTCAGCTGGTCGACGCGCACCGAAAGGTTGGCGCCGTTCAGAGGCTGAGCGCCTGCAGGTCCCAGCCCAGACCGAGGGTGTCCATGACTCGCCGGACCCTACCCGCCGGGCGCACGATGGTCAGCGCCGCCGGGCAGCGCCGGTGCACGGACAGCAGTTCCCGCACCGCCGCGCAGGAGAAGAACGTGATCCCGGCGAGGTCCACCGAGATCCGTTCCGGATGCTCGGCGCACACCCGGTCGAGGACGGCAGTCAGCTCCGGCGCGGAAGCAAGATCGAGGTCCCCGGTCACCTCGACCACCGCAGCCCCTGCCTGCTCCCACCGGACCGCCGCCGTCATGCCGGCAACGTTCTGCTCAAACCAGGAATGCATAGCGCCTCACGTTATCGGTAACGCCAGCTGCGCACACCGATCGTCAGGCCAACGGATTACCTTTGACCAGCGGCATATTCCTATCCGAACAGACCCTGGGACCACGGTCGTTCCGCGACGGATCTCCAGCGACTTGGCAGGTTCAGGTTTGGACGGCGCGACCGGCGGCAACCAGACGCGAACTGATGCCGACCGGACTCGCGCGGCTGAGATCCCCGAGCCTGGTTGCCGCGCTCGAAGGCTCCTTCTCGCCCCGGCGGAAGGTGCCTTCGAGCCGTCAACCTCCAGAACAGACTGGCTCCCGTCTGTGTTTGGCCCAGCGAGTAGGGGTCATACGTGCAATGTGACGACTTCCAAGACCGGCGATGAACGCTGACGGCCCCGCGCCCGGCGACCGGGGCCAGGACGTGCGGTGGAATCAGTCGTTCACGGCAGACGACCTCGCCGCCCTACGGCAGGCGCTGCGCCACCACGCCGGGCGGGCGGGGCTGAACGACGACGCACTCGATGACCTGTGCATGGCAGCCCACGAACTGATCACCAACGCGCTGCGCCACGGCGGCGGGTACGGCGAGGTCGAACTACGCCGCGACGCCGACACCATCGTCTGCCAGGTCATCGACCAAGGACCCGGCTTCACCGCATCCCCCGATGACCTGCAGCGACCGCCCGCGCACGTCGCCGGGGGCCGCGGGCTGTGGCTCGCCCGCCAGCTCACCCACCACCTCACACTCGAACACCGATCTAACGGCGTCACGGCCTCCGTCGCGATGCACCTGACCAATAGTCACAGCGCGCCCGCAGCCTCTGCCACATGCCCTCCCCACTGCACGCGCCGAGAGCCTCGCAGAGATATCTAGCGCAGATATCGATCAATCGGGACCGTCACGCAAGTAACGGGGTCAACGACCGCCGCCGGACCGGCCCCGCGGTCGGGGAGGGTGCAGCTCTGACGCCGTTGCCGCGAGTCAGGTCGCTGAGGTGCGGGGATCGGTGGTGAACAGGGTGAGCATGCCCAGGGCGGCGAAGATGTCGTGCACGAGGCCGCGAGCGTTGGTCAGGCGCAGCGTGGTCCCTGCCTGATGAGCGGCCTTGTAGCCATCGATGATCGCGCCGATGGCGGTGGCATCGATGAAGTCGACCTTGTCCAGGTCGATGAGGATGCGGGTGGCTTCTCTGGCGTCGACGAGGTTGATCAGCACGTGCCGCAGCGTGCTGCTGGCGGT
>NZ_JBITBX010000021.1:0-57336 GCF_044452725.1 Actinoplanes sp. NPDC051859 | reverse complement strand
ACAATCGCCTGATGCGAAACAGCGACACCCTTCGGCCGGCCCGTGGTCCCCGACGTGAAAATCACATACGCCACATCCAACGGCGACAACGGCCGAGAGATTAACGGGCTCGAACCCGGCACACCCGCCAACGGCTCCGACACCAACAAAACCGCAGCCGCATCCTCCAAAATGGCCTGCACGCGCTCCTGCGGATACGCGATGTCGATCGGCACAAAAGCCGCACCAATACGCACCACCGCCGCCAAGGTCTCCACCAGGTCCACCGACCGCGGCAACCGCACAGCCACCCGATCACCAATCTGGACACCCCGGTCCAGCAGTGCCCGCGCCACCCCATCCACCCGGGCATCAAACTCGGCATACGACAGGCTGCTGCCGTCAGCGCCCACGACCGCGACACCATCCGGCGTCGCCAACACCTGCGCACGAATCAACTCATCCAGCGTTGCCCGGCGCACATCCAGAGGTGCACCCGCCACCGCCGGAACGCCGTTGGTCGGCAGCGCGCCGATCGCGGTGTTGGTGTCGCCGTCGAGCACCGACGTCACGAAGGTCGCGAAGCTTTCCGCGTGGTCGGCCAGCCGGTCGAATCCGATCAGCGACTCGTGGCCGGCGAGCTCCAGCCGGGAGCCGTGCACCGGGTCTGAGTAGACGGTCAGTTCGAGACGCCCGACCGGGCCGGCGTTGACGGTCTCCTGCCGGCCGTGCACGTCTCCGAAGACGGCCGTGTAATCGAACGCCTTGATATTGATGACCGGCAGGCACAGGTAGTCGAACTCGCCGCCCGGCCAGCTGCGGGCCACCTGATCCTCGGTCAGGCTCCGGTCCCGGCCGGTGGTGCGGAGCTGCCGCGCCACGCTGTTCACGATCTCGTCCAGCGACGACGTTCCGGTCAATGCCGCCACCACGGGGAGGGAGTTCACCAGCATGCCGGGTGTGCGCAGCGCAGCCGCATCGTCGCGCATCATGAACGGCACGCGCACGATCAGCTCGCGGCGGCCCTCCGCGAGAGCGGCGTAGAGCCCCCACAGCGCGGTCAGGTAGCCCGTCCAGCTCACGCGCGACTGCCGGGCGCGTTCGGTCAGCCGCTGCCAGGCGTCAACCGCCAGCGGGACGGCAACGTGCTGGTGCGAGAGCGCGAACAGCTGGTCGACGGTGGCGTTGACCGCGTAACCGAGCGGTTCGGCTTCCGCGAAGAGAGTCGTCCAGCTGTCCGGGAGGCTCTCCGCCGCACCGTTGGACGCCGTCTCCACCACGGTCGACCAGCTGCCGAACCAGCGAGCCGCGGGCTCGGTGCCGTGCAGCCGGGCGGTGTAGATCTCGGCGACCCGGCGGGTGAACAGCGACAGACCGTACGCGTCCAGCACGAGGTGGTGGGTGGTGAACGCCCAGGCCCAGGTGTCGTTGTCCCGTCGGAACAGGACCGACTCGGAGCGCGACGGCTGGGTGACGTCGATGATCGCGTGATAGGTGGCCCGCACCCGGTGCCGGATGGCCTCGTCGCCGACCGGCTCGTCGACGACCAGGGTGGGCAGGGCCATGGACTCGTCGACCACCTGGAACGCCGTGCCGTCAACCTCGGTGAAGCGGGTTCGCAGCGTATCGGCCTCGGCAAAGGCGCGGTCGACAGCTTCTGCGAAGACAGCGGCGTCGATCGCCCCGTCCAGCCACAGCAGCTGGCCGACCCGGAACGCCGTCGCCTCGGGCACCAGCCGCTGCGCCGCCCACACGCCGTGCTGAGCCCGGGACAGCGGGACAAGTCGGCCAGTCATGAAACCCTCCAAGATCAAAAACCAGAGATCAACACAAAGCGATGGGTACGGAACTCAGCTCGGCGGCTCCACGACCGCACCGGTCAGGGCGTTCCGCACAGCCGCGGCAACCTGGGTGTCGAGGCCGAGAATCGTGACCGTGGCGGCGCCCGGGCCGAGGCGATAGCGGATGACCGCGCGGTAGAGCGTCTCGACACCTTCCGGCCGATCGTCCACCGGCCCGTACACCCGGGTAAGGAGGACATACGGTGCCGGAGCGCGTCGCAGCGCGCGTCGCCCGGCCTGGTTGTGATGCCGCAGCAGGGGAAACTCCGGGCTTGCCGTGCGTTCCGCACCGTCGGCAGGCACAGGCGTGGTCGCCGTGAACGGACCCGGCGGCAACGGCGCGGTCCCTGCGTCGAGAGTGATTTCCTCGTCGACGAGTCCACCAGTGACGCCCGCCGTCCACAGTGCTCGGCGCAGCGCCTGCCGCACGGCGTCGTCGGTGTGCACGCCGACCCAGTCGAAAGTGTCGCTCCGACCCGGCGCGAAGAGGCCGTCATCGACCGGGGCCAGCTGCTTGAGCAGGATCTGCCACCGGTCCAGCTCCGTTGCGGGCACAGCCGTTCCCGCCGCCTCGACGGCCTCCAGCGCCGGTCCGAGCCCAGAGAGACCGGTGTTGTCCGCCCCGCCTCGCAGATTGTCAGCAAGGCGGTGGGCCGAGGCACGGTCCGCAGCTGCGGCGTGCACGGCAAGGGCGACAATCGTGGTGGTCGGCGTCCGCGCGAAGGCCAGGGCCGCAGGTGCGCCGCCCATGACGTCTACCAGATCCTTGGCCGTCGCGCGCACAGACTCCTGGTCGGCGCCGGCGGATTCGGCAACCACCGCTCGGGTCCCCGGCTCGATGTGACTCAGCCACAGGCGCCGGTTGACGCACTGCACCGAGATCCGCAACGCGTCGGTGCCCGCAACGAGGGCGGCGTACGCATCGCTGAGCTCGGGGTGACCGCTGACCTCGAAGCTCTCTGTGTAGATCCAGGCGTTCGGATCGGCGCCCGACTCACGCAGCCGCTCGAGGATCGACGACACCGGCACCGGAATCGGTTCGGCCACGGGCTGTTCGGCGGTCGGAGCTTTCTCGGCACCCGAGGCGGGGAGGATTCGAGCAAGCGCGGCGACGGTGCGTTGCTCGAAAACGTCGCGGAGCGTCAACGGCAGGTCGAGGGCGAGCGCGGCGGACACCAGGCGGGCGGCAAGGATGCTGTCGCCGCCCAAGCGGAAGAAGTCGTCGTCGGCCGACAGATCTCCACCGAAACGCAACACCTCACGGAACACCCCCGCAAGCAGCCGCTCAGACTCCGACTCCGGCGCCCGACCACCCACCGAACCCACATCAGGCTCCGGCAACGCCCGCCGATCCAACTTCCCATTCGCCGTCCGCGGGAACTCCGCCAACACCGTGAACGAAACCGGCACCATATAGTCCGGCACCAACCCCGCAACGTACGCACGAAGCTCATCAACACTCACGTCACCCGTGACATAAGCCGCCAAGAACTTGCCACCCGCCGGATGATCCAAGGCGACCACCACCGCCCCCGACACCAGGGGACTCGACTCCAAGGCGTTACGGACCTCTTCCAGCTCGATTCGGAAGCCCCGGATCTTCACCTGATCATCAGCGCGACCAAGGAAATCCAACTGACCCCGGTCGTTCCAGCGAACCAGATCGCCGGTCCGGTACCAGCGCACACCACCGTCGCCGGCAACAAACCGGTCCGCTGTCAGCGCACCACGACCGGCATAACCCTCAGCCAGCTGCACACCACCGACATACAGCTCGCCGACCACACCCGATCCGACCGGCCGCAACCAGGCATCCAGCACCCGCACCTGGACACCCGGAACCGAACCACCGATCCCGGCCCCAGCATCGGCCACGGTCGCGTCGCCAGTCACCTCAGTCGACCCGTAGAAGTTGCGCAGCACCGCAGCCGGCGCGACCTCCCGCATCGCCGCCACCGTCGACGCAGTCAGCACTTCACCCGAGCACACCCACGACCGCAACGACCCCAACGACCGCACCGCGCCCGGCACCCGAGCCACCACATCAGCCAAACCCGGCACCGTCAGCAGATGCGTCACCCCATGACGACGCACAGCCGCCAGCACCGCAACCGGATCATTCGCCACCTCGTCCGGCACCACCACCACACCCGCGCCCGCCGCCAACGGCGCCAACAACTCCGTCACCGCGTCCACGAAACCCACGCTCGACTTCGCCAGAGCAAGCGCGCCCGGACCAAGATCCAGCACCCGAGCACCCCACACCAAGCGGTTCACCACCGCCCCATGCGAAAGCACCACACCCTTCGGCCGACCCGTCGTACCCGACGTGAAAATCACGAACGCCGCATCATCCACCGGCCCCGCAACCCGACCCGTCGACTCCACACCCGACGCGGCAACCACCGCCACCGCACCCGAGTCAGCAACAATCTGGCCCACCCGCTCAGCCGGATAGCCCGGATCCACCGGCACACACACCGCCCCGGCACGCAACACACCGAGCACCGCAACAACCCGCTCCACCGAACGCGGCAACACCACCGCAACCCGGCCGCCGGTCCTGACGCCCGCACCCGCCAACGCACCCGCAAATGCGTCCACCCGCTCGTTCAACTCCGCGAACGACAGCAGCACCCCGTCGGCCACCACCGCTGATCCGCTCGAACCCGCCGCAAAACCTCGCCGCACCAACCCGTCCACCGACAGGTCCACCGCAACGGCCGGCAGTTCCGCTACCGCAGGCGCAGCCACCAGATCGAGATCAGCGACCCGCGCCTGGGGGGCAGCCGCCAACGCATCCAGCACCCGCCCGAATACCGCCACGAACCGCTCGGCCGTCGGCGCATCGAACAAATCGACGGCGTAGCTGAGGAAACCGGTGATGCCCTGCGGCGAATCCGTCAGATACAGATCCAGATCAGTCTTGACCGCGCCGAGCGACGTGCGCTCCAACCGCACATCGACACCCGGGAACTTCGGCTCCAACACACCGGGATCAGCTACATGCCGATACGTCGCCAACACCTGGAAGACCGGATTGCGATGCACCACCCGGTCCACCCCGGCCACCGCCGCGATCTGCTCGAACGGCGTATCCTGATGCGCCAGGGCGTCCAGCACCACCGTCCGGGCCCGGCCCACCACATCGACCAGCCGGTCCCCCGCCGTAATCCGATGCCGGAACGGCACAGTGTTCACGAAATAGCCGACCAGATCTTCCAGGCCGTCCTCGGTGCGACCGCCGACCGGAGAGCCGATCACCACATCGTCGCCACCGCCCAACGCCGACACTGTCAACGCCGCAGCGGCCTGTACGACCATGAACATCGTCAAGCCCTGCGCCGCAACCCAACCCCGCAACGCCGACACCGTGTCCGCGGCAACACCGAACTCGATATCCCGCCCCACATGCGACGGGGTCCCGCCGGGCAACCGATCCGCGCTGATCCCCGATTCCGCCGCCACATCCGCAAGTGCACCGCGCCAGAATTCCAGCTGTGCTGCCGACTCTGACGCGCGCTGCCACACGGCGTAGTCCGCGTACTGCACCCGCAACGGCTCCCACGCCGGCGAGATGTTGTCAGTGCGGGCATGGTAGGCCGTCGACAGGTCGTCCAGGAGCACCGGAAGCGACCATTCGTCGATGGCGTGGTGGTGTATCGCCAGCACCAGCATCCACTCGGCGGCAGCGACCCGGAGCAGTGCGGCTCGGGCAGGAAGGTCGGTAGCCAGGTCGAATCGGGCCCGGACGAAATCGGCGAGGCGCGCTTCGGTGAAGTCGTCGACAACCAGGATGTCCGCGGTAGGTGCGACGATCTGCTGCAGCTGACCGTCCCGCTCCACCAACAGCGTCCGCAGCACCTCGTGCCGGGACAGCACGTCCTGAATCGCCGCTCGCAGCGCGGCCTCGTCCAGGCTTCCGGTCAGCCGCAGCGATACCGGCACGACATATCGGCCACCGGGTCCGCCAAGCTGGTCTACCAGCCACAATGCCTGCTGCCCGTACGATGCCGGCACGGTGGTAGGCCGCGGCAACTCGCCTACCCGCACCCGCGGGCCCTCCTCGACGCGGTGGGTGTCGATGAGGTGGGCCAGCCCCGCAATCGTCGGCGCGTTGAACACATCCCGCAGCGACAACCCCGACCCCACCCGAGCCACCACACGCGTCGCCAGCAGCGAATCCCCGCCTAGCCGGAAAAAATCGTCGTCAGCCGACAGATCCCCACCGAAACGCAACACCTCACGGAACACCCCCGCAAGCAGCCGCTCAGACTCCGACTCCGGCGCCCGACCACCCACCGAACCCACATCAGGCTCCGGCAACGCCCGCCGATCCAACTTCCCATTCGCCGTCCGCGGGAACTCCGCCAACACCGTGAACGAAGCCGGCACCATGTAATCCGGCACCAATGCCGCCACAAACGAGCGGAGGTCTGCCACATCCGCGTCACCGGTGACATACGCGGCCAGATACTGGCCGCCCGCCGGATGATCCCGCGCGACTACCACCGCCCCGGTCACCGAAGGGCACGATTCCAGGGCGCTGCGGATCTCCTCCAGCTCGATCCGGAAGCCCCGGATCTTCACCTGGTCATCCGCACGACCGACGAACACCAGACCGCCCTGAGCGTCCCAGCGCACCAGATCGCCGGTCCGGTACCAACGCTGACCACCGTCACCGGCAACAAAACGGTCCGCCGTCAGCGCACCACGACCGGCATAACCCTGCGCCAGCTGCACGCCACCGACGTACAACTCGCCGACCACGCCCGATCCGACCGGCCGCAACCAGGCATCGAGCACCCGTACCTCGGCTCCCGGCACCGGACTGCCGATACCTGGCATTTCCGCGTCCATCGCCGCCGTCGCGTCACCGGTGACTTCCGTCGACCCGTAGAAATTGCGCAGTGCCGCGCCCGGCGCGACCTGCTGCATCGCTTCCATCGTCGATGCGGTCAGCACTTCACCCGAGCACACCCATTGCCGCAGTGACCCGAGCTGCCGCATCGCGCCCGGCACCCGAGCGACTACATCAGCCAAGCCCGGCACCGTCAGCAGATGCGTCACCCCGAAGCGCTGCACCGCCGCCACCACCGCGAGCGGATCCCCCGCAACCTCATTACCGGCGATCACCACGGCAGCTCCTGCGGACAGTGGCGCCAGCAGCTCCGTCATCGCGTCCACGAAACCGACACTGCTCTTCACCAGTGCCCGGCTTTCCGAACCAAGGCCGAGCACCTCAGCGCCCCACACCAGCCGGTTCACCACCGATTGGTGGGAAAGCACCACACCCTTCGGCCGGCCCGTCGTACCCGACGTGAAGATCACGAACGCCGCATCATCCACCGGCCCCGCAACCCGACCCGTCGACTCCACACCCGATGGGCTGACCACCGCCACCGCACCTGAGTCATCGAGAATCCACTGCACCCGCTGAGCTGGATAGCCCGGATCCACCGGCACGCACACCGCCCCGGCACGCAGCACACCGAGCACCGCAACAACCCGCTCCACCGAACGCGGCAACACCACCGCAACCCGGCCCCCAGGCCGCACCCCCGCACCATGCAGCAGGGCAGCGAACTCCGCCACCCGCGCATCCAGCTCCGCATAAGACCACGAGACCCCGTCGGAGATTAGTGCCGTCGCCTCCGGAACCGCCGCGGACCGGGCCCGCAATAGACCATCCACCGAGGAATCCACCGAGACAGCAGGTGTCACCAGAGGCGCGGGCACCTCCACCAGATCAAGGTCCGCCACACGGGCGTGCGGGGACCTCGCCAAAGCGTCCAAGACCCGGACGAACACCGCCACGAACCGCTCAGCAGTCGCCGCGTCGAAGAGGTCCACGGCATAGCTGAGGAAACCAGTGACAGCCTCCGGAGTATCGGTCAGATAGAGATCCAGGTCGGTCTTCACCGCGCCCAGCGACGCCCGCTCCAACCGCACGTCGGCACCCGGGAACCGCGGCTCCAGGACTCCCCGGTCGGCCAGGTGCCGATACGTCACCAACACCTGGAAGAGCGGATTGCGATTCGCCGCTCGATCCGCCCCGGCCGCCGCCGCGATCTGCTCGAACGGCGCCGCCTGGTGTTCGAGCCCGTCCAGCACCACGGCACGGGCCCGACCCAGCACGTCCGTCAGCCGGTCCCCCGCACCGATCCGGTGCCGGAACGGCAAAGTGTTCACGAAGTAGCCGACGAGATCCTCGAGACCGGCCTCGGTGCGGCCGCCCACCGGAGAACCGATCACCACATCGTCGCCGCCGCCCAATGCCGACACCGTCAGGGCCGCAGCAGCCTGCATCACCATGAACATCGTCAGGCCCTGCGCTGCAGCCCAGTCCCGCAGCGCGGACACCGTGCCCGCAGCTACGCCGAACTCCAGGTCCACACCCACATGCGACGGCACCCCGCCAGGCAAGCGGTCCGCACTGATCCCTGACTCCGCGGGCGCACCCGCCAAAGCCCCGCGCCAATAGGCCAGGTGCCGGGCCAGCCCGGAGCTCGGATCGTCGACGGCGCCCAGCGCGTGTCGCTGCCACACCGCGAAATCCGCATACTGCACCGGCAAAGGCGCCCACGCCGGCTCGTCGCCCAACGCCCGGGCCCGGTACGCCCGCGACAGATCGCCCAGCAACGACGGGAAGGACCACTCGTCGATCGCGTGATGGTGCACGGCCAACACCAGGACCCACTCAGCGGCGGCAGCCCGCAACAACGCGGCCCTGACGGGAATCTCCGTACCCAGGTCGAACCGAGCCTGCACGATTTCGGCGACCCGAGCCTCGGTGGCATCCTCGACAGCCAGGGCGAGTCGGGAGAGTGCGTCCTGGATCGAGACGACAAGCTGACACAGCTGTCCGTCCCGTTCGACGATCAGGGTCCGCAACGCTTCGTGCCGGGCCACCACGTCCCGGACCGCCGCTCCCAGCGCGACCTCGTCCAGGCTGCCGGAGAACCGCAGCACCAGCGGCACCACATACCGCGCGCCGGGCCCACCGAACTGGTCGACCACCCACAGCGCCTGCTGACCGTAGGAGGCCGGTGCCACCGCGGGTCGCGCAATCGCACCCAGCCGTGCCAACTCCAGCCCACCCGAGCGGCGGGTGTCGATGAGGTGGGCCAGCCCCGCAATCGTCGGCGCGTTGAACACATCCCGCAGCGACAACCCCGACCCCACCCGAGCCACCACACGCGTCGCCAGCAGCGAATCCCCGCCTAGCCGGAAAAAATCGTCGTCAGCCGACAGATCCCCACCGAAACGCAACACCTCACGGAACACCCCCGCAAGCAGCCGCTCAGACTCCGACTCCGGCGCCCGACCACCCACCGAACCCACATCAGGCTCCGGCAACGCCCGCCGATCCAACTTCCCATTCGCCGTCCGCGGGAACTCCGCCAACACCGTGAACGAAACCGGCACCATATAGTCCGGCACCAACCCCGCAACGTACGCACGAAGCTCATCAACACTCACGTCACCCGTGACATAAGCCGCCAAGAACCTGCCACCCGCCGGATGATCCAAGGCGACCACCACCGCCCCCGACACCAGGGGACTCGACTCCAAGGCGTTACGGACCTCTTCCAGCTCGATCCGGAAGCCCCGGATCTTCACCTGATCATCCGCCCGACCGACGAACACCAATCCGCCGATTAGCGCATCCCACCGCACCAGATCGCCGGTCCGGTACCAGCGCACACCACCGTCACCGGCAACAAACCGGTCCGCTGTCAGCGCACCACGACCGGCATAACCCTGCGCCAGCTGCACACCACCGACATACAGCTCGCCCACCGCACCCGGCGCGACCGGCCGCAACCAGGCATCCAGTACCCGTACCCGGGCACCCGGCACAGGAACGCCGATCGCGGCAGAGGCACCCGCCGCCGTTGCGTCACCGGTGACCTCGGTGGACCCGTAGAAGTTGCGCAGCACCGCGCCCGGCGCAACCTGCCGCATCGCCTCTACCGTCGCCGGGGAAAGCACCTCACCCGAGCACACCCACTGCCGCAGCGAAGCCAACTGCCGCACCGCGCCCGGCACCCGAGCCACCACATCAGCCAAACCCGGCACCGTCAGCAGATGCGTCGCCCCGAAGCGATGCACGGCTGCCACCACCGCAACCGGATCTCCCGCGACCTCATCCGGCACCACCACGACGCCCGCCCCTGCCGCCAACGGCGCCAACAACTCCGTCACCGCGTCCACGAAACCCACGCTCGACTTCGCCAGAGCAAGCGCGCCCGGACCAAGATCCAGCACCCGAGCACCCCACACCAAGCGGTTCACCACCGCCCCATGCGAAAGCACCACACCCTTCGGCCGACCCGTCGTACCCGACGTGAAAATCACGAACGCCGCATCATCCACCGGCCCCGCAACCCGACCCGTCGACTCCACACCCGACGCGGCAACCACCGCCACCGCACCCGAGTCAGCAACAATCTGGCCCACCCGCTCACCCGGATAGCCCGGATCCACCGGCACACACACCGCCCCGGCACGCAACACACCGAGCACCGCAACAACCCGCTCCACCGAACGCGGCAACACCACCGCAACCCGGCCGCCAGCCCGCACCCCGGCACCGTGCAGCACGGCGGCAAACGCCGCCACGCGGGCATCCAGCTCCCTGAAGGAGCACAGGACCCCACCGTCAGCGACCAGTGCCGTCGTCTCCGAAACCGCCGCGAACCGGGCCCGCAACAACCCATCCACTGACAAGTCCGGGACATCGACGGTGTCCGCGGAGGCGAGAGCGGCGGAGGTGTCCGAGACCGGGAAGGTGGCTTCGGCGAGGTCGTGGAGGGTCAGGTCCGGCGCTGAGTCGAGCACCCGGTCGAGGAACCGGGCGAAGGCGACCGCATGTCCCTCCACCTCGGCGATGGTGCCAGCCGACTCGTGGCCGGCCAGCTCGAGGCGCAGCCCGTCGACCGGATCGCTGTAGACCGAAAGGTCCAGCTTTCCGATCTGCCCGGGATTGAGGGTCTCTACCGTGCCGAGCACCGGGCCGAACCGGGCGGTGAAGTCGAAGAGCTTGATGTTGATCGAGGGCAGCCTGAAGTAGGAAAGGTCACTTCCGGGCCAACACCGGGTGATCTGGTGGTCCTCCACCATGGCGTGCTTCTTGACCAGCCGCGTCTGCCTACCCACGGCTTCGATCAGACCGCCGAGCGTCTGCCGCGGGCCGATCGAGGCCACCACCGGCAGAACCCTCGACACCGCCCCAGGGGTACGCAAGAGGCTGGGAGCATCTCGCATCATGAACGGAACCCGCACCGCGATGTCGGCTCGCCGGTCGGCAAACGACGTGTAGAGCCCCCAGAGCGCGATGAGCACATCGGTCCAGTTCGCCCGGGTGCTTCGCGCGTACGCCCGGAGGCGGTCGAACCCGTCGACCGGCAGCCGCAGGCGGACGGGCCGGTAGGAGAACGAGAAAAGGTCGGCCAAGTCGCCGGAAGACCGTTCCTCGGCAAGGTCCACGTCCAGCAGCCGGCGCCAGTGCTCGACCGCTTCCGGTTCCGAAAGCGGCTGCTCGGACAGCGCCGGCAGGGCGTCAGCCAGCCGGCCGAACCAGGCGCTGGGGATGTTGTCGCCGTGCACCGCAGCGGTGTAGATCTCCGCCACCCGCCGGACGAACAGGGTGACGCTGTACCCGTCGAGCAGGATGTTGTCCGCAGAGAAGAACCAGGCCCAGGTTCCGTCGGTACGGCGCAGCAACACCGATGCCGTCGACAGCTCCGGCGCGCCGCCCGGGTCATCGCGGAACGAGGCGCGCAGCAGATCCCGGATGGCCGCATCGCTGTGCGGCTTGTCCACCACGGTGGTCTCGAGACTGCGCGCCCGGTCCACAGCCTGGAACGGCGTGCCTTCGTTGTCGTGGAAGCGGACGCGCAGCGCGTCGGTTTCGGCGAAGGCCTGGCCCACTGCCTCGGCAAACGCGGCGGTGTTCACCGCACCCGGCAGCCAGGTGACCTCCCCCGCCCGGAACGCGCCCGGCTCGGCGAACAACCTCTGTGCGGCCCAGATCCCACGTTGGCTGGCCGACAGCGCCAGTCGCTCGTCAGTGTCCACCGGCGCGTTCCGTTCTGGAGAAGGTTTGTCCTGGTCCTACTGGGTCCGTTGCAGACGTTTGCTGACCTTGCCGACCGCCGTCTGGGGGAACTCGGCGACGACTTCCAGCGCATCCGGCAGCTTGTAGGCGGCGAGGCCACGCTCCCGGAGGTACTTCCGGATGGCGCTCAGCTTCAGCGTGGCCGGGTCCGCACCTTCGCGCGGGACCACGAACGCCTTGACCCGCTCGCCGAGGATCCGGTCGGGGACGCCGACGACGGAGACGTCGTGCACGCCTTCGTGGCCGAGGATGAGGTTCTCCACCTCCTCCGGCGCGACCTTCTCGCCGCCCCGGTTGATCTGGTCCTTGGACCGTCCCACCACGGCCAGGTAGCCGTTCTCGTAGCGCTCGATGATGTCGCCGGTGCGGTAGAAGCCGTCGGGGGTGAAGCTCCGGGCGTTCTCCACGGGATCGCGGTAGTAGCCGCGGATCGTGGTCGGCCCGCGGGTCAGCAGGTGTCCCGGCGTGCCGGGCGGCACCGGGGAACCGGCGTCGTCGAGCACGAGCAGTTCGTCACCGGGCGAGATCGGGCTGCCCTGGCACCGGACGCTCGTCTCTTCGTCCACGTCGAACCGGTTGTAGTTGACGAGGCCCTCGGCCATCCCGAAGCCCTGCTGGAGGATGACGTCGAGCTCGGGCCGCACCCGGCGGGCCGCCTCCATGCTCAGCCGGGCTCCGCCGACGTGCAGGCTGACCAGGCTGGACAGGTCGTAGCGGTCCTTGAGCGAGGAGTTCAGCCAGGCCAGCAGGAGCGGCGGCACGATGGACGACTGGGTGACCCGGTGCCGCTCGATGAGCGGGAACACGGTGTCGGGGCTGC
This sequence comes from Actinoplanes sp. NPDC051859, assembly GCF_044452725.1. Classification (NCBI taxonomy): domain Bacteria; kingdom Bacillati; phylum Actinomycetota; class Actinomycetes; order Micromonosporales; family Micromonosporaceae; genus Actinoplanes; species Actinoplanes sp. NPDC051859. Next base: position 44,573 of record NZ_JBITBX010000021.1, on the reverse strand, counting down.
CGTCCTTAGCCAGCACCACCGTTCCGCCGACACTGAGGATGCCGAGGAATCCCGGTGATCGCACCGACATGCTGTGACAGATCGGCACGGCGGTGAGCTGCACGGAGTCCTCGGTGATGCCGCAGATCGGGATGCTCTGCCGCACCGAGTGCAGATAGGTCTCGCTGGTGTGCGGGATCAGCTTGGGTCGACCGGTGGTGCCGCCGGACATCTGCAGCAGGGCGACATCGCCCGGGAGCGATCGCCGCTCGTGCGGCAGCGGGTCGTGGGCCAACAGCCGGTCGAGGTCGGCGCCGCCGCCGCCGTCGGCGTCCAGCACGACGGTGTGCTCCAGGCTGGGCCAGGTCGCCTTGAGCTCCGCCGCCAGCGCCGCCAGGTCGGCGCCGTCGTGCGCGGCGACGGTGACGTACACCCGGGCTTCGGTCACCTCGACGAAGTGCTCGATTTCCGTACGGCGGTGTGCCACCGGCGCGAAGACGGGGATGGCGCCGATCTCCCAGAACGCGTAGACGAAGGCGATGAACTCTTCGATGTTCGGCAGGTGCACGACGACCCGGTCGCCGCGGCGGACGCCGAGGTGACGCAGTCCTGCGGCGAGCCGGAGGATACGATCGCCCAGTTCTGCGTAGGTGATCGTGGTTTCTCCGGACACGATCGCGCGTTTGTCGGGCACCCGCGCGATCGTGGCGAACAGCGGCTCCGGCATCGTCTGGTCAGTCCAGAAGCCTTCCGCCCGGTACCGGGTGGCGACGTCCTCTGGGTAGGGCACGAAACCGTCGAGGACGAGCGGTTCGAGCACGGTCATCTAGAGCTGCCTGGACGAGATCTGGTCGACCGCGCCCGGCACCGGCTCGGCCGGGTCGCTCCCCAACGCGACGATCCGGTTGTCGGCGTCGACGTGGACGACCCGGGGCTCGTGCGTGATCAGCTCAGCATCCTCGGCGAGCAGGTAGGACATGATGATGACCAGGTCGCCCGGGCGCACCAGGTGGGCCGCGGCGCCGTTGATGCAGATCTGTCCACCGCCGGCGGTGCCGGTGATCACGTAGGTCTCGATGCGAGCGCCGTTGGTGATGTCGACGACCTGGACCTTCTCGCCTTCGACCAGACCCGCGGCCCGCACGAGATTCTCGTCAATGGTGATCGAGCCCACGTAGTGCAGATCGGCCTGCGTGACCGTGGCACGGTGAATCTTTCCGCCGAGGACGGTTCGTAGCACGCTGTACTCCTTGTATTTGAACGAGATCGAGAAATTCGTCAGTTGCCGGTGGCCGCGGCGGGCGCAGCGGTCGTGAGCGCCTCTTGCTCGGCGATGAAGTCCCGAAGCGACTTGGGACGCAGGTCGGTCCAGGTCTTGTCGATCCAGGCGAGGACGTCGGCGCGGGAGGCGCCGTCGGGGCCGCCGAACACGATCGTCCAGCCGCTCGGTACCGGCTTGAAGGTGGGCCAGAGGGAGTACTGCTCTTCGGAGTTGACGAGGGCATAGAACGTGCCACTGTCGTCGTCGAACGGGTTCTGGGGCATTGTTCCTCCCTTGGTCCGGTGCGTATTTCGTGCTGCCGACATTTACCGATCCCGACTTGTCAAAGCGCGGGAAAGGCTCGACGCACGTCACGCATCGACAGCCGACGGCGAGCGTACGCTAGCACAGTTAGGTTAGCCTAAACTAACAGCACACTGCACCAGCAGCAGGTCTCGTCGTGAGTTAGGTGAGCCTAAGCTAAGCGATAACGCCGATCGATGGCAAGGTCGATACCTTTACCTTCGGCATACCTTCGCGTCCGTTATGTTGGCCGCATGGACACGCCGCTTCGAGAACCTACGTTCCTCATCCTGACCGCGTTGGCCGGCGACCCGCTACACGGCTACGCGGTCATCGCCGAGGTGTCTCGCCTGTCGAACGGCCGCATCTCCCTGCGCCCCGGAACGCTCTACGGCGCCCTGGACCGGCTGGTCGACGCGGCATTCGTCGCCGTGGACCGCGAAGAAGTCGTGGAAGGCAGACTCCGCCGCTACTACCGACTCTCCGAACAGGGTGCCGGCGTGCTGGCTGCGGAGACCGAACGGATGCGGCAGAACGTGGCGGCAGCCAGCGCCCGGTTGCGCGCCTGGACGCCCGCACTCATCGAGGGGATGGCATGAAAAACCTGGAACAGCATTACTCGCGGCTGGTGCGCATCTGCTACCCGGCTGCCTACCGGCGAGTGCGTGGCCCGGAGATTGTCGGCACCTATCTGGAGCTAGCCGCGCCGGACCAGCGCCGACCCACCGCCCGCGACGTAGCCGACCTGGTCCAGGGCGGCCTCCGCCAGCACCGACGCGCCGCCGCAGCCACCGGTCTCCGGCCCGGCCTGCGCCTCGCCGGACCGCTGGCGCTGCTCGCGACCACCGCGCTCGCGGTCTTCGAAATGCCGGTCGACGCGTACGCGTCGCTGATCGGCGAAGGCCCGCAGACTGAAGCTGGATCTTTCCTCGCCATCGCCTGCTGGGCGCTGTGGCTCTTTGCCGCCGTCTTGCTGGCAGTGCTGCCCGGCCGGTTTGCCCGGCACACCGTCGGCACCGCGACCGTCGTGACCGCCGGCCTGATACCGCTGGCCGCCGTCACCGGTCTGCAGCGACCCGCGCTCTTCGTCCTGCTGCCGGTATTGGCCCTGGGCGCGGTGGCTTTCGCCGGCGTACGGCGCTTGCCTTGGTGGGGCCGGCTAGCACCACTCGCCGTCGGTGTTGCGGTCGCCATCGGAACGACAAATCCGCTCCGTAGGAACAACAGCGAGTACGGCTCCTACGACGAACTGACCACGTCGGGCCTCTCCGTCATCGGAGGTGCCCTCCTGGCGCTGACACTGCTCCTCGCGATCGTGTTGGCGGTGCGCGGTGATCACCGTGGTGGCTGGGCTCTGCTGGTGTTGCTCGGTCCGATCGGGCTGTTCTTCGTTCGCGACCCAGCGGAAACGCTTGCCTTTGCGGTCGGCCACACCCCGCAATCTGAATGGTGGTCGCTGGTCGCCGCGGCATCGGTCGTCACGATCGTCGGTCCTGCGCTGCTCATGCTCACGCTGGCCGCACGCCAGCGGCTAGCCAAGTCCGCAGCTCAGTAGGACCGGCAAAGCATCCGTTCCGGGGGTACGTCGGTTGAAAGAGTGTGATTTCGTTCAACCGACCGTTCCTGGCCGCTCGCGAGCGGGAGTATCTGACCGAAGCCGCCGAGTCGGGGCAGACCTCCGGCGACGGGCCGTTCACCCGGCGCGCCACGGAGTTGCTGACCGGCTTGGTCGGCTCGCGGGCGGCGCTGCTCACCACGTCCTGCACGCATGCGCTGGAGTTGACGGCGTTGCTGCTGGATCTGCGGCCGGGCGATGAGGTGATCATGCCGTCGTTCACGTTCGTGTCGACCGCCAACGCGTACGTGTTGCGGGGTGCCGTGCCCGTGTTTGTGGACTGTCGGCCGGACACGCTGAACATCGACGAGCGGGCCGTGGAGGCGGCCATCACCGTACGGACGAAAGCGATCGTCGTCGTGCACTACGGCGGAGTGGCCTGCGAGATGGACGCGATCGGGAAGGTAGCCAAGCACCACGGGATTCCCGTCGTCGAGGACAACGCGCACGGGCTCGGGGCAGCGTACCGCGGGCGGGCGTTGGGGTCGCTGGGCGCGTTCGCGACGCAGAGCTTCCACTCGACCAAGAACGTGCAGTGCGGTGAGGGCGGTGCGCTGCTGATCAACGACGAGCGGTTCGCCGAGCGGGCCGAGATTCTGCGGGAGAAAGGTACGGATCGGAGCCGGTTCTTCCGCGGCGAGGTCGACAAGTACCGCTGGATGGACGTGGGTTCCAGCTATCTCCCGTCCGACCTGCTCGCCGCGGCGTTGACCGCTCAGCTCGAGGCGTTCGAGGTCATTCAGCGGCAGCGGCACGCGGTGTGGGACGCCTACCATTCCGCGTTTGCCGACCTGCCGTGGATCCGGCCGACCGTGCCGGCGACCTGCGCGCATTCCGCGCACCTCTACTATCTGCTGCTGCCCGATCTGGCACGACGGCAGGCGCTGCTGCGGCACCTGGCCGAGCGTGGCGTGCAGGCCACCTTCCACTATCAGCCGTTGCACAACGCCCCGGCCGGGGAGCGGTTCGGCCGGACCGGTCCCGGCGGCTGCCCGGTCACCGAGGACATCGCCGACCGGCTGGTGCGGTTGCCGCTGTACGCCGGTATGGCCGCGCACGAGGTCGAGCAGGTGGTGACGGCGGTACGGGAGTTCAGCGGCTAGGTGCGCGGCCGGGACGCTCCAGGTAGGTGTGGTCCGGCGCTGCGAAGCCCGCCTTCGCGTAGAGGCCGTGGGCGTCTCCGGTGTGCAGCATCCAGCGGAAGTGCGCACCGGGTCCCTGGTCGACCATCGCGTCGATCAGGGCGACGCCGAGGCCGTGGCCGCGATGCTCGGCCACGATGAAGACGTCCGCCAGGTAGGCCAGGGCGAGACCGTCCGAGATGGCCCTGGCGAAGCCGACCATCGCGCCCGTGGCCTTCTCGTAGCAGCCGACCACCCGCCAGGAGGCGTCGATCTGCTGGTCGACGATGTCGCGGGTGCGCCACTGGCCCCAATAGGCCGGCCCGCTCAGGAACGCCCAGACGATGTCGCGGTCGACGCGCTCGGGGGAATCGTCGAACTCGTAGCCGCTCACGACTCGACCAGCGCTTTGCGGCCGGCCGGGATGGCGGCGGCCGCCGGCAGATCCGGGGTGCGGACCAGGTAGGTGGGGCGGCCCAGCCCGTTCGTGTGGATCCGGCCGACGTATTCGCCCAGCACGCCGATGGCGAGCAGCTGCGCGGCCGAGAAGATCGCCACCATGCACGCCACTGTAGTGAACCCGGCGACCTGGGTCTGCCCGCTGAAGTACAGGAACAGCATCAGGACGAACAGGAGCAACCCCATCAGAGCGGCCAGGAAGCCGAGGTACGTGACGATCCGCAGCGGCCCGGTCGAGTAGCCGAGCACCATGTTGAGCGTGTGTCGGATCAGCATCCGGACCGTGTAGTTCGAGCGGCCGTGTGCGCGGTCGTCCATCCGTACGGTGACCGCGGTGGATCCGGTGGTGCCCCAGGACAGTGCCACGTCGAGGCAGGCGTGCGGGCCGTTGAGCTGGGCGAAGCCGTCACGCAGATAGGTGCGGAAGGCACGGAAGGCGCTGATCTGCCGGGCACCGTCGACGCTCATCGCGCGTTCCAGGCCGGCCTTCGCCAGCCGGGACGCCAGGCTGCGGGTCGCGCCGTGCTCTTCCCGCTCGGGTACGCCGTACACGAGATCGATGTCGTCGGTGAGGGCGGTCAGCAGCACCTGGATCTCTTCGGGCCGGTGTTGCAGGTCGTCGTCCATGGTGACGATGACGTCGTGGCTGGCCGCCCGCACGCCCGCGACCAGCGCGTTGTGTTGGCCGTAGTTGCGGCTCAGCCGGAACGCCTGCACCCGTTCGTGTGCTTGTTCCAGGTCGCGCGCGGTGGTCCAGGTGTCGATGTCGCCGCCGTCCACCACCAGCAAGATCTCGAAGTCCGACACGAATCCCGGCAGTGCGTCGTTCAACCGGGAGACCAGCGCGGGCAGCGTGGCCGCGGACCGGTAGCAGGGCACGACGACGGAGACGTACACGTTGACTACTCCCTTGCGGGTGGAATCATCCGGTTCAGACCGGATACATCCCTCTCAACGCCCGTCCCCCGCCTCGCGTGATGTGCAACCCGCGCGTACCTCGAAATGGCCCGCCGTTGCGCTCGCCGGCGCGGCCGCGGTCGCCTCGGTCTGGATCGGCGCTGCCGTCCTGACCGCCGGGCACGGTTTCGACCTGACCGACGAGGGTTACTACCTGCTCTCCTACCGCTGGTGGGACGTCAATCCCCGCACCTTCACCGGCTCGCAGTACCTCTACGGTCCGGTCTTCGAGCTGCTGGGTCACGACATCGCCGGGCTGCGCCTGTTCCGGCTCCTCACCATCGTGCTCACCCATCTCGGATTCGGCTGGGCCTTCATGGGCTGGTTGCGGCTGCGCCGGCCCGCGGCACCGGCCACCCGGCTGTGGGAGGCGGCCGGCACCGCGACGATCCTGGCGGCCGGGGGTGCCATCTACGGCTGGCTTCCGCAAAGCCCGGGATACAACGATGTGGTCCTGCTGGGTGCCATGAGCTGCCTGGCCGTCGTGCTGCGCATCGCCACGTACGCCGAACGCGACGCGCGCGTACCGATCTGGCTGCCGGTGGTCGGCGGTCTGCTGCTGGTCCCGATCCTGCTGGCAAAATGGTCGGCCGGACCGCTACTGCTGCTGATCGCGGTGACCGGGGCGGTGACGGTGTACCCGCTCGGTTGGCGTGCCCTGGGTCGGGCTGCGGCCGGTGCCCTCGCCGGAGTCGTGACGGCAATCGCGACAGTCCATCTCCTGATCGTGCCCCTGACGTACGCGGTGCCGTACCTGGTCGAGGTCAACCGGTTGCTCTCGGCCGGATCGTTCTCGCTGCCGGTGCTGCTCGAACGGTACTGGGATCTGACCCGGCCGATGCTGCTGTCGGTCGCTCGGTACGACGGGCTGCTGTTGGTTGCGGCCGCGGCGGTCGTCCTCGCGCGGCGGAAGGTTTCCCGCATCGCCGCCGTCGCGCTGGCCGTCCTCGGCGCCGCGTTGTCGGCGTATCACGTCGTCGACTCGGGCGCCCTCGGCGGCGGGCGGCTGTATCTCTACCAGTGGGTGCTGATCTTCATCGCCGCGCTGGCGTTCACCGTGTCCACCGCCGTCGCCGCGATCTTCGACCGGCAGTCTTCGCTGGGCCGGGAGCATCAGCGCGGTTGGCTGCTGCTCGGTGTGGTGTTCCTGCTGCCGATCCTGCAGACGCTCGGCACGAGCAACGCCCCGTTCGTCGTGGCGACCAACGGGTTCGCTGTCTGGATGGCCTTGCTCGTCGCCGTGGTGACCGGCCTCGACAAAGCGCCCGCCCCGGCCCGCGTGCTTGCCGCGGGTGTGGCGACCGCCGTCGTCGTCGCGACCGCCTGCGTCGCCACGGGTGGCCTGTGGCGGCACCCCTACCGGACCCCGGGTCGCGCGGAGACCACCAGCTCCGTGCCCGGTGTCACGGCCCTCAACCACATCCGGCTGGACGCGGAGCGTGCCGCCGGGTTCCGGGACCTGCACCGGCAGCTCGAGCCATATCTGTGGCCCGGGCGACCGATGATGGCGTTCGACACCATGCCCGGCGTCGTCCTGGTGCTGGGCGGCCGCCCGCTCGGCGAAGCGTGGTACGCCCCCGCCGACCCGGCCCGGACCTCGGCGGGAATCCTCGCGGACTGCCGCGTCCATGGCCCCTGGCACGCCCCGACAGCCCGGCCCGGCCGACAAGCGCCGATCCTGCTCTTCGACCGCCCGGTGACATCGGACAAGAAGGACCTGTTCCGCGCGTGCGGGCTCGACTTCGACACCGGATACAGACTGCTCGCCCCGAAGGAGCAGACCATGCGGCTCGAGGTGTACGTGCCGGCCGATGACCCGGCGAGCTACCGGTGGGACAAACCCACGAAAGGACCCTGAGCATGGACACCAGCGACATCCAACGGCTCGCCACGCTGGAGGACCGACACTGGTGGTTCCAGGAGCGCCGGTCGATCCTGGCCCGCTGGCTGCGGCGCCTCGCCGACTCCGGCCGCAGCACCGGAACCGCCATGGACATCGGTGCCGCGGCGGGCGGCAACACCCGGGTGCTGCGGACGCACGGCTGGCGGCCGATCGCGCTCGAATACAGCGCGGACGGCGCCCGGGTCGCCGCGGAGCGCGGGTTGACGGTCGTCCGCGGCGACGCCACCCACCTGCCCGTCGCCTCGGCGAGCATTGACCTGATCACCGCCTTCGACGTGCTCGAACACATCGAGGACGACGATCAGGCCGCCGCCGAGATCCGCCGAGTGCTGCGGCCGGGCGGGACGCTGCTGGTCACCGTGCCGTGCGACATGCGGCTGTGGTCCGCCCACGACGTCGCGGGCCACCACTTCCGCCGGTACGACCGGCCGGGACTGACCCGAGTCATCACTCAGGGCGGCCTTTCCATCGACGAGCTGTGGAGTTGGAACGTGTTGCTGCGGCCGGTCGTCGCCATGACCCGGAAACGGGCCTCGGGCAACGAGTTGGCGCCGCTGCCGCCGCTGGTGAACGCCGCGCTGCGGTCGGTCGTCGTGGCCGAACGCTACCTGCCCGCACAGCGGCTTCCGGGAGTGTCGCTGATGCTGCGCGCCCACCGCCCGCGTTGACCGTGCTCGCCCGGCTGGCCGAGGACCGCCGGGTCCGCTACGTGGGCGCGGGCGGAATCAGCGCAGCCGTCTACTACGGACTATTTGCGGCGGGCTGGCTGGCGCTCGGGAACCGGGTGCCCTACCTGGTGGTCGCCGCGGTCACCAGCACGCTGACCGCGATTCTCACGTACCCGATCTATCGCGCTTTCGTTTTTCGGGCGACCGGCCCGGTGCTGACCGGATTCCTGCGGTTCTACGTCGTATGCGTGTGGGCGCTGCTGTTCAGCCTGGGCGGGCTGTGGACGCTGGTCGACGTGGCCGGACTGCCGGTCCTGCTCGCCCAGGCGATCGTGATCACCCTCGGACCGCTCATCAACTATCAGGCCGGCCGGCTCTGGGCCTTCCGCGGCTGACTCAGTCACGACCCCAGGCAGCGTTGTCGCGATACCACCGGACCGTGTCGGCGAGCCCGGCCACGAAGTCGACGCGCGGCTCGTACCCCAGCGACTGGATCTTGCTGATGTCGACCGAATAGCGCAGGTCGTGGCCGAGCCGGTCGGTGACGTGCTCGACCAGCGACCAGTCCGCGTCACAAGCCGCCAGCAGCAGCCCGGTCAGCTCGCGGTTGGTCAGCTCGGTCCCGCCGCCGATGTTGTAGATCTCCCCCGGCGCGCCCTTGCGCAACACCGTGCGGATGCCCCGGCAGTGATCCGCCACGTGCAGCCAGTCGCGCACGTTGCGACCATCGCCGTAGAGCGGCACCGGCCGTCCCGCCAAGAGGTTCGACACGAACAGCGGGATCACCTTTTCCCGATGCTGGTACGGCCCGTAATTGTTGGAACAGCGCGTGACCCGAACATCCATTCCATAAGTACGGTGATACGACCGGCACAACAGATCGGCGCCTGCCTTCGCCGCCGCATACGGGGAGTTCGGCAGCAGCGGATCCGTTTCCGGCCATGAGCCCGCGGCGATCGAGCCGTACACCTCGTCGGTCGAGACCTGCAGAAACGTGGTGACGTGCGCCGAGCGGGCCGCGTCGAGCAGCCGCTGCACCCCCAGCACGTTGCTGCGCAGAAAAGCCTCGGGGTCCTGAATCGAGCGGTCCACATGGGTCTCCGCCGCGAAATTCACCACCACGTCGACGCCGGGCATGACCGCCGCCACCGCCGCATCGTCCGCGATGTCACCCCGCACAAAAGCAAACCCGGGATGGTCGGCCACCGCGGCCAGATTGGCGAGATTTCCCGCGTACGTCAGGGAGTCGAGCACCGTGACCCGCACGTCTTCGAACCCGGCGCACCCACCGCCCAGCAGGTCCCGCACGAACTGCGACCCGATAAAGCCGGCACCGCCGGTCACCAGCATCCTCATCCGCGGATCCGCACCGTGCTGTGGTCACCGATGACGAGCTGATGCGTCCGCGGCGTCTGCGGCGCCGGTGTCACCTCCACTCCCTTGCCGATCAGCGACGCCTCGATCCGCGAGACCCCCCGGACCGTCGAATGGTTCATCACGATCGAATACTCGATCTCGGCGTCCTCCAGCGTGCAGCCGTCCCCGATCGACGTGAACGGCCCCAGATACGAGCCCACGATCTTGGAATCCGCCCCGACCACGATCGGACCGCGCAACACCGAACCCTCGACGACCGCACCCTGCTCGATGACGACCCGCCCGGTGATCTGCGTCCGGTCGTCGACCGTCCCCAACACCCGTGGCGCAATCGACTCCAACACGATCCGATTGCACTCCAGCATGTCCTGCACCCGGCCCGTGTCCTTCCAATAGCCGGTGATCAGATGCGAGTGCACGTGGTAGCCGTTCGACACCAGCCACTGAATCGCATCAGTGATCTCCAGCTCGCCGCGCGCCGACGGCTTGATCGCCCGTACGGCCTCGTGCACGGCCGGGGTGAACATGTAGACGCCGACGATCGCCAGGTCACTCTCCGGCTCGTCCGGCTTCTCCCACAGGCCGACGATCTGACCACTGCGACCGAGCTGGGCCACCCCGTACGAGCGGGGGTCGTCCACCGGCGTGAGCAGCAGCTGGGCGCTGTAGTCGGCACCGGTGAACGCCGCCACCAGCTCCTGGATCCCGCCGACCAGGAAGTTGTCCCCCAGATACATGACGAAGTCGTCATCGGCGAGGAACTCCCGGGCGATCAGCACACAGTGCGCCAGCCCGAGCGGCGCCTCTTGCTGCAGATAGGTGATCCGCAACCCGAACTGCGAGCCGTCGCCGACCACCCGACGCACCTCCGCGCCGGTGTCCCCCACGACGATCCCCACCTCGACAATGCCGGCGTCCCGGATCGCCTCCAGTCCGTAGAACAGCACCGGCTTGTTGGCAACGGGGAACAACTGCTTGGCCGAGGTGTTGGTGAGCGGCCGCAGCCGCGTACCGCGGCCGCCGGCGAGCACGAGCGCCTTCATCGTCAGCGGACCTTCTTCGCCTAAAGAGACATCGTCGCCCGGCTCAACGACCGGCCGGTTCGACGGGCGGCGGGTCAGCAGGGATGATGTCCCCGGCAAGATCATGAATGGGTAGGCGTGGGAGGTCATGACGGTGGGGCCCGGACGTAATGCGCTGGCCGCGGTGGGCCTGCTGGTCGGCCTCGGTCTCACAGTGGCACTGCCGGGGATACCAGCAGCCCTGCTGCCGGAAGAAGGGCCCGCCCTCCCGGGCGGCCGCATCGACATCGGCGACGGCGTCGCCCTTACCCTGCCCGCGGGTGCTCGCCTGGACCTCGGCGATGCCCGCCCCGGCTCCGGCGATGTCACCTTCCGGACAGGCGCGGTGACCGTCAAGGTAGCAACCAGCGCCGTCCCCGACCGGCCGGCGGAATTCATCGCCCACGCCCGCCACAAGCTCGACCGCGACGAAGACCTGCGGCCCGGCCCCGCCGAACCCTGGCCGACCACCGCCGGAGTGCAGGGGGAACGCGGCGATCTTGCGCCAGCCGGCTGCTACTTCGCCGCCGTCGCGGAGGGAGCAGGCGTTGTCGTGACGATGCCGGACACCGGCTGCGGCTCCGCGCCGCCCGAAGTCTGGAGCGCCATTTCCAGCATCACCTTCGAGGAGGCAGCCAAGTGGTAACCCCGGCCCCGCGCTGGTCGGCGTTACAGACCCCGGCGTTCTCGATCCTCGGTATCACCGTCGCGCTGTCGGCACTCTTCCTCGCGGTAGGCACGATTTTCACCTCGTTGTCCACGCCCTGGGCGGCGGCAGCGACCCTGCCGGTGACCCTGGTGGCCGGAGCGGCCTGGCTAACGGCGTTGCTTCGGCTCGCCGACCCGGTCGAACGGCGGCCGGCCTGGCTGGTGGCCTTCGCGCTGGCCTGGGGCGGCGCCCTGGCAGTGGCGGTGGGCCTACTCGGCGGTCTCGCGGTGGACCTGCTGGTGGCCCAGACTGTCTCCCCCACCTTCGCTGCCGACTGGGGAGCAGCGATCGCCGCGCCCTACGCCGAGGAAATCGGCAAAGGCGCGGGCGTCGTCATGGTGCTGCTCGTGGCCCGGCCGTACCTCACCACCGTCTGGTCCGGCGCCCTGTATGGCGCCCTGGTTGGCGTCGGCTTCGCCCTGACCGAGGACGCCGTCTACGCCCTGACAGCGGCCGACGACGTACTGCCCGACGACGTCGAAGCGGCCCTGTCCACCCTCGCGCTGCGATCGGTGGCCTTGGCGTTGGTCGGCCACCCCCTGTTCACCGCCACAGCCGGCGCCGGGATCGCGTACGCCTGGCTGCGCCGCGACCGCTCCCCCAGGCAGCGGCTCGGCGTCCTGGCCGCCGCCCTGTCCGGTGCGATGCTCATGCACGCCGCGGTCAACTCACCGGTCTCTCACGCTGCCACCAGCGCCCTGGCCGCCCTGTCCGAATCCAATGCGATGGCCGGCTATCTGCTGGTCGTCGTCGCCTTCGCCGGATACCCGCTGTGGTGGCTGGTCCAGCTCCGCCGCTCGGATGCCCGGATGCTGCTTACCCGGGCCGCCGCGCTCGCCCCTGAGACCATTCAACCCGACGAAGTGAAAACCCTGGCCTCCGTACGCGCCCGCCGGTCCGCCACCAGGCGCATCCGCCGCCTCCATGGGGCCGAGGCCGCACGTCGCCACACCACACTTCGCCGCGCCCAACTCTGCTTCACCGCGGCGACAGCCCAGCCCTACCTGGGATATCCGGCCTTCGGCCCGTTCGGCCTGGCTCCGCCACTGCTGCACTGGTCCCAAGAAGCAGCCACCGCCCGCCACGGCGTGCCGGACATCAATCCCGCTGCGGACGTGCCGTTGCCACCCACCCGCGCCACGACCGCAGCCGCTACGGCAGTGCTCACGGCCGCGACCGCCGGCCTCCTCTTCAGCCCCGCCGCGCTCCTCGCAATACTAGGTGCGGCGGTCCTCCGCTGGCGCAAGGTGGGCGGTCGCTTGGCAACTATCGCCACACTTTCGGCACTGTTCAGCGCTTACAGCGCCGCCACAACGCTGCTCATTGCGGTGCTCTTCTGATTGCACCACGCCGCGACCTACCCATCGCCGTGCAGTTGTAGCCGGACTTCCGCGACGCTTACCTCCACGAGCTGGGCCACGCTGTCCACCACGAAACCCAGCTCCTCGTTGATCAACAGCATGTGACGGTTGTCCGGTGCGACGCTGGTGAGGACGCAGTCGAGATCGGTCGGCTGATCGGCAGCAAGCCAGGTCAGCATCTCCGGCCGGCACCGAGCTCAACGCGGATCTCGATCTGAGCGTGGTCGCTGTTCTCGTGCTCCGGCAGCGACAACCGGGCGAATCCGGCCAGCCCGGAGGCGTCACGCACACTCCACAGCAGAAACCGCCGCTCCGGCGACGAAACGACCTGCAGCCACTCGTCGGCGCCTGGGCGAGTGGGAGCCGGTTCGTAGGACCGGTCGTTCAGCATGGCGCTCGCCACGATCTGAAAATGCGCGGCCAGGAAGCCTTCCGCCAGGACAACAGAGTCGAGGGGGTCGACGAACCAACGCGGCGTACTCATCGGAATTGCGCTTCTTCGCTGCGGAGTTGGCGCACAGCATCCGCCACCCTACGTAGGTCTTGCCCGGCAAGACACGGGTCCGCGTATCGATATGATTCGCTATATGTCTGTCTTCCTGCAGCCCGGCGCAGAGCCGCGGGTCGTGTTCGTTTCTCAGCTTGCTCTCGGCGGGGCCGGTTGGTCGGTCGTTGCGGAGCGATTGACGTGCGGTGCCGCGACCGTCATGTATGACCGGCCGGGGACGGGTGACGCGCCGCCTCGCCCGGCGCCGAATCCGGATCTGCCGCCGAGTGCGTTCGCCGATGAGCTGGCCCGGCTGCTGGACGAGGCAGGGATCACGCAGCCGGTGGTGGTGGTCGGGCATTCGTTCGGCGGCAACATTGTCCGGCTGTTCGCGGGGCGGCATCCTGAGCGCGTCGCCGGCCTGGTCTATCTGGACTGTTCGGTGCCGCGGCAGCGGTTGTGGGACGGCACCACGCCGATCCTGGACGGCGCCGAGTCGGGCACTGCCATCGATCTTGTCCTGAGTGAGGTGGAGGTGCTCCAGGCTCCTTCCCCGGCGGTGCCGAGTGTTGTCGTGGCGAGCGAGGCGAGCAACTGGAACGAGGATCTCCCGCATCCGGCAGTCACCGATCTGTGGGCGGTCCATCAACGGATCCTTGCGGGTCAGGTCGGCGGGCCGTTGGTGACGGCCGTACGGGCGAGTCATCAGATCCCGGCCGAGGCGCCAGACTTGGTGGCCTACTGCGTGGATGCGGTGGTCCGGGCGGCGGCCAACGGTGGCGTGCCGGTGTTGACTGCGGATGAGGTGGCTCGGGTCGGCGGCCGGTTGGAGCAGTCTGCATAGGCTCACCGACATGGTTAGCGACCTCCCGGCCCTGAGACCGGAAGGCGCACCACGTACGGGATCAGAACTTGCCCTTGTGCAGGCCGGTCTTGAAGCTTTGCGTCAGTCCGGTGTGGCAGTCGTAGTAGGAGATCTCGGCGTACACCTCGTCGGCTTCGCCGCTGTCCTCGTTGAGGTTCATGCTGGACCGGGAAAACTCGGCGGACAGGCCCCTCGGCCCGGCCTTGGGCCAGCCGCTCTTCAGGTAGGCGAGGCCCAGGTCGTCGTCGCTGTTGCTCGGGTCGGAACCCATGATCTTCGCGGTCAAGCGCCCGGCGCCCGGGCAGGCGATGATTTCTCTGGCGTAGGCCTCGGGCAGGTAGCGGTCGAAGCCGACCAGCACGTCCCATCTCTGGTCGCCGGCGTACTCGATGGTGAGACAACCGGTGTAGCGATCATCGGCGGCGCACTTGATCGCGGCCGCTGAGGCGGGTGCCGCGGTGGCCGTCAGCACGCCGGCGGCCAGCGCCGCTCCGGTGACAGCGCCCATGAGACGCGTACGTACGGTGGTTTTCACGTCTTTCTCCTTGATGTCGAGCCCCCCGTCTGCGCCGGTTCGCGGCGGAACGCCCGAACCAACACATCGGCTTTGCTCGATGAGAATCCGGCGAGTGGCCTGGCGCAGCTATACCTAGAAGTAGGTAGTGACGCTTTCGCAGCGAAAATCCGGAGGGTTTCCTTGACGTTGGAACGCACGGTCCGACTGTGCTTCGACCACGCATCGCACCTGGCCGCGACGCACAGCAACCTGTCCGCGGTGCGCACCGACGGGCCGGTGCTGTGGATCGCCGGCGACGAGACCGCGACGGTGGAACGGCTGGTCGCCGACGACGCGGAGCATCCGACCGAGTACAGCCAGCAGTCGACTTTCCGACTGGCCGACCTGGTCGACCTGCCCGGCGCGGATCCGGACGCCGAAGCCGACATCGAGGGTTTGGCGCGCAACGGGCCGTTCCTCTGGGCGGTCGGCTCGCACAGCCTGCGCCGTAAGCAGATCAAGGACCGCCACTCCGGCGCCAAGGCCCTGAAGCGGCTGGCCCGCGTCGAAGGCCAGGACAACCGCCAGATCCTGGTCCGCATCCCGATCGTCGACGTCGACGGGCTGCCCACCCCGACCCGCGAGGTCGTCGTCGACGGCGTGCCGCAGCGCGCCGCGGTGCTGTCCGGCCGGGACGACCTGCGCGTCCTGCTCGAGGACGATCCGCACCTCGCGCGGTTCCTCGACATCCCGGGCAAGGACAACGGCCTCGACATCGAGGGCCTCGCCGTGCACGACGACCGGGTCTATCTGGGCTTGCGCGGCCCGGTCCTGCGGGGCTGGGCTTTCGTGCTCGAGATCCGACCGTACGCGGACCCGCAGCGGCCGGAACAGTTGCGGCTGCTGCCGTTCTCAGACGGGCTGCCGTACCGCAAGCACGTGTTGGATCTGGACGGCCTGGGCGTCCGCGACCTGTGCCCGGCCGGCGACGACCTGCTGGTGCTCGCCGGGCCGACCATGGACCTCGACGGGCCGGTCCGGATCTACCGCTGGCACGGGGCCTGCCGGGCCGAGCTGTCCACGATCGCGCGCGACGACGAGCTCACCCGAGAGCTGGAGCTCACCTACGGCGAGGGCGACGACCACGCCGAGGGGCTCGCGGTGCTGGGTCCGCTGGATGAGGGACGGCTGATGGTGGTCCACGACAGTCCGGCCGTGGCCCGGCTCACCACGACAAACACGGTGCTCGCCGACGTGGTCCGGCTGCCCGGCCACTGACCGGCGAGGCTTTTTGTCGTACCGGGTCGCTAACGTCGGCGCCACCGGATCGAGGCTGGACGGCTCGCACCGGCGACTTCCGCGTACCCGAACGAAGGTTTCCGCATGCGCAGTTTCGCGTTCGTCGAAGGCAGCTCGGCGAAGTTCTGGGAGGTCCACCGGGACGGCACCGACCTCACCGTGCGGTGGGGTCGGACCGGCACCACCGGGCAAGCCAAGGTCAAGACCTTCGACACAGGAGAGGCTGCCGCGGCCCAGGAAACCAAGCTCATCGCCGAAAAGCTCCGCAAGGGGTACGCCGAAAGCACCGCCACATCAGCACCGGCTCCAGTCAGCCAGGTAGCCGGCGCCCCGGACGCGCCCGCCGCCGATTCTCCGCCCGTGCCGAAGCCCCGGGCAGCCAATGAGGACACACTTGTGCTGCCTGGTGCATGGCTACGCTATCGATGTCCACGCCGCGGCGGTGCCGGCGTGACTGCGTTCGTCCCGGATCCGCGGGCCCGGGAACGGGCAGCCGAGCTGGACTCCCGCCGCCGGCCCGACCAGCTCGAGTGGATCCTGCAGTCCACCAGCACCGATCCTGCGCTGGCCGCCGCCGCACGCCAATGGCGAGCTGGCGCGGGCGACGCCCCACCCGCCGGCGCAGCCGTGTGTGCGGCCGTCGCGTCCTCGGGCGGCTGGGGCGATGCGGAGCAGGCCGCCGCCTATGCCGACGTGTGGATTGCCGAACGCGGCCTGCTGTTCGCCACCCGCGCAGCCACCGAGCTCCTCATGCTCATCCTCACTGATGACAACCTGCGCGGGCGGACCTACGCCGGTGGTTCCGACCGGCCCGGCATCCGCTATCGGCGCGCCGGCGACACCTCCTACCAGCGATCCGTCAGCGGCACCGCCTACATCCTGCTCCGGGTGCGTGCCGCGCTCGCCGCGGCGTCCGCTGAGGAGCACGCGGCGGCGGTGGCCGCCCTGACCACCTACCGGAACAACGGCGCCTATGCCCGGACGGCCACCTCGGTGCTGGTCCCCAGCGCGGTGGAGTGGGTCGCGGCAGACGTCGCCGATGCGGTGACTGCTGCCGACGAATACCGGGCCGGCCTGCTCTTGTTCGCGGCAGGCACCGCCGACCAGGCCGATGCGCTGGGTGCGGTGGCGGACGCCTACGGATACCTCACCTCACTCGCCCTGATCACCACCCTGATGGACGGCATCGGCGCACAGGCGACCGGTGTGCTGCTACACTGGTTCGACGCCGATCCCTACGGCGCTGACACTCAGCGCCGTCTGCTGTCCGCGCTGGCCGTGCTGCCTGGCGATGCCGCACTGCGCGGCCTGATCGAACGACTCGATCGCAAGTATGTCGTTGCCGCCTTGCTCGAGGCTGCCCAGCGCTTCCCCGCCCGGGCGATGCGGCTGCTCGCCGAGGCCACCCCGAAAGGCCAGATCACCGAGCTGTTGCGCAGTCACGTCCTCACCCATCCCGAGCTCGCCGAGCGGGTTGCCGAGCAGCTGACCGGGTCAGCGGCGCACCGGGTCGCCGAGATCCGGGCGGCGGCGGCCGCCGTGGTGCCGGCACCCAGGTCCGCGGTGCCGCCGGTGCTGGCGGATCCGCCGTGGCTGCGCCGGGTCCGCGCGGCGAAGCCGGCTGTCGTGCCCCTGCCGGCCTGCGCCGACGCTCCGACGATCAGCTGGCTCCCGGACGAGCGGCAGACCTGGCTGGACCATCCCGTCGAGCCGTACGCCGACCCGCAGTACACCTGGGACCAGCTAGCCAGACGAATCTGCGCGAACCAGGCGCGGTGGTGGGAATATCCGACGTTCTTCATGAAGGCTCCCGAGGAGCTCGTCCGGCCGGTGCTGCCGCAATGGCGGGTCGCCGAGACGTGGGACGCACGCGACTGGATGCACATCGCCGTGGCCCGGTTCGAGCTGGGCATGCTTCCCCAGGTCACTGAGCTGGCCCGGCGCAATCCGGCCGACCTCGGCGAGCTGCTGCTGCCGTACGCCTCGGTCGAGGCGGCGCTGCTGATGGCGGAATGGTACGGCCGGCTCAAGAGCATGCGCCGGACCGCGCGGGCGTGGCTGCTGCGCCATCCCGCCGCGGCCGCCCGGGCGCTGGTTCCGGCCGCGCTCGCCGCCGCGGGAGTCGGCCGGCGCCACGCCGAGCAAGCGCTGCTTCTGCTGCACACCAGTGGGCACAGCGACGCGGTGCGGGCCGCCGCCCTCAGTTACGGCGGAGAAGCCGCTGCTGCCATCGACACCTTGCTGTCCACCGACCCCCTCACTATGCTACCCACGCGGATCCCGACAGCGCCCGGCTGGGCGGTGCCGGGGTTGCTCCCCGCCGTAGTGCTGCGCGAAGGCGCGGGCGCGCTGCCGCCTGACGCGGTCAGCAATCTGCTCACCGTGCTGATGCTCGGCAAGGGCGACGAACCGTACGCCGGGCTGGCGCTCGTCCGGGAGAGTTGCGAGCCGGACAGCCTGGCCGAATTCGGTTGGAGCTTGTTCCAACGCTGGCTTACTGCCGGGGGGAACGCCAAGGAGAACTGGGTCCTGCCCGTGCTCGGGCTGATCGGCAACGACGAGACGGTGCGCCGGTTGACGCCGATGATCCTCGCCTGGCCGGGCGAAGGCGGGCATGCCCGGTCCGTCGCTGGTGTGCAGGTGCTGGCTGCCATCGGCACCGACGTCGCCCTGATGCACCTGCACGGCATTGCCCAGCGGGCCAAGTTCAAGGGGCTCAAATCCGCAGCCGAGCAGCAGATGGCCGAGGTCGCTGCCGGGCTGGGGCTCAGCGCCGACCAGCTCGCCGACCGGTTGGTGCCTGACTTCGGACTCGGCGCCGAGGGGAGCCTGCAGCTCGATTACGGGCCGCGGCAATTCACCGTCGGGTTCGACGAGCAGCTGCGTCCGTACGTCTGCGACAGCGCCGGAAAGCGGCTCAAAACGCTGCCCAAGCCGGGCGCGCGGGACGATGCCGAGCTGGCCCCCGCCGCCGCGAAGCAGTTCGCGGCGCTGAAGAAGGACGTGCGGACGGTCGCCGCCGATCAGCTCCGCCGCCTGGAGCGGGCCATGGTCACCGGGCGGCGCTGGAGCGGCACCGAGTTCCGCCAGCTGTTCGTCGCGCACCCACTGCTCTGGCACATCGTTCGCCGCCTGGTCTGGGCAAGCTACGACGAGTCCGGCACAGTGATCGACACGCTGCGCGTCGCTGAGGATCGTACGTTTTCCACTGTGGATGATGAGCAGAGTGACCTCGCCGACGACGCGGTGATCGGCGTTGCCCACCCGTTGCACCTCGGCGAGACGCTCGCCGCGTGGGCCGAGATCTTCGCCGATTATGAGATCCTGCAGCCCTTCCCCCAGCTCGGCCGGCCCACCTACACGCTGACCGACGAGGAAATCAAGGCCGGGCGGTTCACCCGGTTCGAGGGGATCACCGTGCACACCGGCAAGGTGATCGGCCTGGAACGGCGGGGCTGGCGCCGCGAGTCACCCCAGGACGCCGGCCACCAGGGCTCCATCGAGCTGGTCCTCGGCCCGAAGCTCGAGGTGGTCATCAGCCTCGACCCGGGCATCGCCATCGGCGCGCTGGACATCTTCCCCGAGCAGAAGCTGGACCAGATCTTTCTGTCCGATGGCAACGGCTACTGGGGGAAGGAACACCGGCTGCCGCTGAGCCGGCTCGATCCGGTAGCCGTCTCTGAAATCATTCGCGACCTGACGGAGATCACCGCATGAGCGCTGACCCCATCGTCACCGTCACCGATCCCAGTTCCTCGGTCACCCACCCCAGTTCCTCGGTCACCGAGCCCGGTTCCACGGTCAGCGGCCCCGGATCCGCAGTGCAGCGGCCACCCGCGGAGGTCCGCTACGCCGAGGAGCTGCGGCGACTCCGGGATTCCGACACCGCCGCCCGTCCGCCCGGCTGGGTGCTCAGCGTGCAGGCCGCCCGGCGGTTCGTCGTCGGGGATCCCGCGCTCGACATCAGCCGCAAGTTCGTCGGCGACCCGTCCCTGATCGATCGGGCGCTGATCACCCTGGCGACCAGCCGGGGGCTGATGCTGGTCGGCGAGCCCGGCACCGCCAAATCGCTGTTGTCCGAGCTGCTCGCCGCCGCGGTCAGCGGCGACTCCACCCTGACGATTCAGGGCGGCGCCGCCACCACCGAGGACCAGATCCGCTACTCCTGGAACTACGCGCTGCTCGTCGCCGACGGGCCGTCAACCCGGTCACTGGTGCCCGCTCCGCTGTTGCGTGGCATGGCCGAGGGTCGGACCGTGCGATTCGAGGAGATCACCCGCTGCCCGTTGGAAGTGCAGGACTGCCTGCTCTCCCCGCTGTCCGACCGGGTGCTCGCCATCCCGGAGCTGACCGGGCCGGATGCGATGGTGTTCGCTCGCGACGGCTTCTCCATCATCGCCACCGCCAACACCCGGGACCGCGGGGTCAACGACATGAGCTCGGCGCTCAAGCGCCGGTTCAACTTCGAGACCGTCTTCCCGATCGCCGACCTGCACACCGAGCTGAACCTGGTCGCTGCCGAGGCCGCACGACTGTTGCAGCGCTCCGGCGTCACCGCCGCACCTCGGCGGGACGTCCTCGAGGTGCTGGTCACCACGTTCCGCGAGCTGCGCGCCGGCGAGACCGCACGCGGCGATTCGATGGAACGCCTATCCGCGGTGATGAGCACTGCCGAGGCAGTCTCGGTGGCGCACGCGGTGGGACTGCGGGGCTGGTTCCTGCGCGGAGAAGCCGGCACCGCAGAGGACATCGTCGCCTGCCTGTCCGGCACCGCCGCCAAGGACAGCCCGGACGACCTGGCCAAGGTCCGGCGCTACCTCGCCCAACAGGTGAGCTGGCGCAACGGCGAGCAATGGCAGGCCCTCCACCAGGCCCGCCACCTGCTGCCGGGCTAGACCGTGGCCGTCACCTTCCTCGGTGTCCGCCACCACAGCCCGGCCTGCGCCCGGCTGGTCGCCGACACCATCGACGCCTTGCAACCGGCGTACGTGCTGGTCGAAGGACCCGCCGACCTCAACGAGCGGATCGGCGAGCTGCTGCTCGGACATGAGCTCCCGGTCGCGGTGTTCACCAGCTACCGCGACGGCGAACGGCGGCACGGTTCCTGGGCGCCATTCTGCGCGTATTCGCCGGAGTGGGTCGCCCTTACCCACGGCCAGGCGGCCGGAGCAGAGCTGCGGTTCATCGACCTGCCCGCCTGGCATCCAGCGTTCGCCGGGCGCAGCAACCGGTACGCCGACGCCGAGCTCCGCTACGCGGACGTCATCCAGCGACTCTGCCGAAGCTTCGACGTAGACAACGTCGACGTGCTGTGGGACCACCTTGTCGAGATCGCGCCGGCCGACAGGCTCGCCGAACGCCTGGCCGTCTACTTCGATCTGCTCCGTGGGGAGGCTGCTGCCGGGGAGTCGGACACCGCCCGGGAGGCGTACATGGCGCAGTGGGTGCGCGCCGCTGCGGCTGCCGCCGGAGACCGGCCGGTCGTCGTGGTCACGGGTGGCTTCCACCGGCCCGCACTCATCGCGCAGTCCCAGGGCGGCACCGACTGGCCGGCGATTCCGGCCCTGCTCGCCGACGCCGTGGGTGGCAGCTATCTCGTCCCGTTCTCGTTCCGGCGGCTCGACGCATTCGACGGCTACCAGTCCGGCATGCCCTCCCCCGAGTACTACCAGCAGGTGTGGGAGGCCGGGCCGGAAACAGCCGCCCAGCACCTCGTCGAATCCGTGGCCGGGCGGCTCCGTGCCCGCAAGCAGCCGGTGTCCACCGCGGACCTGATCGCCGCGCGGACCACCGCGGACGGGCTCGCCGCCGTACGCGGGCACGGCTGCGCCAGCCGGGCCGATGTGCTGGACGGGTTGGCGTCCGCGCTGGTCAATGAGGCTCTGGACGTACCCTTGCCGTGGGCCTCCCGGGGTCAGCTTCGGCCCGGCAGCCATCCGGTGGTGGTCGAGATGGTCGCGGCCCTCAGCGGCACGCGCACCGGCCGGCTGCATCCGGCGACGCCCGCGCCGCCCCTGGTCCGCAATGTCCGCGAGGTTTGTGCGGCTGCCGGGCTGGACGATTCCGCCGAGTGGGACCTCGACCTGCTCCGCGCCGAGGACCGCGAGCGCAGCCGCATTCTGCACCGGCTGCGAGTGTTGTCGGTGCCCGGCTTTCACCGTGACAGCGGACCCAGGACAGGTCTCGACCCGGTGCTGCGCGAACACTGGACGGCACGGCCCGACGACCACCGGTATACCGCGATCGTCGAAGCTGGCGGCTACGGCGCCACTCTCGCCGATGCCTGCGCTGCGATTCTCGCTGAACGGGCCGCCAGCGCCGGGCGCGACGTCGACAGCTTGGCGGGTGTGCTGTTCGATGCCGCGCTGTCCGGAACATCTGACGTGTCCACGCGAGCCCTGTCCGACATCGAAGACACCGTTGCGGCGGCTGCCGACCTCGGAGCGCTCGGTCGTATGCTCACGGTCGTTCTCACCATGTGGCGGCACGACCGGCTCTTCGGCACCGCGCACAGCGCCACCCTCGGCACCGTCATCGCCTCGGCGGTGCGGCGCATTCTCTGGCTGGCCGAAGGCGTGCACGGCGCTGCCGCGACGGCCGACCTCGGCCGCATCGGAGCGTGGGTGGCCTGCCGTGACGGGCTGCGCTACGCGGGACCGGCGCTCCAGCTGGACCAGGCAGCAGCCCTCGAAGTGGCGGCCCGGGTGGCAGCGGACCAGCTGGCCCCGCCCGACCTGCGTGGTGCGGCATTCGGGCTGGGGTGGGCCTTGGGCGCCGCCGCCGTCGAGCCGATCCGGGCAGTCCGGGGAGCGTTCCGCCCCGAGTCGGCCGGTGACTGGTTGGCCGGGCTCTTCGCGCTGGCACGCGAGGAGGTGCTGCACACCGAAGACGTCATCGCCTTGCTCGACGAGCTGCTGGGGGCGATGGCCGCTGATGATTTCCTCATCGCGCTGCCCGCATTGCGCCAGGCCTTCGCATTCTTTCCCCCTCGCGAACGGGAAACCATCGCCAACCGACTGCTGGCCCGGCGCGGACTGACCGGCAGCGGCCGGGCGCTGCTCCGCGGGGTCCCCGACCCTGAGCTCATCGCCACCGGCATGGTGCTGGACGACCGGGTGGACGTCGTCCTTCGCGAGGCCGGTCTCCTCGTCACCACGGGAGCAGAATCATGACTGATCCGACCTTGGAGCGGTGGCGGCTGGTGCTGGGCGCACCCGCATCAGCGGTCGGTCCGCTCGGCGCCGACGCGGCCGGCCGGGACGCCGCACTCGACTGGCTCTATGGTCGCGACGGCGACCTCGACAAACGCGACGTCCGCCGGATCGGCGGCGACGGCACATCCGTGCTTACCACTGTGGACTGGCTCACCGACATCTCCCGGCTCTTCCCGCACGAAACGGTCGAACGCCTGCAGCGGGATGCTGTGGAGCGCTACGACATCACCGACGTGGTCACCGACCCCACCGTGCTGGAAACCATCACGCCCAATCCAGCCTTGCTGCGGGCGGTCCTGCAGACCAAACACCTGATGAACCCCGACGTTCTGCGCCTGGCCCGACGACTCGTCGAAGCCGTCATCCGGGACCTGATGACGAAGCTGGCCACGGAGGTCCGAGCCGCCTTCACCGGCACCCGGGCCCGCAAACCCAGTCGCTGGAAGCAGGCTCGCGACTTCGACATGACCCGCACCATCCGCGCGAACCTCGGCCACTACCGACCGGACGAGCGCCGACTCTTCATCGAAACTCCGCACTTCTTCTCCCGCAGTCGCAAGCACGTCGAGCAATGGCAGGTGATCTTGCTCGTCGACCAGTCCGGCTCGATGGTCGACTCGGTCATCCACTCCGCGGTGACGGCAGCGTGCCTGTGGGGGCTGCCCGGAGTGCGCACCCACCTGATCGCCTTCGACACCGATGTCGTCGACCTGACCAGCGACGTCGCCGACCCGGTCGAACTGCTGATGAAAGTTCAACTGGGCGGCGGCACCGACATCGCCCGAGCGGTCCGCTACGCCGCCGACCTGATCGAACAGCCGCGCCGCACCATCGTCGTGTTGATCACCGACTTTTACGAGGGTGGCTCCCCCGTTCCGCTCATCGCAGGCGTCCGCGCCCTGGTCGACGGCGGCACCAAAGTCCTCGGCCTCGCCGCCCTCGACACCGACGCCAACCCCGCCTACGACCGCGACACCGCCCAACACCTCGCCAATGTCGGCGCCCACATCGGCGCCATGACTCCCGGCCAACTGGCCGCCTTCGTCGCCGAGCAGGTGGCCGGATGACCCTGGCATCCACAGCCGGCGGGAGGACGCGATGAGGACGGATCTGGCTGTGCTCACACCTGAGACGCTGGCCGAGCTCACCAACCGTGGACTGGTGAAACGGGCCGCGCGCGACCTCGAACGCGACACGCCAACCCTGAACGAGGACAGCGAAGGCACCGTCACAGCGAGTTTCCCCGATGGGGTCGGCACCACGCTTCCCGCCGGCGGCCTTGAACGCGGCCATTGCACCTGCGGGGCACCGGGCGTCTGTCGCCACCTGATCGGCCTGGTCTTGGCCTACCGGCACAGCGTGGCCGCACCGCTGCCCACCGACGCCGGGCCGACACCACCCGCCCCGACAGTCAACGCCAGCCCCACACCATCCGGCGGGGTCGAGCAGTGGTCGCCCGGGGAGTTCACCGACGAGCAGGTGGCGCAGCACATCGGGCCGCGCGCACTCGCTGCTGCCCGGCGAGCCGAACGGGCCGGATACACCGCTCGCGTCCGTCGCCCCACTCCCGCCGATCCAGTGCCTACTGTGGAATTGCCCTCCGCAACCGTTCGCTTTCTAGTGCCGAAGGACCTCGGGTTCACGCGTACCGACGCGGTGGCCGGGGTGCGGGACGATGTGCTCGCGCTGGCTGTCTGGGCGTTCCGCGCGGCCGACAACCAGCATCCCGGGCGTACGGACACCCAGGTGCAGGTAGGCGGCTCGGCGGCACCCGCCGGCGGTCCCGGACTGGACGCTGCCGTCGCGCTGGCCGAGGCGGTGCTGCTCGACGGCGCAGTGCACGTCGGCGCGGGAGCCACCGCCCGAGCCCCCGAGGTCCGGCGCATGCTGGAAGCGGAACGGATGCGCTGGCCCCTGCTTGCCGTCGAGGACCTGGTGGCTCAGCTCGACGCGTACGCCGAACGCAGTGCGCGGTATCGACCGGAAGCGCTCGCCGACCACCTCGCCGAGCTGGTCGCCCGGCGGCGGGCGGTCCTGGCCGGCGGGGCTGGGCTGCGGTCGCGGGTGCTCGGCACCGAGGAGAGCGCCGAAACCCCGCTGCGGCGAGCGCGACTGGACGGGCTGGGTGCACGGGTCCGCGCCGTGGGTGCGGAGCGAGTCGTGGAGGTGTTCCTGGCGCATGCGGACAGCGCGACTGTGCTGGTGCTGCGCCGGGCGTACGAAACAGAACTGGGTCTGAGCGATCGACGGGTTGCCGGCGTGCGGCTCGGGATGCTGGCCGGGGGTGTCGTGGTCACCGAATCGGCCGCGCGCAGCGCAAGCCGCACGGTCCGGTTGGGTACGCGGCGGCTGAGCCGAACCGAGGCGACGGTTTCCCGCGGCTCCTGGCAGCACCTGCCGCGCACGTTGCTCGCCGATGATGTGGCCGCCCTCGCCGCCGAGCTGGATACGCTACCGCCACGGCCGATCCGCGCCCGGGTGGCAGCCGAACTGGTTCGGGTGGTGCCGGTCGCCGAGGTGCAGGAGATCAGCTACGCCCCAGGCGCGCAGCGACTCGACGCGGTGATCGCGGACCCGACCGGCGGCACGGCGATCCTGTCGGTGACCCATGCCGCGTGTGCGCCGGGCCGGCTCGACAGCGTCGCCGAGGCACTCCGCGGCGACCTCAAGTTTGTGGCAGGCACGGTGCGGCGCGGCCGCGGCGGGATTTCCATCGACCCCACCGGTCTGGTGGTAGGCACGACGGTGGTGGTGCCGGACCTGGCGGCTGCCGCCCCGGGCGCGGGTCCGGCGCACCCGCCGACGTCGAGCACGGACCCGGTTGCCTTGGCCCTCGACGAGTCGATCGCCCTGCTGGCCGAGACGGCACACCGCGGACTGCGACACCTGCCGGTGACGATGACCGACCGGCTGCGCGCCACCGCCGACCGGTTGCAGGCCGCGGGGCTGCGGCGCGCTGCCGATTCGGTACGCACACTCGCCGGCCACTGCGGCCCCGATCCCGCCGACTCCGCCGTACAGGCATGGATCGACTCCTACCTCCGGATTTCCGTGGCTGCCGACCTGCGCTGAGCGACTACACATGCCCCCCGAGGCTTTGCATCATCATCTATGCTGCCCGCCATGCCTGCGTACAGTGATGTCGTCTTCGATCCGGCGGCATCCTGCCCGGAGGTCGGCTGGCTGCGGTCGGCGCTGGCGGCCCGGGACTGGACCGCCTGCCGGGCGCTGCTCGACGCAGCGCCACCGGCGATCCGTACCGGGCTCATCACCCTGGGTGCCGACGCGCCGGACCTGGAAGACTTTCTGCGTACGGTGCTGCGCAACGACCCGAACGACGGCGCCGCCAGTGCGATGTTGGGCGCGCACCTGACCGACGTCGGGTGGCAGGTGCGCGGCGGGGCTCGCGCGAAGTATGTCAGCCGGGACCAGTTCGCGGTCTTTCACGAGTGGCTCGCCAAAGCGGAACGGGTGCTGGTCGACGGCGCGGCCCGCAACCCGCACGATCCTGCGATCTGGACGGCGCGGTTGCCGACCGCGCGGGGCCTGCAACTGGGTGAGGCCGAGGCCCGCCGCCGGTACGGCCACCTGGCCGCGGCCGACCCGCACCACCGGCCGGGTCAGGAACACCTGCTGCAGCAGCTCTGCCCGAAGTGGGGTGGCTCGTGGGACAGTGCGCATGCGTTCGCCCGGGAGGCCATGCTCAGTTCGCCGCCGGGCTCGCAAAACGCGGTCCTGGTCGCGGCCGCACATGTCGAGCATTGGCTGGATCTGGAGAGCGGCGAGGACCAGGAGTACCTGCGCTCGACCGCGGTGCGGAACGAAATATACGAGGCGGCTGCCCATTCGGTGTGGCATCCGCAGTTCGCGCGTACGTATGGCTGGGTAAGCGTGCTGAGCGCGTTCGCGATGCTGTTCAGCCAGTCCGGCGACCAGCGGGCGGCGGGGCCGTTGTTTGTCGCGTTGGGGCCGCTGGCCTCGGAGTGGCCGTGGAACTATCTGGGTGATCCGGTGGAAACGATCCGGGAACGCCGTTATTACGCCACCGGCTCGCGTGGAGTGTCGCGATGATCAAGCAACTGGAGCTCGACGGCGTACCGACGCTGCTGGCGCCGACTGCCGGGCCGATGCACGCCGGCCTCGCGTTCCGGGTGGGGCAGGCCGACGAGACGTTGGCCCGCAAGGGCATCACGCACTTGGTGGAGCATCTCGCGCTGCATTCGATCGGGGTGGCCGACTATCACTACAACGGCGCGACCGGCACGGAGTACACGTACTTCCACATGCAGGGTTCCGCCGAGAAGATCACCGGCTTTCTGACCGGGGTGTGCGCTGCGCTGCGATCGCTGCCGATGGCCCGGCTCGAGACCGAGAAGGAGATCCTGCGCACCGAGCAGAGCAGTCGCCCCGGCAGTGTCGTGGAGCCGCTGCTGCTCTGGCGGCACGGCGCCCAGGACTTCGGCCTGCCGGCTTACCCGGAGTGGGGCCTGCCGGCGCTGACCGCCGACGACGTGCAGGAATGGGTGGCCCGCTATTTCACCCGCGACAACGCAGCGCTCTGGATCGCTGGCGACGAGGTGCCGGCGGGGTTGCGGCTCGATCTTCCTTCCGGCGTACGGCGGCAGGCACCGCGGGCCTCGTCCACCCTGCCGGAGACCCCGGCCTGGTTCAGCGGTTCGTCGAGTGTGGTGGCCTGGGATGCCGTGGTCCCGCACAGCGCCGGCGCGGCGGTGTTCGCCGATGTGCTCGAGCGGCGCATGTTTCTCCAACTGCGCCAGGAGGCGGGACTGTCCTATTCGGCCTACACCGACTACGACCGGCGCAGCTCGGACCGGGCAGTGATCACGGCAGTGGCCGACGCACTTCCGGAGAAGCAGGGCGCGGTGCTTGGTGGCTTCGTCGACTTGCTGGCGGCGCTACGCGTCGGCCGGATCGACGAGGCTGAAGTCGCGTCGGTCATCAACCAGGCGACCGAATCGCTGCTGGAGGCCGACGCGCAGGGCGCCCGGCTCCCGGGTCAGGTCTTCAACCTGCTCGCCGGGAGGCCGGTCCGGGAGGCCGAGGACATGGCAGCCGAGATCCGCTCGGTGACCCGCGACGAGGTGGTCGCGGCTGCCGGTCAGGCGTACGACGCGGGTCTGCTCATGACACCGGGCAGCATGCGGGGTGACTGGGCGGGCTACACCGCTGCGCCGACCACGTCCGAGCGGGCGGTCGAGGGGGTTGCCCGCCAGGTCACGCATGCGTCGGAGCGCAGTCTGGTTTCCGGCGCCGAGGGCGTCAGCGCCATCGGCGGGGATGAGGTCTTGACGGTCCGCTACGACGCCTGCGGCGTGGTCCTCGCGTGGCCGGATGGCGGGCGCCGCCTGGTCGGACACGACGGGATCATCGTCTCCGTCGAACCCACCCTGCATCGCGACGGCGCTGCGCTGATCGCGGAGATCGACGCGCGAGTGCCCCGCAACCTGCGGGTAGACCTGCCGGCGCGGCATCCGGACGACATTCCGCAACCGCAACGTGTTCCCCGGTCAGCCCGATGGCGCCGGCGTTTCGCCTGGTGGCATTCGCTGCGGGCGGAGAAGGCAAGACTGATCCTACCGTCCGCGGCGATGCTCACACTGTTCACGGCAGCGCTGGTCGCAGTGATCGGCCTGCAGGTCTTCCAGCATCGACTGCGGCCGCTCGCAATGGTCACCGTTGTCTTCCTGGGCGTTGCCGCATTCCGGTACGCCCACCGCCTCTCCGTCATCGTGCGGGCGCTGCGCTCCTAGTCGGGAACGCCATTTCGAACCTCGTCAGGCCGGGATGCTCTAGCTTTTGATCATGGATGAGCTGTCCGAATGGCTACCGACGCTGGGCTCCGTTCTCATCGTGGGCATTCCGGCCGTCGCCGGCCTCGCGTTGATCAGCGCCGGCGTGCGGCGCTGGATCCGGCACCGGTCACTCGCAGGCTCGGGTCACCGCGCCACGGCCGTGGTGGTCGACAATCAGCTGCAGTCGCGGTCGGAAGGTCAGACGCACTTCCGGCCGGTGGTGACTTTCCGGACCGCTGCCGGCCAGGAGCTGAAGACGGTCGTCGACCTGCCGCAGTCTCGGTCCTACCTGACCGGCACCGAGTTCGAGATCTATTACGATCCGCAACGGCCGACCGAGGTCACCCCGGTCCGCAATGGTCAGCGCGGCACCATCACCTACCTCGTCTTCGGCGTCGTTTTCCTGGTGTTCGCGCTGTTCGCCTACCAGCTGACAAGCACGATGTTCGAGGAGTTCGAGGACTTCGGGGACGTGGACCTGACCTGGCCCTGACGCGGAAGGCGCCCCGGGAGCTCCCCCGGGGCGCCTTCTACGTAGAGATTGGAGTTCAGGGTTGGATCTGCGTGGCCGGGAGGTAGAAGGGCTTGCCCAGCTGGTTGACCCGGTAGGTCACGAGTCCGGCCTGATCGGCGACCGCCACCTCCTCGTCGACCTCACCCTGGTAGTAGGACTTACAGGGGTAAACCGCAGCCCGGGCCCGCTTGAACATCACCGGGGCCGGCTTACGCTCCGCGTCGTTGCGCGGCAGCACGATATGGCCCTCGAAGTAGGACCAGACGAACGGGTCCTCGTCCACCCACCGGTCGGCGATGTACTTCTTCATCGTCGCCAGCTTCTTCTTCTGGGTAGTGCCCCAGGACTCCGGGATGTTGATGATCAGACCGAGCGTGATGTGGCTGTTCTTCAGTTCGTCGAGGTACTCCAGGGCACCATCGACGTAGCGCACCTTCGTCCAGTCGGACGTGTCGATCAGCACGTTGCCGAGGTCGAAGTACACCACCGGCTTCGCGCACCTCGATGCGGCGGCGGTCGGGGTGACGGCGGCTTGGGCGGGCGCGGCCAGGGCCGGGGCGGTCAGCGCGGACGCGACCAGGGCGACCGGCAGCATGAGCCGGGCAAGAAAGCGGAACACGAGGAGCCTCTCTGATGACACGGGCGGGCACGCGATCGCGGCCGCCCGTCAAATCGATGCGCGTTCGGGGTGGAACGCTGAAGATTCATCAGCCATCGACGGCTGTAGCCTTCGAAAGCTCAGTCATCATAGGGTGACGCAGCGTGGTTCGCGCACCGGGGTCGGTGCCCACACTCCTCAAGGGAGCGTCGGCGCCTGACCCGCCACCTCGGCGATCGCGTCGATCACACTCTGCGGCTGCTCCCAGTGCACGTAATGCCCACTGTCGACAACCACCTGCCGTGCCCGGCTCGACAGCTTCAGTTGCGCTTCCTGCAACGGACCCCACTGCGGATTCGCCTGTACGTTCCGACTCGACGTCACCACCACCAGCGGCTTGTCCCCGAACCCCGCCGTCCGAGTGGCGCGCAGCTGATCCCGGTTCGCGTCGGTGAACGCCTCCTCGAACTCGCTGCGCTGGGCCGCGTCGCTCATCCGGGCGTACGTCAGCTCCGCGATCAGCCCCGCATCGGCCGGCTCCAGAAACTTCTCGGCGTTCCCCACCGGCGGATACAGCCCGACAGCCCCCAGCGCCCGCACGAGACCCACCTTCCGGCCCACCAGCAATGCCCCGAGCGGCATCTCCTCCCGCGGCCCGTCCTCCTGCGCCGCGTCGATCAGCACCGCGCCGGCGACCTCATCGGGATACTGCTGCGCAAAGGTGCGTACGGTAAAGCCACCCAGCGAATGCCCCACCAACAAATAGGGACCGGGCACGTCGGCCTTGCGCAGCAGGGTATGCAGATCCTCGGCCAGCCGCTCGCTGGTCCGCGCCGAACCGGTGTCGTCGCTGAAGCCGTAGCCCGCCCGGTCATACGTCACAACCTGCGTGACCTTTGCCACGTCGGGAACGATCCGGCTCCAGTCCGCCGTCGACGCCGCGGTCCCGTAGCCCGAGTCGAAAACGACCGTCGGCCCGTTCCGCTTCGTGCCGCTGGTCTGCAGGAACAGCCGGTAGTCGCCGACATCCACCATGCGGCCGCCCGGCGGCAGGTCCGGCGCGTTCGCCTTCGTCGCTCCGTTCTGAAAGACGAACCCGACGAGCGCCAGCACTGCCACCACCCCGATGAACCAGGTGAAGACCTTGCCGGAACGTTTGAGCACTGTGCGGAGCAACGGATTTCCTTAACCTGAGCGCTTCGAACTGACAACAATCAGTCTCGGCGCCCAGGCCGGCAAGATCGATCCGGTCAACCTGTGAAACGCAGGTAGTGCTGCCCCTACCCCCGCGCCAGCAGCCTGAGCATCGGACGGACCCGAAAGGCGCCCATCGGCTTGAGCCGATGGGCGCCTTTTCTTCGGGCTCAGGTGCAGGTGACGCACGTGCCGTTCGGGCCATCGGACGTGGTCGGAGTGACAACCGCCGCGGGCGGCGGGGTGGTGCCGGTCGGCGGCGCCGGGATCGAGGCGATCACGCCCAGACCGGTGATGGCGGCGACGAGCGCGGCGAGGAGTACGGCGCAGAGCCGTGCAGACATGGGATCCCCCGTTTCGTGGATAACTACTAGTCGTGTTCGTCGGGTTGGTCGGTGGGTTCGGCCAGGGACGGTGGTGCGGCGACGCGCAGGGCACCCAGCGCGAGGCCGAGCTGGAATCGGTTGTCGACCCCGAGACGGTCCATCAGGGTCCGCATGATGCCGGTGACGGACCGGGCACTGATCCGCATCCGTTCCGCGGAGCTCTGGTCGGTGTGCCCGGCGGCGAGCAGCGTGATCAGGATTCTTTCCCGCGGCGCCAGCTCGATCGGCGTCACCGCGTTTTGCTCCGGCGGGACCGCCGCGTCCCAGTGCCGCTCGAAGAGCCGGATGAGCGCACGCAAAACGCTCGGCCGTTCCACCTCGAGATAGCCGCGGTCGAGGTCGGCCGGGTCCGCCGGGAAGTAGCCGAACCGCCGATCCACCAGCATCAGGCGCAGCGGCACATCCGGCGTCTCCCGTCGCTGGAAGGTGGTGCCGTTGAGGAGGTGACCACTGACGTCAAGCGGGTCGCCATCGGCGGGCGGCAGGGCGAGCATGCGCATGCGGACGCCGCGCTCATAGAGTGCGAGGTCCTGGGGGGCGGCGATGCGTGCCGACTCCGCGTCGATCTCCTGGTGGTTGCTCATCGTCCAGAACTCGCGGATGTCGGTGGCGACCAGCTCAGCGATGCGGTCCCGGGTCGCCGCCCGGCTGAGGTAGCGCACCCCGTCGGTGACGCTGCCGCGCAGGGCGGGCACCACGTCCAACGGCAGCGCCGCGCCGACTCCGGAGGAACGCAGCGCTCGGACGACATGATGGTGGGACTGGGTCTTGGTGTTCCCGTCTACGAGCCGCAGCCGCCGCGAGCGCAGCATGGCGACCACCGCGGCCGGGCGGCGGGCAGTCCAGATGCGCGTCGTGGTGCGACTGTCGTCGGTGGACACAGCCGCGCCGGCAGCGCGCAGCTCGGCCAGCGCATCGGCGGTGCGGCGCCCGGATAGACCCAGCTCAGCGGCGATGACACGCTCGGTGCGTGGCCCGAATGTCACGAGGGTGCGGAAGACGAAGTCGGCGTCACCAGACAGTCCCCAGCGGACCAGGGAGGGAATGGCGGCGCCCAGCGGGATCGGAGTGCTCGTCACTCCATCGATTCTCATCGAACCTGTCAACCATCGCTTCCCACGGACGGGCTGGGAACGTTGGCCTTGCGGAGGAAGCCGAGAGCCAGGCCCAACTGAAAGCGATTGTCGACCCCGAGGCGGTCCATGAGGCTGCGCAGGATGTTGGACACGGAGCGCGCGCTGATGCCTAGCCGCTCCGCCGCAGAGACGTCCGTGTGGCCCTGAGCGAGCAGGGACACCAGCTCACGCTCGCGATCGGACAGGATGATCTTCGGCAACGCGGTGGCCCCATTTCGCTGAATCGAACGAGGCGCATGCAATCACAGCCGTTCGACGCCGGTCCATAGCTGCCGGTTTTGTCGCTTCCGGTTGCGCAAAACTGCAGCGCCGCGCTGCGGAATCCCGCAATTTCCCGGCTCCGATTCGAGGTTCGTTGACCCCTACGCGCCGAGTCCGCAATCTGACAGCACGGGGACGGGCCGGGGGCGCTCGTCGTCAACGCCGGCTGGACCGGAGCCCCGCGCCCGCCGCCACGGGCCGCGGGGCATCGACACGCTGCAGGACCGGCTCCGATGTTTCGGACGGGGGACGTCGGAACCGGTCCGCCCGATTTGCGGATTCCTGCGCATGATCATGACTGTCCGGTGCGTAATGGTGGTGATGAAGAAGTTTCTTGCCTTTCTCGCCGCCCTGACCGTCCTGCTAGCCGGCGAACTGTCGGCCACAGCGACCCCGAAGGCCCCCGCCAGCTCACCCGCGGCCGCCACCCCGCGCTACCACGTGGTCCGGCCCGGCGAAACCATCAAAGAAATCGCTTCCGTGTACGGCATCACTCCCGGCCAACTACGCGCCTGGAACGGCATCAGAAAGCCACACCAGCCGAGCGTGGACGGCGTCCTGCACGTCGGGAAGCCCGCGGTCACCCTGACCGGCTGGCGATCGTGGATCGAACGTGTCACCCCCGCCGCGGTCAATTGGGACCCGAAAAAGAAGTGCCCGGTCCTCCCCACCGACCTGCGCAGGGTCTGGGTGACCTACATCGACTTCTACGGCGTCGCCCGCTCCGGCAGCATCGTCGTGCACCGCACCATCGCCGCGCGAGTCCAGCGAGCCTTCCTGTCGCTCTACCGGATGCGCTTT
The DNA here is from genome assembly GCF_044452725.1 of Actinoplanes sp. NPDC051859. Lineage (NCBI taxonomy): Bacteria > Bacillati > Actinomycetota > Actinomycetes > Micromonosporales > Micromonosporaceae > Actinoplanes > Actinoplanes sp. NPDC051859. The sequence continues at coordinate 10,735 of NZ_JBITBX010000021.1, read as the reverse complement.
CGGATCATGGGCATGAGTCCCATGTCGATAAACGCACCGTGGATCACCGACATGGCGACCGTGACCGCGGGCTACAGCTGCCGCCGGGTCGCCGGCAGCAAGACCCTCTCCCAGCACGCGTACGGCCTGGCGATCGACGTCAACCCGGTGCAGAACCCGATGATCCGCGGCTCCTACATCGACCCCCGCACCGGCACCAGCTTCCTGGCCCGAGTCGCCTACCGCCGCGGCATGATGCACGCCCGGGGCGCCGTCCGCGCCTTCACCACCAACGGCCTCCTCTGGGGCGGCCGCTGGCGCACCCTCAAGGACTACATGCACTTCAGCACCACCGACCGGTAAGCCAAGCCGAAGCCGATTCGCTATCGTGCGCCGGTGACGACCTGCCGCCTGATCGTCAACGGCGAGGTCCGCAAGGAGACCACGAACAAGTTCGGCGCAGCCTGCGATGTCTCGACGAAGGAACTCTTCGAGGATCAGGGAGCGTCCAGGACGGCCACCAGGAAGTCGGCGTCGGGCGTGAAGGGGCGTAGGTCCCAGGTCGCGAGGAGCAGACTGGGGCGCAGACCCGCGCTGGCCGCGTCGGCGAGGAAATCGTCGAAGGTGTAGCCGCGGCCGGCGCCGAAGCCGATCACGACCCGGCCACCCTCGGCGAGGTGCGTACGCAGTCGCCGCAGGATTTCGACCCGGGTGCGGGGCGCCGCAAAGGCCATGACGTTGCCGGCTGACACGATCAGGGCGAAGCGGGCGGGTAGGTCGAGCTCGGCGAGGTCGCCGACCAGCCAGTGCGGTCCGGGGTGGTCGGCGCGGGCTGCTTCGATCAGTTCGGGGTCGAGGTCGACGCCGGTGACGTCGTGTCCGGCGGCAGCGAGGTGGCTGCCGACCCGGCCGGTGCCGCAGCCGGCGTCGAGGATGCGCGAGCCGCGCGGGACCATCGCGTCGATCAGGCGGGCCTCGCCGGCCAGGTCAGCGCCATCGGCCGCGAGCTTGCGGAACCGCTCGATGTACCACTTCGAGTGGTCCGGGTTCTGCGCGATCTGTTCCAGCCACAGGTTGTCCACGTGGTGAACCCTGCCAGAACGGCACAGGCCCGGTCCGCAGAAGGGGCCGGGCCTGTGACTGAACAGATCACCAGTTGCGGTAGTTGTCCTGGGTCTGCGCGTTGAACTCGCCGGTGCGCGCCTTGCGGGCGATGTTCGTACGGATGTCCTTCAGCTCGAGGACGTCCATGCCCTTGGCGATGTCGTTCGAGTAGATGTAGCCGTTGTACCAGTACGCGGACCAGGAGCCGCCGCTGACGAACTGGGTGGCCGACAGCGGGCCGCGTTCCCAGTACGCGATTTCCTTGGGCGATCGGGAGTCGGTGAAGTCCCAGACGGAGATGCCGCCCTGGTACCAGGCTTGGACCATGATGTCGCGGCCCGGCACGGGAATCAGCGAGCCGTTGTGGGCCACGCAGTTCTCGAAGTCGGTGTTCAGCCGGGGGATCTTGAAGTAGCTGCGGAATTCCAGTTTGCGGTTGTCGCCGCGGCCCACGATGTCGTAGATCGCGTCGGCGCCGCGGTCGGGGCCGATGGTCGGGTTGCAGGTCGCCATGCCGCCGCCGCCGAGTTCGTCGGTGAAGACGACCTTGGTGGCGTTGTTGTTGAAGGTGGCCGAGTGCCAGAAGGCGAAGTTCTCGGTGTCGCGGACCGTGGTGATGACCCGCGGTGCTGAGCGGACCGAAATGTCGAACAGCACGCCGTCACCCATGCAGGCGCCGGCCGCGATGTCCTTCTCCGGGTACGCCGTGATGTCGTGGCAGCCGGTGGTCGGTGACTGTTCGTCGCCGGGGCCACCCGGGTGACCTCCGTCCGGGAACAGCACGGGTGTCGCGACGACGGCTGCCGCGGTCGGGTTGCTCAGCGGCACTCGGATGATCGAGATCTTGTCATGCGGCAGCGCGCAGTTCGGCAGGTCCGCGGCCGCCAGGTTGTACGAGGACACGTAGATGTACGCCGAGTTGTCGCCGGACTTGCCGGGAACCAGCGTCTGGGTGTGCGATCCGCAGTCAGTCTTGATCGACTTCAGGTATCTCGGCGTGACCGGGTCGCTGATGTCGAAGATCTTGACGCCTTCCCAGCGGTCGCCGGGTGCGGCCGTGGTGGAGGCGACGTTGTCACAGCTGTCGTTGGTGCGCTGTGAGTCCGTACCCAAGAAGAGCAGGTTGCCTTTGACCGAGACGTCGTTCTGCGAGCCGGGGCAGAGCACCTGCGCGGCGACGACGGGCGCCTTGGGGTTCTTGATGTTGTAGACGGTGAAGCCGTTGTAGTTGCCACCGAAGGCGTAGTCGCCCTGGAATGCCCAGTCCGAGTTCGTCGAGTTGGCGAACGGACCGGTCTTGGGCAGGTACGCGACCTGCGAAATGTTGGGGGTGCTGGCGACCTCGTCGACGCCGGGCGGGGTGCCCGGGTCGGCGGGGGGTCGCGCCATGCCGCTCGTCGGCGCCACCAGCAGCCCGGCGACGATCACCGCCGTACCGACGAATGCCAGGCGCCCGAGCTGCCGCCCCCGCAGAGCAGAGTGCTTCATGGAGCTCCTTCCGGCTGTCCACACACCGAGGGTCAGGGTGTTGCCACTGTCGGTGTGCATTCACCTTCGTCGCTACGATAATCGTCGAGGCGTGGTCGGGGAACTCCGTTGCGAAACCGAAAGGATTCGATGAGCCGCCAGAAGACCTGGACGTTGATCACCGCTGTCGTGGTGGCGCTCGGCGCCGGCGGGGCCGCGTGGGCGGCCCGCTCCGGCGAGGACCGGTCGGCGGCGGCGCCGCGACCGACGGTGAGCTCCGGTCCGCCGCAGCGCGTCGTGCTCCCCGGCCGGCCCGGCGAGGAAGCGGTGGTGACCGATTCCGATAACGTACGCGCGCCGGACGGCTCGACCTTCAACGCGATCGACACCGCGTTCGTGCAGATGATGATCGTCCATCATGGTCAGGCGATCGAGCTGGCGAAGCTGGCCCCGGGGCGGGCCGGTGATCGAACCCTGCTGGCACTCGCCGACCGGATCGGTGCCGCGCAGGCTCCCGAGGTCGCTTGGCTGCAGGGCTGGCTGCGCGATCGCCGTTTGCCCGAGTCCGATCCCGCCCACGATCACCAGAGCATGCCGGGCATGCAGACCGCGGCCGACATGACCGCGCTGACCGGGCTCACGGGTGCGGAGTTCGATCGCGAGTTCAGCCGGATGATGATCGCGCACCATCAGGGCGCGATTCAGATGGCCGGTGATGCGCTCGGCGGCGGCGAGGACGCGGTGTTGCGGGAGTTCGCCAACGAGATGTCGGTGGAGCAGGGCAGCGAGATCCGCAGGATCCGTCAACTCCCTCAGGGGTGACCCCCGCCAGGGTTGCATCGATCACGATCCGCTTCGCCCGGATGCGGGAGACCGGCGTTGTGGATAGGTTGTCCGGTGTGGAGATGATGGGCTTGCGGCGGTTGTCGGCCGCCACCTCTCTCTTCCTCGCCCTGCTGGGCGGAGTGATCGGCACTGCCCCCGCGGCCAAACCCGCACCCGCCCCTGTGACTGTTGTCGCCGCCACAGCAGCCAGCAATGTGGACATTTGCGACGATTTTGTCGAGTCCCCTGTCGTTCTTCCCGCGTCGGACCAGCTCCGCGGCACCGCCATTGCCCCGCCGGCCGATCGCCTCGCCAGCCAGGACAGCCGCGACGCTGCCGGGCCACGGGCACCACCCACCACCGCCTGATCGATCCGGCCGGACCCCGTGCAGCCATGCCGGGGTCATCGATTAGTGACGCCTGCGGTGGATAAGGAAGAAGACATGAACTTCGCTCTGGAGCTCCTGGACGACGCGAGCGGCCGAGTGGCGGTCATCTGGCTGGCACTCATCGTGCTCGCAGCGGTCGCCCTGGGTGCGCTCGCCCTGCCCGCGGGCGTACGCCGCCCGCGGCAGATCATGACGTGGCTGGCCGAGTCGGCGGCCCAGCGCCGCGCCGACCGGGAGCGTCGAGCGGTGCAAGCGCACGAGACGATCCGGTACGCCGACGAGATCGCCGTAGCGGCACAGGGTTCGGCCGCCACCGCCGAGCGCCGCCGGGAGGAATGCCAGCAGGCGCAGGCCGAGGTGGAACGGGTCTGGACCGCGTGGCAGGCGGCGGATGCCCGGCTCGAACGGGCCCGCCGCGCGGCTGCCTACGCCACGCCGCAGAGCCCGCCTTCGCCGCGGGAAGGCACCGAGCGGGCTCAGGCGCTGCGGCGCACCGCACAGGCCGCGTACCGCCGCGGAGACCTGTCCGACACGCAGCTGCTGGACGCCTTGACCCACCGCAACGGCTGGGACCCGGCGTTGCACCCGGTGGAGCAGGAGTTGGCGTTGGCCCGGGCGGTGGCTGCGCACCGCTTCACGGCGTACCAAAATGCGCTGGAGGCTGAGGAAGCCGCCTGGCGCGCCGCCGACGTGGCGACCGCCGCGGTCCGGACTTTGCGGCACGAGGCGGCGATCGCCCGGGCCCAGGCCGACGTGGTCCGGGAAACGACGCCCGTCACTCGGCGGACTGAGCGGGCCACAGTGACCGTGCGGATCCCTCGCCAGGCCAACCCGCCGGCGCCGACCCCGCAGGAGGTCCGGCGGGAGCTGCCGTCCTGGGCACAACCCACGGCCGGGCGGCCGCAGATCGCCGCGATCCGCTGAGGGCTTTTTGACGGACCGACAACCTTGGTGGTGACGTCAGCCGCCACATAGGCTCCGCCCATGAGGAAAAGCCTGGGCATCGCCGTCGCCGGGTTCGGTTGGATGGGCCGCGTGCACACCCAGTCCTACCTGCGGGTTCTGCACCACTTCCCGGATCTTTCCGTACGCCCGGAGCTGCTCGCCGTCGCCGACGAGGTCCCCGGCCGGGCCGAGGAGGCCGCCGAACGTTACGGCTTTTCCACAGCGGTCCGGGACTGGACGGAATTGCTCGACGACCCGGCAATCGAGGCCGTCAGCATCGGCACGCCGAACTTCCTGCACCGGGAGCTCGGCGTCGCGCTGGCCCAGGCCGGTAAGCATCTCTGGATCGAGAAGCCCGTGGGTTGCACCGCCGCCGACGCCCGCGCGGTCGCCGCCGCGGTTCGAGAGTCCGGCGTGCAAGCCACTGTCGGCTACAACTACCGCAACGCTCCCGCCGTGGCCGCCGCCCGTGAGCTCATCGCCGCGGGTGACCTGGGCGTCGTCACACACGCCCGGTTCCGACTCTTCAGCGACTACGCCGCCGCGCCCGACAGCGCATTGAGTTGGCGCTTCGAGCGGGCACGGGGCGGCAGCGGGGTCCTCGGCGACCTCGCCTCCCACGGCATCGACCTGGTCCGGCACTTGCTCGGCGACATCGAGGCACTGGTGGCCGACACCGCGATCTTCATTCCCGAGCGAACCCGGCCGGTCGCCGCCACGGCCGGGCACACGCGGGTCACCGACGGCGAGCGCGGAGCCGTGGAGAACGAGGACTACGTCGGCGCCCAGCTGCGGCTCGAGTCCGGGGCCCGGGTGGTCCTGGAAGCCAGCCGGGTCGCGGTCGGCGACCAGAACAACTACGGCTTCGAGGTGCACGGCACCCGGGGCGCGCTGGCGTGGGACTTCCGCCGGCTGGGCGAGCTGCGGGTCAGCACCGGCGACGACTACCAGGACCAGCCCACCCGTACGGTCCTGGTCGGGCCGGGCGCCGGGGAGTTCGCCGCGTTCCAGCCGGGCAGCGGTAACGCGATGGGCTACGACGATCTGAAGGTGATCGAGGCCTGGCACTTCCTGCGCTCGATCACGGCCGGCCGGCCATACGGTGCCACCCTCGACGATGCCGTCCGCAGCGCCGAAGCCCTCGACGCGATGGCGGAATCGGCCGCGAGCCGCGCCTGGGTGTCGCTGTAAGCGGGTTACTGCATGACGTAGCGGCCGCGGCCGAGCTGCTTAGCCCGGTACATCGCCGCATCCGCGACCCGCAGCAGCCCCTGGTCGTCGGCCTCCGTCCGGGCCGCGATGCCGATGCTCGCGCCGACGGTCAGATAATGGCCCTCGTAAGGCACCGGCCAGGCGACGTCGCTGAGCAGCCGCTCGGCCAGCCGAGCCGCTTCGTCGCCGGAAACTCCGGGCAACAGCAGGACGAACTCGTCGCCGCCGAGCCGCGACACCAGATCCTGCTCCCGAACCGCAGAGGACAGTCGGCCGGCGACCGCCCGCAGTACCGCGTCGCCCGCCTCGTGACCGTGCCGGTCGTTGATCTCCTTGAAGCCGTCGAGGTCGAGATAGAGCACCGCCACCGGATCGTCCGGCGCCGGCACCGCCCGGGCCAACCGGTCGCGCAACACGGTGCGATTCGCCAGGCCGGTGAGCGGATCACGGTTGGCCTGCTGCGCCAGCTGCGCCTGGGCCCTTTCCTGCTCGCGTACGGCGGAAGTGAAGCGGATGATCACCAGCAACGCGCACACAGCCGAGGCCACCACCGCAGTGATCTTGTCGTCGGCGACCAGGGTGAGCAGCGGGGCCGTCATCAGCGCGACAGCCAGGAAGAAGATCCGGGCGGGATGCAGCACGGTCATCTCGCCGGTCGACCGGGTCAGCTCGCCCCGGGACGGATGCAGCCCCGCCGAAATGATCAGGGCGTTCCCGAAGATCATCGCCGCACCGAGCCGGCCGAAAACGTCGTCGGCCACGAAATACGGCAGCACGTTCCAGGCGAGGTCCATGCTCAGGAACCACGCCGCGCCCGCCATCAGGAGCCTGGTCGGCGCCGTCCGTACGCCCGGCGACAGGGCGATGACCAACGCGCCACTGAGCAACACCACGTCGGCGAACGGGTAGAGCAGGGGCACCACCGACTCGGCCACGGTCCAGCCCTCGGCCAACGGCTTCAAAATGAACTGCCAGCTCACCGCACCCGCGGCGACGGTCAGCGTCAACGCGTCCACCACCGCGCCCCGCAACCGCCCGGCCGCCCGACGCCGCGCCATCACTGCGAGCGCCGCCGCCAACAGCGGATACCCGCCCAGCCAGAACACATCGGCGACACCCACCGACGAGCTGCTCCCCAGCAGGTGCACCTCTGCCAGCTCGTAGGCGTCACCGGCGAACCACAGCGTCACCGCGGCCGCAACGAGCACCCACGGCACCCGCTCCCGGCCCTGGTGCAGCTTCACCACCGACCACCACATCAGGCCACACAGCCCCGCGTACGCGGACACGTGCATGAGTTCCCCGGCCGGCGAGTAGAAGACGATCGCCTCCACGACGGTGAGCACAAACATCACCGTCAGAAAGAGTCGTACGCCGATCCGGGCCACGCCGCACCATCGGACGCGAACGGCGCCCACCTGAGCGGTTGTGCGCTCGCTAACGGTTTCCGCGCGGCTCCAGATAGCTGTCGAACCAGGCGCTGGCCTGCTCGGCGACCGCAGTGTCCGCAACGACGCGGAGCTGTGCGGTCACCGTCATCGTGGCGCAGGCCTGCCGGTGCCGGTCGACGGCCTGTTCGTCGGGCACCAGCAGCAGGGTGGGCGCGCTCACGTCCGGCAAGGCGGGGCCGGCGAGCTCCGGGCGGCCGCCGGTGGCGACGACCGCGCGTACGGAATCGGGCCGGGCCGCGGCAGCGAGCAGAGCCGCCGCCGATCCGGTGGTCTCGCCGAAGAGGCCGATCTCCAGGTCGGCGGTCGGGCCGTGCTCGCCCAACCAGTCCACCAGCTCGATGACCTGGTCGGCGAGCGGACCGGCACCGGGCTCCGGCGCCGACACGCCCACGGTGCCCAGGTCGCGACGGTGGAGCTCGGCCGCCAGCTCCCGATCATGCGGGCCGGCCAGCAGGACCACCACACCGGTCGCGTGGGCGGGCAGCACCAGATCGTTCACTCTGGCTGGCTACCCGCCGGCAGCGTGATCAAACTCAGAGGTACGAGCGACCGGCGTTGCGCTTCAGCGCGTCCTCCCAGCCGGCGATCTCCGACGGGTTGCGGTCGGCGGCACCGACGTAGTCGGCCGACGGGCGGATCAGCTTTCCCAGCCGCTTCTGCTCCAGGATGTGGCTCGCCCAGCCCGCCGTCCGCGCACACGTGAACATCGACGTGAACAGCGGCGCGGGCACCTCGGCGAAGTCCAGCACGACGGCCGCCCAGAACTCGACGTTGGTTTCCAGCACCCGGTCCGGCTTGCGTTCCCGCAGTTCGGCCAGCGCCGCGTCCTCCAGCGCCTTCGCCACCTCGTAGCGCGGGGCGCCCAGCTCCTTCGCCGCCGCGCGCAGCAGTCGGGCCCGCGGGTCCTCAGCGCGGTAGATCGCGTGCCCGAACCCCATCAGCCGCTGGCCGCCGTCCAGTGCCTGCTTGACGTATGCGGTCGCGTCGCCGGACTGCTCGACCCCCTCGATCATGTGCAGCACCCGGGCCGGTGCACCGCCGTGCAGCGGGCCGGACATGGCCGCGACCGCAGCCGACATCGCCGCCGGCACGTCGGCGCCGGTGCTGGCGACCACCCGGGCCGTGAACGTCGAGGCGTTCATGCCGTGCTCGGCGGCCGAAATCCAGTACCGCTCGATGGCGCTGACGTGCCGCGGGTCAGGCTCGCCGCGCCACCGGATCATGAACCGCTCGACGATGCTCGAACCCTCGTCCACCCGCTGCTCGGGCACGGCAGTCAGGTCGGCACCCCGGGCGCCCTGTGCCACCAGCGACAGCAGCGTCGCCGACGTCCGGGCCAGGTCGGCCCGCGCCCGCGCATCGTCGATGTCGATGACCGGCCGGGCACCCCAGGCCGGGGCGGCCGTCGCAATGGCGGCCTGCACGTCGGCCCGGACATCGCCCGAGCGCAGGGTCAGCGGGTACGGCTCCTCGGTCGGCAACGGGGAACCGAAGTCCCCGTCCACGAGCAGCCCCCACACGTCGGCGAAGGACACCTTGCCGACCAGCTTTTCGATGTCGATGCCGCGGTAGCGCAGGGATCCGCCATCGCGGTCAGGTTCCGCGATCTCGGTGTCGAAGGCGACAACTCCGGCGAGGCCAGGGGGAACGGTCAGCATGGTGACTCCCGGTGAACGCATCGGTGGATCTCGAATCCTACGGCTGGTCAGGCCGTCCGGGCGTGGGGAAAATGTCACACCGTGTGAAAATGCGAATTCGCCGATCGTCGGAGTCGCTCAGGCAAAGCGGGACGGGTCGCCGGCACCGACGCGCAGGACCTCGGGCGTTCCCTCGGAGAGGTCGATGACGGTGGTCGGCACCGTGCCGCACTCGCCGGAATCGATCACCCCGTCGACCACGTGGTCCAGCCGCTCCTTGATCTCCCAGCCCTGGGTGAGCGGTTCCTCCTCGCCGGGCAACAGCAGCGTGCTCGACAGCAGCGGCTCCCCCAGCTCCGCGAGAATCGCCTGCGTCACGCTGTTCTCGGGGATGCGTACGCCGACGGTCTTCTTCTTGGGATGCAGCAGCCGACGCGGCACCTCCCGGGTGGCCGGCAGGATGAAGGTGTAACTGCCCGGTGTCGCGGCCTTGACCGACCGGAAGACCGCATTGTTGATCTGCACAAGCTGCCCGAGCTGCGCGAAGTCCCGGCACACCAGCGTGAAATGGTGGCTGCTGCCCAGGTGCCGGATTTCCCGGATCCGGTCGATCCCTGCGGCGTTGCCGATCCGGCAGCCGAGCGCATAACAGGAGTCGGTCGGGTAGGCGATCAACCCGTCGTCCCGCAGCAGGGCGACGATCTGCGCGATGGCCCGAGGCTGCGGGTTGTCCGGGTGCACGTCGAAGTACTTAGCCACCGGCAGAGCCTATGCCGTCTCGGGTGGGTCAGTCCTCGTCACTGGCTCGGCGTCGCTCGGCAAGTTGCCATTCCAACAGGTATCGGCGTACCTGCTGGGCCTGCGATTCGGACAGTGTGTAGAGGATGACCACCTCGGCGTCGTCGCCGGCATCCTTGTCGTGCTCGCGGGTGAGCAGCACGGTGCCGTACACGTCCAAGGTGCCTTCGCCGAGCGTGACCCGTGCCCGCACCGGGTCGCCTTCCACGAACTGCAACTCGGTGAGATAGCACCGCAGCGCGGCCTCGCTGATGTCCTCGACGGTCGCAACGTGCCAGTGCGTCTCTTCCTCGTGGCGCAGCAACGCATCCTCGCCACCGCCACCCCGGAAGAAAGTACGCCGGGTGACCGGCTCGGGCTCGCCCGCGATCCGCAGCCGCCACCGATCGCCGGCGACCCCGACGAAATCCACCCGGACCCGGTACCGGTGCGGGGGCCGGTTCCAGGCGAGGTGCAGCACGTCGTCCTTCGGCGGCACGCCCATTTCCAGCTCGGGCGGAGGTGCGGGGATGAGGAACTGGTCGTCGTCCTCGAGCAGGTCGACCCGCGACTCGAACTCGATGCCGTGCACCTCGAGGTTGACCGCGGCACCCACGGTGAGGCTCGCCCTGTCTCGTGGCACCGCCCACCTCACAATCCGACCGCCGTCCCAGCCGACCCACGCCGCCTGCCGGACCTGTCCGTCAAAGGTCATTATCGTCCGCGAAGGCCCCGCCAGGAGCCATAACGCCCGACTCCCCCTGCGCTGCCGGATGCATCGCTCTCCCCGCCCCACGCAAAAGCCCGCGCCCCCGGCGGATCTGCCGAGTGGCGCGGACTTGTCAGCTTCAGCCGATCGTGACGTTGAAGATCGGGTTAGCGGCGAGGATTTTGAACGCGGTGAGGCTGGCGTTGGTGGAGTTGACGGAGATGTCGCGGTCGCCTTGGT
>NZ_JBITBX010000020.1:0-68735 GCF_044452725.1 Actinoplanes sp. NPDC051859 | reverse complement strand
TTCCTGCACACCTACAATCACCACCGCCACCACACCGCCATCGGCGGACCACCCGCCAGCCGCGTTCCCAACCTCTCTGGGCAGAACATCTAGTCAGCGGGGGTCAGGATCCGCACCTCGGCGAGCTTCGTGACGTCGACGGCGGGAGTGAGCTCCACCGAGGTGGCGTCGCCGGGCTTGTCCCGGGTGGCCCGGCCGATGGTGATGGCACCGACGGTGAAGCTGCCGCCCTGGGCCGGGTCCGGCGCCAGCAACCTGTTGGTCTCGTAGATGTCGTTCGCGCTGCCCAGCGGGATGTTCTCCAGCATCAGCCGGTCCCCGGTGCCGCGCGCGGTGCCGGGGATATCGACGATGGAGAGCACCGGACAGACGAAGTCCGGGGAGGTGACCAGCGCCACGGTCGCCCGCGCGGCTGCCCGGTCGACGGCTTTCACCCGGCCCACGAGCCCGTCCCGGACCGCGACCAGTTGACCTGCACGGACCGGGCCCGCGTCGTCGAGGGTCACCGTGAGCTGCTGTCGATCGCGCTGCACGATGCCGGCTCGGACCGGCCTCGGGTCGCCGATGGCACCCTCACCCGGCTCCTCGAAAACTTTGCGCCGGCCGGCGAAGCCGGTGACCGTCGTGTCCAGCGCCGAGGTGCTTCTGGTCAGGTGAATGTCAACCACGAAACGACCGTTGCCGATTCCGCCGCCTTGGCGCAGCGTCTGGTCGACGTCGGTGCTGTCCACCTGAAGATCCGTGATGCCGGGCATCGCCACCGCGATGGCGACGACGTCGTTCTCGGTGGCGATGCCGGAAGCAGCGGTCAGCCGGGCACTCACCAGGCTCACCACCTGGGTGCGGACCGGATCCGGCGCCGGGCGGTCGGCGCGCAGGGTCAGCGCGTTGCCGTGGCCCCGGTCCGCGGTGAAGAACGCCAGCCGGGGTGCGCCCGACCGGTCGTATCCCTGGGCCACGACCACCGGGCCGAAGTTGTACTTTTGCATGGCGACGAGCGGCCGCACCGCGGAATGCGGGCCGCTCTCCTGGGCATCCCAGACCCGCACTGCCTCGGCGAGCAGGCCGGTGTCCACCCCGTCGCCCGCGGCGCTCCAGCCGAGGAACGGCCCGTCCGGCGCGACGGCGACCAGCTCCGGGTCGGCGGGCGACCGAAGGATCTGGACCATACCGACCAGCAACGTGAGGCACGCCGCCGCGGCGGCCACACTGAGGGCTCGGTGGCGCGTACGGATCCGGCGGGCGCGCTGCCGCACCTCGGCCTCGAAGCCTGCGCTGAGCGGCACCGTGTCGGCAAGCTCGGCAAGTTCCGCACGCAGCCGGTTTCCTGCTCGGACAGGTCCTGATAGAAGCGCAGCACGACCGCGGCCCGCTGGCGCGCGGGGAGACCGTCCAGTGCCCGGCGCAGCCAGTCGCGCTGCTCCACCCCCGTGTACGCGTCCGGCGCCGGCACCTCGGGCGTACGCCCCGACGGCCGCTCCCACCAGGACCGCCGACGGCGCGCGCTGAGGTACGTGTTGACCAGGATCCGCTGCACGTACGCGTCGACGCCCTGCGCGTGCCGCACCCTCGGCCAGGCCACCACCGTCTTCGCCAGCGCCGTCTGCACCAGGTCCTCGGCATGCCCGGCGTCCCCGCACAGCAGGAACGCCAACCGGACCAGGCGCCCGTACGCCGCCCGGACGAAGGTGGTGACGTCCTCGTCATCCGCGTGGTTCACAGCACCTACTTACGCCCCGGCCGGGTCCGGACGTTGCCGGGCCGGGAGAATCTTTTCCGATTCAGCAGTGGATCACCTGAACCGATCACGCGGATCGTTCGTGTGGGAGGTGAGCACGGGCCGGGTCGCGGTCTGGGAACGAGGAGAGGACGGTCGCTGTGACACCGGAGATCGTAGGGCGGACCGGACCCCTCGCCGGGCGCCGGTTCCCGCTCGGCGGGACGCCGCTCACGTTCGGCCGCCTGCCCGGCAACGGCGTCACCCTCACCGGCACGTTCGCGTCGCGGCGGCACGCGGAGATTCGGCGGGAGGCCGGCGGCTGGGTGCTGCACGACCACGACAGCAGCAACGGCACGCTGGTCAACGGACGGCGGGTCACCGTGCGGATGCTGCAGCCGGGCGACCTCATCACGATCGGCCAGGAGATCTTCTGTTTCGAGACGGCCGATGCGATGGAGACCGTGCTCGGCCTGCCGGCGGTGCTGCCCGCGCCGCGTACCCCCGAACCGGTTTTGCGGGTGACGGTCGCCGGCGGCGGACCGGTCGGCCTGACCCTCGCGTTGTTGCTGACCCGGCTGATGGGCGAGCGGGTCGCCATCACCATCTATGACGGCCGGTGGACCCGCGACGGCGCCCGGGTGGTGTGGAAGGACGAGACGCAGGGCAACAACCGGCGGCAGCAGGTCGTCACCCTGCAGAGCCGCCAGTTCCTCAACCTGCCCGAGGAAGTTCAGGCGCACCTGTTCGACTCCGGCTCCTATTCGGAGATGTGGCCGTCCGGGCCGGATTCGGTCCGCGGCTACGGCCCGCGCAACATCCGCATCGCCCATGTCGAGGACAAGCTGCTCGAGCTCGCCAACACGAAGCCGGACCGGATCACGTTGGTGCCGGAGCGGTTCGACCTTGACGAGCTGCGCGCGGACGTCAGCAAGGACCACGTCCTCGCCATCTGCGAGGGCAGCCGGTCGCGCACCCGGGAGAAGCTGGCCCACAAGTTCGGCAGCCCGGACACGTCCATCTACTCGGTGGACGGGAAGCACCTGCAGGACGTGGTCCTCGGGCTGCGGGTCAAGTCGTCGCTGAGCGACCCGATGAGTGTGCTGCTCACGGTCGCGCAGAACCGTTTCCTGCTGAACTCGCTGCGCGGCGAGGGCTTCCTCAACATGCGGCTGACCGACGTCGAGGCGCAGGAGGTCGTCGGCATCGACCCGGTCCGTCGCGAGTTCGCCGACTGCATCGCCTCCCGCCCGTGCGTGATGGCCCGCGACGACGAGGGTGACTTCGTCTGCCCGACCCACTCGACGCTGTTCCTGCCGTCGCTCATCAAGCGCTCGGCGCTGTGGCGCCAGGTCCGCGAAGGCCTGCGGTTCTTCGGCGTCGACGAGAAGGACTTCAGCGCCGTCACCGCCTTCCGGCTCGACATGGTGCAGCGCCCGAAGTTCACCGCCCAGATGTACGGTCCCACCGCCGACACCCCGGGCACGTTCGCCTTCCTGCTCGGCGACGCCGCCAACGCCATCCACTTCTGGCCCGGCCGCGGCCTGAACAGCGGGCTGGCGTCGGTCATCTCCCTCGCCCGTTCGCTGAGCAACTCCTGGACCGGCAAGCCGTTGCGCGACGCCGACTTCATCCGGCACGAGGCGGCGATGTCCATGCTGCAGTACCGCCACAAGAGCCGGGCCTGGAAGGCGATGGTCACCACCGACGAGCAGGGCAACACCCAGGCCATCAAAGACGCGATGGCTCCGGGTACGGTCGCCGCCGACGAGTCGGGCAAACAGGCCGACATCGACGAGCTCATGAACCGGCTCCGCGACGTTCGTAGCCGGCTGGCGAGCCGGATCGCGGACCTGCCCGACGATGCCACGCTGCGCGCCCACCTGGCCGGCTTGCAGGCCACAACCCTGCGCACCATGCTTGCCAGCGGCCCGTGGGACACCGCGAACGTCGGCGGCGAAGAGGTCGACATCGACATCTTCTACCGGCCCGAACCGACCGGCGGCGTCGCCAAGGTCCTCACGGGCGCGGAGCGGCCCGCCTGATCAGCTCCCGATTGCGCTGCGGCGTTCGGGGTGGCGCACGTAGTCCTGGATCAGCTCGGCAAGCCGGATCGGTTCGACGGTGGCCGGCAGCGTGTCGCGGCTGACCAGGACGCCGCGCTTGCGCACCAGCTCCGGCCGGTCGTAGTAGACGTTGAGCCGGTGCTTGGCCGGTGTCACCGGGAAGCCGGCGGCGAACGCCTCCCACGGGATGAACAGCGAGCCGAACAGCTGGCGGTTGACGACGCCGTCCGGCCGTACGCGCAGGCCGAGCCCGCCAAGAGCCAGATACCACTGCCCGGCGACGCCGACCAGGACCAGCGCACTCCCCACCGCGTCGACCGGCCAACCGATCTCGCGGTCGAGGACGGCGCCGACCTTCCCGATGACCAGCACGCTGCACATGAGGGTGAACATCACGCCCTGCATCACCAGGTGTGGGGCCGGCGGATCGATCAATGCTGGTTCATCCCGGGCCGGCACGAGGGCCGCGGGCCGATACCGCATCGCTAGCAGCACCAACCCACCGCAACCGATGATTCCCCCGACCGCGGTGTACATCGCGGCCCGGTTCCCCGCCTCCGCGGCGAGTCCGAGCGCGACCGCGCAGCCGAGCGCACTGAGCAGCACCAGCCATCGCAGCCGCGCGATCGTGGCAAATCCCCTGGTCAGCACCGATGCAGCGTAGGGAACTCGAGGTCGCCGCGACATCGGCCGACTGACCGGGTGAATGTGACACAAGGTTGCGGTCGCGGGGGTGCAGGGTCAGAGGAGGCCGCGGGCGTACGCGGCCTGGCCGGCGTGCTGGAGGTCGTCGTGCAGGACGCTCACCAGGCGGACGCCGAGGGTGACCGGCGGGTCCCAGGACTCGTCGATGACTCGCGCCAGGTTGTCGTCCGTGAGCCCGTCGAGGTATTTCATCGTCCGCGTGTGCACGGCCGCGTAGTAGTCGACCAATGCGTCAGCGCTTTCCGCGCGGACCGCGGCGACGTCGTGCGGCTCGTGCCCGTAGCCGATGTCGGCCGGGTCGGGGTCGCGGCCGAAGCGGGCGGACCAGCTCCCACTGAGGTAGATCTGCTCGGTGTCGAGCAGCTCAGCCACATGACTGTCTTGGACCCGGGTGAGGTGCCAGACCAGCCAGCCCACCGGGTTTCCCTTGCCGACCGGGGCGGCGTGCAGCTGTGCGGGGCTGAGACCGTCGACCGCGCCCCGGACCAGTTCCGGCAGGCGGCCAAAGGCCTCGACAAGGATGTTCATCGCGGCACCGTTTCTGGGGCGGGGATGGATGCCGGCGCGGCTGTGCGGCGCAGCATGCGGGGTGTCACGTGCCGGTACGCGCTCGGGTCGACCGGCAGGAGCCACTGCTTTGCGCGGGTGAGCGGGCCGAGGTTGAGGCCGAGGTCGGCGAGCAGCTCGTCGATGTTGTGCATGGAGAACGGGATGATGTTGGTGCCGCGGGCGTGCTTGCCGCGGGTCCGTTTACTCATCCAGGCGAGCCGGGCGCGGACGTCGTCGTGCATCCGGCCTTTCGACGGCAGTGTGAGGCCACCACGGAGGTACGCCGCGGTCCACACGGCGGCCATCTCCGCGCTGAGCGGGCTGAAGAAGGAGGAGTTGTAGCCGGCGAACGTGAGATGGGGGACGTCCAGCGGCAGGATGTGCCGATACAGCGCGAAGTTGCCGGCGCCGTCTTCGATGCGGGCGTGCAGGGCAGCGTCGAAGAACGGCACCTGTTGGCGGAAGCCGGTGCCGCAGATCACCAGGCCGGCAGGGAGCACCGTGCCGTCGGCGAGTCGGGCGGCCGGGCGGCCGTTGTCGGTGAGCAGCGCGCTGATGGTCTGGTCGCGGTGGACGGTGATCCGACCGTCGGCGACCCCTTCGAAGAAGCCTTCGGTCGACAGGCTGACGGTGCTGCGGGCGATGTCTTCGAAGGTGCCGTGCGGCACCAGACCGAGCTGGGCCAGCTTGTGCTGCTTGGTGGCGACCGATCCGACGCTGTCGAGCATCGCGCGGCGCAGGCCGTTGCCGGGGCCGTGTAGGAACCGCTCGACGCCCTTGGGCTCGATGTAGCGGAACAGCGCCTCGCCCATCCGGGTGAGCATCAAGTACTTGTAGTTCAGTGCGCCGCCGAGTTTGCGGGGCATCTTCCAGAGGAGTTCGCGCGCGACCACATTGGTGGTGGCCGCGACCTCGCTGACCGAGACCGCCACGTCGCACGACGACTTGCCGTAGCCGACCACCAGGACGTTGCGTCCGCGGGCGGCGTCCAGGTCGTGGAACCCGCTGGCGGGCACGACGCGCCCACCGGCGGCGGTGAACTCGGCGTGCCCCTCGAAGGAGGGGACCAGCGGGTCGGAGAAGATGCCGTTGGCGACGACGAGGTGGTCGTACCGCTCGCGGGTGACGGGCTCGTCCCGGCCGGTGGGTCGCGAGGTGAGCTGCCAGGCCGACTCGCCGTCCACCAGCTCCGCCGAGACCACCTCAGTCGACAGGCGCAGGAGTCCGCCGAGCTCGAACAGACCCACGTAGCGCTCGAGGTAGTGCTGGACCTGCTCACCGGTCGGCCACTGCGGATAGTGCGCGGGCATCGGCAGGTCGCTCAGATGGTAGGTGCCCTTGTCGTTCTGCGTCCGCAGACCCGGATAGCGGCGGGTGCTGCTCCACACCCCGCCCACGTCCGGCGACTGCTCGAACACGGTGACGTCGAACCCGCTCTGCCGCAGCACCTTCGCCGCGCTCAGCCCGGCGAATCCAGCACCCACCACAGCAATCCTCATGACAACCTCCCGGCGTCCACAGAAGACCTCACCTTGGCACAGCGGCCGGCCAGCGGTCAGGCAGTTGCCGCGGGAACACGCCGCCGGTACGCCTCGACGGCCTGTCCGGTTTCCGTCATGACCAAGTCAGCGTTGATGTGCGCGCCGGCGAGCGCTCCGGCCGCGGCGGCGGCGCCCACCTGAGCGGACAGGTCGGTGACGTTGCCGGCCAGCCAGACGCCGGGCACGTCCGTGCCGCCGGTCGGACCCGCCGGGTAGTGCTGGCCGGCGCCGGACGGGTGGTCCACCGGGTGCAGGCCCAGGTCACCGAGAAAGCCTCCGCGGGCCACCATGCGGGTGGCGACGACGAGGGCCTCGCGGGCGATCACGGTGCCGTCGTCCAGCCGTACCCCGGAAATGCGGTCTTCGTGGGTTTCCACCGCCGTGACGGCCGCAGTGACGACCCGGATGCCGAGCGCCGCGAGCTTTTCCGCATCGTCACCCTCGGGCGCGCCGAAGAACACCAGATCATCGGTCAACTGCCGGAAAAGCAATGCCTGGTGTACGGACATCGGCCCGCTAGCCAACACACCGATCGCTCGGTCCCGCACCTCCCACCCGTGGCAGTACGGGCAGTGCAGCACGTCGCGTCCCCACCGCTCCCGCAGGCCGGGCACGTCGGGGAGTTCGTCGACCAGTCCGGTGGTCACCAGCAGCCGCCGGCACCGGACCTGCCGCCCATCCGCCAGGGTCACGAGGAAGCCGTCGCCGTCCCGGGCCGCGCCGGTGATCTCGCCGGTCACCACGTGGGCGCCGTAGCCGCGGACTTCGGCGCGTCCGCGGTCCAACAGCTCGCTCGGCGGCATGTTCTCGCGGCCCAGCAGCCCGTGGATGCCGCTCGCGGGTGCGTTGCGGGGAGCGCCCGCGTCGATCACCACCACCGATCGGCGGGACCGGGCCAGCATCAGTGCCCCGTTCAGCCCGGCCGCGCCGCCGCCGGCCACCACCACGTCGTACGCGTCTCGCAGTTCGTCGGTCATCTCGACCACCTCCTGCCGCCACTGTGCGGGCCTGACCCGCACAGTGGCAAACACTCTTGCGGTTATGGCAAATCCGGGCCGGGCAGGTGCAGCCGGGGCCAGTCCGCCAGGTCGGCGAGCAACTGCCGGTCGTGCGTGGCGACGACGACCGCAGCCGGCGTGTCCCGCAACGCCGCGGTCAGCTCGTCCACCAGTGTCATCGACAAGTGGTTAGTCGGTTCGTCGAACAGCAGCACTTCCGGACGGGTCGCCACCTGCATGGCAAGGTCCAGGCGACGCCGCTGCCCCTGGGACAACCGCTGCACCGCAGTACGCCGCGCCTCGCCGTCCAGCAGGCCGGTGGCAGCCAGCGGCACGACGTCGCCGCGCCGGTCGTAAAGCTGCTGGGCGGTGTCGCCCGGCGGCCACTCGGGCACCTCCTGACCCACCAGCGCCACCTGCGCGGCGATGCGGACTGCGCCGCCCGTGGGTTGCAGGCGGCCGGACAGCACCGACAGCAGCGTCGACTTGCCGGCGCCGTTGCCGCCGGTGACCAGCAGCCGGTCGCCGGCTTCCAGGACGAGCGAGACCCGCTGTGTCAGGCGGCCGGTGACGTGGGCGTCGTCCAGGCGTACCAAAGCGATGCCTTTCCGGGCTGGCAGTTCGGGCCAGTGCAGGACCGGTGGGGGCTCCGGCACGGTGATCCGGTGGGCCGCGAGCGCCTCACGTTCCCGGTTCAGCGCCTGCACGACACCCGGCGCCCGGGTCTGCCTCTGGTGTTTGCCGGTGCCCTTGTCCGGCCGCCAGCCGGTGCTGAGCCGGTCGCGGGCGTGGTGCACCGCCAGCTCCAGCCGGTGGTGTTCGGCCTGCTGGGCGGCGTACTCCTGCTCCCAGCGCTCCCGCTCCCGGCGGCGGCCCTGCTGCCAGCCGTCGTAGCCGCCGGTGTGCAGGTGCGCCGAGCCGTCCCGGGTGGGATCCAGGTCCAAGTACTCGTCGCAGACGTCGCGCAGCAGAGCGCGGTCGTGGCTGACCAGTGCAAGGCCGCCGGTGTGGGCTCGTAGCCGCGCGGTGAGGAACGCCAGACCGTCGGCGTCCAGGTGGTTGGTGGGCTCATCCAGCAGCAACAGGTCGTCGGCAGCGCCGAGCAGACAGGCCAGCCGCACCCGGTAGCGCTGCCCCACCGAGAGGGTGCTCAGCGGGCGGGCGCGGTCTGGGCAGGCACGCAGCGCCTCGAGAGCGATGTCGACCCGACGCTCGGCGTCCCAAGCGTCCAACCGGGTGGCCGCGTCGAGCGCGACGGCATACCGGTCGTCCGCCCCGTCGCGGCCGGCGGCCAGGTCGGCCGCTGCCGCGTCAAGCGCTGCCAGCGCGGCGTGAGCGTGGTGCAGGGCCTGGGACGTGAGAGTGCCGACAGTCTCGCCGTGGGAGGCGGGCATGGTCTGCTCGGCGATGCCGACCGTGCCGGCGCGGTGGACCGTGCCGGCGTCCGGCGCCAGCAGGCCCGCCAGGACGTGCAGCAGGGTGGTCTTGCCGCGCCCGTTCTCGCCGACGATCGCGAGCCGGGACCGGGCCGAGACTGTGACAGACACGCGGTGCAGGACTTGTCGGCCGCCCAGAGCGACGCTGACGTCCTCGGCGCGCAGGTGAGCGCGCTCGCCGACTGACGTGGTAGTGGTGGTGAAAGAAGACACAGGAAAGCTCCGCAGCTCGTCAAGGGAGCCGGCGGCAGAAAACAGCCGCCCGGCGAGGACCGGGACGGCGGCAGAGGACTCGAAACGCCGCCGTCAGCGGCGGTTACGGAGCCTCATCGAAGCAACGCCTGTGTGCACCATGAGCGCAACGCTAGCCCACCGCCCGGCGGCCACCAACCGAGTTTGCCGAAAGGCTAGATTCTGCGCATGCATGACGTATTGGCCGCCGCCGGCTCGCTCCGGGACAGCTACGCGGCGGTCGACTGGGCCGCCGCGCCGATCGGACCACCGGCCACGTGGAGTCCGGCCCTGAAGTCGGCCGTCACCACGGCGCTGCAGACCCGGTTCCCGGTCACCCTGCTGTGGGGACCGGAATACACGATGCTCTACAACGAGGCCTACGTCGCGATGATCGGCGACAAGCACCCGACCGCGCTCGGCAGCCGGGCCCGGGACGTCTTCCCCGAACTCTGGGGCACCATCGGGCCGATGCTGGACTCGGTCACCGCCGGCGCGGGCGCGACCTGGGTGGACAACCTCCGCATGCTGATGGACCGGCACGGCTACCTCGAAGAGTGCTTCTTCACTTTCTCCTACTCGGCGGTGCTCGGCGAAGACGGCGCCATCGAAGGTGTCATCGACATCGCCGCCGAAACCACCGCCCAGGTCGTCGGCGCGCGCCGGCTCGACCTGCTGCGCCGGCTGCACGACACGATCGCCCAGGTCAGCCACCCCGACCACGTCCGCGAACTAGCCCTGCCGCTCCTGCACGGCACGGCCGACCTCACCCGCGCCGACCTGTCGTCCGACACCCTGGCGCCCGATCAGAATCTGTACGCGGCGGGCAACGACGTGCGAGTCCGGCTCCCCGGTGCGGACATGCTGACGGTCCAGTTCAACCCACAGGTGCCGGTGGACGACGCCGCCCTCGGCTTCGTCCGACTGCTTGCCGCGGCCCTGACCCAAGCCTTCGACCGGGCCAGGACCCGCGCGGCCGAACATCGGCTCGGGCGGATGGAACGCGAGCTGTCCGGGGCGTTACAGCACAGCCTGCTCACCCCACCAGCGCAGGCGGACGGCCTGCAGGTCGCCGTGCGCTACCAGACTGCCGTCGCGCAGGCACACATCGGCGGCGACTGGTACGACTCGTTCCTCGTCCCCGGCGGCCAGCTCACCCTCGCCGTCGGCGACGTGTCCGGACACGACCGGCACGCCGCAGCCGGCATGGCGCAACTGCGCAACCTCCTCCGCGGTACGGCAATCGCCATCCGCAGACCACCTTCCGAGGTGTTGACCGCCCTCGACCACGCCATGTCCGCGCTGGCCGTCGACGCCTTCGCCACCGCGCTCCTCGCCCAGGTCGAGGAGGACACCCTCCGGTGGTCCAGCGCCGGCCACCCACCGCCCGTACTCCTGAATCCCGACGGCTCGGTGCGACTGCTGTCCACTCCGGCAGATGTCCTGCTCGGCACCCGCAGGCCCGGCCCCCGGCAGGACCACGTCGTCACCCTCGAGCCGGGGTCCAGTGTGGTGCTTTACACCGACGGGCTCGTCGAGCGTCGGCACGCCGCGCTCGACGACGGCTTGCGGCAGCTCACCGACGCTTTGGCCGGGCAGCAGCACCTCGACGCCGAGCAGCTCTGCGACCACCTGCTCGCCCGTTTCGCTCAGGCCGCCGACGACGACATCGTCCTCCTCGTCCTGCAGGTCGTCCCGCCGCAGTGATTTACATGCATCTCCATCGATGCAAGGATCGGGGGCACCGAGATCAACCGGTGTCCGCACGTCGCCGATCGGCCGCGGCACCCAGCAGAAGGGACCCCTGATGCGCCTTCGTCGTGCGCTCGCCCTCGGCGCCGCGCTGCTCGCCACCTCAAGCGGCATGCTCGTCGGCACCGCCCCCGCGCAGGCGGCCCCTGCCCCCGCCCCCGTCGCCGAGCGAGCCGCCGTCACCCTGGCGTCGACGATCCGGCTGAACAACTGCTCCGCCGCCCTGGTGCGCTACCCCACCTCGGTCAACTCCGACCGGGCCATGATGCTCACCAACGGCCACTGCTACGAAGGCGGCTTCATCAACGCCGGCCAGGTCATCCAGAACCGGTCCAGCAGCCGCTCCGGCACCCTGCTCAACAGCACCGGCGGCTCCCTCGGCACGGTCCGCGCCGACCGCGTCCTCTACGCGACGATGACCGGCACCGACGTGGCCCTCTACCGGCTCACCACGACGTACTCGACAATCAAGAACCGCTTCGGCGCCACCGCGCTCACCCTCGCCGATGCCCGCCCGGCTGCCGGCACCACGATGACCATCCCGTCCAGCTACTGGCGGCGCATCTGGAACTGCAAGGCCGAGACCTTCGTGGACACCCTGCGCGAAGACCAGT
The DNA here is from genome assembly GCF_044452725.1 of Actinoplanes sp. NPDC051859. Lineage (NCBI taxonomy): Bacteria > Bacillati > Actinomycetota > Actinomycetes > Micromonosporales > Micromonosporaceae > Actinoplanes > Actinoplanes sp. NPDC051859. The sequence goes on along the minus strand of NZ_JBITBX010000020.1, from coordinate 57,126 downwards.
GGACCTGGCGCGACTCGATCCGCTACGACGCCGCCTGCGACACCATCCACGGCACCTCCGGCTCGCCGATCGTCGACGACGCCTCGGGCCGCGTCATCGGCATCAACAACACCGGCAACGACAACGGCCAGATGTGCACGATGAACAACCCCTGCGAGGTCGCCGCGGACGGCACCACCAAGGCGTACCAGGGACAGAGCTACGGACAGCAGACGTACTGGTTCACCACCTGCCTGAACAGCAGCCGGGCCATCGACCTGACCGTTGCGGGCTGCCTGCTCACCAAGCCGTAACCCCCGGGGCCCGGCGGGACCACGACCCGCCGGGCCCGCCCCGGGCAAGCTCTCAACGCTGACGCCCCGATGCCCGGAGCAGGGCTCGCACCGGTCCGCGCAGGAGACGAACGACCGCCTTCGCCGGCAGCAGGATCGCCGCGGCAACCACTTGCGCAAACGCGGCCTGGACGGCGACGTACAGCAGGTAGAACGGCAGGATCAGGAACCACAGCCCGACCGTGCCGACGCCGAGCAGCAGGTGACCCCAGATCGGCATTCCCGCAAGGTCCTGCTCGAGAAAGTGCGGCTGCGGTTTCGGCGGGCGCGGTTGCATGAAGGCACAGTAATCAATGCCTGCCACGGAGTACGCCTCGTGCACGGCCCGCCCACCACTCCAGCAAGGTCAGTCGGAGCCGCAACCTTGACCGTCTCCGTCCCTGTCCAGGTGCCGGCCGTAACCGGGGTCACCGCGGCGGATCGGAGCCTTACCGGCGGCGCGGACAGCGTCACAGTTCTTGTAGTACACGCTCTCGGGCTGGTCGCGGGTCGGCGTCGGCTGAGGTTTGGGCCGCTTCGTGGTTGGTTTGGGCCGTACAGTGGCTTGGGCCGGGGCGGTGCTGGGCTTGCGGGTTGCCGACTTCGTGCTGGTCGGCGTCTTCGGCGCCGGGCTGATGGTTGTCGGGCTACTGGACGGCGTTGCTGGGGCGACAGTGACGGCTGGGATTGCGCCCAGAAGGCCCTTGGTCGGCGCTGTGGACGTCGCCGCGGTCGGCGCAGCAGACAGCGAGGATTCCGGAGGGTCGGTGAACGCGGCGATGATGGCGGTGCCGCCGCAGCACAACGCGACGATCGCCCCGGCAACGCCGAGAATGATCTTGTTCGTCTTCCGCCTCTTCGTCAGCGGATGGCCCGGCGGCCGAGGCGGGAGCGGATACGACATGCGGACACTCCGTCATGGTCGGCTATGGAGTCTTCGACTGTCCCGCAGCTGCCATCCGGCCGGGAGACACCGCACCACAGGTTCACCCGATCGCCCCGACGTCTACCCGTTCGTCCATTCAGGCCATTCGTTCGGCTTGCCGGTGTCGCTGATCAATCGAACGCGGGTCGCAGTCTCGCAGCCAAAAGTGCCGTAGGCCCTCTGTCCAGCTCAACGGACGTCGGTACACGGCGCGACCGTTGGCAACGGTCACCCACCGCGCCTCTCGAAGCACGAGGCTAGGTCGGCTTCAAGCGATCTGCCGAAGGTCACCGCCGTAATCAAAAATGATCCGCATCCGGGCACCCAGCGCCCGTGCGTACCGGCTCAAGGTCGCCACCTCGTTGACATCAAGATCACCATTCTCGATCTGGCTCACTCGCCCGGGCGAGACTCCCATGAGCTCAGCCACCTGCCGCTGGGTCAGCCCAAGCCGCTTTCGCTCCTCGGCCAGATGAAACGCACTGACCCAGGCCGCGGTCCGGGCTCGTTCCCCCTCGAGTGCCTCATCGTCCCCGTCGTGCAGCTCCGCACGTAGGTCCTCCCAGTCATGGAACTCGCTCATCAGTTCTCCCTCCGCTTCTTCTCCGCCGCCAGCCAACTCGTGTACGCAGTCTCTGCAATCGGGATCGCCGTCCGATACCATCGAGCCCAATCGCCGGCCTTGTTCCCAGCCACCAGCAGCACCGCCTGCGACCAGGGATCGAACACGAACAGCACCCGGATCGCGACGTCCCGCCCCGACCTCGGCCGCAATTCCTTGAGATTGCCGATGCTCGACCTCTGCAACGTGTCGACCATCGGGCGCCCAGGACCTGGCCCGACCTCAGCGAGCATGTCGATAGCGACGTTGACGGAACGGTAGACGTCGGGGTCCGACTGCCGTAGCGCTCTCAGCCACTCCCGAACCTCACCCGTGGTCTTGATGGACCATCGGCGCGGCGACTCTTCAGGCATGACCGAACTATAGCTCGGACTAAACATTGAGTGAGATAATTGATCTTCCTGGTGGCTGCTGGACCTCGGCCGCCTCCGCGAGCTAGTCCTGCGTACGGCTTGGGCGACCTCCATGTCTTCCTGAAGTGCTACGCCACCGGGTACGGGCGGTCGTCGGCAACCACCCGGTTGCGGCCGGTCTGCTTGGCGCGGTACAGGCTCGCGTCGGCGCGGGCCAGCAGGGCGTCGGCATCCGCGTCGCCGGTTCGTAGGTGTGCTACGCCGACGCTGATGGTGACGTCGATCGGGCCAGCCGCGGTAGGGATCGGGGCGTCGGCGATCTCCGCGCGCAGGCGTTCGGCTGCGGGTTCCGCGCCGTCGCCGCAGTCGGGTAGCAGCAGGACGAATTCCTCACCGCCGTACCGGCCGGCGATGTCGCTCTCGCGCAGACCGAGTCGCATGCGCGCGGCCACCGCCCGGATGACCTCGTCGCCGACCTGGTGGCCGTACGTGTCGTTGATGCGTTTGAAGTGGTCGATGTCGACCATGACGGCGGCGAGGGCGGTGCCGCGGCGCCGGGTCAGGGCGATCTCCCGCCCGGCCGCCTCGAACAGGTGTCGGCGGTTCGCCAGACCGGTCAGGCCGTCCACGGTCGCGAGGTGGTGCATCTGGGTGAAGAGCCGCGCCTTGTCGAAGGCGGTCATGGCCTGCCCGACCAGTGTCGCGCCGAGCTGGACGTCGTCTTCGCCGTAGCCGCCGCTGGCGGCGCAGCCGGTCAGCAGCAGGACGCCGTGGCGTTCGTCGCCGCTGGCTAACGGCAGGGCGAGCCAGGAGCTGGGCTCCGCGCCGAGGTCCGCCGGCCAGGGCGCAGCACCGGGGCCGGTGGTGGGCTCGGTCAGGGACAGCGGCGCGGTCAGGGCGAAGGTCGTGTCCCGTACCTCCCAGGATGCGTCGGGGCCGGCCAGGGCCGCGACGGTGGCGTCGATGGGCTGGCCGGTCAGCAGCCAGGCCCGGTCCGCGCCGAGCGACTCCGTGGCGGTGGTCATGAGCCGGCGCAGGACCACGTCCGGGTCGAGGCTGTCGGCGAGGTGGCTCATCGCGTGGCGCAGCGTCTCGGCGAGGTCTCGGCGCCGGTTGGCCGCTTCGACGGCGACTTCCAGTTGGGCGGCGCGGGCGGTATCCAGCGCGACCGCCACGTGGTGGGTGATCGCCGTGAGGATGTCGACGTCCTCGTCGGTGAAGACGCCTTTGGCTACCCGGCTGTCGAGGTAGACGACGCCGAGCAGGCGCCCGTCGAGTTGGAGCGGGGCGGCGAGCACGCTGCGCAGGCCGTACGCGACGACGCTCTGCGCACCCAGCGCGGCGCCTTCTTCGGTGCCGGTGACGACGACGGCTCGGCCGTCGCGGGCGACCTTGTCGACTAGGCTGGCGCTGTAGTTCGTCAGTTCCACCAGGTCGTTGCCCGCGGCGTCCCGGCCGACGTGCGGCGTGAGCGTGTCGGTTTCCGCCTCGTGCAGCAGCAGGAACGCGCGTTCGGCGCCGAGGATGCGGATCGTCTCGTCGAGCGCGATGCGGCCCAGCCGGGTCGGGTCGAGCACCCGGGACGCCGCGAGGCTGATTTCCTCCAGGGCTTTCCACCGTGCGGAGGCGCGGCTGTCGCCGCCGACGCGTTGGGCGGTCTGGTGGGTGGTCGCGGTGCCGGCGGCACGGGGGAACTCGGCGGCGACCGCGCGGGTCCGGTGCGGCCAGCCCTGCGCGTCGGCGAGCCGGAGGGCGTATTCGGCCTGCCGGCCGGACTCGCCGTCGGCGCCGAGCGCTGTGTGGGCGCGGGCGCGGACCAGCGCGGCCTCGAACGCCACCAGCGGGGCGTCGACCGTACCCAGGATCGGCTCGGCCGCGGCCAACAGGGCGAGCGCCGCGGCAGGGCCGGCCGGGCGCCGCCTGCCTCGCGGTTCGGGTTCGAGCAGGCAGAGGGCGGCGCGGGCGACCTGGTGGTGGGCGGCGAGCAGGGGCCGCAGGGTGACTCGGCCCAGCACGGCGACGGCCTGCCGGGCCTGCGTCAGCCGGGCCTGCCGGTCGGTGTCGGTGGTGGCCTGCCGCAGCTGCGCGATGCGACCGTACGCCTGATAGACCTGGAATCCGTGCTGCGAGGGCACCACGTCGATCAGCCGCACGCCGAGCGCGTCGTACGCGGCAACGGTGTCGTCGAAGGTGTCGCCGAGGTCGCGCTGCTCGACGGCGTTCTGCAGGCGGGCGATCAGGGTGTCGACGCGTTGGTGCAGCGGCGCGTCGGCGCGTTCCAGGCGGCGCAGTTCGGCGGCTGCTTCGCCGTTGCGGCCGCGCAGCGCGTACAGGCAGGCGTCGGTCGCTACGACGCCGCTGCGGCCGGACTGCCCGGCCGCTTCCGCCCGCGCTTTGGATCGGGCGAAGCCGGCTTCGGCCTCGGCCATGTCGCCGCGCAGCAACCAGTCCCAGCGCAGCACGGCGTAGCCGTCCAGTGCCAGCCCTTCGTCGAGCCACCGTTGCTGCCGGTCCAGCACGTCGGACATGCTGCGCCCGCCGTCGATGCCGGCGCCGTGCCGGCTGAAGTCGTCCATCCAGGTGACGGTCGCCGAGAGCACCGGGTCGCCAAGGCGGTCCGCCATCTTGGCAGCTGTGCCGGACAGCCGGGCGGCGAACCGCTGCCGGCCCAGCACCCGGGCCAGGATGGCCAGGGAGGAGAACGCCCGGGCGGATTCGGGGCAGCGGCCGAGCCGGTTCGCCAGGTAGTAGCTGCGCAGAATGTAGGTCACGCCGTCGAAGGGGCGCAGTTCCCGCATGCAGGCGGCGGACGCGTAGTTGTGCAGGGCCGCCCGCAGCGCGAGCCGGTCCCGCAGCTCGCCGCGGGCCTTGCCGTAGCCGAGGCCGGTCAGCCGAATCAGGCAGCCGCCGACGAACATCACCACCGTGAGCAGGATCAGCGCCACCGGATTGCGGGGTGAGGGCTTGCCCAGTTCGGTCAGGCCGCGCTCGACGGTGGCTAGCGGCTGCACGCTGTTCCAGGCGCTGTCCTCCACTCCGGCGAGCAGCAGCAGCGTACGGGCCCGCTCCACCGCCGTCGGCGCGCACGCGAGCGCCTCGTCCAGCGCCTTCTCGGCTTCCGCGAACCGCCCCGCGGCGTGGTACGCCCTCGCGAGCGTCTGGTGGAAGGCGCAGTCCGGTGTGACCGAGGCAGCCTCGGCAGCCGCAGCGGCCCGTTCCAGGAAGGTCAGCGCGGTCGCCGGCGCATGATCGGCCAGCGCCCGCCGGCCCGCGGCGTACGCGGCCTCGAACCGCCGGTCCGGGCGGTACGCCGGGTCGCCGTCGGCGGTGTGCCGGGCGAGGGCGTACGCGGTCTCGGCGTCGGCGTCCCCGGCCGCTTCGATGGCGTCGGCGACCTGGTCGTGCAGGCTGCGCAGGGTGGTCTCGTCGAACTGGTGTAGGAGTGCTTCCCGGATGCGGTCGTGCACGAAGGCGTACCGGCCGAGGGCCCGCGGCTCGACCAGGCTGTGCCAGACCGCCTCGGTGAGGACCGCGCGTACCTGGTCGGTGCCGGCCACCTCGGCCACCAGCTGCGGATCGAACTGGGAGCCCACGACCGCGGCGGCACCGAGCAGCCGGCGCGCCTCGGCGTCGAGGGCGTCGACTCGTTGCAGCACCAGCCCGGCCGCGTCCTCCGGGAGCTGCAGGGCGTCGAGGTGGTCTACGTCGACGTGCCACATGCCCCAGGAGGGGCGGGCGAGTCCGGCGTCGAGGATGGCCCGCAGGTACTGCAGCAACGTGAACGGGTTGCCGCCGCTGCGGGTGGCGAGCCGCCGGGCGTCTTCCGGGTCGACGCTCATGCCGCCGCTGACTGCGGCCACCAGCCGGGCCACCGCTTCGGCGTCCAGCGGGCGCAGCTCGATCTCGGTGTCCAGGGCCTTGCCGAGCCGCGCTCGGAGCTCGTCCACCGCGGCGACGCTGGGCGGGTCGTCGCGGGCCGTGACCACCACCAGCAGCGGGGCGTCGGTGAGGCGCGCACTGAGCTGCTCGAGCGCCCGGCGGGTGGCCTCGTCGAACCACTGCGCGTCGTCCAGATAGAGCACGGCTTTGCCGGCGGAGCGGGCCAGGTCGACGAGCAGCGCCGCCACCGCTGCGGTGTACTGCTCCTGACCGACCTCCCCCACCGCGTCGGGTACGGCGAGCAGTTCGGCAAGCGCGGGCGACAGGTTCTTCACCAGGGGTGCGCCCGGCCCGACTACCGCCCGTAGGCGTTCGACCTCGGCGGGCCGGGACTCGGCCGGCCCGGCGAGCACCGCGCGGACGTACCCGTCGACAGCGGCTCGCAGCGCGGCGAGCGGCTGCGGATCGTCCGGGGCGCTCTTGCCGTGCAGCACCAAGCCACCCGCCTGCTGGGCCGCGACGGTCAGTTCGCGCACCAACCGGCTCTTGCCCGCGCCGGGGGCACCGCGGACCAGCACCACGCCGCCCTGGCCCCGCGACGCCCGCGCCCAGCGGCCCATGAGCGTCGCGACATCGCCGTCCCGGCCCACCAGTCGCGGCCCGTGCTGCCCGCGCGTCACCTGGTCACCGAGGTCCAGCGGGAACTCGGCCCGGTCCGGCTGCTCCGCGACGTGCTGCAGATCGTCCAACAGCCCGACGGCACTCTGATACCGGTCGTCCGGATCTTTGGCGAGCAGGCGGACGATGATCGCCGACAAGGCGCCACCCAGCCCGGCCACCGACCGGCGCGGGTCCGGCACCGGCGCGGTGGCATGCAGGCGGAGCAGAGCGCCCGGATCGGCGGCGACGAACGGCAGGCTGCCCGTCACGCACTCGTACAACACCGCACCGAGGCTGTAGAGATCGCTGCGGCCGTCGACCTGCCGGCGCAGCATGCCGGCCTGCTCCGGCGAGCAGTAGGCGGGCGTACCCGCGATCAGGTCCGCATCGGCGGCCCCGACCCGGGTGGCTAGCCCGAAGTCGACCAGCCGGGCCGCGCCGTCGCGCCCGACGATGATGTTGTGCGGCGTCACGTCCCGGTGCACCAGACCCGCCGCGTGCGCGGCGGCCAGCGCCGACGCGATCTCGTGCGCGACCCGGACCGCCCGCTGCGCGGGAAGCCGGCCGCCGGCCAGCAGGTGAGTGAGCGGCTCACCCTCGATCAGGTCCATCAACAGGTACGGCCGGCCGTCCCGGTCGCCCAGCTCGTGCACCCGGGCCACGCCAGGGTGGTCGATGGAGGCGAGGAGGGCACCTTCCCGCCGGAAGGCGCGCATCCGCTCCTCGTCGCCGTCCGCGGCCTGGAGGACCTTCATGGCGTATTCGGCGCCACGGAAACGGACCCGGTGCACGACGGCGTGTGCGCCCCGGCCGATCTCGCTCAGGACGACGGGCCCGGTCGACGGACCGGGATCCGCCGGGCGACGTTCGGCAGGCACGTCTGCCCCATCGGCACCGAACGGCGCGCAATGACGATTTCCGGCGAAACAGTCAGACCCCTGGGCGGGCCGTCCTCGTCTGCGTCACAGTCGCTCACGATCGGACCGCACGCGCCGATGGACGGGGCCTCTCATCCCCAAGATCGGAGCGTCGTGGTCGCTCGTGTGCTGCGTTGGTTGACGGCTGCTGCTGTCAGTGGAGCGCTTCTGTGGCAGCCGAGCACTGTGGCGGCGGCCGGCGAGGCGGACGCGTACGCCTTCCTCAGTCAGCGCAGCGGCTTCGACCTCGTCGCCCGCTGGAATCCCTGCGCACCGATCGGCTACCGGGTCAACCTGGACCGGGCGCCGCGCGAGTCGCTCACCGAGGTCCAGGTCGCTGTCGCGAGGATCGCCGCGGCCACCGGCTTGACCTTCAGCTATGCGGGTCCCACCCAGGTCGTTCCGGGCCGCACGCCGGTCGACTACCCGCCGGACACGCAGCTCATTATCGCCTGGGGAACCCCAGAAACCGACAAGACGGACATCGCGGGGATCGGTGGCGCGGTGTACTCGCCGGGGCAGACCGAGTCCGGAGCGCCCGCCCTCATCATCGACAAGGGCATGGTGCTGCTCGACGCCGCCCGGACGGCCAGCATGGCCCGAGGCTTCGGCGCCGCGGGCAACGTCACCACCGGCCAGCTCCTGCTGCACGAGCTGGGACACGCCGTCGGACTGGCCCATCCGCTGGTCGACGACCCGACCGAGATCATGTATCCGTGGCTGAGCAACCGGGCCACCACCTGGGGCGCAGGCGACCTGGCCGGCCTGCGTGAGGTCGGCGCGAACGGCGGCTGCCTCCACCACGACCCGGCACCCGCGACCGTGTGATCGTGGGCACTCGACAGGGGCGTCCACCCCATTCGCGGGGATCATAGGCGGATGCGAAGCGAGGTCGACCGGCCGTCCGCCGCGGCCGTACCCGGCCCGCGTGGGGTGCTTCGCTTCCTGCGTACGCTGAGATCGCAGAAGTGGGCCCGCCTGCTCGCGGGTGTCGCCCTGGTCGCCGGCCTCGTGGTGATCGGCCTGCAAGGCCGCCTGCCCGACCCCCACGCTGTCCTCCGGGCGTCGGTCAGCGCCGACTACGGCTGGATCGTGCTCGCGGTCGCGCTGCAGGCCGCCTCGATCGGCGCGTTCGCGCTCCAGCAACGCAACCTGCTGCACGGGCTCGGGGTGCGGCTGCGCCGCAGCCGGACCTCCGCGATCATCCTGGCCGCCACGGCCATCTCCATCGCGGTGCCCGCCGGCCCGGCCCTGTCGACCGCCTACACCGTCCGCGAATACCGGCGGGCCGGGGCAGCCCGAGAGATCGCCCTGGCCTCGGTCATCGTGTCCGGTCTCGCTTCCATCGGCGGGCTCGCCCTGGTCTATGCCGGGGGCGGACTCGCCGTGCTGGCCGGCACCCCCACCGCCGGTCTGAGCTGGGAACCGCTGCTCACCGTCCTCGGCCTGACCGTTGCCACCGCCGCCACCGTGGTCGTCGGGCGCCGCTGGTCTCGCCGACCCGCCGCCGACCGAGCCAGCGGCGGGCGACTCGCTCGGCTGGTGCACTCAGCGACCACCTCCCTGCGCGAGGCATGGCAGGCCGGCGCGGGACTGCGAGGCGCAGACTGGGCGGTGGCCCTCGGCTACGCCGCCGCCAAGTGGATCACCGACCTGATGTGCCTGGTGGCCGCGGTCCGCGCGCTCGACGAACCGGTCAGCGTGATCACCCTGGCCGGCATCTATCTCGGAGTGCAGATCGTCCGGCAGGTCCCCCTCACCCCGGGCGGCATCGGCGTCATCGACACCGCCCTGGTCGCCGGCCTCACCGCCGCCGGCGCCGACGTCATCAGTGCGACCGCCGCGGTCCTGATCTACCGCCTGATCTCCTGCTGGCTGCTCATTCCCATCGGCGGTGCCGCAGCCGTGGCCCTGCGCCGCGCCCGAACCGCGCCCTAGCAGAAGGGGCCGGCCCCCACCCCCGTGGGTGGAGGCCGGCCGGACCGGGATCAGAAGACGATGCCCTGGGTGTCACGGTTGTCGCCGTTCCAGTCACCGACGATCGGATACTCCCGGCCGTCGCCGTTGCCGTACGCGACGGACTGGGTGATCTCGGCGGCGTCGGTCACCGCGCTGGTCCGGAAGTAGTAGGTGTTGCCCATCCGGACGCCGATGTTGTCCTTGCCGTCGCCGTTCCAGTCGCCGACCAGCGGGAACGCTCCCGGGTCGCCGTACGGCACCGTGCGGGTGGCCTCGGGCTGGTTGTTCGCCGAGGTGCGCAGGTAGAAGGTGTAGTTGCCGGGCTTGACCACGCCCAGGTTGTCGATGCCGTCGCCGTCCCAGTCGCCGATGAGCGGGGTGTCCGGGGCGTCGCCGTACGCCACGACCTGGGTGGTCTCCGTGCCGCTGGTGACCGGGGCTGGTCCGCAGGAAGAAGTTGATGCCCATCCGGACGCCGACGTTGTCCTTGCCGTCACCGTCCCAGTCGCCCACCAGCGGCACCGCGCCCGGGTCGCCGTAGCGGAAGGTGTATTGGGCGGCGCCGGTGGCGGGGTTGTTGGCGAGCAGGAAGGTGCTGGTCGTGGGGTCGAACGCGCTGACCGTGTCGCTGCCGTCGCCGTCCCAGTCGCCGACGATCGGGATCATCGGGCTGTTGCCGTAGTGGATGACCGGCCGGGTGTTCGCGCCGGACGTCGGGTCGTCGGAGAGGAAGAAGTCGAGCACGCCGAGGTCCGGGGTGCCACCGCCGCCACCGCCGCAATTGTGGCTGGTGAAGGTCTGCGACCGGCCGACCTCGACGGTGACGAGCTGGCCGTCGATCGCCGAGCGGACCGTAGTGCCGTCCTGGATCTGCTCGAAGTGCAGGTGCGGGGCGCCGCTGTTGCCGGTGCTGCCGACCCGGCCGAGCAGCTGACCCTGGACGACCGTCTGGTTCAACGACACGGCGGGCGCCGCGATCATGTGCAGGTAGCGGGTCTGCCAGCCGCCGCCGTGGTCGATGCGGACGTGCCAACCACCACCGTCGTCGTACGCGGCCTTGACGACCTTGCCGCCGGCCGCCGCCAGGATGGGCTGATTGTTGCTGCCGCCACCGACCTTCATCAGGTCGATGCTGTTCGGGTTCGGGCTGTGGTCGCTGCGGGTCTGGCCGACCCATTGCTGGCCGCAGGTGAAAGGCAGCCGGAACAGCGGACGCGGTCCGGCGGCGTGGGCGGTGACGGGTACGACAATGACCGTCGCGAATCCGGCGAGCGCCACACCAATGGCGGCAAGGGCACGCTTCGGGAAAATTCTTATGGGCACAGATCCTCCATGGGTACTCCGGCGCTGCGACCGCTGCGGGTCGAGCCAGCGACAGCTTGCCGCGGCACCCGTACCGATGGAAGGCGCCGGGACGGGAAGGGATGAAACGCCGCAGTTACCAGGGACTTTGTGGCGGGGCGGGATGCCGGGGACGGTCGCTCTACTCTGGAGTCATGCATCCTCCGGGGGAGATGGCGGGCCGGCCCGATTCCACTCAGGCATTGGCAGCCGTGCTTCGCGATCTCAAGAACCGTCAGGGCCGCAGTTTCGAGGCGTTGGCTAAGCGACTAGCGGTCAGCAAGTCGGCGTTGCATCGCTACACCTCGGGAGAGGTGGTGCCCGCCAAATTCAGCATCGTCGAATTGTGGGCGCGCGAATGCGGTGCCACCGCGGCGGAGATCGCCGAATTGCACCGTCTGTGGTCCACCGCTGTGGCGGACCCTCCATCCGCGGCACCGACGACCGAGGCCGCGCCCGAGGAGCCAGCCACCCGGCGACACCGGCATTGGATCGCGGCCGCGGCGTTGACCTCCGTGATCGGCGTCGGCACCACCATGATCGTGTTGGCCCGCAGCGAGCACGCCGCACCGGCCCACGAGCAGGCCGCCGAGGACGGTGCGCCGGGGCAGTGCGAGGCTCGGGCCGGCGTGCGGCATGTGGACGCCCGCCGATACGGCCACGTCTGGCGGGCCGACTACGTGTGCCCCAACACCGTGGGCACTGCCCTGTATGACGAGCCCGGCGGGGCGCGGAAGATCGCCGTGATGGAGACGGGCAAGAGCTGGTTCACCTGCTGGACGCGGATGGACTCCCAGATCTGGTACTACACCCGGGGTGACCGCAGCGAGCCGGGCACGGAAGCGTGGGACGGCTGGGGGTTCATCCCCGCCGAGCACGTGCCGCTGGCCGCACATCCGGCCCCGGCGATGCCGGACTGCTGGTTCGCCCTCGCCGACTCCCCCGGCCCTCCGCCGGCAGCTGGTTACCCGACGCCGAGCCGGGCCCCGGCGGTGAAGCCCGGGTAGAGGACGGTGGAGATCCGCTCGAATCGGGCGATCATCGCGTCGGCGCTCTGCTCCGGGTGGTGCCGCCACCAGGCGATCGCCGCGCTGACCGTGCCGTACCAGAGGTGGGTGGCGAGGTCGGCGTCGAGCGACTCGCCGGCCGCGGCGCAAGCGAGGACCTCGGCAACGCCGGCGGCGCCCAGTCGGTTGAGCTCGCGCCGGTGCGCGGTCGCCGCCTCATAGAGGGCGCCGTCGGGCGGCAGGGTCGTGTCGTAGACGAGATCCCAGTCGTGGAGGCGAGATTCGAGGGTTCGGAAGATGGCCGCCATGGTGCGGGCGGCGCGGGTGATGTCGGACGGACCTTCCTGGGCGGACCGGACGGCGGCGACGATGCGCGAGCCGGCCTGCTCCACGCAGGTGAGGTAGAGACCGTCCTTGGAGCGGAAGTATTCGTAGATCATGGGCTTGGAGATGCCGGCGCGGGCGGCCACCTCCGCGGTCGAGCCCCGCGCGTAGCCCTTGCGGGCAAACTCGTGCGCCGCCGCGTCCAGAATCAGTTCCTCCCGCTCGCGGCGCGGCATGCCCTTGGTGCCGACGGCCCGCGGCCGATTCTGCTCCTTGCCCATGTACGCCATCCTATGCGAAATTGACCGCGCGGTAACTTACCCAGCGTTCAGATAGGTGGTGCCTTGGTGACACGGTCGTGGTGGGGATGGGGCAACGTCGAGGACGCGGTGACGGGAGAGGAGCGCACGAAGCTCACCCGGCGCACAGCGGCGCTGCTCCCCGACGCGGACCTCACCGTGCACGAGGCGCCGCCGATCGAGTCGTTCAACGTCGCTGCTAGCCGGATCGAAGCACCCCGTACGCTCGCCGCCCTAGCCTCGGCCGACGTCCGAGACCGGCTCGCGCACAGCCATGGACAAGCGTTCCGCGACGTCGTCCGCGCCCTGCTCGGCCACCTGCCGCACGTACCCGACCTTGTCGTCCGACCCACCTCGGACGCTGAGGTCGGCCAAGTCCTCGACTGGTGTTCCGGGGCGAACATCGCGGTCGTCCCGTTCGGCGGCGGCACCTCGGTCGTGGGCGGCGTCGAGCCTCACGTCAGCGCCGACTACGCCGGCGTGGTCAGCCTGGACCTGACCGCCATGCGCCAGGTCCTCGAGATCGACCCGGTCAGCCGCGCGGCCCGGGTCCAGGCCGGGGTGCTCGGCCCGCACCTCGAGGAACAACTCCGGCCGCACGGCTACACGCTGCGGTTCTTCCCGCAGTCCTTCGAGTTCTCCACCCTCGGTGGCTGGCTCGCCACCCGGGCGGGCGGCCACTTCGCCACCCAGCTCACCCACATCGACGACCTGACCGAGTCGCTGCGCATCGTCACCCCGGCCGGCGTCGTCGAAACCCGCCGCCTGCCCGGCTCCGGCGCCGGTCCCGCACCCGACCGCATGTTCCTCGGCTCCGAAGGCTCGCTCGGCATCATCACCGAAGCATGGGTACGCCTCCAGGACCGCCCCCGCTGGCGAGGTGGCGCCTCGGTGAGCTTCGCCGACTACGAGTCCGGAGTCGCAGCGGTCCGCGCGCTGTCCCAGTCCGGGCTCAACCCCGCGAACTGCCGGCTCCTGGACCCGATCGAAGCCCTGATCAACGCGAACTCGGCGACGGCCGTCCTCGTGCTCGGGTTCGAATCTGCCGACCACCCCGTCACCGCCGGGCTGGAACGCGCCCTGGAACTCTGTCGTGACCACGGCGGAGTCCTGCCCGAGCCAGCCCGGCACACCGACGTCGCCGACCACGGCGCGCGCAGTGGGGCCGCGGACACCTGGCGGTCGTCGTTCCTGCGGATGCCGTACCAGCGCGACGCCCTCGCCGCGCAGAGCATGATCGTGGAGACCTTCGAAACCGCATGCACGTGGGACCGGTTCGAAACCCTGCGCGCAGCCGTCAACGACGCGGCACAGGACGCTCTGCCGCAGGTCGGCGCCACCGGTGTGGTGACGTGCCGGTTCACCCACGTCTATCCGGACGGTCCGGCACCCTACTTCGGCATCTACGCCGCCGGCGAATGGGGCAAGACCGTCGAGCAGTGGGACGAGATCAAGGCAGCGGTCTCCGACGCCCTGATCTCCACCGGCGGCACCATCACCCACCACCACGCCGTCGGCCGCGACCACCGCCCCTGGTACGACCAGCAGCGCCCCGACCTGTTCGCCGCCGCCCTCCGCGCCGGCAAAGCGGTCCTCGACCCGGCCGGCATCCTCAACCCCGGCGCCGTCATCGACCCGGCGTAGGCCGCCGCGGCCCGCGTCGAAGATGCCTTGTATACCCCGAAAGTGGTGAGCACTTCCGACAAGTACGTTGGGCGCATGTCGGTGAGTACGTGGGCTGCTGAGACGGCCGGTTCGGGGCTCGGCACGGACAAAATGCTGCTGGCGGCGGTCAGTGCGACCCTCGGGTTCGCCAGCAGCTTCGCGATCGAGCAGGTCAAGTCGCGGAAGGCACCGCGCAAGGAACTGTCCTGGAGCCGGACGATCGAAGAGCCGAAGCTGAAGTACGGCGCCCAGCAGGTCGACCAGCTCCAGATCAGCTTCGACGGCGCCCGGGTGGAACGGCCGGTGATCATCCGATGCACGGTCACGAATTCGGGGAACGAGACCGTCAAGGGGCAGGTCATCCGGTTTCCCCGGGTGGACGGCGCACAGATTCTGGAATACGGGATCGACCCTGTGCCGAAGCGGGAGATGGGTGTCATTCCGCTCCATGACGACTTCGACGGGGATGTGCAGTTCCGGATTGGTCACCTCGAACCCAAGGAGCGGGTCGCCTTCTATCTGATTGCAGACGGCGGCAGATGGGGTAACGCGGAGGTGGTGCTTCACAACCCGGACGGGGGCGTGAAGATCCGGCGGGAGGACGGCGCGCAGGCGCGGGACGAGAAAGCCCACGTCATCAAGTTCTTCTTCGGGATTGTCAGCCTGCTCGTGACCACCATGCTCATCGCGCTCGCTGCGTTGTGCATGTGGTTGCTCAGCAAGTTCTCGCTGAGCGAGGTGGGGTTCGTGGTGAGCGTCGCCGGGCTGACGGTGCTGTTTGTGGCGGTGGGCGTTGGTCTGCTCCGCACCACAAAGCCCGCCTTCCGTGCCATCGTGGCCTGGTCGGCGTCGACACCGCAGTCCGGTGGCACCTACATCAACGGGCAGGGCGCGTTCATCGCGGACGGCGGCGCGAGCGTGCAGATCCATCACGCCGCCGAACGGCATCTCGACCGGGACACTGACGAGGACACGGTGGACATCCCGGCTCGCCAACGCCACTACGACATCCTGTGACCCCCGTCCGGCGGGTCAGGCAGTCTCTGAGGTCGCCTCGGGCTCGGGGGTGTGCTTGCGGCGGTGCAGGGTGAAGGTCAGGATGAGGACGACCAGCGCGCCGACGATGAGGCCGAGGATGGCGCTGGCCGTGGTGTTGACCAGCCAGCCGATGAGGCCGCCGAGGGCTCCTGTGGCGTCGTGGGCGGCTTCCTCCAGGTGGTGCACGGCGTCGTAGAGGAGGTGCAGGCCGAGCTCGTCGGTGCCGACGAGGAGGATGTGGCCGCCCACCCACAGCATCGCCGCGGTGCCGACGACGGTGAGCACGGTGAGGATCTTCGGCATCGCGCGGACCATGCCTCGGCCGAAGGTGGCGATGGCGCCGGGCCGCTGGGCCAGGCGCAGGCCAGCGTCGTCCATCCGCACGATGAGGGCGACCGCGCCGTAGACGAGGACGGTCATGACCAGGGCGACGACCGACAGGATGGCGAGGCGGGACCAGAACGCCTCGTCGATCACCTCGTTGAGGGTGATCACCATGATCTCCGCCGAGAGGATCAGGTCGGTGCGGACGGCGCCTGCGACCAGCGTTTTCTCGTCCTGGACCTGCTCCTCGCCGCCGTGGTCGTGGTGCGCGATCTTGGCCCAGACCTTCTCGGCGCCCTCGAAGCACAGGTAGGCGCCGCCGAGCATGAGGATCGGGGTGAGCAGCCACGGGACGAACTGGCTGAGCAGCAGGATCGCGGGGAGGATGATCAGGAACTTGTTGCGCAGGGAGCCGAAGGCGATGCGCTTGATAATCGGAAGCTCGCGTTCAGCGGCCAGGTTCCGCACGTACTGCGGGGTGACGGCGGCGTCGTCGATGACGACGCCCGCGGCCTTGGCGCCGGCCTTGGCGGCAGCCGCCCCGATGTCGTCGACCGACGCCGCGGCGGCGCGTGCCAGTACCGCCACGTCATCTAGCAGGGCTACAAGTCCACCGGCCAAGGGACTGTCCTTCCGAGGTTGAACTATTCCGTGCGCCCCATTCTCGCCCAGATCACTGGCGGAGGTGCACCCGCCCAGCCTTGCCCGGCTGCGGCACGACACGGCGAGGCCCGCTCCGGCTCAGCGAAGCGGGCCTCGACGAAACGGTCAGCGGTGCAGGAAGCCCAGCCAGCGGTTCCGCGCGGCACGGGCCTTCGCCCGGCGGCGGGCGACCAGGAGCACGGCCACTGCACCGGCCGCGCTCAGCGCCGTCGCCGCCGCGGGCAGCGGGCGCTCCTGGACGGCCTGTCGCGCTTGCCGGGCCCGCTGCGGCGCCTCATCGCGTACGCGGGAAACGCCGGAGGCGGTCTTGGCCTTGACGGTCGACAGGGCACCGCTGAAACGGGTCCGGGGTTCGGTCGCGCCGTGCAGCGCGGTGACAGTGCCACCGAGGTTCGCGCGCGAGTTTTCGATCTCCGCGCGAACGTTCTCCGGAGCACCGGGAACGGTGTGCGAGCTCGACATCCGGTCGGTGTGGTTGATCTTCATGACTCCCCCATGCCCACCGGACGCCCGCGTCTAACGTCGGCGCCGGGTGGAGTCACACCTTCGAGTCAGCCGGGCCGTACCGGCAGGCCCGCGACTTGCCTTCGCGCTTCGCCCGGTAGAGGGCCAGGTCGGCGTGGTGCAGCAGTTCGTCCAGGGGCTGTCCGGCGGAGGAGGTCACGGCGATGCCCACGCTGCCGCCGGGACGCAGCGTCGACCCGGCGATCACCGCCGGTTCGCTGAATGCGGCGAGGATGCGACTGGCCGCCTGGTCCGCGTCGGCGACGCTGAGCAGTTCCGGCAGCAGGATGACGAACTCGTCCCCGCCGAGCCGGGCGACGGTGTCCACCTGGCGTACGGCGCGGCGCAGGCGGTGGGCGACCTCGATGAGCAACGCGTCCCCGGCGGCGTGGCCCAGCGTGTCGTTCACCTGCTTGAAGCCGTCCAGGTCGATGAGCACAACCCCGGTGTGCTCGCCAGGTGCCTCGGTGGCGAGCGCTGCCTCGGCCCGTTCGGTGAAGGCGCTGCGGTTGACGAGGCCGGTCAACGAGTCGTGTGCCGCTTGGTAGGCAAGCTGGCTGCGCTGTTCCCGGACGTCACGCAGGAGCCGCTGGTTGACCCGCAGCCCGAGGAACTGGCGGAGCAGGACAAGCACCGCGCTGCCGAGGTGGGCCCACACCAGCACCGCTCCCAGCACGCCGGTGGTGATCTGCACGTACGCTGCCGCGCCCAGCGACAGTGCCACTGGCACGTACGGCAGCGCACCCCACGGCCCGTAGGCCAGTTCGTCGCCGTGGGAGTCGGGGCGGGGCAGCTTGGCGCGGCTGGCGATGGCCAGGATCAGGGTGGCGGCGACGTAGCCAGCGCCGACGCCGGCCTCGTACCACATCCGGTCGTGGGTGCTGTTGTGCAGGCTGAGCACGTTGGCGAAGGTCAGCAGCGCCATGCCGGCGGCGAGCAGGGACACCGCGTTGGCGCCGTCGGCTCGGCTGCGGGACAGCACCACGATCCCGACGGACCCGCTCACGATGACGAGCAGGGGAATGAGCAGAGCCAGCAACGCCCCGTTCGGCGCCTCGGCCACCGCCGCCTGCAGGACGAAGTGCCAGGCCAGGAGGAAGGAGCTGGCCGACACGGCCGCGCCGTCGATGAACCGCCGCAGGCGTGCGCCGGAACCAGACTCCTTCGGGCACAGCAGGAGCAGCGTCACCGGCAGCACGACGATCGCGCCGAAGGCGGCGAAGTCGGGGATGCCCGGCCCGTCCGGCGTGACACCGAGCGCCCAGTACGCGCTGGAGACGGTGTTGCAGATGGCCCACAGCCCGGCGGCTACCGCTGCGCCCACCCAGCCGGCTCGGATCCGGCCGTGCACCGTCCGTACCCGGGTGACGGACCCGATGGTGGCCCAGAGCGCAGCGATCGCGCTGCCACCGGTGAAAACCGCGGCGGCCGCGTGGGCCGGCAGATATCCGGCGGCCACCTGCACCAGCAGGACGAAGGCGACGATCGCCGCCATGCGCCGCACCACGCTTGAGCCACCCCCGGCCGTCCCATCGGTTGCCCGGGGGTGTGACTGAGGGTTACTCGCCGGCCAGCTCCTGGAACAGGGTGATCTGGAGATCTGCGGGAGCTTGCAGGCGGGAGTTGAGCGACTGCCACGGTGTGACGGTGGGCGGGGCGATCTCGGTGGCGCCGGCTGCTGTCGCCTCTCGGGTCCGGGCGGCGGCGTCGTCGACCTCGAAGGCGACCCGGAGCCGCGGCGCGACCTGGCGGCCCACCTCCACCTCGTCGATCATGCGCTTCTGCGCCGGGTTGGCGATCTCCAGCGTGGCGCGCCCGGCGTCGAGGATCATGACCCGGGCAGCGTCCGCGCCCTCGTAGGCCGCCTGTTCGGGCATGCCCAGCACGTCGCGGTAGAACGCCACTGCCGCGTCGTAGTCCTCGGCCTCCACGACCAGGCGCAGCTGGCGTACTCGTTTGTCGGTCATGGGGCGAAGGTACCCAGCCGGTTTTGCTCCAGTCGGCGGGGCGGCCGCCGATGGGTCGCTATGCAACCTGTTGCATAGGTGATTTGTTGTATATGCTGCCGGCAATCAGCGAGCCCGCGGCGAGGAGGCAGACGACGTGAGCGCATACCCCACCCTGTTGAGCCCGTTGGATCTCGGGCACACAGTGCTGCGCAACCGCGTGGTCATGGGCTCGATGCACACCAAGCTCGAAGACCGGGCCCGGGACCTGCCGAAGCTGGCGGCGTTCTTCGCCGAGCGGGCCAAGGGCGGCGTCGGCCTCATGGTCACCGGCGGGTACGCCCCCACTTGGCGGGGCTGGCTCGCCCCGTTCGGCAGCAAGATGACCTCGCCGGGGCAGGCCCGCGCACACCGGGTCGTGACCGATGCCGTGCACGAGCACGACGGCAAGATCCTCCTCCAGATCCTGCACGCCGGCCGGTACGCGTACCACCCGTTCAGCCGGGGCGCGTCGCGGAAGAAGTCGCCGATCACCCCGTTCAAGCCACGGGCCATGAGCACGCGGGAGGTCGACCGGACGGCGACCGCCTTCGCGCGGGCTGCGAGCCTCGCCCAGCAGGCCGGGTACGACGGCGTGGAGATCATGGGCTCGGAGGGGTACCTGATCAATCAGTTCCTCGCCGCCCGGACCAACACCCGTTCCGACAAGTGGGGCGGCAGCGCGGCGAACCGGATGAACTTCCCGCTGGAGATCGTCCGGCGGACCCGGGACCTGGTCGGCAGCGACTTCATCGTGCAGTACCGGATCAGCCTGCTGGACCTGGTCGACGACGCCCAGTCGTGGGAGGAGACCGTCGAGCTGGCCCGCGGGCTGCAGGAGCGCGGCGTGTCGATCTTCAACACCGGCATCGGCTGGCACGAGGCTCGGGTGCCGACGATCGTCACGTCCGTGCCGCCAGCCACCTTCGCCTGGGTCAGCGGCAAGCTGCGCGCCGAGGTGTCGGTGCCGGTGGTCGCCTCCAACCGGATCAACCGGCCGGAAATCGCGGAGCAGGTGCTCGCCGCCGGGAACGCTGACCTGATCTCGATGGCGCGGCCGCTGCTGGCCGACGCGGAGTTCGTCAACAAGGCAGCGACCGGCCGCAGCAAGGAAATCATCACCTGCATCGCCTGCAACCAGGCCTGCCTCGACCACACCTTCAAGAACCAGCGCGCCACCTGCATGCTCAACCCGCGGGCCGGCTATGAGACCGAGCTGGTGCTCAGCCCCACCCGTACGGTGAAAAGGGTCGCGGTGGTCGGTGCGGGACCCGCCGGCTTGTCGGCGGCGGTCGAACTGGCCGGGCGCGGCCACCGGGTCGAGCTTTTCGAGGCCGGCGACCGGATCGGCGGGCAGTTCCGCCTCGCCGCGCGCATCCCCGGCAAGGAAGACTTCGGCTACACCCTCGAGTACTACCAGCACATGATCGAGACTCGCGGGGTGACGCTGCACCTCGGCGTCCGCGCTTGCTCTGCCGAGCTGGCCGGGTTCGACGAGGTCATCCTGGCAACCGGTGTGACGCCGCGGGTGCCGAACATCCCCGGCATGAACCACCCGAAGGTGCTCACCTACGCCGAGGTGATCGGCGAGGGCGCGCGGGTCGGCAACCGGGTGGCGGTGATCGGCGCCGGCGGCATCGGGTTCGACGTCAGCGAGTTCCTGCTGCACGACGCGGGCGAGGCGGCCGAGCACTGGATGCGGCGCTGGGGCGTCACCGACCCGGCGGCGCACCGGGGCGGGTTGACCACCAAGACCACCGCACCGCCGCGCCGCGAGGTCTACCTGCTGCAACGCAAGTCCACTGCGCTCGGCAAGGGACTGGGCAAGACCACCGGCTGGGTGCACCGCGCCACGTTGCAGGACTCGGGCGTGGAAATGCTGCGGGGTGTGGAGTATGTCCGCGTCGACGACGACGGCCTGCACATCACCGTGCCGCAGAACATCAAGGACCCGAAGTCCGCCCGGGTCGCGCGGGTGCTCGACGTGGACACCGTGGTGGTCTGCGCCGGGCAGGACTCGGTGCGCGACCTGGTGGAACCGCTCACCGCGCTGGGCGTGGCCGTACACGTCATCGGCGGCGCGGACGTGGCCGCCGAGCTGGACGCGAAGCGCGCTATCAAGCAGGCGACCGAACTCGCCGCCCGGCTCTGAGGAACAGACTGATGACAAAATTGGTGACGACGCGCGTCGAGGGCACCATCGCGCAGGTGCGGCTGTCCCGGCCGGACAAGCTCAACGCGCTCACCCTGGACACCCTGACCGAGCTGGTCGCGACGGCGAAACGACTGCGCCGCGACCGTACGCTGCGGGCGGTTGTCCTCGCCGGCGACGGCGACTCGTTCTGCTCCGGTCTGGACATCCCGCAGGTGATGAAGACGCCGCGCCGGATCGTCGGCGCCTTCATCCCCGTGCCGTGGCGCGGCACCAACGTCTTTCAGGAAGCCGCGTGGGCGTGGCGACGCATCCCCGTGCCGGTGATCTCCGCGGTGCACGGGCACTGCTACGGCGGCGGCCTGCAGATCGCCTTGGGGGCAGACTTCCGCTTCGCGACGCCGGACTCGAAGTGGTCGGTGTTGGAAGGCAAATGGGGCATCATCCCGGACATGACCGGGGTGCGGACCCTGTCCGAGGTCGTGGGCCTCGACGTCGCCAAGCGACTGACGATGACCGCGGAGCAGCTCTCCGGCACCGAGGCCGCCCGGCTCGGCCTCGTCACCGAAGTGCACGACGACCCGGTAGCCGCGGCCACCGCATTCGCGCAGCGGCTCGCCACCCGCTCCCCCGATGCCGTCGCCGCGGCCAAGCGGCTGCTCGACGGGGCGGTGACCGGTAGCGCCCGGCGAACGTTCGCCCGAGAGCGGCGCGAACAGATCCGCCTGCTCCTGCTGCCCAACACGAAGATCGCCCAGCGCGCCGCGCGCAGCAAGACGGCACCCGACTACCGGCCACGTGCGCGATGATCGGCGCGCCGGCCCCGACCTCGTAATCTAGGTGCCGTGTCGCTTCGCCATGCAGTCCTCGCCGCCCTGATCAACCGTGCGGCGTCGGGCTACGAGCTAGCCAAACAGTTTCACGTCTCGGTCGCGAACTTCTGGACGGCCACCTCGCAGCAGCTCTACCGCGAGCTGGACAAGATGGAGTCGGACGGGCTGCTGTCGGCGCGCGTCGTCGCCCAGGAGAAGCGCCCGGACAAGCGGCTCTACACGCTCACCGAGGCCGGGCAGGCCGCCCTGCACGAGTTCACGAAGCAGGAACCCCGGCCGACCACCGTACGCGACGAGCTGCTGGTCCAGGTCGAGGCGCTGACCCTGGCGGACGTGCCCAGCATTCGCGCCGCGATCGAATCGCGGATCGAGTCCAGCAGCCGCCGCCTGGAGAGTTATGAGCAGCGGCTGTCGGACATTCTCGGCAGCCGCGACGACGCGGAGTTCGTGGCGACGGGTAAGCGCATCGGGCCGTACCTGACGTTGCAGCGCGGGATCAGCTTCGAGCGGGAGAACATCGCCTGGGGCCGCCTCGCCCTCGACGTCCTGGACCGGCGCTACCGCAGTGCGGACAGTTCGGCGAGCAATACGGCGCGGGAGCAGCAGACCTCGTCCTGAAGGAACGACACCGTGACGTGGTCGGCCAGCACGTCCAGGCCGAACTCGTCCCACCCGGCGGTGCTGCTCGTCCCCGCCAGGATGGCGATCATCGTGCTGAGGTGGTGGCGCGGCGAGCCCTGGTGCGTCAAGCCTTCGGCGATGAGCGGCCACGCGCGGGCGACCTCAGGATCGGCCGGTCGCCGGGAGCGGAGGAGAGTCATGATGCGCTGATCCTCATCCGACATCGACGACCGGCCTTTCCTGCGGAAGCACGAGATCAGGAAAGTATGCCCCGAGTGACGAAGGCGGCGCGGGTCTGGGCCGCGGCCCGCCGACCGTAGAGGACGCTGGCGGCGCTGACCGTGGCCTCGGCAGCCTGCGGCATGGTGACGTCCGGAGTGAACCGGAACTGGGCCTCGAGGATGACCCGGTTGGCCCGGTACCGGCCCAGGGCCTTGTTCACGTCCCACAGCGCGTGCGACCAGATCTCGCCGTCGGCGTGCACCTGGTTGACGAGGTCACCGGGGTAGAGCTTCGCCGTGTCGGTGCGGCGCAGGCAGTGCGGCTCGTCGTCGGTGTACGAGGTCGCATCCCAGTCCATCACGCACGCCAACGGCGTCACCGTCGTGTCCGGGCTGGTCGCCTGGGACATCGTCACGGCCCAGTAGTCGCCGAAGCCCTCGCCGATCGCGCCCGCCTCGACCGTGCTGCCGAAGCCCGGCACCTGGTCGTCCTGGATCGCGTGGCCGTACTCGTGCCAGATCACCTCGTTGTCCTCGGCGTCGTCCACGCCGCCGGTGCCCATGGTGATGGCGTCCGCCGACGGGTCGTAGTACGAGTTGTCGGCGGTCAGGCCGGTCGTCCGGAAGTCCTGCGGCTCGTTGTTGACGTCCACGAACCCGATCCGGTGGATGTACTCCTGGGTCTGCGTCATGGCGTGGTAGGTGTTCACCTGCTCGAAGCCGGGGTTCGAGCGCGGGTAAACGTACGTACGGTCGGCGGAGGTGACGGCCGGGTCGCTGAAGTTGTTGGCGTACGCGCCCTGCAGCGTGTCCTTACCCTCGTCGAGGTGCTTCAGCGTGACCTTGCGGTAGGCCGCCTGCAGCTCGGGGTAGTCGGCGTCGTCGGCGTCGGCGAGCTTCTCGTTCTGCAGGGCGACGATCGGGTTCGGGTCGAAGACCTGCCCGGTGCCGTCTGCCTCCTGGGCCGTGTTCTCCTCGCGCAGCACGGTGCCGCTGCCCGCATCGACGAGCGATCGGATGGTGCCGCGTGCGGTCGGGGTCAGCGTCTGCCAGGCCAGCTTGGCGGTCGCGCCCGGGACGATGACGAGCTCGGAGCGGGCGGGCGCGGCGCCGAGCCGACCGGCCACAGCGGAGCGGGCCCGCTGCTCGGTGAAGCGCGCGGCGGTGCCGGACAGACCGGTGATCGCCTTACGTCCGTCGGCGGTGCTCACGGCGCCGTCGGTGCTCCGATGGATCGCGTAGTAGCCGCCGAACACCGGAATTCCCTGGTGTGTCTGCTGGAACCAGGTGTGGGTGCCGGTCAGTGACTGGCGGACCTGGAGCTGCCGCAGGTCACCGGGCGCGGCGGTGGCCGGTCCGGCCAGCGTCACCGTCAGGCCGGTGATGAGGATGGAGGCGAGCACGAGCGGTGTCTTTTTCAACGCTTCTCCCACTTGTCGCGCGTAGATCCATCGATGCTAATCAGTTTGTATTGTCATCGATAGATGCCACCGCGGGAGATATCAGCCGCGCCGCTCAGGCACCCACGGCGGCCAACCGGAAGCCCACCCCCCGCTGGGTGGTGATGAGGGACGGCGCACCGAGTCGGCGGCGCAGCCGCGCCATCACCGCGTCGACCACGTTCGACTCCGGCTCCGCCATCTCGTCCCAACAGGACTCGATCAGGTCCGCGCGGCCGACCACCTCGCCGGTACGGGCAGCGAGCAGCTCCAACACGCAAAACTCCTTCGCCGACAGCGTGAGCGGCTGCCCCGCGCGGAATACCCGCCGGCCGGCCAGGTCGATCGAGAGGTCATCGACGTCGATCGTGGGTGGCCGGGGCGACTCGCCGCGCCGGCACAGCGCGCGGACCCGCGCGGCCAATTCGACCACGGCGAACGGCTTGGCGAGGCAGTCGTCGGCGCCCTGCTCGAAACCCTCGATCCGATCGACGACCCGATTGTGCGGGGTGGTGACCAGAACTGGCGTCCGCATGCCGGCGCGCCGCCGCTGGGCCACCAACCGCACCCCGTCGCCGTCGGGCAGGCTGCGGTCGACCACCAGGCAGTCGTAGCGATTGACGTCGGCCTTCAGGTCGCCGTCTGCCAGATTGACCGACCAGTCGACAGCGAAGCCAGCCCGCCGCAGCCCGGCGCAGACCGCGCCGCCCAGTTGAACATCGTCCTCGATCACCAGAACTCGCACGGCGCTCACGGTAAAAGGCCGGCAACAGAGCCAATAGGCCCAGATAAATTTCCTAAAACGGTCAATTGTCCGGGCCGGCGGGACGGCTGGGCAGCATCCTCAGCGGCAGACCGGAATACCGTTCGCGCAAGCCTTGTCGCGGTTGGCGTTGTGCTCGGCGTCAGTGACGGCGAACGCCGATTTCCCGGTCTTGTCGACGGCGGTGAAGAAGATGTACTCGCCGGTGGCCGGTTGCTGGGCACTCTCCAGCGCGGCCTTGCCCGGATTGTTGATCGGACCGAGCGGAAGGCCCACCTTCAACGTCGTGGTGTACGGGTTCTTCGGATCCTCGAGCTCGGCCGTCGTCATGGCACCGGAGTGCTTCTTGCCCTTGTTCTGCAACTCGAACCAGTAGTTCGTCGTGACGTCGAACTGCAACGGCATCAACTTCTTGTACGCCCGGTTGTAGGCGACCCGGGAAATCTTCGGCAGATCCTCGGCGATGCCGGCCTCCGCCTGCGACAACGATGCCACGATCAGCGCCTCGTACGGCGACACCGACAGCTTCTTCTCCACCGTCTTGATGAAGTCCAGCTCGGTGACCACCTTGTTGAACTCGGCCACCATCAACGACAGCACCTCCTTGGCGGAGGCTTTCGGCGGGAACTCGTAGGTGGACGGGAACAGGAACCCTTCCACGGTCCCGGCTGCCTTCTTGTCGTCGCGGCGGGTGAACCAGAAGTCCGCGACACCCAGCGCAGCGGGATCCTTGGCCGCCGCCTCGAACTCCTCGACGGGGCGGCCGGTTTCCTTCGCCAGCAAGGCGTAGATCTCCATCGTCGTCTTACCCTCGGGGATGGTGAGCCCCGCGGTGATCCGCGTCTTGGGATCCAGCAGCATGGTTACGGCGTCCTTGGCCGACATCTGCGAGCGCAAGCTGTATGTGCCGGGCTGGATGCCCTTGCCCTTCGGGTTCGCTTCGGCGGCCTCGACGAAGGCGGCGGTGCTCTTCACCACGTCTTTCTCGGTCAGTGTGTCGCCGATGGCGGTCAATGAACCCGCCTTGAGGGAGACTTCCACCTTGCCGGTGCCCGCTCCGTCGTAGTCGGCCGCGGTAAAAAAGCCTCGGACCTTCTCGAAGCCGACATAGCCCCCCAGGCCCAGCCCGCCGAGAAGCACGAAGACCAGCACGAAGGCGATGGTGGACTTGCCGGACCCGGCCCGCCGATGGCGAGGCTTGCCGCGTTCAGGTGCTCCCTCGAACGCCCGATCCAGCTCGTCGATCATCAGATTCCGCCTCCGCTGTCCGTCCCGGCGGGTCCGGTGCTGACCCCCGCCCGTTCCAGACGGGAAGCATACGCACGAATGTCAACAGCGACCATTCATCGCGTTTACGCAGGTCAGAGTCTATTTCGGTAAACAACTTTCCGCGTCGGCGAGCTGACTCAGCGCAAGCGTGCGCGGGCTCGCGCGAGCGGCGAGCGACGAGCGGCGAGCGACGAGCGACGAGCGACGAGCGACGGTGCACCACACGCTGCCATCCACCCGTCGCCCTTCAGCGGGGTCGAAGGAGGCCGGGCATGGCATCGGCGAGCATCGTGCGCCAGTCGGGCAGGGGCGTGACGCCGGTTCCGGCCCAGCGATCCTGGCCGAGCACGCTGTAGGCAGGTCGGGAAGCCGGACGGGGAAACTGGTCGCTGGTGGTGGGGCGGACCCGGTCCGGGTCGTGGCCGGCCAGCACGAACACCGCCCGGGCCAGGCCGTGCCAGGTGGTCGAGCCGGCGGCCGTGCCGTGGTAGGCGCCCGGGGCAGCGCGCCCGGCGGTGGCCGCGGTCGCCAGCGCGAGGAGCTGACCGGCGAGGGCGTACGACGAGGTGGGTGGCCCTTGCTGGTCAGTGACGACGGCGATGGTGTCACGAACGGCTGCGAGCCGCAGCATCGTCCGCACAAAGTTGGGGCCGTGTTCGCCGTAGAGCCAGGCGGTCCGCACGACGTACCCACCGGCGGCGAGGACAGCCTGCTCCCCGAGTGCTTTGCCGCGGCCATAGGCGTTGATGGGCGCTGGAACCGTGTCTTCGGGATAGGGAACCGTGGCACGGCCGTCGAAGACGTAGTCGGTGGATAGGTGAATCAGGCGGCTGCCGGCGACCGCGGCGAGGTTCGCGACGGCGTGACCGTTGATCTCGGTAGCCTGCTGTTCGGCGGCTTCTGCGCCGTCCACGTCGGTCCAGGCGGCGGTGTTCACCACGATGTCGGCACCGGTGACGGCGTCGCGGACCGCTGCGGGGTCGGTGATGTCGAGGTCGGCACGGGTTGCCGCCAGCACGTCGCGCTCGCCCGCTGCGGCCAGGACGGTGCCGAGGTCGCGGCCGAGCATGCCGCCGGCACCGGTGATCAGCCAGCGCATCAGGCGACGTCGCGGTTCAGGAGCGGTTCCCACCAGGCGCGGTTGTCGCGGTACCAGGCGACAGTGGCGGCGAGTCCTTCCGGCAGGCTGATGCGGGGTGCGTACCCGAGCTCTTCGCTGATTTTGGTGATGTCCAGCGAGTAGCGGCGGTCGTGTCCCTTGCGGTCGGCCACCGGGCGGACCATGTCCCAGCCCGCGCCGCAGGCGTCCAGCAACAGTCCGGTGAGTTCCTTGTTGGTCAGCTCGGTGCCGCCGCCGATGTGATAGACCTCGCCGGCCCGGCCCTTCTCGAGGACCAGCTGGATGCCGCGGCAGTGGTCGGCGACGTGCAACCAGTCGCGGATGTTGCCGCCGTCGCCGTAGAGCGGCACCGGCCTGCCGTCGAGCAGGTTGGTGACGAACAGCGGGATGACCTTCTCCGGGAACTGATGCGGACCGTAGTTGTTGGAACAGCGGGTCACGACCACATCCATGCCATGCGTACGGTGCGCAGCCAGCGCCAGCAGGTCGGAGCCGGCCTTGGAGGCGGCGTACGGCGAATTGGGCGCGAGCGGCCAGGTCTCGGTCCATGAGCCGTGGTCGATCGAGCCGTACACCTCGTCGGTGGACACGTGCACGAACCGGCCGACCCGGGCAGCCCGTGCCTCGTCGAGCAGCGTCTGGGTGCCCAGCACGTTCGTGGTGACGAACGGCAGCGCGCCGGTGATCGAGCGATCCACATGGGACTCAGCGGCGAAATGGACCACGACGTCGTGGCCGGGCAGCAGTTCGCGCAGCAGCGCGGAATCGGCGATGTCGCCTTGTACGAAGTGGAGCCGCGAGTCCGTGAGGGGAAGGTTGGCGCGATTCCCGGAATAGGACAACAGGTCCAGAACAGTCACGGTGGCACCGGCGCCACCTGCGTATTCATCCTGGAGTATGGCCCGAACATAGGCCGAACCGATGAAACCGGCGCCGCCGGTGACAAAAATCCGCACAGTTGGCGAGTGTAGTCCTCCCGCCGTTCTGATTAGTCTTCCGTCGTGCGTGGAATTTTACTCGCCGGTGGCACCGGCTCGCGGCTGTGGCCGATCACGATGGCGATGTCGAAACAGTTGATGCCCATCTTCGACAAACCGATGGTGTACTACCCGTTGACCACCCTGGTTTCGGCCGGCATCCGGGAAGTCCTGGTCATCACGACACCCGAGGACCAACCGCATTTCCAACGGTTGCTCGGCGACGGCAGCCGCTTCGGCCTGACCTTGTCGTACGCGGAACAGCCGCGGCCGGAAGGCATCGCCCAGGCGTTCCGGATCGGCGCGGACTTCATCGGCGATCAGCCGGTCGCCCTCATCCTCGGCGACAATATCTTCCACGGCGTCGGCCTCGGCCGACAGCTCGCCCGGTTCGGCGACCCGGACGGTGGTCGGGTGTTCGCCTATCCCGTCGCGGATCCGCAGCGCTACGGCGTGGTCGAGTTCGACGACAGCGGGCGGGTGCTGTCCATCGAGGAAAAGCCGGAGCGACCGAAGTCCACGTACGTCGTGCCGGGCCTGTACTTCTACGACGCCGACGTGGTGCGGATCGCGGAGAAGCTGGAGCCCAGCGCCCGTGGCGAGCTCGAGATCACCGCGGTGAACGAGGAGTACCTGCGGCAGGGCCGCCTCACCGTCACCGTCCTGGACCGGGGCACGGTGTGGCTGGACACCGGCACCTTCCAGTCGATGGTGCAGGCGTCCGAGTACGTCCGGGTCATCGAGGAACGGCAGGGCCTGAAGATCGGCTGCGTCGAGGAAGCGGCCTGGCGGCTGGGATTCATCTCCGACGAACAGCTGCGCGAGCTGTCCGAGCCGCTGCTGAAAAGCGGGTACGGCACCTATCTCGGGCGACTGCTGGACTCCGGTCGGTTCGGCGGTGCCCGATGAAGATCCGCTCCCTGAGCATCGAAGGCGCGTACGAGGTCACGCCGCAGCTGCACCGCGACAGCCGCGGGACGTTCCTGGAGTGGTACAGATTCGACGCGTTGGCCGCCACCGTGGGCCACGCGTTGGATCTCGCCCAGGCCAACATCTCGACGTCGGCCCGGCACGTCGTTCGGGGCGTCCATTTCGCTGACGTCCCGCCGGGGCAGGCCAAATACATCACCTGTGTCTCGGGGTCGGTGCTGGATGTGGTGGTGGACATCCGGGTCGGCTCGCCGACGTACGGCGCCTGGGAGGCGGTGCCGCTCGACGACGAGGACCGGCGGGCGGTCTATCTCGCCGAGGGGCTGGGCCACGGGTTCTGCGCGCTGACCGAGAACGCGACCGTGGCGTACCTGTGCTCGTCCACCTACCGTCCCGGGCATGAGCACGGCATCCACCCGCTCGATCCGGAGCTGGGTATCCGGTGGCCGGCCGCCGCGCTGGAGCTGTCCGCCAAGGATGAGGCCGCGCCGACGCTGGCGCAGGCCCGTGCCGCGGGCCTGCTCCCCCGCTACGACGCGTGTGTGGAGCATTCAGGCGGTGGTCATCGTGCCGCGGGCGTCGGTCGGGCGTAACCGGGTCGACGCCCCCAGGTAGGCCAGCAGGGCGTCCGCGATGCGGGCGCCCGCGTGGCCGTCCCAGAGCGCCGGTGACCGCTTGGCCGGCGGGTCGGCGAGGACCCGGGCGGCGGTCGCGACGATGCGTTCCGGGTCACGCCCGACGAGGATGTTGGTGCCCTCGGTGAGGGTGATCGGCCGCTCGGTCGAGTCGCGCAGCGTGAGACACGGGACGCCGAGGGCCGTCGTCTCCTCCTGAATTCCGCCCGAGTCGGTGAGGACGAGCCGGGCGGACGCTTGCAAGGCGATGAAGTCGAGATATCCGGCGGGCGGCACCAGACGCAATCCATCGGGTACGCCCACCTGAGCGAGCTGCGCCGCGGTGCGCGGATGGACCGGTAGCACGACTGGAAGCTGCCGCGCTACCTCGCCGAGCGCGCGTACCAGGCCGGCGAGCATGTCCGTGTCGTCCACGTTGGCGGGCCGGTGCAGCGTGGCGAGGGCGTACTCGCCGGCAGCGAGGCCGTTCCGGTGCAGCGCGTCGGAGGCCAGCGCCCGGCCAAGGTTGGCATACAGCGTGTCGATCATGACGTTGCCGACCAGGTGGATCTGGTCGGCGTGGTATCCCTCGGCCCGCAGGTTCGCGGCGCCGTCCGGCGACGGGGCGAACAGCAGGTCGCTGAGCCGGTCGGTGACGACCCGATTGACTTCCTCGGGCATGTCCCAGTCGCGGCTGCGCAGCCCGGCCTCGACGTGGCCGACCGGCACCCCGGCCTTGGCGGCGACCAGGGCACAGGCCAGCGTCGAGGTGACGTCCCCGACCACGACGACCGCGGCCGGGGCGAGCTCGGCGAGGACGGGCTCGAACGCGGTCAGCACCCGGGCGGTCTGCTCCGCGTGCGTGCCGGACCCGGTGCCGAGATGCCGGTCGGGCGGACGCAGGCCCAGGTCGCTGAAGAACACGTCGTTCATCGCAGCGTCGTAGTGCTGGCCGGTGTGGACCAGCACCACCTCCGCGCCGCGGGACTCCAGCGCGTCCATGACCGGCTTGACCTTCATGAAGTTGGGCCGGGCGCCGGCCACGCAGACGATCCGGGGCACGCTCAGATCACCTCGACCGCGGGTCCGTGCAGCCGGCGGCGGGTGTCGAGCACGCACGTCGCCTCGGCGGCGATCAGGTCGTAGTCGAACTCGTCGTGGTCGGCGAGCAGCACCACAGCATCGGCACTGCGCAGCTCCTCGGCGGTCAGCGCGACCATGGTGAGGTCGGGTGCCCCGTGGACGGCCTCGACCACGTGCGGATCTGCCACCCGTACCTCCGCGCCCAGCTGCCGCAGCAGCTGCACGACCCGGACGGCGGGCGACTCGCGGGCATCGCCGGTGTTTTTCTTGTAGGCCAGCCCGAGCAGCAGGATCCGGCTGCCGGAAACCGCGAGCCGGCGGCGGTTGAGCGCCGCGCCGAGCCGGCGGACCACGTAGTCGGGCATGTGGTTGTTGATGTCGTTGGCGAGGTCGACGAACCGGAAGCTGTGGCCCAGCGCGCGCTGCACCCGCCAGGACAGGTAGGACGGGTCGACCGGCAGGCAGTGCCCGCCGACGCCGGGGCCGGGCGTGAACCGCATGAAGCCGAACGGTTTCGTCGAGGCCGCGTCGATGGCCTGCCAGACGTCGATGCCCAGATCGGCGGCGATCATGGCGATCTCGTTGACCAGCGCGATGTTCACGTGCCGGAAGGTGTTCTCGATGAGCTTGGCCAGCTCGGCCTCCCGGGTGGACGACACCGGCACCGTGGTGTCCACGACCGTGTCGTAGAAATCCTTGATCCGCTGCAGCGACGTCTCGTCCACCCCGGACACGATCTTCGGGGTGTTCACCACGTTCCAGACCGGGTTGCCCGGGTCGATGCGCTCGGGGCTGAAACCGAGCGCGAAGTCGGTCCCGGCGGTGAGGCCGGACGCCTTCTCCAGGATGGGCCCGACCACCTCCTCCGTGGTGCCCGGATAGGTGGTCGACTCCAGGACGACGATCGCGCCCGGGCGCAGGTGTTCCCCGAGCAGCTCGGCGCTGGCCTCGACGTACGACAGATCCGGGGCGCCGTCGCGCAGCGGGGTGGGGACGGTGATCAGGGCGATGTCGTACTCCGCACAGTCCGCCGGGTCGGTGCTGGGCCTGAACGTTCCCGCGGCCAGGACCGCCCGCAGGCGCTCGGCCGGAATGTCCTCCACGTACGACTCGCCGCGGGCGAGGCGGCCGACCCGGACGGTGTCGACGTCGTAGCCGACGACCTGGTGGCCGGCCTCGGCGGCACGGACGGCCAGCGGCAGCCCGACGTACCCCTGGCCGGCGATGACGACTCGCATGGCGGTCCCCTCAGTTGGTGGTCGAGCGCCCGGACCGTGCCCACTCCCGGGCGACGAGCCGAATGAATGCGACGTTGGTGGTCAGGTACCGGCCACCGAGCCGGCGCGGCTCCTGCAAGACGCGGTACAGCCATTCGCAGCCCATCCGCTGCCAGAGCAGGGGTGCCCGCTTCACCACCCCGGCCAGCACGTCGAAGGAGCCGCCGACGCCGTGCACCACCTTCGCGCCGGTACGGGCGCCATAGGTGGACACGAAGACCTCCTTCTTCGGCGAGGTCATGCCGAGGAACAGCAGATCGGCACCGCTGGCCTTGATGGCGTCGGCGACTGCGGGAGTCTCGTCGTCGGCGTAGTAGCCGTGGTAGCTGCCGGCGATGCGCAGGGCGGGATGTTGGGCCCGGAGCCGCTCCATCATGGTTTCCAGCACCTCGGGCCGGGCGCCGAGGAAGTACACGGAACGGTCCTGCACTTCGGCGAGGTAGAGCAGGCGCTGGAACAGGTCGATGCCGGCCACCCGCTCGGGCAACCGTCGGCGCAGCAGCCGGCTGGCCCACACCACGGACTGCCCGTCCGCGACGATGAGGTCGCAGCCCAGCACCGCGGCGCGCAGGTCGGGGTCACGACCCATCTTGACGATCTTGGCGGCGTTGACCGCGCCGACCTCGAGCAACTCGCCACGATCGACCGCGGCCATGCAGACCGCCACGGCCTCACCGAGGCTCAGCGCGTCGACCGGCACCCCGAAAAGGTCGTAGCGAGCGTGCACCCGCCCCGTGTCGTCCAGCCCCGTGTCGTCCAGCCCCGTGTCGTCCAGCCCTGTGTCGTCCAGCCCTGTGTTGTCCCGCTGATCCGCCTGCATCGCCGTCACCGTCCCTTGTTATCGGTGGCCCACGTGAAGAACAGCCAGCCAAACTCGTACGGCCGGCACTCCCGGTCGAGTGAGGTCGGCCGGTAGATCCGGTCGATGATCGGCAGGCGCAGCCCGGAGCGGGCGCGCGTGGTCACCGTGTGCAGGCCGCGGACGATCTTGCGGGGGTCGCCGCGGTACACCTTGCGGACGGTCAGCCCCTCGTCGTCGAGCAGCAGCGGCTCCCCCGCGTCGCCCAGTTCGTCGGGGTGCAACAGCCAGTGCAGTCCCCGGCGGATCGGCTCGCTGTAGTCGCCGCCGCCGGCCTCGGCGAGGTCGAGCAGCGCCATCGGGGCCATGGCGTGCTGGTGCACCGCATAGACCGGGTAGCCCTCGATGACCGCGCCGGTGCGGGCGTCGTAGTGCCACCACCACTGACCGCCGGGGCCCTGCAGCCGGCAGATCTGCTCCGCGGTCCGCCGGGCGGCAGCGAGGGCTGTGGCGTCGTCGCCGGAGCGGTGCAGCCGGGCGAGCGCCTGCACCGGGTAGACCTGATCGGCGAAGCAGGCCACGTGGTCGCGGTAGGTCTTGACCAGGCCGGGGCCGGTGACGTGCGGGAACAGTGGGCTGCCGCCGACGATGCTGCCGAGCAGCCGCTGCCGGGCGTGGGCCAGGTAGGCCTCGACGTCGAGCTGGTTGCGGGCCTCAGCCAGGGCCGACACGACCCAGGAGCACTCGACGACGAACTCGGGCGCGGTCCGCCGGTCGAACTCGCGCAGTCGCCGGATCGCTTCCGGCAGCAGGGGGTGACTGGTCTGCGCGGCGCACCAGGCGATCAGAGCGATGTCGCCGAGGTTGGTGCTGTTCGCTTGCCGGGTGATGAGCTGGGCGATGAAGTCATCGAGCGTCCGTCCGCCCAGCAGCGCCGGTTGGGCTGCCGCCGGCAGCCGGGCCACCCCGAGGGCCACGATGGCGGCGTAACGCAGGCTCGTGCCGGCCAGCTGCGCGGTCACACGGCCATTCGTCCGCGTGAACGTCCGGGTGAAGGCGAATTCCCCGGTTTCCGCGCGAAACATTTCTTCCAGGCCGCGCGAGGCGAGCGCAAGGAGACGTTTCGTCAGCTCACCGGTCGTGTTGTCCAGCTGGGCGAGCCTTGCGGGTGCGGGAGTCATGTCGTCCTTCCGGGGAACGGCGAAGGGCGGGATCGGCATCCACACAGGACGGGCGCGCAACAATGGCGGCCGGGCGGGGTGAATGTGGCCCACCACGTCGGACCGGGGAGCCGAGAAAGAGGCTACTGAGGACGGTTGGTCCGCCGAAAGGTGTGACGGCTAGCTGACATTGCGTCCTGACCGTTTCGCTCGGCCCCTTCCGTTTTCTCCGGCCGACCGGGTCGGTTCGGATCCTCGGAACGGTCAATACCTGACGCGCGATCCGGATCGACGCACATCACCCTTCCGGCGAGCTTCCGGAAATGGTAAATGAACGTCGTGTCAACAAAGGAATGACGGCTAGGAGGCCGGCGGGAACGGCAACCGTTCCGGACGGACGAGCGCGGCAGCAGCCTGGCGGCTACGAGGGTGGCCCAACGCCGCCCGAGACGCCTCGCGGAGCAGGACCACCGACCAGAAGAGTGCGGCAGCGGGCCGGGAGTGGCGCATCCGGAAC
Source organism: Actinoplanes sp. NPDC051859 (assembly GCF_044452725.1). Lineage (NCBI taxonomy): Bacteria > Bacillati > Actinomycetota > Actinomycetes > Micromonosporales > Micromonosporaceae > Actinoplanes > Actinoplanes sp. NPDC051859. The sequence goes on along the minus strand of NZ_JBITBX010000020.1, from coordinate 22,575 downwards.
AGCCGGACCCGGTTGACCGTCAGCAGGCTCCACAGCACCGGTGACACCCGCGACTCCCCGCCGATGTGCACCACCTCGGCGCCGGCCACCAGGACGGTCAGGAAGCCGTGGTCGCGGGCCCGTAGCGAAAACTCGGTCTCCTCGGAGTACAGGAAGAACCGCTCCTCCCACGGACCGCAGGAATCCAGGCACTCTCGGGAGATCAGCATGACGGCACCGGTGGCCCAGTCGGCGGTGCCGTCACGGAAGTACGCCGCACGCTCGAGCACTGTCTCGCCGAGCCCGGCAAAACGCCCGGCCCGCTGACCCAGCAACGCCTCACCGAGAGCGCGAAACACGGTCGGCTCCCGGCGTAGAGACAACGCAACGCCGCCGTCCTCGTCGAGGATGCGCGGCACCGCGATGCCCACGCGCCGCGCGCCGTCCCCACCGAGCCGGGCCACCATTGTCGCCACCGCACCGGCGCTGAGGCGTACGTCCGGGTTGAGGAGCAGCACCGCATCGAACGGGTCTGCGGCCTGCACGCCGGCGTTGAATGCGGCCGCGTAACCGGCGTTGCGGCCGGTCTGTGCGATCCGGCAGCCGGGCACCATGCGGCGGGCGATCGCCACGCTGTCGTCGGCCGAGGCGTTGTCCGCGATGGTGAGGTGCCAGTTCAGGCCCTGCAGGCCAGCGTCGAGGGAACTGAGCAGGCCGGGCAGGACGGCAGCACTGTTGTAGGTCACGACGACGACGGCCACTGTGGGCGTACGCAAAGAATTGCTCATGCCGCGCGGCTGCTCTCATCGCGCAACCAGGTGGTGAAGTCGCCGGAACGGATGGGCCTGCGGGCGCGCCAGCGGGTGATCGCGGTGACGGCGAGGAACACCACCAGCTTCGGTGCCGTCGTGGGGCGCTCGCGAACCACCCGGACCAGGTCCGCGCGGGTGGTCCGGGCGGAGTCCACCGTGGTGGGCGCGACCTGCTGCAGCTGGGTGGTGGCAGTGACCGACCGCACCCGGCGACGCACGAGGTCGCGCAGGGTTCGGGGCGGATGCACCACCACCCGGGCTGCGGGCACCACCCGCCGCTCCGCCGGGGTGAACGCGACCGATGCGGCGAGGTCGTCGCCCATCACATCCGGCAGGGTGCGCAGCCGGCGCCGGGCGTCTGCCGCGACCGCGATGACGCCCCGGCCGAACAGGCCCGTGCGGACCACCGGAAGCTCCTGCCAGAAGTCGTAATACCAGCGCACCGGCCACGACGAACGTCCGGTCGCGACGGTGCGCTCCGGGGCGACGGCCAGCACGCCGGGCTCGCGCAGCGCTGCGGCCAGCCGGCGCAGGTCTTCCGCGCCGATCTCCACATCGGCGTCCAGATAGACGACCTCGACACCCGAGGCCCGCTCGTCACCGACCCGCAGCGCGGCGTACTTCCCGGCACGGGTGAGCGGCACGACCACGACGGAGTCGCCGAACGACCGGGCCACCTGCTCGGTGTCGTCGGTGCACCCGTTGGGCACGACGACGATCTCGAACTCGCCGGGCTGCGCGCCGGCCAGCAACCCACGCAGCAGCCGGCCGATGACCGGCGCCTCGTCATGCGCGGGAACCACTACGCTGATCACACATCGAAGTATGTCCACCGATCGCTGGGCGCACCACCGACTGTCAGATCTCGGTCCAAGGACGCACCGGACGGCCAGCACGGAAGGACCGTCGGGAGTGGTGCATCGTCCGCACGGCCGAGTGCGGCGGGCGGCCCGCGCGCGTATCGATGGAGTCCGGCGAATCAGCGACGAGAGGGGCGGGGCCGCTACGTGTACGTCTCGATGCGTGATCGGCCCGCGGCCCCGGCGGACCGGCACGGCAGCCGGGTGGCGACGACCGTACTGCTGCTCGGTGTGGTCAGTCTGCTCACCGACGTCTCGTCGGAGATGGTCGCCGCGGTGCTGCCGCTCTATCTCACCGCGCAGGTCGGGCTGGGCTTTTTCGCCTACGGTGTCGTGGACGGCCTCTACCAGGGCGTGAGTGCCGTGGTCCGGATCGCTGGCGGTTACGCCGGCGACCGCGGCGGGCGTCCGAAACGGATCGCGCTCATCGGGTACGGCGTCTCGGCGCTCAGCCGCATCGCCCTGCTCCCCGCCCAGGGCTTCGCCGCCGTCACGGCCGTGATCACCGCCGACCGGCTGGGCAAGGGCCTGCGGACCGCGCCGCGGGACGCGATGATCGCTGGTGCCTCCGATCCCGGCGCGCTCGGGCGGGCGTTCGGCGTGCACCGCACGTTGGACACGATCGGTGCCGCGCTCGGCCCGCTGGTCGCCTTCGCGCTGCTCATGGTCGTGCCGGGCAGCTACGACTCGGTGTTCGTCGCGTCGTTCGCCTTCGGCGTCATCGGGTTCGCCGTTCTGGTCCTGTTCGTGCCCGACCTGCGCACCGGCTCGGCGGCCCGGATGCGGTTGCGGGCAATGGTTCGGGAACTCAGCGGGGTCCGCCTGCGTCGCCCGCTGATCGCCACCGCGCTGCTCGGTCTCCTCACCGTCGGCGACGGATTCCTCTACCTCGCGGTGCAGCAGCGTGACGACCTGGCCGCCGGCTTCTTTCCTTTACTGTACGTAGGCACAAACGTCGCGTACCTCGCGTTGGCCCTGCCGCTGGGCCGCCTCGCCGACCGCATCGGCCGGGGCCGGGTGCTCGTAGGCGGCCACGTCGCTCTCGTCGCCGCCTACGTGCTGGCCGGCGGGCCCTTCACCGGCATCGCCCCGACGATCGGAGTGTTGTTGCTGCTCGGCGCCTTCTACGCGGCTACCGACGGCGTGCTCGCCGCCCTGGTCAGCAGGTTGGTCAGCGAATCGGCGCGAGGCAGCGGGATTGCAGCCGCCCAGACCGTCGTCGCGCTCACCCGGTTCGCCGCCGCGATCGGCTTCGGCGGGCTCTGGGTGCTCATCGGTCGGGCCGACGCGCTGCTGCTGGTTGCCGCCCTGCTCGCTGCCGCCCTGCCGGTGGCCTGGTGGCTGCTGCGCCCGACTGAGGCGCACGGATGAGCGGGCGGGTCCGACTCTGGGTCCTGGCGGGCGTAGTGCTGCTCGCCCTGGTCGCGTCCGGGGCGTACGTGCTGCGGGTGCAGCAACGGCAGGCGGCGGCGAACTCAGCGCCGGGTGCACCCCGCGCCGACCTTGCGACGGTGACGGCGACGCCGCACCTGGTCTTTCGCAACACCGCCCTGGGCGAGGGATACGGTCGACTCGCGCTGGTGCCCACGTCCGCGCCGACCGGCCCCCGCGCGCTGACCGAGATGTCGTGCGAGCGGGTGTACGCGGTAGCCACGCGCTCGGTGTGCCTGTCCGCCCGCCGCGGCATCACCAACACCTACCGGGCGCAAGTGCTCGGCACGAACTGGGCACCGGCCGGGGAGCTGCCGCTGAGCGGACTGCCCAGCCGCGCCCGGCTGTCCCGCGACGGCGCCCTGGCCGCCACGACGACGTTCGTCTACGGCGACTCGTACGCCAGCCCGGGCCAGTTCTCCACCCGGACGACGGTCACCCGTATCGCCGACGGGCGGCACACCGACCTGGAGGATTTCCGGCTCGAGGTGGACGGCCGAGCCGTGACGAGCGTCGACCGCAACTTCTGGGGGGTGACCTTCGCGGCCGACGACGACACCTTCTATGCCACTGCAGCGTCGGGCGGCCGGACCTGGCTGGTGCGCGGCAGTGTCTCGGCACGCCGGATGACGGCCCTGCGCGGCGATGTCGAATGCCCGTCGCTGTCTCCGGACGGCACCCGCATCGGTTTCAAGAAGCACGGGGACCTGCCGGCGGGGCGCTGGCGGCTGGCCGTGTACGACCTGCGTACCGGCGCCGAGACCATGCTGGCCGAGACCCGCAGCGTCGACGACCAGATGGTGTGGCTCGACAACACGACCGTCCTGTACGGCCTGCCGCGCACGGCCGACTCCGGCGCCGCCACCAGCGACATCTGGGCAGTGCCGGCAGACGGCGCCGGCACACCCCGAGTTTTCGTTCCTGACGCCTGGTCCCCCGCGGTGGTCAGCCCTTCTTGACCGCGATCAGGGATTTCGTCAGCCCGGCGATCCGCTCACTGAGCAGCTCCGCGTCCGGGAAGTAGTACCGCATCTGGCTGCGGTCGAGCAGTTCGGTCCAGAGCACGCCGGTCAGCGCCTCGCGCAGGTTGGCCGAGCGGACGTGCGCGAGCGGCCACCGGCGGGCAAACACCGCCCGGGCACGAACCGGCAGGAACTGCATCCCGGGCGCGATCCAGTGCGGTTCCACCGGGAAGTACCGGTACGGCGTCTGCACCCAGTGCGCGGGCGCGAGCCGGTGCACCGACTCGGCGAAGCGCAACCGCCGCTCATGGCCGCCGACGTGTTCGATGACGGAGTTCGAGAAGACCAGGTCATAGGTGTTCGCCGCGATCCGGTCCGGCAGTGCACACGCGTCGCCGGTTTCGGCGGTGATCCAGTCGGGGACCTCGGCCGGCGGCGTGTCAATGTTGACGACGTGCACGTGCTTCGGATGCAGCGGCGACTGTGTCCAGGTCCCCGCATCCCCACCGAGGTCGATCACCGTCATCTGGTCGAGGTCCGGGAACGCCCGGACGAGCCATTCCCAGCGGCGTGCCCGGCGGCGGCCGCCCCAGGAGTCATCACGGTCGACGACACGTTCCCGAATGGACTGTGAACCCATGCGCGGGACCCTAGCCCGCCGCCGGATCCAGCCCAAGGGCGCACCGCGCCCCTGGTCGCCCTTCCGACACCACAGCGCCGCTTTTCGTCCAGCCGGGCGCATCGGACTGACCGATGTGGTACATCGATCGGTACGCATGGTTCTCGTGCCCGTGGCCCGGCGTCGCTAGGGTCCCCATGTCCACCGCTCGCGAAGGGGCTGCAGTGCGCAAACCGATCGTCCTGCGGGTCGCCGTCGTGCTCACCGTCGTCGCGCTGCTGTCTGCCGCCACCTGGTGGGCTCTCACCCGCGACGCCGATCGGCCGCCCGCAGCCGCGCCGACCGCTGCCCCATCGTCGGTCGTCCCGGACAGTGCTCCCCCGAGCACCTCGGCACCGCGACCGTCAGCGCAGGCCAGCTCGACGACCACGACGCGGCCACGTCCCAGCGCCAGCGCGAGTGTCAGCACCACCTCAGTTCCTCAGGGCCGCGGCTCGTTCCCGGACGCGGGCACCACCGGTGTGCCGGACGGAGTCACGCTCAAGGCGGCGTCGACCACCTCGCTGCGCATCCGCAAGGCGGGCACCGTCATCGACCGTGCCGACATCCAGGGTGAGATCAGCGTCGAGGCCAACAACGTCACCATCAAGAACTCCCGGATCGTCAACGCCGGGAACTGGGCCATCGTGCAGCGCCCCGAGGCGTCCGGTCTGGTGGTGCAGGACAGCGAGATCAGAGGCAACGGCAAGGACCGTCTCCAGTACGCCGTCCTCAACCTCGGCAGCGGCGACGTCACGATCCTGCGCAACGACATCTCCGCGGTCTCCGACGCGCTGTCCACAAACGTCGGTCTCATCGAGGGCAACTACCTGCACGACCCGATCTACTTCGACGGCGACCACACGGACATGATCCAGTCGAACTCCGGCCCGCCGGCCGGCAAAAGCCTGGTGATCCGCGGCAACACGGTCATCAACACCCTGGAGCAGACCGCGGCCATCGCCCTCTTCCAGGACTTCGGCGTCCAACACGACGCGACCATCGAACGCAATCTGCTCGCCGGCGGCGGGTACGCGCTCTACGGCGGCGCGGGCAAACTCGGCACCTCGTACAACATCAAGGTGATCGGCAACGTGTTCAGTCGCGAGGTCTTTCCCAAGAGCGGCCAGTGGGGGGCGGTGGCCTACTGGGACAAGGCCGGCAGCGGCAACGTCTGGCGGGACAACGTCTGGGCCGACACCGGCCGGACCGTCGCGGCAGACTGACGAGAGACGGAGCGCCGAACCGTGCCCACACCCACCCGTACGCTCGACGGCAGCCGCGGCGACCTGATCGTCTACTACGCGGGCAGCCGCTGGGACGGCCCCCCCGGGCACGACCGCCAGATGGCGGAGGCGCTCAGCCGGTACCGGCCGGTGCTCTTCGCCGAGCCGCTCATCTCCGCGCTGACCGGCGTCAACCGTCCCGAGTTGGCCCGGCTCCTGGACCGGCCCCGACTGCAGGTCGTGTCCACGCGACTGGCTCACCTGGTCACCCCGGTCGTGCCCGGCTTCAGCAGACCCACCGTGCACCGGGTGGTACCGCCCATGGTCCGCCGGGCCACCCGCCGTGCCATCGACCAGCTCTACGGACGCTCGACAGCCGAACCGCTCGCCGCGGTGATCTGCAGCCGCTTCGGCGATCCGGGGCTGCCCGTTGCGGCGCGGCGTCGGATCTTCTACGTCACCGACGACCTGGTGGCCGGGGCCGGCATGGTCGGCCTGCAACGAGACTGGCTGCTGCGCGAAGAAGCTGCCTCGCTACGCCAGGCAGATGCGGTGGCCGTCGTCTCCGAAGCCATCCAGCAGCGGTACGCCCGCGCCGGAATCCACGCCGAGTTCGTCGCCAACGGCTGCCGACCGGACGTGTACGCCGCAGTGGACGACGCGCCCCCGCCGCCCGACGTTTCGCTGCCGGGGCCGATCGCCGGACTGGTCGGCCACGTCAACGACCGCATCGACCTGGCCCTGCTCGAGGCGGTCGCCGACACGGGGGCGTCGCTGCTCATCGTGGGGCCGGTGGCGCCCGGCTACGACACCGCCCGCTTCGAGGCCCTGCACAGCCGCCCGAACGTGTGCTGGACCGGCCCCAAGCCGTACGCCGACCTGCCGTCGTACCTGCGGCTCATCGATGTGGGCCTCACCCCGTACGCGGACAACGCGTTCAACCGGGCCAGTTTCCCGCTGAAAACCCTCGAATATCTCGCCGCCGGTCGCGGGGTGGTCGCCACGCCACTGCCCGCCGTGACCTGGCTCGGCACTGACCTGGTCAGCATCGCGTCCACGCCGGCTGACTTCGCGGCCCGGGTGCGGGAGGCGCTCGCCGTGCCTCGTACGGTCGCACTCGCGGCCCGCCGCCAAGCGTTCACCCGGGAGCACAGCTGGGATCGACGCGCCCAGCAAATCGCCCAGCTGCTCGGGATCGGCGCGGCGCAGGTGCAGCCCCGATGAAGATCCTCGTGTTCGCGCACCGGCTGGAAGTCGGCGGCACCCAGGTCAACGCGATCGAACTGGCGGCGGAGCTGCGCGACGCGCACGGGCACGACCCGGTCCTGTTTGCCACGCCGGGTCCGATGGTGGAACTGGCCCGGGCCAAGGGCCTGCGGTTCCTCCCCGCACCGGAGGCCGCCTGGAATCCGTCGTGGGCCCGGATGCGGGCGCTGCGGGAGGCGGTCCGCCGCGAACAGCCCGACCTCGTGCACGCCTGGGACTGGCCCCAATGCCTCGACGCCTACTACGGGGTGCATCTCACCCGGGCCGTGCCGCTGCTGGTCACGGTGATGTCGATGGCGGTGCCCCGGATGGTCCCGCGCAGCGTCCTCACCACGTTCGGCACTCCGGAGCTGGTCGATCAGGCACGGGCGGCCGGGCGGGAGCGGCTGGGCCTGATCCTGCCCCCGGTCGACGTACACCACAACGCGCCGGATGCGGCGGACGGCGCCGAGTTCCGCGCGCAGCACGGCCTCGACCCCGACGAGACTGTGCTGGTGACCGTGTCCCGCCTGGTGGGGCATCTGAAGCTGGAAGGCTTGCTTCGCACCGTACGCGCGATGGCCGTGCTGGGCCGCGAGCTGCCCCGACTGCGCTTCGTCGTCGTCGGCGACGGCACCGCCCGAGCGAGCATCGAGCAGCTCGCCGACCAGACCAACACCGCGTTGGGCCGGCCCGCTGTCGTGCTGACCGGCGCGCTGGTCGATCCCCGGCCGGCGTACGCGGCGGCTGACGTCGTGGTCGGCATGGGCGGTTCCTCGCTGCGCGCCCTGGCCTTCGCCAAGCCGACCGTCGTGGTGGGCGAGCAGGGTTTCGCGTCAGCCTTCACCGACCAGACCGCCGACCAGTTCTTCTACCAGGGCATGTACGGCCTCGGCGACGGCGACGAGGGCGACTACCGACTGCTCGCCGAGCTGCGCCGGATCCTAGGCGCGCCGGAACGGTTCACCGAGTTGGGCGCGCTCTCCCGGAATTTCGTCGTTCGCCACTACTCGCTCGAATCCGTGACCCGGCAGCTGGCCGACCTCTGCGAACAGGCAGCCGCCGACCGGCCGGCGCTGCGGATCAGGGCGACCGACGGCATCCGCACGGCCGCGGTCCGGTTCGCGGGCAGCGCGATGCCCCACGCATGGCGAAACCGCATCGGCCGAGCTACGGCTGCGCTGCGCGGCTAGCGGGCTCGGCTCGCCGCGGCGCAGAAGACGCGGCAAGCTCCGCGGTTAGCCCGCTCGGCCCGCCGCGGCGCAGAAGACGCGGCAAACTTCGCGGCTAGCCCGCTCGGCCCGCCGCGGCGCAGAAGACGCGGCAAACTTCGCGGCTAGCCCGCTCGGCCCGCCGCGGCGCAGAAAGCGCGGCAAGCTATGCGGTTGACGAACTTGGCTCCGCCAGCGGCGGAGCAACCCGAGCGAGCCGGACGATCGGCCAGGCCACGGCGCCGAATGCGGCCGCACCGGCCAGGCTGCCCGCGAGCAGCGTGACCAGGTCGCCGTCGACCAGTCGGAGGACGACGAGGGCCACCGCGACGGCGGCCGCTCCGGCAGCCAGGGGACGCCGGGCCGCGCGCAGCACGTCGCGCGGTCTGATGGCCAACGTGCCGAGAGCTGCCAAGTACAGCGGAACCGCGACCCCGAGGGCGACGACGACGTGCGCGATAGCCGCGCCTCGGAGGCCGCCCTGCAGCGCGCCGACGGTGAGAGCGGGCACCAGGGCGAGGATCCAGCCGCCCTGGATGAACAGGGTCAGGCGGGCCTTACCCGCGGCGGTCAGCACGTCGGCGGCGAGCTGCATAGCCACCCGCACGGCGCCGAGTACGGCGAGGAAGGTGAGCGCCCCGGCGGCGGCCGCCCAGCCTGGCCCGTACACGAAGCGGGTGGCCGGCAGGGCGAACACGGCGAGTAGGGCGGCGGCCAGCGTTGTCGGGGCCAGGATGAGCGTCAGCGAGCGGCAGAACGCGGCTCTGAGCTCGCCCGGGTCGTGCTGCAGCCGGGCGAACGCCGGGACGGACACGCGGGCGACAGCAACTGACAGGATGCTCACCGGCCAGCTCGACAGGTTGAAGGCCAGCAGGTACAGGCCCAGTGCCTCGGGTCCCAGCAGGCGTCCCACCACGATGTAGTCGACGTTCATCAGGCCGACCGCTAGGAGCAGGGTGCCGGCGATGGGCAGGCCGGCGGTCAGCACGTGCCGGGCCACCTCCGGCGACCAGCCTGGCCGGAACCGCTGCGGCGTGAAGGCGAAGAGCAGGATTCCGTTGACGATGTTGCCGACGAAGCGCCCCCAGGCCAGGCTCCACGCGCCGAAGCCGAGCAGGGCCAGCACGATCGACAGCCCGAGGGTCACCACCATGCCGGTGAGGTCCGCGGTGGCTCGCTTACCCTGCTGGAATGACCGGGTGAGCAACGCCGACGGTACGGCGAACAGGCCGTTGACCAGGACGGAAACCGCCATCAGCCGAACGATGCCGGCCGCTTCCGGCGCACCGAGGGCGGTCGCGATCGCGGGCGCGCCGAGGAAGGTTCCGGCGGCGAGCAGAAAACTCGCGCCCAGGATGATGCTGGTGGCGGTCGGGGCGATCGCCTCGATCCGGCCCGACCAGCGCACCAGGGTCGGCTCGAGGCCGAGGTCGTTGACGTTCGCCACGATGAGCAGCACCACCAGCGCGACGGTGAACTGCCCGTAGTCTTCGGGCGACAACAGCCGCGCGAGGACGATGCCGCTGAGCACCGTCCCGGCGCGGGTGGCGATGCTGCTGAGGAAGCTCCAACCCAGGCCGCGCCGGACCACCTTGCCGAGCGGCTCGTCCACGGTCTCCGAGGTCGTCACCGGCCAGGCGTGCCGCGCCGCCGGCCGACGGGCAGCTGCGCCCGAAGTTTGCGCGCGCTCTGCCGCACCCGGTGGTGGGTGCTCAGCCGGATGCGCTGGGACAGCGGCGCGAACGAGTAGTCGGGGTAGCCGCGGTTGAACGGCTGGAGGTGCCAGTTGTCGTCCGGGTCCGCCTCGGCCAGCTTGCGGAACGCGGCAGCCCGGTGGTCGGCCACCTCGAGCAACTCCCAGTCGGCGGAGCCCTGCATGAAGCCGTAGACGACCGCGACGGCCGGCATCGGGACGTCGTCCAGGACGAGCACGCCGCCGACCGCCAGCTTCTGCTCCACGTAATGGAAGTCGATCGTGGGATGCGGGAAGGAGTGCTTGCCGTCGATGAAGGCAAGGTCCACCGGCCGGTCGAGCGCCAGCGCGGGGAGGGCGGTGTCGCTGGTCTCGGCGCGGAACGACAGCCGGCTCGTGTCCAGACCGATCTTCTCGCAGTAGGCCCGGATGCGCTGATGCTCATCGGGGGCCGGACTGATCGCCGTGTGCTCCGCGCCGGCCGCCGTGAAGATGACCGTGGACGCGCCCGCGCCCGTCTCGATCGTCCGGTCACCGGCACGGACGTGCGCAGCCAGCAGTCCCAGCGTGTCCGGCAGGGCGTTCCAGACGCGGGTCCCGCCCGCGTGGAACACCGGAGCGTCGGTCATCAGCCGGTCCACGATCGAGGCTGCCGCGCTGTCCTTCATGGATCCCCCTCGTTTCGCGTGTAAGCATCTCGCAAGATACCGATATCGATGGGCGGATTCCTCCGCCGTTCAGTCGTCTCTGGCCCGCCCGGCGTGCGATCGTGCCGCGCTGATCAGCCGGGAAGGCTGACACAGTCATATCCATGCTTGCCGATCACTGATTTCTCGACTAAGTACCGAACCACCGCGGTGTGGACGTACGGACCTCGCGGGACGGGTGGGTGAAACGCCACAGTGCGCCACAGATCCCGATCAGCATCCCGAGCGTGAGCGAATACGTCGTGTAGGTGAGCGAGTCGAACGTGTAGGCGATGAACATGGCTACCACCTGCGTCGAGATCAGCACCAGGCACAGGTGCCGGTCGGCGAGGCTGGATGCCCGGCGGAAAGCGATGCTGGCGAGGACGATGGCGGTCAGGTGCAGCACGGCGAGCACGATGACACCGACCGTGCCGACCTCGAGTGCACTGCGCAACCACTGGTTGTCCAGGAACTGGTACATCGGCGGCTCCCAGGTGCCGGTGCCTCGCCCCCACCACGGCCGCTGGCTGAAGTAGTAGCCGACCATGGCGTACCGCTCGGTGCGGACCTCGATGCTGGAGTCGTCGCTGGCCCCGGCGAAAATGTCGTAGAACATGCGCACGGTCGACGGCTGCACCGCCGACATCGCGACCACCGCCGTCACTCCCATGGCGATCACGTTGTAGCGGGTCCGCCAGGTCCAGAGCGGCATCAGGATCAGGATCGCGATGACGACCGAGATGATGCCGGTGCGGGAGATGGTGACCAGAATGCCGGCGACGATGAGGAAAGCGGCGACACCGAACCACCGCCGGCTGCGCACGGAGGCGGCGAACTTGGCGAAGTGGATGGCGATCGGCAGAGCCAGCGACAGGGTGGCGGCAAGCTCCAGATAGTGCGTGGTCGTGCCCGCTACCCGCAGGCCACCGCCGCGCTCCTGATAGCCGGGAATCCCGAGGTTGGACAATCCCGGCACCGTCATGTATTCGACGATGTTGACCGGCAGCACCTTCTGCAGCAGGCCGATGAACGACATGTACACGCAGCACCAGACGAACACCTGCAACGCGACGCGAAGCCGGTCCCAGTGGGACAGCCCATCCGCCGCCACCAGGATCGCGCCGATGAAGGCCGCGCCACCGGCCAGCAACGCCCGGTCCGCCGCATTCGCTTCGAGCGGGGTCAGGCCGCGTTCGAATCCGATCACGTACGACGCCAGCAGCGACAGCAGGTAGAGCAGCACCGCCCAGCGCACCGGCTGTGGCCCCGGCATCGCGAGTCGGGGGTTGCCTCGGGTGCCGACCCACCAGAAGAACATCACGGTGCAGAGCACGGTGCCGGGCCGGCCGACGTCGGCGGAGGTGCCGGGAATGATCAGCCGGGACGGAATCAGGGTGAGGAGGCAGATCACCAGCCCGAAGGCCAGGGCCGCATCCACGCGCACCCGTCGGCGCCGGGTCGCATAGGTCTGCTCGGCGAAGCGCGCCGGTTCGAGGTCCGCGGCGTGGAAGGCCGGCGCGGGCACGGTCATCTGCCGCGGTCGTCGGGCGCCCCCGGCTCACCTGCGCGGGGTGTACGAGGCAGGAGGATGGTCGCGTCCGACGCCGTGGTGGACGAGATCACGACGGTGCCGCCGTTGCGTCCGTTGCCGGTCGAGGCGTGCTTGCGGTCCCGGTCGCTCACCCGCTCCGGGTCTTGGAGGAACTGCTGCAGCTGCGCGGTCTTCTCCCATTCCGCCGGCTCCTGGAAGTTCCGGGGTGGTCCGACGTCCGGATGGGAGCGCTGACGGACCATGAGCGGCACGCCGTCATCGGTGGTCTGCACCGGCTGCTCGGTTGACGGCTCCGCCGTGGACTCGGCGGCCGCGTGCCGGGACCGGCGCCGCCGACGCAGCAAGGCATCGACCATGATGGTCACCCCACCGGTGAGCAGGATGCCGATGGCGAACACCACGACCACCGCCCGTTTGACCTTGCCGCCCGGCCGTTTGACGTTCTCACCCTTGTCGAGCCGGTACGCGGTGATCATGTCGGCCGACTTGACGCCGTACTGCTGCTGGAGCGCCGCCACAGACTGCTCGTAGTGGCTGGTGATCAGCGCCGTAGCGGAAACCGCCTGGTCCAGGGTCGGCGCGATGACCTCCACGATAGCCACCGGGTTGCGGTCTCCGATGGTGATCTCGAAACTCGCGCTCTCGTCCTGGACCTTCAGGGTGTCGAGGAACGTCTGGTCCTGGGTAGCCACCATGGCGGCGTTGCTCAGCGAGGTGATGCCGAGGGCCAGCCACGGGTTCTGCGCCTTCTCCGCCTTCTCCGGATCGGACACCGCCGTCGGTGGGATCAGCTGCACGTACGCGGTGATCGCGTAGTCGGGTTTGATCGCGACCGCGGCGTATGCCGTGGCCCCGAACGTCACCAGCAGCAGTGTCACCGAGATATACCAGCGGCGGACCAGGAGTTTGGTGAGGTCCCAGAAGTCCATGCCGTTCTCCTCTGCCGGTTGCGCCTTCCTGGAGGACACCGTCGTGCCACGCGCGTCGAGCGCACACGACCGACCGTCCCTCCAGGAATCACGGCCGAGACTAGCGTTGATCGTCGGCGGCAGCCATCCGTCATCGGGATCGATTGAATCGGACAGCCGACACCGCTACCCGGTGGCGGTCACCCAGCGGCCGGGATGAATACCGGGTCGACCCAGAAATGATGGCTCGTCGTCCCGGATGGGAAGCCGGCGCCGTACTTGAACCGGCCACCCTGCGCTGGCACGTGCAGCGGGGCGTGGTGTGCCCCCGACGAGAGCCCGTTCAGGTCGACCGCATAGTGACCGTCTGTCATGGCGTACGACACCACGTAGGTCGTGCCTGGCGTGATGGCTACCGGGGTGGAGAACAGCATGGTCTGCCAACCGGAGTCGGTCTCGCTGACGAAGGTTCCGGTGGCTAGCAGCACACCTGCCGTCGACCAGAGCGAACCGGTGTGGGTGCCGCTGTTGTCCGACCCCTTGTAGTACCGCACGCCGTGGACCGCACCCGCGACGTCCGAGGTGAAGGCCATGCCCACCTCGATGGCCGACGGGTCGTTCCATTGCGGGTTGACCGGCGTTGCCGAGGCAGGAAAGACGGTGATCGCACCGGGAGGCAGCGGCGGCTGGGGCGGCTGCGGCTCGGTGGGCGCGGCGACGAACAACGGGTCGACCCAGTAGTTCGTGTTGCCGAACGAACTCGTCGGGAAGGCGTCTGACCCGTACACGTAGACGCCGTTGTTTCCGGCGGGCGCGCTCAGCGGGCCGTTGGTCCATCGGGAGGTGAAGAAACCGCCGCTCGCCGCGTAGTTGCCGCGCGGGGCGAAGTACGACGCCACGTAGGTCGAACCCTTGGTGACCTGCACCGGCTCGGCGAAGTACACGGTCTGCCAGCCGCTCGCGGACTCGGCTACGAACGTTGCCGAGGCCAGCCGGGTGCCGGTCGAGGACCAGACGCTGCCAACGTGCGACCCGCCGTTGCCGGTGCCCTTGTAGAAGCGCACGCCGATCACCGAGCCGTTGCTGTTCGGGGTGAAGCGCACGCCCAGCGTGGTGGCACGCGAGTCCTTCACCGCGGGTGACGCGGGTGTGTCGACCGCGGAGAAGAGCTTACTGACCGTGGTCGATGCCGGGTCGGTGGTGAACGTCCAGACCTGCGGCGCCGCCATCGCGTTGCCGTTCGTGTCCGACGCGGTCACCGAGGCCGTGAACTTCTGCCCCGGCGCGAGCGGGTTGGTGGGCGCGAACCGGGCCGTCCGCGACGGACCGTCGTAGGACGTGGACCCGGCGACCGCGACGTTTCCAGCACCGGTGACGGTGAACTGCACCGTGGCCGGGTTGATCGGCTTGCTGAAGGACGCGGTCGGCTGCGCCGAAACCGGCAGGTAGACGGCGTTCGGCGTCGGCGTCACCGACAGGACGGTGGGCACCGTCAACGCCGAGGAGTCGAACAGCACGTCAACGTAGTAGTTGGTGGCGTTGTAGGAACGCACCGGGAAGTCACCCGGCGCTCCGTACACGCCGTTACCGCCCGAGTCCTGACTGCGGGGAGCGCTCAGCGGCGCCGCCACCAACGGGTGGTAGGCGAGTGTCCACGGATCCGCGGCGTACCGCCCGTTGGGTGCGCTGTATGACGCGACGTAGGTGGTGCCCGCGACGACCGGCACGGCGGGTGAGAGCACCAGGGTCTGCCAACCGGTTGCCGTCTCACCGGTGAACGTTCCCCCGGCGAGCAGGTCACCGTTCTCCGACCAGAGGCTGCCCGTGTGCGTTCCCGTGTTTCCGGTGCCCTTGTAGAAGCGGATGCCCTTGATGAAGCCGTCGGTCTGCGGGATCACCTTGATGCCCAGTTCGGCCGCGGAGGTGTCGCCGGACGCCGGAGTGCCGGGCACCTGCTGGCCGAACAGGCTGGTCGAGCCGGTCAGCGCGAGATTTCGCGTGGCGGCGCTGCCGATATTCGCGCTGTCGTCGGCGGCCCGCACCTTGATCGCCGCTGCGCCGTCACCGGTCACCACGCCGCTGTACGACCAACTCGTGGTCCCGGTGGCCGGATGCCAGGTGGCGCCGTTGTCCAGCGACACCTCCACGCCGGCAACCACTCCCCCGGCGTCGGTCGCGGTGCCCGAGACGGTGATCCGCGCGCCGTTCGCCGCGGAGGCGCCCGAGGCAGGCGCGGTGATGGTCACGACCGGCCCGGTGCTATCCGTGGAGGCGGAGGCCGCAACGAGCCCACTCATCCGGGTCGCCGGCTGGACGCGCATGTCCGCCAGCAGGTTCAGCGTGGCTTGTTGCATGCGCAGGTCGGCGGGGACCGGGTCGTACGAGCTGTCGTGGTCGGCGTCGAGGCCCCAGGCGTACTGCACGGTGCCGGCGCCGAAGACCAGGGCGCCGCTGGGCGCCTTGTAGAGCGTCATGTGGTGGGTCGTCGTTCCGGGCGTGACGACCTCGCCGAAGTCGCGGAGGTACTCCGGGGTGTCGCCGGTGGTGGTCGACAGCCGGATCAGCCCGGCCGGCCGGAAACCGTTGTCCAGATCCTCGTCCGACTCGTACCCGACCGTGTGCGGGGCGAGGGTCGCTGTGGATCCGGCCGGCAGCGTCGCGACCGTGGTGTTGCGCCAGAAGCGGTTCCTGCCCTGAGCTGCGGGGACCTGCATGGTCAGGTCGGTGCTGTTGGCCTTGAAGGCGGTGCCGGTCAGCGCGTTTTCCGGGCGGCCGCCGTTGGACGGCGGACTGAACCGCGGGTCACGCCAGGTGCCGGTCCATTCGGTGGTGGGGTCGCTCTTGCGGCTGTCCCAGGTTTCCTTGTAGCAGACCAGCGTGCGGTGGCCGATGTTGGCGCCGTCCTTGCTGTTCTCCCACCGGGTCTTCCAGTAGACCTCGTTGCCGCTGAGGAAGGCGAGGCTGGTGCCCGCGTCCCGCGCCGCCTCCACCGCGGTGCGCTGCGGTCCCGACCAGTATTCGTCGTGCCCCACGGACAGGAACACCTTGTGGTTCTCGATCAGGCCGCCGCGGCGGTCGCCGTCGACGTCGGTGGTGTACGTGACGTCGTACCCGTTGCGCTCCAGGAAGCGGATGGTCGGATATTCGGTGCTGAACAGGAAGTCGCGTCCGTCGAAAGCGCCCCGCGTGGCGAACGGCCGGTTGTAGCTGATCTTGGTGGCCCTGCCGTTCGGCCCGGCATAGAAATTCGCACCGCCATAGGTGTTGTACGCCTGCCACGTGGCGTCCGAGGTCTTGAACAGCACATCGGACGTGCTGGTGTCGTCGCGCACCACGAACGTGACGTGACTCGAGCCGCCGTCGTCCGTACGGGTCAGCAGCGCGAAGTAGACGCCGGAGACTGCCGTCGCGGGCACCGGCCAACTGGCCGACACACCCCAGGTGCCGCAGTCGTAGATCTGGGTCGGCACGTCGGTCACGCACGCAGTGTTCTGGTTCTGCGCGGGGAATGTGCCGGTCAGCGACGTCACTTTCCGGGCGCCATTGCCGCCGTAGTAGCCGAGCCGGTAAATGTCGATGGTGTAGGCGTGCTCGGCCCGTACCTTGAAACTCACTGTGCTGCCGGCGTTGACGCTCATGTCCGTCGCGAAGCCCTGCAGCGTCTCGTCGCCGGCGCCGGTGATCTGCCAGACGTCCGGGGCGGTGCCGGGCTTGGCGTTCTCGCACACCACGGGGTTGGGTGAGCAGGTGGCCGCGGCTGCGGACCCGGAGAGGCTGGCGGTGGCGCCGGCCACGAGCACCGCGCCGATGGCAATCCGCGCGACGGTCCGCCGCGCTCGTCCGCCTAAGCTTTGCATTGTTGCCGCGCCTCTCCGCTGAGGAATCCTCTTCCTCCGCCAATCGGAGGGTGCGATTTCACTAATTCCGGCAGTTGTTGCGAATGGTGCGCGGCCGAAAGCGACCGCTCAGAGTCCACAGCCGACGATAAGACTCCGCAGGATCGCCGGTCCTCCACCGATAGGCCAGGACCGGGCGAAGATCGTCGCCTCAGCGCAGCGCCTCGGCCAGGGCTGCTACCACCGCGTCCTGCTGCGCCGCGGTGATCTGCGGATAGATGGGCAGGGACAGCAGTTCGGGCGCTGCCGCCTCGGCATTCGGAAATGACCCACCAATGTCGGCGAATGCGCCGGTCCGGTGCACCGGCACCGGGTAATGGATCGCCGCGCCGATCCCGGCTGCGTGGAGTTGGGACAGCACCGCATCCCGCCGGCCCGGAATCCGGACACAGTAGATGTGCCAGACATGGTCATTGCCATCGAGCGTCTCCGGCCGCACCACTTCGAGCCCCGCGAGCAGCTCGGTGTAACGGGCTGCGGCACGGCGACGTCGCTCGTTCCAGGCTGCCAGCCGGGCGAGCTTCGCGCGCAGCACCACCGCCTGCAAGCCATCGAGCCGACTGTTCATCCCCACCAGATCGTGCACGTACTTGGTGAGACCGCCGTGGCTGCCCAGCGTGCGGACGGTGGTGGCAAGCTCCGGCGAAGCGGTGACCACCGCACCGGCATCACCGTAGGCGCCGAGATTCTTACCCGGGTAGAAGCTTGTCGCGGCAATGCCGTCCACACCGGCAGCGCGGCCGTGCCGGGTAGCCCCCTGGCACTGCGCGGCGTCCTCGACGATCGCCACGTCGCGACCTTGCAGGCCTGCACGCAGCAACTCCACCGGGGCCAGCTGGCCGTACAGATGGACGGGGACGATGGCTCGGGTTGCCGGCGTCACCGCAGCGAGTGCAGCCTCGACGTCGATCAGGTAGGTGTCCGGCATGCAGTCGACCAGCACCACGCGAGCACCGGCGCGGGCCACCGCCTCGGCGGTGGCGATGAAGGTGTTGGCGGGCAGGATCACCTCGGCGCCCGGGCCGACCCCGACGGCACGCAAGGCGAGTTCGAGGGCGTCGGTGCCGTTAGCCACGCCCACGCAGTGCTCCACACCGGAGAACGCGGCGTACTCCTGCTCGAATGCGGCCACCTCGGCACCGCCGACGAACGCGGTCTCGGCGAGGATGCGCTTGAAGCCGGCCTCGACCTCTTCGGCCACTTCCGCGTGGGCGGCAGCCAGGTCGACGAGCGGAATGCGGTTCATGGATGTCAACTCCTCGACGCGACCGTGACGTCCGCGTCACGGAGCTTGCGGGCCGGGTTGCCGGCCCAGATCTGGTCCGCGGGCACATCGCCGAGCACGACGGACCCCATACCGATGAGCGACCGGGCACCCACCGTGCAGCCCTCCCGGACGAGCGCTCCGGCGCCCACATAGGCACCGGATTCCACCACCACGCCACCGCCCAGCCGGACCCCGGAGGCCACGGTGGCATAGTCGGCCACCCGGTCGTCGTGAGTCAGCACCACCTGGGGCATGACCGCCACGTGTGCCCCCACGGTGACGTCGGCGGTCAGGACGACCCCGGCCAGCAGCACGCTGCCCGGACCCACCACGCTGCCGGCGCCGATCTCCACGGCCGGGTGCACGACCGTGGCGTACCGGTCGGCGCCCAGTCCGAGGCGCGCCACGATGCGCCGCCGCACGTCATAGGCCCGCGGATTGCCGACGCACACCACGATTGCCGGGTCGGGCAGCCGCAGCACACTGTCGATGGCGCCGAGGACCGGGAGCCCAGAACGAACAGTGCCGTGCAGTGCGACATCGTCGTCGACGAATCCCCGGACCCGCCAACTGGCAGCCGCGGCCGCAGCCGTCTCCCGGGCGAAACCACCCGCGCCCACGATGACGAGGTCCCTCACCGGCCGCTCAGCTCGCGCAGGATGCCCACGATGAAGTCCTGGTCGTCGGCGCTCAGCGCATGGTGCAACGGCAGGATCAACGAATCGCGAGTCAGCCGCTCGGTCACCGGCAGCGGCCCGGGCGTCATATCCGCGTACGCCGGCTCGAGGTGGGCGGCCATGATCCCGCGCCGGGCGGACACCCCGCGGCCGGCCAACTCGGCCAGTGCCTCGTCGCGGCTCACACCGTAGGAGGGATTCAGCAGCACCCAGAACGACTGATAGTTGGTCTGCCCATAGGCCGGATCACGCACCGGCACCAGGCCGTCGATGTCAGCCAGCAGCTCGTGGTAGCGGGCGGCGAGTGCGCGGCGCTGGGCCACCAGGCCGGGCAGGCGACCGAGTTGCACCAGGCCCACCGCCGCCTGAATGTCGGTCATCCGGTAGTTGTACGCGGTCTCCAGGTAGGCCTCCAGCACCGGCTGGGCGCTGGCATGCCGGTCGGCTGCCGAGACGTTCATGCCATGCTCCCGCAGCCGGCGCAGCCGCGCCGCCCCCTCGGCATCGTCGAGGGTGACCATGCCGCCCTCACCGGTGGTGATCAGCTTGCGCGGATGGAAGGACCAGGCCGCGATCGCGGCACCGGCGCCGGCCGGCTGCCCGTAGGCGGTCGACCCGGCCGCACATGCCGCGTCCTCGACCAAGCCGACACCCCACCCGTCCGCGGCCTTGCGGAGCCCCGCGGTGTCGAACGGCACGCCGCCCTGGTGCACAGCGATCACCGCCCGGGTCCGCGCGGTGCGAACAGCGTCGATGGTCTCCACGGTGAGGTTCCCGGTGTCCAGGTCGACGTCGGCGAAGACCGGTGTCGCACCGACGTAGCGGACCGCGTTGGCGGTGGCGATGAACGACAGCGACGGCACGACGACCTCGTCGCCGGGCCCCACGTCCAGCAGCACCAGCGCCAGGTGCAGCGCTGTGGTGCAGGAGCTGACCGCCACACCGTGCCCGGCGCCGACGGTTGCCGCGAAGTCCTGCTCGAAGCGGGCCACGCGTGGACCCTGCGCCACCCACCCGGACCGGACGGCCTCCGCCGCGGCCTGCGCTTCCTCCTCGCCGAGCTGGGGAATCATGACCGGAATCCTGCGTACGCTCATCGCGACGCCCGCCACCAGTCCACCAAGCCTTGCAAGCCGTCCCGCAGTTCCAGCTCGGCACGGAAGCCCAGCTCACGCGCTGCCGCCTCGGTGTCGGCCAGGCGGCGGGTGACCCCGTTGACCGCACGCGGCGGGCCGTGTTCCGGGGCCAGATCCGACTTCATGACCTCGCTCAGCGCCCACGCCAGCTCCTTGAGGCTGGTCTCGGTGCCACTGGCGACGTTGAACACCTTGTCGGTCACGTCAGCCCGGGCGGCCAGGATGTTCGCGCGGGCAATGTCCGCGACATGGACGAAGTCCATCGTCTGCAGGCCGTCGCCGAGAATCAGCGGCGCAGTGCCCGCCTCGATGCGTTCCATCCAGCGGATCAGCACCTCGGTGTACAAGCCGTGGATGTCCATCCGGGGGCCGTACACATTGAAGTAACGGAGGGCGACATAGTCCAGGCCGGACATGCTGTGGAAGCTGCGCAGCGTGGCCTCGTTGAACGCCTTGGCCGCGCCATAGAAGGTGTCGTTGTGGTACGGGTGGTGCCGCTCCGGGGTGGGGAACTCCTCGGCCAGGCCGTACACCGAGGCCGAGGAGGACGCGATGACTTTGCGGACATTCTCGGCTGCGGCCGCCTCGACCACGTTGAAGGTGCCGTCCACCAGCACCTCGTTGGCGAGCCGGGGATCCTCCGCGCACTGGGTGATGCGGATGGCGGCCAGGTGGAAGACGAGGTCCTTGCCGGCGGTCGTCTCGCGTACCAAATCGCGGTCTCGAATGTCCCCCTCGACCAGCCGGACCGGACCGTTGGCCGTGCCCCAGGCCAGATTTTCCCGCCGGCCCCGCACGAAGTTGTCGAGAACGACGATCTCCGCCGCCCCGCCGCGGACCAGCTCGTCGACGACGTGCGAGCCGATCGTGCCCGCCCCGCCGGTGACGAGGACCCGTGCGCCCTCGATGTCCACACCCGTCACGCCATGCGCCTCTCGTCGAGCTCGACCATCGTTCCGCCCTGTGCCAGGCTGCGCGAGGCCGCCTGGAGGATTTCCAGCACCCGCAGCCCGGACCGCCCATCGGTCAGCGCGGGCGTGCCCGTGGTAATGGCGCGGGCATACTCGTCCACCATCGTCCGCAGCGCTTCTCGTTCGGTCAGCGCGGGCGCGACCATGTCTCCGGACCGGTAGGAGACCAGGATGTCGCGACGCTGTTCGTCGCCGAGCTCCTCCGGAGACGCCACATCGACACCTCGGTCATAGATGGCGAGCCGCTGACTCGGGTTGAGGTCATCGAAGACCAGGGTGCGTTTCGAGCCGCCGAAGATGGCCGTCCGCACCTTCACCGGCGACAGCCAGTTGACGTGAATGTGCGCGATCGCTCCCGTGTTGAGCCGCAGCGTCAGATAGGCCACGCAGGACCGGCCAGCACCAATTCCGTCGGCGCCGTGCGCGGCGACGGCCACCGGTGTCACCCCCGGCGGCAGCACGAAATCGAGAATGGACAGGTCGTGCGGGGCCAGGTCCCAGACCACGTCAATGTCGCGCTGCACCAGACCGAGATTGATCCGTACGGAATCCAGGAAGTGCAATTCTCCCAGCTCACCGGAATGCAGCAGCTCGCGGATCCGCAGCACCGCCGGGGTGTAGCAGTAGGTGTGGTCGCACATCAGCGTCAGGCCGCGCCGGTCCGCCTCCTCGACGAGCCGGCGGCCTTCTTCCCGTGTGGCGGCGAGTGGCTTCTCGACCAGCACGTGCTTGCCGGCCCGCAGCGCGGCCATCGCGACCGGCAGATGGGTGCCCGCCGGGGTGGCAATGGCGACGGCGTGCACGTCCGGGTCCGCGAGGACTTCGTCCAGCTCGGCGGAGACCCGCACGGTGGAGTAGTCCCCCAGCACCCGCCGGGCCCGCTCCACGTCGAGGTCGCAGAGCCAGCGCAACCGGAAGGCGGGAGTGGACTGGAAATTGCGGACCAGGTTCGGACCCCAATAGCCGGCCCCCACCACAGCTATTCCGATCGGTACGTCACGCACAGAAAATCCGTTTCGTAGGGGAAGCTTGAGCTTCGCCGGAAATGCGGGAACGCGCTCGTGCTGAGTCGACGGTGCACCATGGAGCAAACGCAGCCGCCGATCGATGGCAAGCTATCGACCTTGCCGGTCCGCCGCCAGATCCCTGACGGAATTCCGCGGCACCGAAGCGCAATCCGATACGTTCGGCTGCCGTCCGTTACGACTGTCGGCCAGCGCGGGCGCCAACCTTCGGCCACATCGGCCAGCAAGGTCGGCAATCCGACACGACACCACCCGCGCCGACCATTAGCATGTCCGCGTCCAGAAAGGACTCTCAATGAGCGTGTCAAGCCGTGATGGTGGGGGGTTCGTCCTGCCAGGTGCGGTTGTCGCGGATGAGGGCCCACAGCACGTTGGTA
>NZ_JBITBX010000019.1:0-73139 GCF_044452725.1 Actinoplanes sp. NPDC051859 | reverse complement strand
CGACCACCACGGGCCGTCACCCCGGCTCTCACCGGCATCTAACCACGGGCACCTTCTCAAGTCCCGTAGAGAGGAGGGTCCACCAGTGACCACCGCAACGACCGAGCCGACCTCCACCTACACGCCCTCAGCGGAAACGCTGGCCGCCGTGCTGACCCGCGAGCAGCGTCCGGCCCGGCCCGGTGCGCTGGCCGCGTCGCTCACCTTCGGCTGGCGGGCGATGCTGAAGATCAAGCACGTGCCCGAGCAGCTGTTCGATGTGACGGCATTCCCGATCATCATGACGCTGATGTTCACCTACCTGTTCGGTGGTGCGCTGGCCGGTTCAACGAAGGAATACCTGCAATACCTGCTGCCCGGCATCATGGTCACCAGCGTCGTGATGATCACGATGTATACCGGTGTGGGACTCAACACCGACATCGAGAAGGGGGTTTTCGACCGCTTCCGCACGCTGCCGGTGTGGCGTCCCGCAGCCCTGGTCGGCATGATCTTCGGCGATCTCCTGCGCTACGTCCTCGCCGCTACCACCATCATGATCGTCGGTCTGGTGCTCGGCTTCCGCCCAGCGGGCGGCTTCGCCGGCGTGGTGGCGGGCGTCGGCCTGCTGGTTGTCTTCTCGTTCGCGTTCTCCTGGATCTGGACGCTGTTCGGCCTGTTCCTGCGGTCGGAGAAGTCGGTCATGGGCGTGAGCATGCTCGTGCTGTTCCCGATGACCTTCCTCAGCAACGTCTTCGTCGACCCGGGCACGATGCCGGGCTGGCTCCAGGCCTTCGTGAAGGTCAACCCGATCACTCACCTGGTGGCGGCGGTCCGCTCGCTGATGGCCGGCGACTGGAGCAGCGGCGAGATCCTGTGGGTTCTGGTCGCCAGCGGTGTTCTCGTAGCGATCTTCGGCCCGCTCACCATGCGGCTCTACAACCGCAAATGACGCACGACCCGGCTTGGCGGCAGCGACTGCAGGCGCGCGCGGAGGAATCCCTACGCCGCCGGGTCGCTGCCGCGGCAGCCCGGCGCGACCGCCAACAACGGCGTGCGCACGGCTTGGTGGAACGCCATGCGGCCCGCCAAGCCCGGGTACGCGAGGCCGCACACCCCTTCCCGCCAGACCCCGGCAGCGCCGAATAACGGGCGGCGCCTGCCGATCCCGGCTGCGCCCCGAGCACCCGCGGCGCCTACGGCGGGGCGGACGGCGCCCACCCGAACGGCCCGCGGCGGTTTCCGTGCCTGGGAGTGGATCAGGCCAGCCACGCTGCGCGGATGCTGCGATCACGGGCGGCCACTCACCCGTTTGCCGGGGATCGGCGGATGTTCTGCGTAGGGACGGGAGCCCGTCGGCGCTCCTACGATGTGCCGATGCCCGCCCTGCCGCTCTGGCCGCTCTACCTGATGTTCGGCATGGTCCCGTTCTGGTGGGTCCTGGGCGGTCTCTACCTCTTCTGGCCGATCCTCGGGCTCGTGCTCGGCGTGGTCATGCTGCTGCGCGGCCGCATCGTGCTGCCGACCGGATTCGGGCTGTGGCTCGTCCTCATCGGACTGGTCGTGGTCAGCGCGACCCGGATGGAGAAGATCACCGGCTTCTTCATGTACGGCCTACGCCTCGGCTTCGTCCTCGCGGCGTTCCTGGTCTACCTCTACGTCTACAACGCCGTACGGGCCGGGGTGAACTGGGCCAAACTGTTCCAGCCGCTGATGCTGTTCTGGCTCGCGATGGTCGCCCTGGGCTGGATCGGCGTGTTCGCGCCCCGGTTCGCGCTCACCACGCCGGTGGAACTGCTGCTACCGGGCAGCATCTCGAGCGACCGCATTGTGCAGGCGCTCACCCACGTGCATGCCACCGAGTTCAACCCGGCCAGCCGTAACCCGTACTTCCGGACTGCGGCGCCGTACCCGTACACGAACAATTGGGGTATGGGGTTTGCGATCCTCGTGCCTTGCGTGGTTGCTTTCCTCAGCTCCGTCCGCGCAGGTCTCCTCCGCAAGGTTGTGCTCGTTTCGCTGCCGTTGGCGCTGGTCCCGGCGTTCCTGACGCTCAACCGCGGCATGTTCATCGGCCTCGGCGCGGGCCTGGTTTACCTCGGGCTGCGTGCCCTGCTGCGCGGCGACATCCGGGTCATCGCCTCCATCGCCGCCGTAGGCCTGCTCGGCTGGGTGTTCACGCTGGTCATCCCGGTCACCGACCTGATCACCAACCGGGTGCAGAACACCGACTCGACCAGCGACCGGGCCGACCTGTACTGGCAGACATTCGAGGCGGTCACCCGGGCGCCGCTGCTCGGGTACGGCGGGCCGCGGATGGTCGACACCACCCACGCCGCCGAGCCGTTGGGCACCCAGGGCCAGCTCTGGCTGATGATGTACAGCCACGGCATCCCGGCCCTGCTGGTCTTCGTGTTGCTCTTCGTGCTGGTTGCCCGGCGGCTCTCCGCGGCGGTCAGTACGCCCGGCAAGTGGCTCAGCGTGCTCCCGGTCATCGCCCTGGTGGTCATGCCGTTCTACGGCTTTACCGACATGAACCTCTCGGTGCTGTTCTTCGGCATTGGGCTCGCCATGGCGGCGGTCGACGGCCCGGTCCACCGCGAAGTCCCCACTCCCCGCCTGGTGTTAGGGCCTTCTGCACCCGTTAGTACGTTGTAGCGGACGCTGCGCAGTCCGTTGTATCCGGAGCGTAGCGGTTAGAGGCTGGTCGGCATGACGTCCTACTACGTGCCTTCGCCCAAGCCGACCAAAGACTCCGGACTCAAGTTCGACATCATGGGTACGGCGGTGCTCGGCAACGATGAGATGCGTACGTTCGCCGCGGGAACCGACGGGAGCTTCGCGCTCGCCTACCGCAGCGACGGCCGACCGCCGGCCGAGATCTTCATCAGCGGCTTCACGCCCCGCAAGAAGGCGACCGAAAAGTACCCGCCTACCGGAACCCTCGCCACCGGAGTCGAACCCGGCGTCGCCCTCCGACTGGGCAATGTGGACATGGACACCGACTGCGCCGTGTCCCTCGCCCTCGACTTCAACATCTGCGCGCTGTTCCCGTACGACCCGGTGAAGGAAGACGAGTCCATCGCCAAGACGCCGTACATCTATCTGTGCCGCGTCAACCAGTGGCTGGACATCTGGAAACTCCAGACCGTGCTCGCGCCGCACCTCGCGTACGCCAAGGAAGTCGCGGTGACCGAAGTCAAACCGCAAGACATCGTCGGGTGTGTGAAGGTCGCCCGGACCCTCAAGGGAAAAACCATCACCTACACGATCAGCGACCGCCTCGTGAATGGCGACTTCCGGCCCGACGGCACCGAACCCAAAACCCTGATCGACATCCCCAAGAACGGTTCCGCGCTCGCGCCCAGCCCGATCACGGCCAAAACCTACGGCGATGTCGACGGCAAGACGGTCTTCGGTTATGTGCAGGAGATCCTCAAACAGATGAAAGGCACCCCGAAGCAGAACACCATTGCCGGCTGGAAAGTGCCGGAGGTGGGGCTGACCTACACGCTGCCCGGGGCCAAGAAGACCACCAACCCGTACTCCTGATCCCGGTGTTGTTGCGGGCCATCCGTGCCGGGGTGGCCCGTTAGCGGTTCCGGCGCGGGGTCAGGAATGCGCGGTCATACGCCCAGCGGGTGGGGGAGATGCCGCGCTTGCGCAGGACACGCAAGGCTTCCTCGATGAGGTAGACGCCCAGCATGCCGGCCAGCCCGGCCATCACGGTCTGTGCGATATCTGCCCAGGTGAGATACATGCTCGAAATTCCCCCGCCCTCGTGGATGACCCGCCCAGCCTTGATCCTGCCCGTAGCCGAAACGGAAGCTAGTCGGTTGCAAAAGAGCTGCGGCCTCATAAGGTTGCCCCGTGGCTAAACCTCCACTGCTCCGCATTGCCGCAGGGGCTGCGATTGTCGTCCTTGCCCTCGCGATCGCTTGGGTCGTCAGTAGTGAACCTCCCGGCCAGCACGGCTGCTCCGATCGCCAGGAACAGGAGGTCGCCACCCTGGCCGCACTGGCGATCCTGAAGACGCATCCCGTCTCGGCGGAACTGGCCGAGGAATACTCCGGCTGCGGCACTGACAACTCAGGCGACGACATCACGTCGTACGCGGGCCGTCGCTACCGCAGTCCGCTCAACGAGCCGACGATCCGCTCGTTCTACTGGTCAGCAATGACGAACGACGGCTGGCGTAACGCGTCGACGGTGGTTCCGCCATCGGTCCCTCCAGCCCTGGCATTTGAGCGCGGAATCTCCTGCCTCGTGAAAGAGGCAGGCGGTTTCCAAGCGCGATTGACCATCTCCTTTTCTGCTTCCCCATCGGCGCTGCCGGAGTATCGGGTGGAGGCGTTCGCCGGACTTGATCCCACCATGTGCTGAACCTGCCCGGTGATCGGGCCGGTCAGGAGTCGAACCGCACCTTGATGACGGTGTTGTTGAAGATGTCGTCGCAGATCTTCAGGCGGGCCAGAGAGGTGTCGGTCGGTACGTCGAAAACCAGCAGCTGATCGACGCTCTTTCCGGGATCGAGCGGCTCGTCGAGGTTCCTGACCCGGTTCACGTACTCCTCGGCGGTGCTGTTCCGGTCTAGCACCCGCTCTGTGGGGCTGGTGGCCTCGAGGGAGTAGGAGCGATAGCTGTCGGTCTTCTCGCCGACGTTTTTCACCGTGAAGGAGACCACGCAGAATTTGCCCTTGGCCTTCGCGGTCGTGGTTTCGGTCGCCGGTGACCCGGGCTTGGTGATCTCCGACCGGGAGCAGTCGATGCTATGCACCGTCGCCTCGAACGGATCGAACGTCGCCGTCTCGCCGACCTCGACCTCTTCCGTACCACCGAAAAGGCCGAACGAGGAAAGCGAGAAGACCGGGATCAGGACGGCGCCGACCGCAAGCAGAGCGACCAGGGCGACGGCGACCACGAACAGCTTTCGGCCTGTGGACACGGGTACCTGGGTGAACGTCTGGGTGACGGTGATCTGCGGCAGGCCCGCGTCATCCATGCCAAAGGGCCAGGCACTCGGGTCCGGCTGCGAAGCCGGCAGGGGCACCTCACGCCGGCAGTAAGGGCAGCGCATGACGCCCGCGAACTGGTCGACCTCCATGGCGGCGCCGCAGGACGAGCAGCTGGACGAGACGGCGGCGGGCGTTCCCGGGGCGGTCATCGCGGCATCGGGGGCGGCATGGTGGCGAACAGCTGTGCCAGCTCGGATGCTTCCTCGGCGCGCGCCCACTGCGCCATGCCAGCCCGCCACACCAGCGTTTCCCGGGTGACCGTGCCGGCGCCGATCCGCGCGGCGAGGGCGCCGGCGTCGAACGGACCCTCCTGGTTGCCGTTGCGGCCCACGTACCACTGCGGGGCCACCGGCAGCGGCGGCGGATGGCTGCCACTTGGTTCGACAGCCCCACCCAAGCGCTGGCCGAAGAGCATTCCGACGCCCAGCCCGGTCCCCAGCCCAGCGGCCCCGGGATTGCGGGCCGCATCCTCGATGGCGTTGGCGGTCTGGAAGGCCGTATACCGCTGCATGTCGCCGATGATGCCCATCTGCGTACGCCGGTCGAGCGCCTGCTCCACCTCAGGCGGCGCCGAGATGTTCCGGACGATCACGGTCGGGATGTGCAGGCCCAGCGGAGCGACCTGCCCCGCCAGCGTCTCGGTGAGCTGCGTACCGATGGCTTCCTGGTGTGCCGCCAGGTCGAGCAGGGACAGCTGCGCGGAGGCCAGCGCGGAGGTCAGCCTGCCGACGATCAGCTGCTGGAGGTAGTCGGCGACTTCTTCCGTACGGAAATCGGGGTCCGTGCCCACCAGCTCCTTGAGCAGCAGACGGGCATCGGTGATCCGCAGCGCGTAGGCGCCGTAGGCGCGGAGCCGCACCATGCCGAACTCCGGGTCCCGGACGATGACCGGATTCTGCGTTCCCCACTTCAGGTCGGTGAACTGGCGGGTGCTGACGAAATACACCTCGGCCTTGAACGGCGACTCGAATCCGTGCTTCCAGCCCTTGATGGTGGACAGCACGGGCAGGTTCCGCGTGTGCAGGGTGTGCATCCCCGGCCCGAAAGCGTCCGCGATAGTGCCCTCGTTCACGAAGACCGCCACCTGCGACTCGCGCACTATCAGGCGGGCACCCATTTTGATCTCGTTGTGATAGCGCGGGAATCGCCACACCAAGGTGTCGCGGCTGTCGTCCAGCCACTCCACGATGTCGATGAATTCGCCACGGATCCTGTCCATCATTCCCATGGGACCTCCCCGACATCTCCCCGCTAGCCGGTGCCCGGCCGCATCACTCTCGGTCCGGTTGATCAATCGTGAGCAACCTAGCCGCGCATCTTTCGGTGAGCTTTCGGTGGAGACGAGTGCCGACTGCCGACCGTGACAACCGGAGCTCCGGACTGCCGGTCCGGAACACCGTCGCTGCGCTGGAGGAGGTCATCGCCGGGGTGGCGGTTGCCGCGCTGGTCGCCTGCCTGTCCGGCAGCTCGTGCCGGGAAGCCAATCTGCTGCCGCTAGGAATTCCGGCGTGACGAGGCCTCGATCAGCCGGAACGCGGGCGCCGGCACAGAAAAGACGGGAAGCGCGCCCGGCAGGATTCGAACCTGCGACCGACGGAGTAGGAGACCTGCCGGGTACGTTTGATCATCGGGGTTCACCGATCCTCATGATGAGCAGGCAAGATGTTCCTGTAGGCCGATAGTCATGTCAGCCGGGATCATGTCGACTCATCGGCGCTGATGCCGATCATGGGTAGCAAACCAGGTAACGCAGAGACCCGGTAAACCCGGTACCCCTGACTGTGTCAGGGGGCTTCCTCGTCGTTCGTTGGAGCCGGTGAGGATGTGCGTAGAACCTCGCTGGCTGGCAACCAGGTCGTGAAGGTGTCCGTCATCCTGGTCGACTGAACGATCTTGCACTCGAACGACGTTCGCGTGGCGCTCCCCTCTTGATGGATGGCCCGGCCAATCGAGTTCAGCGACGACACCGCCTTCTGGAGTTGGTCGACTACCGAGTGAAGTGTCGTCGGAGCGGCCCACCCACCCTGGTAAGGCGTCAGGTCGATGTCGTAGTGGGCGGTTTCGACTGCGCCGAACGGACCCTCACAGTCGACCTCGAAGCGACACCGCAGCGGTGATTTGCCCTGGAAAGGTTGGAAGCCGACGTCGTAGAAGAACTGACGGGTTTGTCCTGGCGGCATCACTGAGATCGGCTCGGTGAATACAGTCAGCTCGTGCAGCTTCAGTCCGTCCGACCGGACCATCTCGTCTAGGGCCTTGATGCGAACGTTCCTTGCGATCGACGTTCCGATGTTTGCGATGGACAACACGAACACGCCGGGGTCGTTGATGCCAGGTGCGATGTCTACGAGGACATTAGGCTGAAGCGACTCGCGTCTGGCTTGTTGAGCCGCAGCCTCAACAGCTTCTGCCTGACTGACCTGCCGAAGCATCAGATCAACCTGTTGCTTGCCGAGCTCGACTTGCTCCTTGGCTCGGTCAGCCTGGTCCTTGGCGCTTTTGGCCTGCTTTTTGGCTGCGGAGGCAGATTGTGCTGAATAGGCGATGCCAGCTAAAGCGAGCATGGCTATAACTACGGCCGTGCGTTCGGTGTTAGACCAGCCGAGCAGGTCGGCGAGCGCATCCATAGAGCAAGATTGTAAGGAGCCTCCGCAAGGCGCCCAGCGGTGTGTGCGTTTCGCTCATAGCTAGGGATGAGTCTAGGATCCATCTATCGTGGACAACATGCCGTCGGTTATACGACATGCTGGCAGTTCGATCATGCGTCCTTGGTGCGCCACTTCTAGTCGGTCGCAAATCGTCCGTTGGGGGCAGGCGAGTCGCCCGCGTCCCACGTACCCTTTGGAGTTTTTATGAATTCAAGGATGGAGCTCCAGAGGAGCGATCGTGACGAGTTTGGATTCGTGGGATCGTTGGTTGGATCGCGGATCTGGCCAGCAAATATTGATCGACTTAAAGAAATGCAAGTCAAGGTGGTCAAGCTTCGATCTGGTGCACCTGGCGAAGCTTCTGACCGTAGACTGCGTGAACTGGCGGAAAATCAAGCCAATAAGTTGACAGGAATTTTACGCAGCGCTAACCCACTCTTTATTCTTGGTAGATTCGCCGAGTGTGCCGAGTTTCAAGGGGGAGAGTTCCGCGACTGGTATGAAACGCACGGCGTGCATGCACTGGTTCAGTATGCCGTGGGCCTGTCATTTGCAACAAGCGGTAATATCGATCTATCGGCAGTTCCATCTGATGGGGATGTGCAGGAAGCATTCGATCTGGTTGCCGAGATTTTCCTGATCGAATGGGAATTGATTACCAATACTGTTGGGGCTAATCAACCTGAGTATGCGGCCAGAGTTCAAGGAGCTTTCAAGGTCGAGGCCCTCACGGATCGGTGGCAGGGGTATACCGTCCATCTGAAGGATATTCTTGCCGCGACACTCGGGCCGATTCGGAATGATATTACGCGCGAACTTGGGTGGTACCCAGGCATCATTCCCGAATTAGGACTCGGGTTGGCGCGGATTTTTCAGCGCAGGATGGACGAATTTCGCCCTGGCTTTCGTGCAGACCTTATGAAGGCTAAGCCGTCTGGGCAAGCTGTTTATGGCGAAGAAATGTCGTTACTGCTTGAAAGACATAAGAATTTTGCCGCGGGCCTATTTGTAGTGGACGCCCCGGCTCTCAGCGCTGAGCTCGGCTTAAGCGTCGATATGCTAGAGGCGGCGCTTCGTGACCTATCCTGGAATCCTGGGCAGCAACCAGAATTTTTGTTACCAGCGCAGGACAACTTGGCTCGAACCTACAGCGGGGTCAGGCTTGAAGGTGGAAGGTACTTTCTCTGGATGCCGTCGGCTTTGATTCAAGAATCTCATGTATGGTTTTACGACCTGTTGCAGCGACGATCTCTTGATTCAATAAAAAAGCGTTATCTCGCGGCGCGAGATACTGCTACTGAGAATATTACTTCGTCGACCTTGCAGCGTCTATTCGGCAAGGACAGGGTCTTCAGAAGTGCGCAGTACGATGCGCCTGGGCGTCCCGATATCGATTGTCTCGTAGTCGTGCCAGGTGATGCGATCTTGGTTGAGTGTAAAGCGCATCTTTTGACCGCTGCCGGGCGGCGAGGAGCGCCCGGTCGGTTGGCTACCAAGTTTGAGGAGCTAGTCGTCAAGCCGTCATTTCAGGCAGACAGGGCAGCGCGTCATATTCTGTCTGGAAATCCAGTGTTTGCGAGCGGAAGGAAAGTTATTTCAATAACAGCCAATGAGGAATCTCTTCTGCCTAGAATTGTAATCACATATGAGCGAGTAGACCCGTTTGGTACCTATCGAGGCGTTCGTCCGGAAGTGGAACAGCCAGCTCCGTCGTGGATTATTCCGTTGGCTGATCTTATGGTCATTTCCGATCTTATTCAATCGCCAGCCGCTTTTTGGTACTATGTAGGCCATAGATACCGGCAGTCCCAGGATCCTCGCCTCGTCGTATTCAACGAAATTGACCTGTTGGAACTCTTTCTTGTCGACCTTCCTAGATTCGAGTCTCTAACGAGTCTTTCGCTATCTGTGGATGAGAGGGTGTTGATAGGTCCATGTGGGTATTCCATAAACAACTACTACGCAAGTCTGGCACCGGATGAGGTGCGCCGTCGGCCGGTTTTGCCGCTTCCTGCCGAGGTGCTTTCTGCTCTTGATCGGAATCTGGCTTTAGATGATCCAGCCTGGCGGTCTATCGTGGAGGCGGTGTTGGCCGAACCCAGTAAGACTTGGAAGAAATTTAAAAACCTTAAGGCTAAGGTTGCGAAACGTGGCACGGATCAACCGATTCGCCTCGACACCGTTCAGGGCTCGCTCAATATTACGATGGCTAAGCCGGGAGATTCGCTAGTAATTGACATCGGCGCGAATTGAAGTGTTATCTGGTCCGGTCAAATTGTCGATGCCGGGGGTATGACCCGCTGTGGCCTTGAATGGGCACCGCCGTGTGATAGCACCACGAAACCTGCCACGGTTTCAGGGTCGTCGTGTAGCAGTGATCGATAGCTCTCGAAACTTGACGGTGCGTAGCGTTGCGCTCACGATGATGGTGCGCGCAACACCTCGCAACCTTCGAGACAGGGAGATGGCCGTGCGCCTAACCTTCGTAGCCAAGGATCCTGAGTCCAACCCGACGAACTCGCCGACGCTCTACCGGACTGACCGGGGGAGCTGGCTGGTGCAAGGCTTCGTGGTGACCGATCCCGCAGCGCTGGCGGAGATGGACATCCCGGAGGGAGAGTCTGTGGTCGAGATCCCTGACAGGATGATCCAGTTCTTCACCGAGGAGGGCCGTGGCGTCTCTGGATGAGTCGGAGTTCGATCACCTGCTCCGCACCTTTGAGGGGTTGTCAGACCACCTGGAGATGCGCGACGCCTACGGCACTGAGGTCGAGATTCCGTACATGGCCAAGTGGGCAGCTCAAGAGCCTGATGATCTGAGCTGGCTGGACGATTGGTGCGCCACGTTGCGGAGCCATGTCGCCGCTGGCAAGAGTGTTCGCCGGGCGAGAGTGATCTCTGAGCCGTTGAGCGACTACCAGCGCTGGAGCTTCAGCATCGCCCACCCGATGGTCGAGGCCGGCGAGGATATTCGGTGGGTTCCCCGATCGCTGGTGTCGTCGCTGGCTCTCCCCGGAAACGACTTCTACCTGTTCGATGACCGGCTCGTGGTCTTCCTGCTCTACACCGGTGGCGGTTTGAACGCAGGCATGGAGACCTCGACAGACCCCGCCGATGTCCGCCTCTGCCGATCCGCCTTCGACGCGGTGTGGAAGCTCGCGATCCCGCATCGTGACTACGAACCCAAGTAGCTCCGCCAAGCAGGCGCAACAAGCGCTAGGCGCCCGACTCCGTGAGATCCGCCGAGAGGCTGGACTCACAGGTCGGGCGCTGGCTGCTGCAACGGGCCAGCACTACACGCGGGTGAGCAAGCTGGAGAACGGCGTTCAGCAGCCCACCGTGGGTGATGTCCGAGACTGGTGCCGGGCCTGTGGCGCGGACGCTGAGATCCCTGATCTGCTCGCCACGTTGCGAGCTGTCGAGTCGGCATACGTGGAGTTCCGGCGGCAGGCGAGAGCCGGCATGAAGCGGTTGCTGGGTATACGCGCTCCCACCCTCTACGAGGAGACGAACCTCTTCCGGATCTACGAGCACAACGTGATCCCCGGTCTTTTCCAGACCCCTGACTACTGCGCCGCCATGCTGTCGTTCTGGAGCCGGTTCCTCGACACTCCCAACGACCTGGAGGAAGCGGTCGCCGTCAGGATGGAACGCCAGCGGATCCTCTACCAGCGGGGCAAACGATTCGCCGTGGTCTTGGAAGAGCAGGCGTTGCGAACCTGGTTCGGCGACGCTGACACCCAGGCCAACCAGCTCGACCGTCTGCTGACCGTCATGTCCCTGCCGACCGTGGCGCTCGGGATCATTCCCCTGATGGTCGAGCGGGGCGCTGTGCCGTCGGCGGGCTTCTGGCTGTTCGACAACCAGCTTGTGGCGTTGGAGACCCCGACGGCGAGTATCGAGGTCAGTCAACCCAGCGAGATCGAGCTGTACGGGCGGATGTTCGAGAACCTGCATCAGGTCGCCTTGTACGGGAAGTCGGCCAGAGATCTCATCACCCGAGTCGCCAGCGAGTTGGCCTGACGCAACTTTTCGCAACATCGTGGACCCGCGAGACGTCGCTTGCCTAGCGTCTATCCCGTTGCCAATGAGGGGTGTGACCCATGGTGCTGATAGCGGCCGTGGCCTCGCTGGTCGTCGGGTTCGTCGGCGGCGTACTCAGCTTGAGGGCCAAGAACCGTTGGTGTCCCGGTTGCGGGACGAGTCTTGCCTGCCTCGCCTGCGAGGAGGTGAACAGTGGAACGCCGAGTCCCGCCCACGAAGCGTGAGTTCCTGCCCGGTGTCGTCCTCGAGGTGAGCGTCATGGGCGGATACTCCGTCGAACGCGAGAGCGAGTACATCGGTTGGATCCACGCCAGCATCGGCGATCAGTGGACCGCTTACGTTCGGCGACCTGGGACGAGTGGTGATCTTCTCGGCAGGTTCACACAAGAGGCGGCGGTGAAGGCCATCGCCGCTGCCTGGGACGCGGGTGCCGCTCTCCCGAACGGATGCCGAGGATGACGGAGAAGCGGGAGTATCCGCCGGCCGTGCTCGTGCACGCGGAGACTTGTCCCGACGTGGCGACTCTGCGCAGATCAGGGACGACCTTGATCCCGATGATCACGCCTGTCATCGCGCGCACTTACCCGAACGGCCGGATGCATAGCTGCTTCCACTTCACGTTGCAGAGTCGGGGCGTGGTGGAGACGATCCAGTACCCGGCGCATCCGTATGAGGAATCGTCCGTGGTGTACGACGACGCGACCATGCCGTTGTGCTCGGTCTGCATGGGGACGCATGGAGTCCTGGATCGTCTGATCCTGCCACCGGGGGTACACAGCTGACTGGTCTCCAAGCCGGGGCGGAGCCCCGAGATGTCTGGTATCCCGAGACTCCTGCCGCACGACTTCTTTCTCCGTTGAAAGAGAGTAGAAATAGCTTTCGTTTCCCCAGCTCACAGCGTTATGAGTTGGTGTTAGAGACCAATCGTGTCGGTGCTGAGGGCCAACGTTTGGCCAGAAAGTTGGCGGTTCGGGTCAATCGAGGTCGTGAACCGGGCACGGCCATCGATCCTTTGTCGACTTCTGGAAACCGTAGTGGCGGAGCACGAGACAACGGGCGTTCGACTCCGGAGCTATGAAGCCCCGCTTCTTGGCAGCCTTGATGGCTGCGGAGACGCTGTCACGTCGGCGCGCCTTGACCTCGCCTTCGGCGACGGTGCCGATGAGTCGTGCCAGCTCGCCAAACCCGAACTGAGCATGTCCCAACGAGTTCATTCGGCCCAGGGCCGCGAACACGACTCGGATGTGCAGCGCCTCCTGGTCCGCCTCGCCTGCCCATCGGTAAGCCTCGTTCTGGGAGACGGCTACCCACTGACCGTTACCGGCGAACTGGATGCGGTTGTACCCCTCGCTCACGCGCTGGCTCCTACGAGAGACCGCTCCTCGTATGTCTCGATGTCAACGAGTCGATAGAGGATGCGTCCTCCCAGCTTGAGGTAGGCGGGGCCGATGCCGGCGCTCCGCTGGTTCGCGAGGTGTCCAGGGGTTACGGACCAGCGCTTCGCCAGATGGGTCGGCGTGAGGTGGGTGGTGTGCTGCTGTGACACGCGGTTCGGCTCCCGGCGGCAGACGTGCGGATGGACTTCATCTGATGTCTCTCTTTCGGGTGGTCCGGTGTGAGGTCGGATGACCTGCGACGAAGTTTAGCGAGTGATCGTGAAGGTGCCAACAAGCCATAACTGTTAAGGCTTGAACCTGCTATCCTTGCGCTCATGACAATAACACCCACCAGCGTGAGCGAGGCGTTGGCGATGGCATCAGAGGGCGCGGAGCCAGCCGTCTGGCTCGGTGACATCAGGCAAGAGGCGTTCGCGGTACACCGTCACGACGACGGCGACCAGGAATGGCTCGTGGCGTTCCGGCTGGCAGCCGCAGGCGATGCTCTGGGCGAGTGGCGCCCGGTCGAGTTCGCCGTGAGGCAGGCCGTCGAGTCCGGGACGCTGGGCATGACGAGCAAGACGATCCGCTCGCTGCCGATCGGCGAGCTGTTGGCGGCCTCCAGGAAGGCTCTGAGCGCGCAACTCGGGAGCCGTGCCGGATCGTCTGGTCTCCGCCTGATCGACGCGTCAGCGGTGTACCTGGCGGCGTTTCTGGACGACGCGCGTGGACGACAACCCCGTGATGATGCGGCTTACGCCGGGCTTGCCCTCGCGTACTCGTTCCTGGTCCAGGACGGTGACCGGACACCCGCCAAGACGCTCGCTGCCCAGCACGGCGGAGCGAGCGGTACCTGGGCGAACCGCATAGCGGAAGCGCGACGGCGGGGCCTGCTCACCCCGGTCAAGCCAGGCGAAGCCGGTGGCGGGGTGACCGACAAGGCGATGACGCTCCTCAACCCGGCGTGGTCTCCGGAGGATGACGCGCTGATCGACGCCCAGTTGGATGAGATGGAAGGTGATGCGTGAGCAGGCGACCCCTTGACCTCGGTGAACACGGCGAGGTCGAAGCCAGTCCGCAGATGCGGGACGAGGCAGGCACGTGGAAGAAGGCACCCATCCCTCGCCGCGCGGAGCGTTGGCGGGCGCGGTGCTATTACCGGGGCTACGACGGCGTCGTCAAGGAGGTCTCCCGGTTCGCGTCCACGAAGCGGGCGGCCATCCAGGCCGTTGAGGCGGCCCTGGCGGAACGCGAACGTGGTCCCGTCGAGATGACCTCGGGCATGAAGCTGACGGCGGCAGGAGAGCTGTGGCTCGCCCAGATCCGGCGTACCGACTCCGGTCTGAGCACCCGGACCATCCTCGACTATGGCCGGACCTTCACCCGCTACATCGACGTTGCGGGTTCAAGCGTCTGTGGACTGACGCTGGCTCAGGCGAACGATCCGCAGCGTCTCCGCGCGTTCCTCCAGGCGGTGGCGGACAAGCACGGCACCGGAGCCTCGAAGATCAGTCGGAGCGTGTTGTCCGGCATCCTCACGTTCGCGATCGACAACGGCACGCTGACGACCAACGCGCTCCGCCAGCTCCGGGCGGTCAAGTCGCAGGTCACCAAGACGCAGGCACGGGAGCGGGACACCACCCGCGCGTTCACGAGGGAGGAGCGCGATCACGTCATCGCGTACGCGGACAAGCTCACCATCTCCGAGACCATCAATCCGCGTACCCGAAGGAAGAGGGAGGCTGTAGCCGACCTGATGGCCTTCATGGCCGGAACCGGCGTCCGGATCAACGAGGCGAGGGCCGTCCGCTGGGATGACATCGAACTGGCGGCCGGAACGGTTCACGTGCGTGGCACCAAGACGCGTGGCTCGGACCGGCGGTTGAGCCTTCCGTCGTGGCTCACCGAGCGACTGAAGGCGAGGGCAGAGCGGCTGGGTACCGAGGGGTTGGTCTTCGGCTCTCCGCACCACCTGAACGAGCCGGAGCGGATGTGGGACCAGAGCAACTCCGCCAAGGCGCTCGCTCGCATCTTCATCGGCAGCGGGTTTCCCTGGGCAACCCCGCACACCCTTCGCCGTACGGTCGCGACAATCCTCGACCAGTCCGGCGTGCCGATCGCGAAGATCGCCGACCAACTCGGTCACACCGATCCGGCCATGACCGCCCGCGTGTACCTTGGGCGTGACCTCATGGGCGACAAGTCGGCGGTCGCGGCGTTCCTCTGACGCCGGAACGCCAAAGTAGGTAACAAAACAGGTAATCGGGGCTTGAGCTGGAGCATCGTCAGATGCCCTCGCCCTGGTAGATCGAAGTTAGGGCGCGCCCGGCAGGATTCGAACCTGCGACCGACGGATTAGAAATCCGTTGCTCTATCCGCTGAGCTACGAGCGCCTGGCCTGCACATCCTAGAGCCCCACCGGCCCCAAGGCGAGTCGGATCTTACGCAGTCGGTGTGTCCGCTTTCGCCCCGGTCTCTTGCTCAGCGCGAGCAACCCCGGCCGCTGCCGTAGGGCTGTCCTCCGGCGCGGGCGGAATCTCTTCCAGCGGCGTGCCTGCCGGTGGCACGAACGCGTCCACCCAGCGCCCGAGCTCCCGGAACACTTCCTCGCGGACATCCTTACCCGACAGCGTCAAATCATGCATACCGCCATCGAAGCGGGCGATTGTCACGCGCGGTCCGAGCCGCGGTGCCCAGCGGACGATGTGCTCCACGTCCAACACCGAGTCGGTCACCCGGGCGTCTTCCGACCAACCCCGACCCCGGAACGTACGCGTGGAGCACGCCACCAGCACCGGAACATTGACCGCGAGCCCGGCGCGTAGGCGTGCCTGGCCTCGGCGAATCGCCTCCAACCACCCGATGCGCACCGGGAAGCCCAGCAGTGGCTTCCAGTCCAGCTGGTATGTCCACTCGCCACGGTGGTCGGAGTGCAGACTCTGCCCGTACACGCCGAGCGTGCCGACCGGCAGCTTGCGGTAGGGATTGCGGCCGCTTGTCCGTCCGACGATGCCCATCAGGGGGCGACGCAGGATCCAGGGCACGTTGAAGTCGAAGAACGGGCTGTTGAGGAAGAGGCCGTCGACGATGCCGCGGTCGGCGCGGGCGTGTGACCACAGCGAGGTGATCAGTCCGCCGGTGGAATGGCCGGCGACGAGCAGCTGGTCGTGGCCGTCTTGCTCGCGGATGATGCGGGCCGCTTCGTCCAGCTCCGGGAAGTATTCCGTCAGGCTGCGGGCGAAGTTCGGCGTCTGGTGGGGGAGCAGGCTGCGGCCGTACTTGCGGAGGTCCAGCGCGTAGAAGTCCCAGCCGCGTTCGACGAAGAAGTCCGCCAGGTGGGTCTGGAAGAAGTAGTCGACGAAGCCGTGCACATACAGCACCGCGCGCCGGGACGGGGTCTGGCCGCGGCGCCGGACGAGGGTTGCGACGACGGGCCCTTCGTCGTCGGTGCCCAGGTCGATGGTGTGCCGTTCATACGGCAGGCCCAGGACGTCGGTCTCCACGCGGCTAGGTTACCCGTGCGTAGGGGTCTCTGCGCCATAGCAGATCCACTCGATCTTTCGAGGTTTTCCCCAATCCGCCGTTATCCACAGGCCCGAGCCGCACTTTCGGCGGCGGAGCCGGCCTCCGCGGCACGCTCCTCCCACGAACCTCGACCGATTGAGGAGAAGCGATGTTCGATACCAACATTGTCGTGATCGGCAACGTGCTCACCGCGCCCGAGTGGCGGCGGACCGCCAGCTCCAACACCCTGGTGGCCAACTTCCGGGTGGCGTCGACCGCACGCCGGGTGGACAAGGAGACCGGCCGCTGGGTGGACGGAAACCACCTTCGCGTACGCGTGAATTGCTGGCGCCGTCTCGCCGAGGGCGTGGCGTCCTCGGTCACCGTCGGCGACCCGGTCATCGTGGCGGGCCGCCTCTATACCCGCGACTGGACCGATGCGGAGGGCAACCTGCGCACCAGCTACGAGATGGAAGCGGTCTCCGTAGGCCACGATCTTTCCCGTGGTCGGGCCAAGTTCTTCCGCACCAGGTCGGCCGCCACCGCGACCGTGGACAACCCCGAGATCACCCCCACCGTACGGGGCGAAGCGGCGTTTGCCCTCAGCGACGACGACGCCCCCACGCGTTACGGCGATGGCCTGCCCGACGCCGACGAACCCGCCTTCGACGATGTCCCGGCCCGCACCCCGGACGGTTTCGAGCCGGTCACCGCCCTCCGCGGCGGAGGCTTCGAACCGTTCGGCACCGGCATCCATCGGGCACCCGACCCGGCACTCGACCTCCGGTCCAGTCCGAGCACGCAGGACGAGGCCGACCTGCTCCTGGAGTCGATCGTGCACCCCACCATGAACGCCGAAGCCGTCGCGACCACACCAGGTGCCCCGCGCGGCGACGCAGGTCCGACGAGCAGGCCGGCGACTCTCGAAACCGGCGTGACGGCAGAGCTGGACGCCTCCTCGACTGTTGCCACCTCGACAGCTGCCACCCCGACTGTTGCCACCTCGACCGGTGCCGAATCGGCCGCTGTCGAATCGAATCCTCGCCGGGTGCGCGGCCGGGTGGCGCGGC
Source organism: Actinoplanes sp. NPDC051859 (assembly GCF_044452725.1). Classification (NCBI taxonomy): domain Bacteria; kingdom Bacillati; phylum Actinomycetota; class Actinomycetes; order Micromonosporales; family Micromonosporaceae; genus Actinoplanes; species Actinoplanes sp. NPDC051859. The sequence continues at coordinate 55,503 of NZ_JBITBX010000019.1, read as the reverse complement.
GCCAGCCGGTCGCCGTCTGACCAACCAGGCTGGACCGCCGCCGTTGTCGGACCTTGCCTCTTCCCCCAAGGCTCCGGACCGGCGGCTACCAGCCCGACCCCCGCCCTGCCGGCACCAGATCGGCCGGCGTCGAGCCTCCGCGGTCGCCGTCGATCGGTGACGCCAGGCATACCCGGGGGTCTGGTTAGCCGGGGGGCTGCGCCCGGGTCAGGCATAGACCCCCGGCAGGCCCCGGGCGGGTGTTCGGTGGTCGGCACCCGCCCGGGTCGAATAGCCGCTCGTCGCGACGGCGCGCGAGCGAGCGGCCGAGCCCGGTCGCCGTCCCCACGGCGGCGGCCGGGCTCCCCACCTTCGCCGACCGTGTCTCGACGCCGACCGTGGCGGCGCGGACGGTCGCACCCGCAGCAATCCAGTGCTGCTCCCGAACTGCCGGTGTCCCGCTCAGGGGTCAGCTCGCGGCATACCGGCCGGGCGGGCGGATGGTGGGCATCCGCTCGTCCACGCTGTCCGCCCTCTCCGTGGTGGCACCCGGGCAACCGGCTCAGCACCGCCCACCCGGCGAGCTGAGCCCACCCGAGGCGGACAAACAGTCGGTTGCCGCCCCGGCCCCTTCCCGGGGCGGCAACCGGCCCAAACCCACCCCGCTACTCGGACCTGTTCGACCCCACGGGGCCGTAACCGATCGGAGCCTGCCCTCATGCCGCGTCCGGCCCGCCCTCCTCCGCTGCTCCCGGCAGGCCGCACCGTTTGACGGGATGGACCCGGCGTGGCCGGGAGCTGCGGGAGATCCTGATTCGGCCTGAACTTGCCCGCCGGAGAGGCCGAGCGGATTGCCCGCACGCCGCATGCCGCATGCCGCATGCCGCACGCCGCACGCCGCACGCCGCATACCGCATGCCGCACGCCGTTCGCCGCGCGATGGACTTCCGCTCGTCGTCTCGCGGATAGGGCATGTTGTGGATGGGAGAAGCGTTGCCGGGCGATGAGAGTCGTCGGGTCGCGCGATGTGATTAAAAGCGTGCCGCTGCTTTCGCTGCCAGGGCCAGGCTCGCCTTGTCGCTCCGGCTCGGTTTGCTGCCGATCTCGGTCAGCACGTCGCCCTTGCGCACCAGGATGTTCTTGGCGACGTAGCCGCCGTACTGCGTGAAAACTACGAGCAGTGATTCGTCGCCCGCGAAGCCCTCGGCGGCGATGTGCACTGTCTGTCCGCCGGGCGGCGAGCAGGCGGCCACCTTCGACCGGACTGAGGCCAGATAGCGGGCAGCCGCACCCTTTTCGTGCAGCCTGGTTTGCTGGAGTACCGACGCTCCCTTTGCCGGGTCGCCGTGGAAAGACCGCCCCCGCTCCTCGATGGGCTTACGCCACTCGGTGCGCGGGCACTGGAGGTTCGAGGCGCCGAATTCGTAGGTCCAGTCACCACCGGCCTCGGTGCCCATGGTGTAGCCAGTGCCGACGTCCTCGGGCTGGAGCATCATCGCCGGTGTGATCTTGGTGATCGGCGGCTCGGTGTCGACCTTCGGCGGGGTGTCTTCCGACGAGGGCGGGGCGGGGTCCGTGGAGGGTTTTCTGGCCGGAGGCCGAGACGGCTGGACCGGCGCCGGCGCGGACGAAGACGGCCGGACCGACGGTGATGGCGGCACGGACGCCGACGGTGCGACGGAGATCGAGGGCACCGCGGCCGGGGGCGGGCCGGCATCGTGGCGGGTCTGGGCCACGGCGACTCCGCCGCCGACCAGGGCTACCGCGACGAGGCCTGCCACGGTGGCAGCCTGACCGAGGGTGCGGCGCCGGGCGCGGGTACGGACCTGATCCATGGAATCCCACCTCAAACCTTCGATGTCGTGAACGGAGCGCGGAAGTCGTCACAGACAACACCCGCCACTCCGTCCCGTGGTTTCACGAAATTTCCCGGGGTTGAGGCAGCAACGGGCCGTTACTGGACCAACCACTCCACTGCCGAGGTGGACCAGATCGTTTCGCCCGTCGAGGGACGCCGAGGGACGCCATGCGCCGGCAAATCCGGGCTCCGCGGAGGGATGCGGGGGCGCTTACTAGGGTGGTCAGGATGGGACGAGGAAGCCGGGTAGCGCGCAGAGCTGACGCGGTCGGGATCGTGGTGGGCTACCTGCTGGATACCGTTTTCGGTGATCCGCGGCGTTTCCACCCGGTGGCCGGGTTCGGTCGGGTAACGGGTGCGCTCGAGCAGCGCCTGTATCGCCCGAATCGGCGCGCCGGTGCGGTGTTCACTCTCATCGCCGCGGGGGTGCCGGTGGCGGTGGGAGCCGGGCTGTCGCTGGCGACCCGGCGGTGTCCGCCTGCGCGGGCTGTTCTGGTGGCCGCCGCGACCTGGACCGTGCTCGGTGGCCGGACACTGCGGTGGGAGTCCCGGGTCATGGCCGGGCATCTGGAGCGGGGCGACCTCGATGCGGCGCGGGGGCGACTCAACCACCTGTGCGGGCGCGATCCTTCGGCGCTGGACGGGTTCGAGCTTGCTCGTGCCACCGTCGAGTCCGTTGCCGAGAACACCTCCGATGCTGTCGTCGCGCCGCTGCTGTGGGGTGGTGTCGCGGGGCTGCCTGGGCTGCTGGGCTACCGGGCCGCGAACACCTTGGATGCCATGGTCGGGCACCGCTCACCGCGGTACGCGCGCTTCGGCACACCGTCCGCGCGGCTCGATGACGTGCTCAATTTTGTCCCCGCCCGGCTGACCGGGCTGTTGACGATTGGCGTGGCGCCGGTGGTGCGGGGGCGGCCGGGGGAGGTGTTGCGGGTGTGGCGGCGGGATCGGCACGATCATCCGAGCCCCAACGCGGGTCAGTGTGAGTCGGCGATGGCCGGGGCGCTGGGTGTGCGGCTGGGGGGACGCAACGTCTACTTCGGACGTACGGAAACGCGGCCTTTCTTGGGCGACGGGCCGCGACCGTCGGCCGCCCACCTGCGCAAGGCCGCACGTGTCTCCGGTGCCGTCGGCCTGTCGGCGGTTGCCATCGCCGCCGGCCTCGCCCTGCTCCGCGCCTCGATGGGGCGGCGGCGATGAGCGGCCAGGCGCGGGCAGGGACAGTGGCGATGAGCGGCCAGGCGCGGGCAGGGACAGTGGCGATGAGCGGCCAGGCGCGGGCAGGGACAGTGGCGATGAGCGGCCAGGCCCGGACAGGACAGTGGCTATGAGTGGCGGGTTGCTGGTTGCGGGCACGACGTCGGATGCCGGGAAGAGTGTGCTGACTGCCGGGATCTGCCGGTGGTTGCAGCGCCGCGGGGTCAAGGTGGCGCCGTTCAAGGCGCAGAACATGTCGAACAACTCCGTGGTCGTGGTCGGTGCTGACGGGCGGGGTGGGGAGATCGGGCGGGCGCAGGCGATGCAGGCCGCCGCCTGTGGGATTGCGCCGGACATCCGGTTCAATCCGGTGCTGCTCAAGCCCGGCAGTGACCTGTCCAGTCAGGTGGTGCTGCTCGGGGAGGCCGTCGACACGGTCACCGCCGGCAACTACCGGGCGTTGCGGCCGAAGCTGGCCGAGACTGCGCATGCCACGCTCGCCTCGCTGCGGGCGGAGTACGACGTGGTGATCTGTGAGGGGGCCGGGAGTCCTGCTGAGATCAACCTGCGGGACGGGGACTTCGTCAACATGGGGCTGGCGCGGCATGCGGGCCTGCCGGCGATCGTCGTGGGTGACATCGACCGGGGTGGTGTGTTCGCTGCGCTGTTCGGCACGGTCGCGTTGCTGAGTCCCGAGGATCAGGCGCTGGTCAGTGGGTTCGTCATCAACAAGTTCCGGGGTGATCTCGGGCTGTTGCGGCCGGGGCTGGACATGATCACCGGGGTCACGGGGCGGCCGGTGCACGGCGTGCTGCCCTTCGATCTCGATATCTGGCTGGATGCGGAGGATTCGCTGGCCTACGGCAGGACGCTCGGCCGGCCGGCGCAGCCGCGCGGCACCGAGTGGCTGCGGGTCGCCGTGATCCGGCTGCCGCGGATCTCGAACGCCACCGATGCCGAGGCGCTGGCCGCGGAGCCCGGCGTGCAGGTGCGGCTCACCATCGAGCCCGCTGAGATCGCGGACGCGGATCTCGTGGTGCTGCCCGGTTCGAAGGCCACGGTCAGTGATCTGGCGTGGCTGCGGGAGACCGGGCTCGCCGACGCGATCCGGGGGCATGCCGCCTCGGGCAGGCCGCTGGTCGGCATCTGCGGCGGCTACCAGATGCTGTCCGAAACGATCCACGACGAGGTCGAGAGCCGCCGCGGCACGGTGGCGGGTCTGGGTCTGTTGCCCGTCGAGATCACCTTCGGTGCGCGCAAGACCCTGGCCCGGTCGCGGGGCGCGGCCTGGGGGCAGGTCCCGGTCAGCGGATACGAGATTCATCACGGGTACGTCTCCAGCGGCGCACCGGAGCCACTGCTGCGCTACTCGGACGGTTCGCCGGAGGGTGCCGTGGCCGGCGCCGTCTACGGGACGCACTGGCACGGGGCTTTCGAATCCGACGAGTTCCGCCGCCGGTTCCTGACGGAGGCGGCGCGGCAGGCGGGCCGGCACGGCTTCGTGGTGGCTCCGGACACCGTTTTCGCTTCCGTACGGGAGAAAGCCCTCGACACCCTCGGCGACCTGGTCGAGGAACACCTGCACACCGATGCGTTATGGCGCCTGATCGAGTCCGGGGCGCCGGCCGGGCTTCCCTTCGTCCCGCCGGGGGCGCCCGGTGGATAGCTTCACCGAGCTGGCCGCGCACATCCTGGCGACCGCACCGCGCCTCGGCCCGGTGCGGCTCGTAGCCGTGGACGGTCCGAGCGGCGCGGGCAAGAGCTGGTTCGCCGGGAAGCTGGCCGCTGCCGCCGGCATGCCGCTGGTGCACACCGACGACCTGCTCGACGGGTGGGACGACCAGTTCACCTTCTGGGAGCGGCTCGAAGAGCAGGTACTCGCGCCGTTGCGCTGCGGGCGGACAGCCACCTACCGGCGCTACCAGTGGGACCGGGGTGAGTTCGGGGGGAGCCGTGTCACCGTCGGGCCTGCTGCGGCCGTACTTGTCGAAGGGGTGACGTCCGCACGCCGGACGGTCCGGCCGGAGCTCTCGTTCTCGGTGTTCGTGACGGCGCCCGCCGAACTGCGGTGGCGGCGCGCTGTCGCCCGCGACGGGGGCGACGATGTTGCCTTTCGGGCGTACCTTGAGCGCTGGCGTCTTGCCGAGGAGGAGCACTTCGCGGCGGAGGGCACCGCGGGGGCTGTGGACCTGGTGGTCGACGGTGCGGCCGAGGTGCCCGGTGACCGCTATGTACCGTTGCAGGAACCGCTTCACTGGCCACGATCCGCTGTGTGAGCAGCGGGGACGGGGACGACGATGACGATCGACGACGACAACCGGCCGACGCGGCGACGGGTCACGCTGTCCGGCATCAGTTCCCGCGCGTGGGAGCATCCGGCGGACCGGGGCGCGCTGACCGCCCTCCGTGAGCTGCGCGGCTTCGACGACGTGGTGAAGGCGTTCTTCGGCATGTGGAACGAGCGGGGCTTCCGCCTGCAGTTCCTCGCCGGGTCGATCCGGGTCGACCACCGGCAGTATCCGCGGGTCTACCAGCGGTTCGCCGAGGCCGCGACGGCGCTCGACGTGGCCGAGCTGCCCGAGCTGTACGTCGGCCAGGACCCGGTGATCAACGGGCAGGCCATCGGGATGGACAAGCCGTTCATCGTGATCACGTCGGCGGCGGTCGAGAAGCTGGACGACGACGAGCTGCGTGCACTGCTCGGGCACGAGCTCGGGCACGTCCGCAGCGGTCATGCGGTCTACAAGACGATCATGATGATCCTGACCCGCTGGGCCGCCAACCTGAGCTGGCTGCCGGTCGGTGCCATCGCCCTGCGCGCGATCATCGCGGCGATGTTCGAGTGGTGGCGCAAGGCCGAGCTGTCCGCCGACCGCGCCGGTCTGCTCGCGGGACAGGATCCGGCCGCCTCCACCCGGCTGCTGATGAAACTGGCCGGCGGCGGTGACCTCTCCCAGATCGACACCGCGGCGTTTCTGGAGCAGGCCGCCGAGTACGAGAGCGGCGGCGACCTGCGCGACAGCATCCACAAACTGGGCATGACCGCCTGGAGCAGCCACCCGGTGCCGGTCGCCCGCGCCGCCGAGCTGCGCAAGTGGATCGACTCCGGCGCCTACGGCAGCATCCTCGGCGGCGACTATCCACATCGGGATGCCGACGGCGACGCTTCGGTCACCGACGATGTCAAGGCCGCCGCCGACTCGTACCGGCAGACCTTCAGCACGTCCCAGGATCCCCTGGTCGGGCTGCTCCGCAAGCTCGGCGACGGCGCGTCCGACCTGGCCGGATCGGCGGCCCGCGGAGCCCGCGACTGGGCCACCAACGCCGGCCGCCGGCGCGGTGAGGACGCACCCTGACCGGTTGTCCACAGGGCGGCGCCGCGGAGCATCATCGAGGTGGACCGCAGGCCTAGGATCGGGGGCATGAGCCTCACTGAAGACGACCTGCGCGCCGCGATCGCGCGGGAATTGCCCGGTGTCCGCGCCGACCTCGAACGCCTGGTCCGCATCCCCGGGGTCGCGTTCGACGGCTTCGACCACTCGCACGTCGAGCGGTCCGCCGAAGCCGTCGCCGAGCTGCTGCGCGGCTGCGGGCTCGAGGTGCAGATCGTCCGGGCCGGCGGCGGCCAGCCCGCGGTCATCGGCCGCAAGCCCGCGCCGCCCGGCGCGCCGACCGTCCTGCTCTATGCGCACCACGACGTCCAGCCCGCCGGCGACCCCGCGCTGTGGACCAGCGAACCGTTCGAGCCGGTCGAGCGGGACGGCCGGCTCTACGGCCGCGGCGCCGCCGATGACAAGGCCGGGGTGATGGCGCACGTCGCCGCCCTGCGCGCCTTCGGCGACGAGCTGCCGGTCGGCGTCGTGCTGTTCATCGAGGGCGAGGAGGAATATGGCTCCGACTCCCTCGACGAGCTCGTGCAGACCCACCGGGAGCTGCTGCGCTCCGACGTGATCGTGATCGCCGACTCCGGCAACTGGGACATCGGCGTGCCCGCCCTCACCACCTCCTTGCGCGGCCTCGTCAACTGCTTCGTCGAGGTGAGCACCCTGCACAGCGCCGTGCACAGCGGCATGTTCGGCGGCCCGGTGCCCGACGCGATCACCGTCCTCTCCCGCCTGATCACCACCCTGCACGACGACAACGGCGAGGTCGTGGTCGACGGGCTGATCGGCCGCGAGGGCGCCAGCGTCGACTACCCGGAGGACCGGTTCCGGCACGAGGCCGGCGTCCTCGACGGGGTCAAGCTCATCGGCAACGGCCGGCTGACCGACCGCATCTGGACCAAGCCGTCCATCGCGGTGCTCGGCATCGACGCCCCCGGGACCCACGGCGCGCCCAACGCGCTGGTGCCCAAGGCCAAGGCCAAGCTGAGCGTGCGACTTGCGCCCGGAGACGACGCGTCCTCGGCATATGCGGCGATCCGAGCCCACCTCGAGAAGTACGTGCCATGGGGCGCTCACGTCGAGGTGACCCTGGAGAGCGGCGGCGCGCCCTGCGTCATCGACGCGACCGGCCCGGCCTACGACGCGGCGCGGGCCGCGTTCACGACCGCGTGGGACGGCGTCGCGCCCGTGGACATGGGCGTGGGCGGCTCGATTCCGTTCATCGCCACCTTCCAGGAGCTCTTCCCGCAGGCGGCCATCCTGGTCACCGGCGTCGAAGATCCCTATGCCGGCGCGCACGGCCCGAACGAGAGCCTGCACCTCGGCGAGTTCGCCCGGGTCTGCCTGGCCGAAGCGCTGCTCCTGAGCAACGTGGCCGAGCTGGGTCGATGACATGACGACCCCGGCCCCGGGCGACACCTGCGACGTTCTCGTGGTCGGCGCCGGCCCCACCGGGCTGATGCTGGCGAACTGGTTGGTCACGCTCGGGGTCAGGGTCATCATCGCCGACGGCAAGCCCGGCCCCACCCGCGAATCCCGCGCGCTGGTCGTGCAGGCCCGCAGCCTCGAGGTGTACGCCCAGCTCGGACTCGCGGACAAGGTCCTGGCGGCGGCACACCGGGCCGAGGCACTCGCGCCGGGGTTCGGCAGCCGCGCGTTCGGCCGGATTCCTCTGGGCCAGCTGGGGGCGGAGCTCACGCCGTACCCGTTCATCGAGGTCCTCGAACAGAGCCGCAACGAGGAGATCCTCTACGAGAACCTGCTCTCCCTCGGCGGCGCTGTTCGCTGGGGCGCCACCGTCACCTCCCTCGAACCCGCCGGCCACGAGCGGGTCGAGGCGACGGTCGGCGGCGAGACGGTCACCGCGCGGTTCTGCGTCGGCGCGGACGGCGCCAACTCCATAGTGCGCAGAACAAGGGACATCGCCTTCGAGGGCGTGACCAACCCGCACCTGTTCTACGTCATCGACGTGACCGGCGGGACGGGCCTGGTCAAGGACGCGGTGAACGTACGGCCCGGCCGCGACGACTTCCTGCTCTGCTTTCCGATGACCGGCCCGGACAACTGGCGCCTCATCGGCCTGGTCCGCGACGACGACGGCGACGGAGCGGTGGGCGAACAGGACGCCCGCGCGCGGATCCTGCGCGATTTCGCCGTCTCCTACACCGACTCCCGCTGGTTCGCCACCTACCGGGTCCACCACCGGGTAGCGGCCTCCTTCCGCGACGGCCCCTTCTTCCTCGCCGGCGACGCCGCACACGTCCACTCCCCGGTCGGCGCCCAAGGCATGAACACCGGCCTCCAGGACGCCCACAACCTGGCCTTCAAACTCGCCGACGTCCTCCACGGCCGGGCCGGCTCGTCCTGGCTCGACCGATACGAGGCAGAACGCCGGCCGGTCGCCCGCACCCTCGTCTCCACCACCGACCGGCTCTTCGGCTTCATCACCTCCCAGCGCACCCCGATGCGCGTCCTCCGCCGCGCCATCGTGCCGATGCTCGCCCCCATAGGCGTCCGGGCGCTGCCCGGTTCGTCAGGCGGCTCGCGCCTCTTCCAGTACGTGTCACAGACCCGTATCCGCTACCCCATGCTCCCGGACGAACCCCGCGACCCCGTGGTGGGCCGGCGACTGCCATGGACGGGCGACAACTATGCGGTGCTGCGTGCGCTGGAATGGCAGGTTCACAGGTACGGCGGGACGGGGTCGCCGCCGGATCTCGGGTTGCCGGTGCACAACTTCGCAGCGGCGTCGCGGACTGCCTTGCGGCCCGATCTGCTGTATCTGGTCCGCCCGGACGGATTCGTTGCCGCGGCAGCGTCACCGGCCGAGGCCGAGCAGGCTTTCCGCCTCGCGATGCCGTCCCGGGACTGACCCGTCGGCTGGGTCGCTGCTCGCTGGGCGTCGGTATGGAGCCGCCTGGCCTGGCCCGCCTGGCCTGACCTGGCCTGGCCTGGCCCGCCTGGCCTGGCCTGGCCCGCCTGGCCTGACCTGGCCTGACCTGACCCGCTTGACCTGGGCCGCCTGGCCTGGCCTGGTCCGCCTGGCCTGGCCTTGGCCGGCCGTCTAGGCCCAGCCGCCGGCGGCCCGATGAACGCCGAGCTGGCCTGAGGCAGCAGCCCGGCGTCCATCGGCGACAGTGGTGGCAGGGGCGGGTGTGCCGGGTGGGTAGCTCAGGGGAGTTTGTCGACCTCGATGGTGATGCCGGGGATGGGGCGAGTGCCGGTGAGGGTGGGCAGGCCGCTCTTGTCGTCCTTGAGGGTCAGGCGGAAGTAGGACTGAAGGTAGGTGGCAGCGAAGTCCTGCTGCTGTTTGGCGGTGGGGCGGTCGGGTTGCTGCTTGCAGTCGGAGTCGTCGCCGTTGACCAGGCCGGGGGCGGCGGTCCAGACCGTGTTGAAGAAGTTGTGGTTGGCGTGGGCTACGCGTACGTAGAAAGTGGGTTGGCGGGTTTTGCCTTTGGCGTTGTCGAAGAATTCGCGGTCCTGGGCGCTCCAGCATTCGGCGGAGAGGACAGCGAAGGAGGTCTTGGTCACGATGGAGTCGTCGTCCGGGGCCGGGCCATTGGGGGAGGCCACGGGCACGACGGCGCGGATGCGGACGCCGGGTGGGAGCTTGGTGAGACGGTCGTCACCAGCCGCGTACATGACGGCCTGGGAGCCGACCGAGTGGCCGAGGAGGCCGACGCGGGTCATGTCGAGGTGGCCGCGGAAATCGATGTCGAGCTTCTTGCCGGTGGCCGCGTCGGTGAATTTTCCGGCCAAGGCGCCGCCACCGGTGGAGGTCAGTTTCTGCCACAGGGCGAGGTGCTTGTTGATGAGCTTCGCGCGCTGCGGGGCCGTACCCATGAAATGGTTGATGCCGTTGGCGCTGAGTGAGACGACGACGAATCCGTCGCGGGCCAGGGATGTGCCTAGATAGTCGTATCCGCGGTAGCTGGCGAGCGGTTTCATCCCCTTCGGACAGGGCCAGTCCACCTCGGCGTCGTCCGGTGCGTCGCAGGGGCTGTTCTGCCCGTGCAGCAGCATGACCAGCGGAAGCTTGCCCTTCGGCAGCTCGCGGGGGAAGTGGACGACGGCCTTCATTTCCGAATAGCCCGTCCAAGCCGGCTTGTCCGTAAACGCTTCGTCGCCGAGGTGGTATTCGGCCACGGAAACCGCGGCCGGAGCGGCCGCCGGAGGCTTCTTCCCGGTGCCCGCATCCGCCGTCAGGAAACGATTGACCATCAGGCTGCTCGCGGCTACGGCCGCGAGCGAGAACACGGCGACGCCGATACGTACGCGTTTGCTGCCGGCCATGGAGAAGTCCTTCCGATGGGGGTGGCAGCTGACCCTAGAGCGGGAATGTGAGGTTCCTGTCAGGCCGCTGTCCCGGCCGCCGGATCCCCGCGTCACACCCGAGAAAATCTCTTGAAACCGCGGGGCGGTGTCGCGGGTGTTGTCAGTGACGACGGCGAAGGGGGGACACGGGGTGGCCGAGCACACCGGCTTCGAGGAGTTTTACAGCGGCACGCGACATCGGTTGGTGACTTATCTGTACGCGATGACCGGTGACCGGGCAGAGGCCCAGGACGCGGCGCAGGAGGCGTACGTGCGGGCGTGGCAGCGGTGGTCGACGGTGTCGACGTACGACAACCCGGAAGCCTGGCTGCGCAACGTGGCATCACGGCTGTGCATGAATCATTGGCGTAAGGCGCGCAACCGGGTTGCCGCCTACCTCCGGCACGGCACTGGCCCGGACGTGGACGCGCCGAGTGAGAACACGGTCGCGTTGATCGCCGCGCTCAAGCGGCTGCCGGTGGCGGACCGGCAGGTCATCACCATGTACCACCTCATGGACCTGTCCGTGGCCGAGGTTGCGGCGCAGACCGGCCTTCCCGTCAACACCGTGAAGACCCGGCTTTCGCGTGGCCGACGCGCACTGGCCGGTCTCCTCGATACGGACGCCTCCGAGGAGTACACCCATGCCTGACAACAACTTCCGCGCCCTGTTCAACGACACCGAGAATGTCAGGTGGGACTCGATGGACCGGGTCCGGACCCGCGCCCGGCGCCGTACCCTCGGCCAGGCCGCAACCGTGGCGGGCCTCGTCGCGGTAGCCCTGGTCGGCGGCGGCGTCGCCGTGGCACAGACCCGCCCCGACGCCGGCGCGCCACCGGCCGCGGTGCCCTCGATCTCCGTCGCACCGTCGCCGTCCGTGCCGCCGCCACCGTCGGTCCGGCCTTCTCCACCGCCGGCCGCCACGGATCCCGGTGACGACAAGGGCAAAGTGCCGGAGACGCCCGATACGCCCGGGGCCGAAAGCAAGACCCCGCCGACGGCTGTCACGCCCGCGATGATGTTGCAGCCGGAGGACGTCGGCCCGGACTACAGCGCGAAGTCGACGAAGTATCTGAGTGGCGACTGGATGTTCGAGTTCGATGCATCGATCGGCCTCGACTGCCGTCCGAGCAAGCCGACGGGAGACGAGATCTCCTACCGGGAAGCCATCATCAGCAACGGCGACGGCCAGGAATCGGTCTCCGTCTTCCAGCGTACGGACCTTTTCCCCGCTGATGGTTCCGCGGAGCGGCGGCTGTCGTCGATCCGGCAACGCACGGAGACCTGCAAGCCGGGCGGTGGCGCCGGGATCCGGATCAAGTCTGAGGGCTTCGCGGGTGACGAGGCGCTGCTGGTGATCACCACCTTCAAGAGCGGTGGAACCGGTCGGCATGTGCTGGTGCGCAAGGGCGACGTGGTAACCGAGATCGCCGCCGAGCGAAGCGAGTGGAGCGATGAGGAAATTCGGGTCCTCGCGGCGAAGGCCTCGGACCGGATCTGACTAGCTGATCACTGGATCGGGTGAGTGGGCTGTGTCCAGGGGCTCATCCTGGTATTTTAGTACATGCGTTCGAAATCTCGGAGTTGCCTGTCAGTCCGGTCGGGCCTGCCACCCCGTGGGCCCGACCGGGACGGTGGGTGTCTCTGCCGCTGCCATCGCTGAGCTTCGTCGCCACGGAGCCCGGCGAAGGCTGGCGGCGATCCACCGGGTGCTGTCCGGCCCGGTGGTGGACCGGGTCGGCCCGCATGTCCCGCTCGGCCGGCCCGGCAAGCTTCCGCCGCCCGGCCAGGTCCTGCCAGGCGTCGGCTCGGCGCCCGCGTCCGGCCTGGGCCGGGCGGTCGCGGGTGCTGGTTCAGACCAGAGGTGTTCCACGGGGGAACACCTCTGGTCTGAGCCGCCCTCGTGGGGCGGTGGTCAGGGGCTGCACTCGTGAGTGAGGAGAACGCCACCTGCAGAGTGACGCCTTGACGGCGATGGACGGTCCGGGACGTTCCGAGGTGCTGCACGGGGGAGCGCGTCGGCGACGACCGGAAAATGTCGGTGGTGGCTGCCAGGATGATGCCGTGCAGTTCTCGGATCTGGCAGCCACCTCGGCAGCCGTCACCGCCGTCTCGGGCCGCAAGGCGAAAGTCGACCTGATCGCCGATGCCCTGCGGCGGCTCGAGCCGGATGAAGTCGCGCCCGGCTCGGCCTATCTTGCCGGTGAGCTGCCGCAGCGGCAGACCGGCGTCGGATATGCGAGCCTGCGGGAACTGCCGCCGCCCGCGGCACTGCCGGAGCTGACCGTCGCCGAGGTCGACGCGCGGATCGCGGAGATCTCCGTCGTCGCCGGCGCCGGCTCCCAGGCGCGTCGCCGGGAGTTGGTGGGCGCACTCTTCAGCCGGGCTACCAGCGATGAGCAGCGGCATCTCGTCGGGCTCTTCGGTGGGGAGCTTCGCCAGGGTGCCCAGGCAGGCCTGCTCGCCGACGCGATCGCCCGTGCCGCTCAGGTGCCGTCGACTGCCGTCCGCCGGGCGCTGCTGCTCTCCGGCGATCTCAAACGGGTGGCGGTCGCCGCGCTGAGCGGCGGCGCGGCCGCCTTGGCCGAAATCAGCCTCCGGGTGGGCACACCACTCACGCCAATGCTGGCGAGCAGCGCCCCGGACGTCGGGGCGGCGCTGCTCGCGACCGGTTCACCCGCCGCCGCGGACGTGAAACTGGACGGCATCCGGATCCAGGTGCACCGCTCCGGCGATGAGGTGGCCGTCTTCACCCGCAGCCTCGACGACATCACCGCCCGGCTGCCCGGGATCGTCGCCGCCGCGCGTGCCTTGCCGGTCAGCGAGATCGTCCTCGACGGCGAGGCGATGGCCCTCGACGCCGCCGGCCGCCCCCGCCCGTTCCAGGAAATTTCCAGCCGCGCGGCCACCCGAGGCGCCCGGCGCCCCGCCACCCGCCCGGCCGCCGAATCCAGCTCGGCAACCGAGACCGGCCTGGCCGCTGAGACCAGCCCAGCTGCCGCGACCCGCCCGGCTACCGCGCCGCCGGACGCTGCTGACGGCGGTGGAGGCGGTGGCTCATCGTTGGTTCCGTTCTTTTTCGACCTGCTTCACCTCGACGGCACCGACCTGCTGGACGAGCCGGGCCGGGTCCGCTGGGCCGCACTCGCCGACGCGCTGCCCGCAAGCCTGCTCGTCGGCCGCCGCATGGTCGAGACTCCGGAACAGGCGCAGGAGGCGTTCGCCGCCGCACTCGCCGCAGGGCAGGAAGGCGTGGTGATCAAGGCGCAGGAGGCGCCCTACGACGTGGGGCGGCGGGGGTCGGCCTGGGTCAAGGTGAAGCCGCGGCACACCCTCGACCTGGTGGTCCTGGCGGTCGAATGGGGACATGGGCGCCGCAAGGGCTGGCTGTCCAACCTGCACCTCGGGGCCCGCGACCCCCGCACGGGTGAATTCGTGATGCTGGGCAAGACCTTCAAGGGTCTGACGGACGAACTGCTGCGCTGGCAGACCGCGCGGTTCCAGGAGTTGGCCGTGAACGACTCCGGCTGGGTCGTGACGGTCCGGCCCGAGCAGGTCGTGGAGATCGCCTTCGACGGTGTGCAGACGTCACCCCGCTACCCGGGCGGCGTGGCGTTGCGCTTCGCCCGGGTGCTGCGCTATCGCGACGACAAGCGCGCGGAGGAGGCAGACACGATCGACATGGTCAAAGCGCTCGGCCATCCCGAACCCTGACAGCCGACAGCCACGGGGCGCTGGCAATGGCAGACAGCGGACGCCCATCGGGAGCCGACAAAAAGCGGGAGCTAGAGCGCCGCGAGGGAGCGGACGTAGTTGACCTGCTGGTGAACGTAGGTGACCTGCTCCGGATCGGTGACCGGGATCCGGGCCACGTACTGCCGCGTCCCGTTCGTCAGCGTCACCTGCACCGTGCCGCGCGGAATAGTCACCTTGACCAGCAGGAACAGCAGGCTGAACACGGTCAGGACGCAGAAGCCCGCGATGGCCGCCACGATCGCCCACGTCGGGATCTTCGTCTCGCTGTGCCAGTAGTCCGTCACCGTCCAGGTCGATCCGGCGAGGGCGATGTCGCCCGCCGGCGTGTGCACCACCGTCGACGTGATCCCCATGTCGCCGATCTGGACGATCACCGGACCCGGTGCACTGTGCAGGTCCGGGGCGGGGAGGGGCGGAATCGGCACACCCCACGGATCGCTGGACGGGGAGGGAAAGGTCACCCGCAAAACCCTAGTAGGGCAGCGACCACCAGAAAAGGTGCAGGCTCAGGAGGGCGAGGCCACCCGCTGGTCGGCTTCCGCCACCCGGTCCACGCTCGGCTTCTTCGGCGCGTCGCCGTGCGCTTCCTTGCGGGCCTGCCAGCCGAACGCCAGCAGAGCCATCACCGCGAAGGTCCACCACTGGACTGCGTACCCGCCGTTTTGCCATGCGTCTTCGTGGTTGACCGGAATCGGGGAGTAGCCCGCTGTGGGGTCGCTGAGCAGCACGTACGCCCCGTACACGGGGTAGGGGAATTTTTCGGCGAGCTTGGGCAGCGCGATCCGGCGGGTGTCGATCCGGCCGTCCTGGTGGGTGATCGCCGCGGGGCGGCTCTCCGAGAGGTGGATCCGGCCGGTGATCGTGACCGGTCCGCTCGGGGGCGGGGTGGAAACCGGCGGGGACACCGCATCACCGTTGGACGACGGGACCCAGCCGCGGTCCACCAGAATCGCGGTGCCGTCGCTGAGGACCAGGGGGGTCAGGATTTCGAAGCCGACCCGGCCGCTGTTCGACCGCCCGCGCGCCTGGACCTCGTGCGTCGCGTCGTACGTGCCGGTTGCGGTGACCATCGTCCAGGCCTGATCGTCGCCTGGCTGCTGGCCCAGCGTGCCCACCGCAGTGGGTTTGACCAGCACGGACGTCACTGGTGCGGGTGGTGTGGCATCAGCGGCGTCGATGCGTTCATTGATCGCTGTGCGTTCCTGGTAGCGGTGCATCTGCCAGTTGCCCAGGAACACCATGCCCGCCGAGGCGGCGATGGTGAGGACCGCGGCGACGAGCCAGCGGGGGGTCAGCAGGAACCGGTACACGACCCGAGGCTACCGACGCGCGCTGGCTTGCGGCGGGTAGGGTGCGACTTCTTGCACCGCATAGCACGTCGACGGCGTTTTCCGTATCCCCGAGGGAGCCATTGATGACCACCCAATCTCGTCTGGTGGTGAGCGCCCCCTCGTCCGGGCACGGGAAGACCGCGATTGCCGTGGGGCTGCTGGCCGCTTGCGCCGCTCGGGGTGTGCCCGCCGCCGGCTTCAAAGTGGGACCCGACCACACCGACGCCGCGTACCTCGGCCTCGCCGCGGGTCGGCCCGGCCGCAACCTGGACCCTCGACTGGTCGGCGCCCAGCGGCTTGCCCCGCTGTTCGCGCACGGCGCGGCGGGTACGCAGGTAGCGGTCATCGAAGGCGCGATGGGCCTGTTCGACAGCCTGACCGGCCAGCCGGAGATCGACGGCACGGCTGCGGTCGCGGCGGCCCTCCGCGCCCCGGTGCTGCTGGTCGTGGACGTCGCCGCGATGGGGCATTCGCTGGCCGCGCTGGTGCACGGCTTCCGCATGTTCGACGAGATGGTGCACCTGGGCGGCGTCGTGCTGAACCGGGTGGCGTCGCCTCGGCACGAGGAGCTGCTGCGAACGGCGCTCGACGACATCGGCATGCCCGTGCTCGGCGCGCTGCGTCGCGTTGACCTGCCGTCCATCCTCCCGGCCCGGGCGCTGGGTGTCGTGCCGGTTGCGCACCGTTCGGTGGAGGCGGTCCGCGCCGTACGCCGTTTGGGGGAAACTGTCGCGGAAGCCCTCGACCTCGACCGCATCATGGCCCTTGCCGGCACCGCCCCCGCTCTCGGCTGCACACCCTGGTCCCCGGCGGATGCCCTCGCCGAGGCGACCGGTGAATCGCCGTTACTGCCCGAGCACCGCCCGGTGATCGCTGTGGCGGGTGGGGCGGGCGCGCCGTACACGTACGTGGAAACTGCGGAGCTGCTGACGGCCGCCGGCGCCGACGTCGCGGTGATCGACCCGATCCGCGACGAAGCGCTGCCGCCCGGCACGCGCGGGCTGATGATCGGCGCCGCGCTTCCCGAGGGCTACGCGGAGGAGCTTTCGGCAAACCGTCGACTCTGTGCGGCCGTCGCGCAACTCGCCCACGACGGCGGCCCGATCATCGCCGAAGGCGTCGGCCTGCCCTGGCTCGGCCGTGATTTCGACGGCCGAGCGATGTGCGGTGTCCTGGATGCCGCGGCCACCACCGGCACCCAAACAGTGGCGGGCTACCGCGAAGCGACCGCTCCGGCCGCGTCCGCGCTGGCTCCCGCGGGCGCCCGCATCACCGGTTACAAGCAGCACCGCGCGATCGTCACGCCGCGCGCCGGCCAGGTGCCGGCCTGGACCTGGTCGGGCGGTAAGCCGGAAGGCTTCGTCTGGCGCCAGGTCCACGCCTCCCAACTGCAACTGCACTGGGCCGGCGCCCCGGACATCGCCCGCCGCGTCGTCGCCGCGGCCCTGCCGCACGGCCGGCCGGCCGGCCAGCCACCTGTGGCGCCGACCCATGCGCCAACGTCGCCCGCCCAGGTGTCGATGCCCTCCGGCCACGCCCCGGGGTCTCCCGCCCAGGCCCCGACGCTGCCGGGTCACGCGGCCGGTCAACCGCCGGCGAGTGGGGCGCCGGTCGCTCTTCCGCCGGGTCTCGCGCCGCCCGCCGCGTTGCCTGCCGGCCCGGGCGGGATCGGTTCGGGTCACCCGAGTGGAATGCCGCTGGCCCTGCCGGGCGGCGGCCCATCGGGGGTCCCGGCCCAGCCCGCCACTCCCGCCGGCGACGACCCGGGCGAGGCCACGTTGTCGCTCACGGCCATCAACCCCCGATAAGTACGGCCGCACGAGTGCCGTGACAAGGAAAGCGCGCACGGCGTGTCGTGGTTCGCCGCGCCGTTCCGGCAATTGTCGGAGGGCGGCTCTACGGTGAGGGGGTCAGCGAGAAGGGAGAACGGCCGTGGCAGATCGTGTGCCGCTGGACTTCGACCCGCCGGTTCGCCGGATCCGGGGCCTGTTGTTCGGCATCACCGACAAACATCTCACCGCACCGACGCCGTGTCCGGGGTGGTCGGTCGGCGATCTGCTCGATCATCTGATGGGTCTTGGCTGGGCCTTCGCCCAGGCCGCCAACAAGACCGGCGCCCCCGGCAACGGCGAGCCACCGCCGCAGCCGTCCGCTGCGAATCTCTCCCCGCAGTGGCGCAGCCAGCTCCCCGTCGTCCTCGAGGACCTCGCCGCGGCCTGGAAACAACCGGCCGCCTGGGAGGGCACCGCCCAAGCCGGCGGCGTGACGATGCCGGCCGCCGCCATGGGCGCTGTCGCCATCGACGAACTCGTCATGCACGGCTGGGATCTCGCGAAGGCCACCGGCCAGGAATACGCGGTCGATCCCCGCATCTTGGAGCATCTCATCGAGTTCCTGTCGCAGGGTCCCACCGAGGGCACCCCGGGCCTGTTCGGTCCCCGGGTCCCCACCGAGGACGAGGCCACCCTGCTCGACCAGGCAGTGGCCCTGGCCGGACGCGACCCGAATTGGCGTCCCGCCGCCTGACCTTCCCGACCGCGGGGACGCGGGTCGGTCAGTCCCCGTCCTCGCCGTCGCTCTCGTCATCGCTGTTGTTGTTGCTCCAGCCGCCGTCATCGTTATCGTCGTCGTTGTCCTTGCCGCCGTGGACGACCTTGGCGGGGGGTGGGTTGAACTTCATCTTGGGCTGACCTTTGAGCGCGTCTTTCAGCGTCTCGGCAACCGTGAACTTGGAGATGGTGCCGCGACTCGTGCCCACGGTGTTCTCCGGGTTGTCCGGGTCGGCCACGAACGCCGCTGCCGCCAGCTGCGGGGTGAAGCCGCAGAACCAGGCGCTGCGGTTGCTGTCGGTGGTGCCGCTCTTGCCGGCGACCGGGCGCTTCAGGGTGGCGTGCACCATCGGGGAGGTCGACCAGCCGCCACAGCCGCCTTCGGCCGCGCCGTAACCGGTGACGCAGCGGGCCGCGTCGGTTGCCGCCTGGGCTACTTCGGGGGCGATCTCCTGGTGGCAGCGCGGTCCCGCGACCTTCTTATCGTCGTACTCGTAACTGGCGCCGTCCCGGGTGTTGATCAGCCGTACGGGAATGGGCTCGCAGTATTTGCCGTCCGCGCCGAGGGTCGCGAAGACGTTCGCCATTTCGACGGGTGTCGCGTCGCTGACGCCGAGCGTGAAGGCGCCCCAGCCGCTGGCGTGGTCGGGGCCGGCCAGCGTCTTGTCGATCTCGGTACGCCACTTGAGGCCGAGCCGTTCCGCCATCCGCACCGCCTTCTCGGCGCCGACTTTCTGCTCGAGCTGGACGAAGTAGGTGTTGACTGACTTGCCGAAACCGCTCCACATGGTCTGTCGGCCGGTCATGGACTTGCTGGAGTTCTTGGGGCACCAGCGGATGCCGCAGGTGGCCGGGCCGGGGGCGGTGATGTACTTCGTGACGATCCGCTCGGGGGAGTAGAAGCTCGTGTTGAGCGGCATTCCTTCTTCCAGTGCCGCGAGCATCGTGAAGATCTTGAACGTGGAGCCGGCCTGGTAGCCGGCCATGTCGCCGCCGCCGAGGAGCGGGTTGACGGTGTTGGGGTAGTTGCCGCGGACCTGGTCGCGGCGGCGGCTGTCGCTGTGTTCGCCGTTGTCCTTCTGGTCGAGGGAGTAGCGGCGGTTGACGGCCATGGCCTTGATTCGGCCGGTACCGGGTTCGATGACGACCTCGCCGTGGGCGTAGACGCTCTTGCGCTTCTCCTTGTCGAGGATGTGCTTCATCGCCGACGACTGGATCTTCGGGTCGAGAGTGGTGACGACCTTGTAGCCGCCGCGGCGCAGGTTGGCGAGGCGTTCCTGCGGGTTGGCGCCGAACGCGGGCTGTTCCATCCACCAGTTGCGCAGGTAGTCGCAGAAGAAGCCCCAGTCGTTCTCTTCCTCGGGCACCGACACACAGTCGTTGGGCGGGGCGGTCAGGTTGAGCTTGATCTTCGCCTTCTGCGCCGACTTGGCCTGGGCCGGCGTGATCGACCCCATTTTGAGCATCTGGTCGATGACGTAGTTGCGCCGCTCGGTGGCCGCGGTCCGGTCGTTCACCGCCGGGTCGTACGCGGACGGCGCCTTCACCAGCCCGGCGAGCAGCGCGGCCTCGGTGAGCGTCAGGTCCTTGGGCGTCTTGGAGAAGAAGACCTCGGCGGCCGCGAAGACCCCGTACGCGCGGTGCCCGAAGTACGCGGAATTGAGGTAGCGCTGCAGGATTTCCTGCTTCGAGATGCGCTGCTCCAGCTCGATGGCGAGGCGCATCTCCCGCAGTTTGCGTTCGGTGGTCTGCTCGGTGGCTTCCAGCGCCTCTTTGGGTGTTTCGGCGCCGTCGCGCAGGGCCATCCGTACGTATTGCATGGTCAGCGTGGAAGCGCCCTGCGAGACGCCGCCGGCCTGCTGGTTGGCGACGAAGGCCCGGGCGACGCCCTTGGGGTCGACGCCGTTGTGCTCGTAGAACCGGGTGTCCTCGGACGCCACGATCGCACTCGTCAGGTACGGCGACATGTCTTCGATCTTGGTGGGCTTCCGGTGCTCCTCGTAGAACATCGTGAGCAGGGTTTTGCCGTCGTTGGCGTACACGTAGGTGGTCTGGGCGGACGGCACCACCGTGAGTTCGTCGGGCATGCTCGCGAGGGCGTCCGCACCGGTCTTCGCGCCGACGCCGGCGAGGGCGACGAGGGGGAACACCAGGCCGGCGATGGCGAGTCCGGCGATGAGTCCGGCTCGGATGAGCGGGGCGAGTCGTCCAGCTTTGGCGAGTCCGGTCTTCTTCACCCTTCGAAGGTAAGACAAATTGCCTCATGTCCTGACGGAACGGCCGAAGTGGCACCCGGTTTGGCATCCGGCATGCTGAAGCCCGTGGAGATGGACCTGCACCACCACGGCGACGCCGAAGTGGCACCCGGGCTGGTCGATCTGGCCGTCAACGTCCGCCGGCAGCCGATGCCCGCCTGGCTCGCCGATCCGATCGCCGCGACGCTGACCGAGCTGGCCGCCTACCCGGACGCCACCCGGGCCACCGCCGCGGTCGCCCGCCGGCACGGGCGGGCCGCGGGCGAGGTGTTGCTGACGGCCGGCGCCGCGCAAGCTTTCGTGCTGCTCGCCCGGGCCATCGAGGCACGGCGGCCGGTCGTCGTGCACCCGCAGTTCACCGAGCCGGAGGCCGCCCTGCGCAATGCCGGCCACCAGGTCGACCGGGTGTTGCTGCGCGAGGCGGATGGCTTCCGGCTGAACCCTGCGCTGATCCCCGACGACGCCGACCTGGTTTTCGTCGGCAATCCCACCAATCCCACGTCCGTGCTGCACCCCGCCGCGGACCTCGCCGCGCTCGCCCGGCCCGGCCGCGTCCTCGTCGTCGACGAAGCCTTCTCCGACACGACCCGCCGTCCCGGTGTCCCGGGCGAGCCCGAATCCCTGGCCGGCCGCACCGACCTGCCCGGCCTGGTCGTGCTGCGCAGCCTCACCAAAACGTGGGGGCTCGCCGGGTTGCGGATCGGCTACGTCCTGGCCGAGCCCGCGCTGATCGGCAAGCTGGCCGCCGCCCAACCGCTCTGGGCCGTTTCCACGCCGGCCCTCGCGGCCGCCGAGGCCTGCGCCTCCCCGGCCGCCGTAGCCGCCGAGCGGGAGATCGCCGCGGAACTCGCCGTCGAGCGCGAGCATCTGGTCGCGGGGCTGCGCGGAGTGCCGGACGTCACTGTCGCCGGCGAACCGGCCAGTGCCTTCGTCGCGCTGCGGGTGCCCGGCGCCGACCAGGTGCGCCTTGAGCTGCGCAAACGGGGGTACGCGGTCCGCCGCGGCGACACCTTTCCGGGGCTGGGCGCCGACTGGCTGCGGATCGCCGTACGCGACACTGCCACCAGCGACGCCTTCCTGGCGGTGCTGACCGACGTGGTGAAGGAGCGACAGTGACGCTGGAGCCGACCCTCGCGGCCATCCGGCCCGCCGACGAGGCCGCCATGGCCGCCGCCCGGGAGCTGCAGGCCCGCCTGACGAAGCCGGCCGGTTCGCTGGGCGCGCTGGAGGAGCTGTCCGTACGCCTGGCCGGCCTGGCCGGCGTCTGCCCGCCGCCGCTGCCCGAGCCCGCGGCGATCGCCGTCTTCGCCGGAGACCACGGCGTGCACGCGCAGGGCGTCACCCCGTGGCCGCAGGAGGTCACCGCGCAGATGGTGGCAAACTTCGTCGGCGGGGGCGCGGTGATCAACGCCTTCGCCCGGCAGGTCGGCGCCTCGCTGATGGTGGTCGACGTGGGCGTGGCCGTGCCGCTGCACGGCGGCGACACCCTGCTGGACGCCAACGTGCGGCGGGGCACCCGGGACCTCTCCGTCGAGGCGGCATTGACCGAGGACGAGGCCCGAGCCGCGCTGGAGGCCGGGATCGCGGTCGCCAACGCGCTGCTCGACAACGGCGCAAAGTGCTTGCTGACCGGAGACATGGGCATCGCGAACACCACGCCGGCCGCCGCGCTGATCGCCGCCTTCGCCGGTGCCGATTCGGCCACGGTCACCGGCCGGGGCACGGGAATCGACGACGACACGTACGCGCGCAAGATCGATGTGATCACCCGGGCGCTCGCGCTGCACCAGCCGGACCCGGCGCGGCCGCTCGCGACACTCGCCGCCGTCGGTGGCCTGGAGCACGCCGCCCTGGCCGGATTCATCCTGGGCGCCGCCGCCCGGCGCGTCCCGGTGATCGTCGACGGCGTCATCGCGGCCTCGGCAGCGTTGGCGGCTGCGGCGTTCGCGCCGGACGCAGTGGCGGCGATGGTCGCCGGGCACCGGTCCGCGGAACCCGGCGCGACCGTCGCCCTCGCCCATCTCGGCCTGACCCCGCTGCTCGACCTGGGCATGCGTCTCGGTGAAGGTTCCGGCGCCGCCCTGGCGCTGCCGCTGGTCGCGGGTGCCGCCCGGGTGCTGCGCGAAGTGTCCACCTTCGACGCCGCGGGGGTCTCGGAGAAGTGAGCCTCTACCCGCTCGCACTGCGGCTCGACGGCCGCAAAGTGCTCGTTGTCGGCGGCGGGTCGGTGACGACGCGCCGCATCCCCGCCCTGCTAGACGCCGGGGCGCAGGTCCGTATCGTCTCGCCGGTGCTGACCCCGGCGCTGCACGCGCACGTCGAGGCCGGCCGGCTGACCTGGCGCGAGGGCCGGTTCGACGAGTCCGACCTCGACGGCGCCTGGCTGGTCCAGGTGGCGGTGGACGACGCCGAAGCGGCCGCGCGGGTCAGCGCCGCTGCCGAGGAGCGCCGGATTTTTTGCGTACGCGCAGACGACCGCACCGCCGCCACGGCCTGGACCCCCGCCGTGACCCGGCAAGGCCAGATCACCGTCGCGGTGACCGACGGCGGTGACCGCCGCAACGCCATGGCGCTGCGCGACCTCATCGCCGCCGCGTTGACCAACCACGAGCTGCCCGTTGCACGCACCGAGCAGGGACAGGTGTTCCTGGTCGGCAGCGGCCCCGGCGACCCGGAGCTGATCACGGTCAAGGGCCGCCGGCTGCTCGACCGGGCGGACGTCGTGGTGGCCGACCGGCTGGTGCCCGGCATGCTGCTCGACGAGCTGCGGCCCAACGTGGAACTGGTCGACGCCGCCAAAATCCCGTACGGCCCTTCGGTGGCCCAGGAGGAGATCAACCGGATCCTGGTCGACCGGGCGCTGGCCGGCAAGTTCGTGGTCCGGCTCAAGGGCGGCGACCCGTACGTGTTCGGGCGGGGCGGTGAGGAGGCGCTGGCGTGTGCGAAGGCGGGCGTACCCGTCACGGTCGTGCCCGGGGTGACCAGCTCGATCGCTGCGCCCGCGCTGGCCGGCATCCCGGTGACCCACCGCGGCGTCGCGCACGAGTTCACCGTGGTGTCGGGCCATGTTCCGCCGGAGAGCGACCTGTCGCTGGTGGACTGGTCGGCGTTGGCCCGGCTGCGCGGCACGCTGGTGATCCTGATGGGCCTCAAGAACCTGCCGAAGATCGCCGACCGGCTGCTGGCAGACGGCCGTGCCGCCGACACCCCGGCTGCCGTCGTCCAGGAGGGCTCCACGACCGGGCAACGCGTGCTGCGCAGCACGCTCGGCGAGGTCGCGGCGGCAACAGCAGCGGCCGGCCTGCGCCCACCTGCCGTCGTCGTGGTCGGCGACGTCGTGCCTGTCCTGGGGTAGCCGCCGCACGCGCTTGCCGCGGGTGCCACCCTGGCCGACTTCCAGCCGCAGGCGGACGTCCGGGTCTACCTCGACCCGGCCGGCCACCCGTTCTGCTTATTCCTCTGACGACTCCGTGGTGTCGGCGTCCACGCCGAGCTCCTGCAGGAACGAGCGCGCCCACTCGGCGACGTCGTGCGTCCGTAGATGCCGCTGCATGACCCGCATCCGGCGCTTGAGCTCGGCGGGCTCGGCTCCCGCGGCCCGCAGCAGCGCGTCCTTGACCGCATCCGGGTCGTGCGGGTTGCAGAGGAACGCCTGCCGCAGCTCGGTGGCGGCGCCGGCAAACTCGCTGAGCACCAGGGCGCCGCCACGGTCACCACGGCAGGCGACGTACTCCTTGGCGACCAGGTTCATGCCGTCGCGCAGCGGCGTCACCATCATGACGTCGGCGGCCACATACAGCGCGGCGAGCTCCTGCTTGCTGTACGACTGGTGCAGGTAGTGCACGGCCGGCATGCCGACCTTGCCGAACTCGCCGTTGATCCGGCCGACCTCGCGCTCGACTTTCACCCGCAGCGTCTGGTAGTGCTCGACGCGTTCCCGGCTCGGCGTGGCGACCTGCACCATCACCGCGTCCGGCACCTGCAGGCGACCGTCGGCCAGCAGCTCGCGGAACGCCTTGAGCCGCAGCTCGATGCCCTTGGTGTAGTCCAACCGGTCGACGCCGAGGATGACCGTCTCCGGGTCGCCCAGCTCGGCGCGGATCTCCTTGGCCCGAGCCTGCACCTTCGGGTCGGCCGCCATCCGTTCCATGTCGGCGGTGTCGATGCTGATCGGGAAGGCGCCCGCCTTGACCTTGCGGCCGTCCACCTGGATCGTCTGGGCCTCATAGCGCAGACCGAGCAGGTGTCGGGCGAGCCGGACGAAGTTCTGGGCGGCTAGCCGCTGCTGGAAGCCGACCAGGTCGGCGCCGAGCAGACCGCGCAGGATCTCGGCGCGGAACGGCATCTGCATGAACAGCTCGATGGGCGGGAACGGGATGTGCAGGAAGAACCCGATCCGCAGGTCGGGCCGCATCTCCCGAAGCAGGGCGGGCACCAGCTGGAGCTGGTAGTCCTGCACCCAGACGGTCGCGCCCTCGGCGGCCACCTCCGCGGCAGCCTCGGCGAACCGCTGATTGACCACCCGGTACGCCTCGCGCCAGCGCCGCTTGTAGACGGGCGTCTCGACGGCGTCGTGGTAGAGCGGCCAGATCGTCGCGTTGGACTGGCCCTCGTAGTAGCGCTCCAGCTCCTCGGCGCTCAGCGCCACCGGATGCAGGTGGATGCCCTCGAGCTCGAACGGTTCGGGCGCTTCGCCGTCTCCGCCGGGCCACCCGATCCACGTGCCGCGGTGCTGGACCAGCACCGGGTGTAGGGCGGTGACGAGACCGCCCGGGCTCGGGCGCCACTGCCGTTCACCGTCGACGATGATCTCGTCCACGGGTAGGCGATTGGCGACTACGACGAAGGAACTTCGTTCGGCCACGCTGAGAGCACCTCCGGGTCGTTCTGGTTCCCGCCCCAGAGCCTACTGTGCGTGAGCGCATGGGGCGCGTTGAGACATCTTCCGGCCGTGCGGCACCGCGCCTGGAGAGCGGGTGCCATTCTGGGCCGGTGAGCCTGCCCGTTGATCTTCCCTCGCCGCGACGGCCACTGTTCTTCCCTGTGGTCATCGCCACCGTCTTCCTCAGCATCATCGGGATGTCGGCGGGCTTCGCGCTGGGCACGCGACACGAGAGTTCCCCGCCGGCCCCTCCGGTGAACCTGCCGACGCCATCGGTCGGCGTGACAGAGGGCACCGTCTGCCCGGCCGAGATGCTGACCACCGCCCGCCGCGCCGGCCTCTCGACGGCACTGACCGAGGTGTTGCAGGTCCGCACCACCGACACGGGCATGGTGGTCTGGATCTGTCAGGACCCGAGTGGCGCGCTGTATTACCAGGCCAACGACGGCGGCGAAGCGGCCACCTGGATCGAGGGGCAGACCGCCCTTTTCCTCGCCAAGGTGACCCTGGAGAACGGTACCTATGTTGCCACCGCGAGTGATGGCAACACTTTCCATGTGAACAAGCGGCAGCTCCGGATCCGGACAAAGAACGGCGAGCAGACCCACCCTGTCGTCCCCCAGTGAGCGGACAGCGGGAATCCGGCGGTGCCGGGCGGGGTTGTCGTCAGCGGCCGGGAAGCCACCTGGAAAGATTGAGCTTTCATTCGGCACCTGCGAACCCCACGATCACGGAGGTAGGCCGCACCGTGGCCCAGTTCATCTACACCTTGGAAAAGGCGCGCAAGGCGCACGGCGACAAGGTCGTGCTCGACAACGTGACGCTGAACTTCCTGCCCGGGGTCAAGATCGGGGTCGTCGGTCCCAACGGCGCCGGTAAGTCCAGCCTGCTCAAGATCATGGCGGGCGTGGACCAGGTCAGCAACGGCGAGGCCCGGCTGATGCCCGGCTACACCGTCGGCATGCTGGCCCAGGAGCCCCCGCTCAACGAAGAAAAGACCGTCCTCGGCAACATCGAGGAGGCCGTCGCCGAGACGAAGGCGAAGCTCGACCGGTTCAACAAGATCGCCGAGCTGATGGCGACCGACTACAGCGACGAGCTGATGGAGGAGATGGGCAAGCTCCAGGAGGAGCTCGACCACTCCAACGCCTGGGACGTCGACTCCCAGCTCGAGCTCGCGATGGACGCGCTGCGCTGCCCGCCGCCGGACGCCGACGTCACCCAGCTCTCCGGTGGTGAGCGCCGCCGCGTCGCGCTGTGCAAGCTGCTGCTCGAAGCGCCCGACCTGCTGCTGCTCGACGAGCCCACCAACCACCTGGACGCCGAGAGCGTGCACTGGCTGGAACAGCACCTCGCCAAGTACGCCGGCACCGTCATCGCCATCACCCACGACCGGTACTTCCTGGACAACGTGGCAACCTGGATCCTCGAGCTGGACCGCGGCCGGGCGTACCCGTACGAGGGCAACTACTCCACCTACCTGGAGAAGAAGGCGCAGCGTCTCGCGGTCGAGGGCCGCAAGGACGCCAAGATGAAGAAGCGCCTCTCCGAGGAGCTGGAGTGGGTCCGCTCCAACGCCAAGGCCCGGCAGACCAAGAGCAAGGCCCGCCTCGACCGCTACGAGGAGATGGCGACCGAGGCGGAGAAGACCCGCAAGCTCGACTTCGAGGAGATCCAGATCCCGCCGGGCCCCCGCCTGGGTAACACGGTGATCGAGGTCAACGAGCTGGTCAAGGGCTTCGACGGCCGGGTCTTGATCGACCACCTGTCGTTCTCGTTGCCGCGCAACGGCATCGTCGGCATCATCGGCCCGAACGGCGTCGGCAAGACCACGCTGTTCAAGACCATCGTCGGGCTCGAGCAGCCCGACGAGGGCAAGGTCCGCGTCGGCGAGACCGTGAAGCTTTCGTACGTGGACCAGAACCGTTCCGGCCTCGACGGCGACCAGACCGTGTGGGAGGTCGTCTCGGACGGCCTGGACCACATGATGGTCGGCAAGGTCGAGATGCCGTCCCGTGCCTACGTGGCCGCGTTCGGCTTCAAGGGCCCGGACCAGCAGAAGCCGACCAAGGTGCTCTCCGGCGGTGAGCGCAACCGGCTCAACCTCGCGCTGACGCTGAAGATCGGCGGCAACGTGATCCTGCTCGACGAGCCGACCAACGACTTGGACGTCGAGACGTTGTCCAGCCTCGAGAACGCGCTCCTGGAGTTCCCGGGTTGCGCCGTGGTCATCTCCCACGACCGGATGTTCCTCGACCGGGTCACCACGCACATGCTGGCGTGGGAGGGCACCGACGAGGACCCCGACAAGTGGTTCTGGTTCGAGGGCAACTACGACGCGTACGAGAAGAACAAGATCGACCGCCTCGGCGCCGAAGCGGCCCGCCCGCACCGGGTCACCTACCGCAAGCTCACGCGTGACTAAGAGGTTTCTACACAGCGTGGCCGTGCGCTGGTCCGACATGGACGCGTACGGCCACGTCAACAACGCGCGCTTCCTCACCCTGTACGAGGAGGCGCGCGTTGCCATGTTCTTCGTCGCCGCGCGGGCCCAGGGGCTGACCTCGTTCGAGGAGGGCATCGTCATCGCTCGGCAGGAGATCGACTACCTGCGCCCAGTGGACTACGGCGACCCGGTCCGGATCGAGTCCTGGATCTCCGAGCTGCGCAAAGGCTCGTTCGCCGTCTCCTACGAACTGTTCGACGGCGATGTGCTCGCCAGCCGGGCCCGGTCGGTGTGCGTGCCGTACAACCTGGCCGAGGGGTTCGCGCGCCGGCTGACGGCCGAGGAACACGCTTTCCTCGAGCCGTACCTGGAAGCTGCGCCGGCGTGACCGGGCACGGCATCCTCGGCATCCCCGACGCGGGGGCGTTCCTCGCCCGCCTGACCCGCCTCGAACGGGCGATTCCGGTGCGGCTGCGGTCGAGCCAGGCCGGGCGTACGGCGCTGTGGGCCCGTCTGCCGTGGGGTGTCCTGGTCACCCGGGAGGTAGCCGGTCCGGGGCCGGGCGACGCGACGGTGTCCGCGGACGAACTGCTCGCCGCGCTGGCCGCCGGGAACGACGAGCTCCCGGCCCGGCGTGACGCGGACTGGCGCTGGCCGTTGCCGCCGGCCCGGGTGCAGGCCGTGGAGTCGGTCGCCGCCGCTGAACTGACCCGGCTTGCCGCCGCCGCGGCGGGCACCCTGCGGGAGGTGACGGCGGGTGGCCTGAGTGGACGATCGGTGGGGCAGCGGGCGGTCCGTGATGCCCTCCTGGATCACGTTGCGTTGGTCGTCACTCCGGCGGAGGGTGACGCCGTGCCAGTCTCACAGCGGCTCGTTCAGGCCGTCTCCCGGATGGGTTTCCTCGGACCGGCCGACGTGGACGGTCCGGGAGCGCGCGTGTGCACAGCGGGGCGGTGGGTGGGTCTTTCCGCACCATATGGAGTCGCGTGGCTACAGCCAGTCCAAGAATTGACTGTTATGTCTATAGGGGGTCACCCGAAAGGGTGATGCTGCATCGACCGACCGGTCGTGCCCTCCCTTTGAGGGGATGACCTCCGCGACCGGTACGGGTACCGTCGCCCCCGGGTCACCCGCCACGCCCGGCGCTGACCTGCTGGGGAGTGAGGTGCACAACGATGCCGTGGTGGTCATGGCGTCCCGGGTCGTCCGGAGACAACGAACGCGAGAGCGGCGGCGAAGTCGCCGTCCAGAGCACTGTCCGCGTCGGAGTGCCGACGCAGCGTGAGCCCGAGCGCGTCACGAAGCCTCCCGCCGACGTAGCCACGATCGAAGAACCCGAACAGGTCGCCCCGGTCGACCTGACCCGGATCGGCAAGGCGCTCGACCTGCTCGACATCCGATTCCTCGCCGACGGCGGCGGCAGCCTCCTAGCCATGTGGGAACGGCACGCCGTGCTGTTCACCCTCGAAGGCCCGGACGACGAAATCCTCGTCATGCGCGCCCGCCCGCACGCCACCGTCCCACCCGACTGGGCCGACCGCGCCTACCGCGTCGTCAACGAATGGAACCACACCCGCCGCTTCTGCAAGGCCTACGTCGGCGACCCCACCGAACGCGGCCAACTCCCCATCTACGCCGAGCTCCAGGTTCCACTGGCCTCCGGCGCCCACGACGCCCTGCTAGTCGAAATGCTGGACTGCGGCGCTGCGGTGGCTACAAGCTTCGTCGACTGGCTCCACGATGAGGGTGCGTTGTTGTAGGCGGTTGGACTTGGTGGTGGCTGAGCTTGGTGGGCGCGTTGGTAGTGGTGGCTGAGCTTGGTGGGCACGTGACAGTAGTGGCTGAGCTTTGTGGGCACGGCTGCTGAGCTTGCTGGCTTCGCTTCGCTCCGCGTGGCTTTCGCCCCTGAGGAGGCAATGACTTAGGCCCGGTTTTCACCACCCGCAAACCCCGCGGGTGGTGAAAACCGGGCCTAAGTCATTGCCGGGCGAAAGCCGGCAGGCGTTGGAGTGGCAGGGGGCTGGACAAGAGCAGCGGCCACTCGGTCGCGTCCCTAGCTGGGTGGGACCGGCAAAACCGGCTATGGGTCACCCAGGTGAGACAAAGCCGGCTGTGCCGGCAAACCAGTGTCCCGAGCCGTCGTGTGCAAGCCCGTCTCTCCCCCATCCCTCCCCGCGAAGCCCGTTCCTCCCCGGTCCCGCCCCCCGTGCCTGCTCTTGTCCAGCGCCTGCGTAGTCCAACACCTGCCGGCTTTCGCCCGGCAATGACTTGGGCCCGGGTTTTGGTGTTCGCGGGGTGTGCGAATACCAAAACCCGGGCCCAAGTCATTGCCTTCTCAGGGGCGAAAGCCACGCGGAGCGAAGCGAAGCCAGCAAGCTCAGCAGCCGTGCCCACAAAGCTCAGCCACCGCCTGGTGAGCATCTCACTCAGCTCAGCCACCGCCTGGTGAGCATCTCAGTCAGCTCAGCCACCGCCTGGTGAGCATCTCAGTCAGCTCAGCCACCGCCTGGTGAGCATCTCAGTCAGCTCAGCCACTACCTGGTGAGCATCCCACCAACCCTGACAAACTCAACCCGCTACCGGGAACATGCCCACTCGCCCGTGGTACTCCTTGCCCAGTTGGTCGGTGTCCCAGCCGACGATCAGGCCTTCGGGGACGGAGGTGAAGGCGCGGACGCCGACGTTGCGCTTGAGGCTGGGGTTCCAGGGGAGGGCTTTGCCGGTGGTGGGGCTGAGGGCGCCGATGCCGACTCGGGGGACTGCGCCGGGGCCGGGGCCTTTGGCGTCGCTGCCGAGGGGGTTGTCGAGGTAGCGCTGGTGGCCGCCGACGTAGACGGCGCTGCCGGTGACGGCGACGGCGTAGAGGGAGTCGCCGCCGGTGCGCTGGACCCAGGTGGGGTTGTGTTTGCCGCCGCCGGCGGTTTCGAAGCGGGCGGCTGAGTCGCAGAGCTTGGTGGGGGATGAGGCGCGGCCGGTGGACACTACGACGAAGTAGCGGCCGTCGGGGGAGAACTTGACCTGGCGGAGGTACGTGTCGAAGCCCTTCATGCACTCCGCCTTGTAGGCGTCGGTGTACCAGCTGAGCAGCGCGGCGGAGGCGCCGGAGGTGTTGATGAGGGCGATCTGGGTCCGTGCTGCCGTGCCGACTTTGAGGAGCGCGCCGATGATGACCAGCCGGGAGCCGTCGGGGGAGAGGTCGAAGTGTTCGACTCGGGTACGGCTGAGGCCCGGCGCGGACAGCTTGGCGTCGAAGCCGGTGTCGATCGCGCCGGAACTGGTGTGGACGCGGGCCAGGCCGACCCGGGCGACGCCGTTGACGGCCGAGAAGGTGCCGCCGAGGTAGAGCCGGCTGCCGTGCACTTTGAGGCCGCGGATGTCGCCCCAGTTGATTTTCGTGACGAAGCCGGCGACCCGCGCGCTGTTCGCGAGCGACACTCGGGCCACGCCGCGCTGGGCGGCCTGGTTCACGGTCTTGAAGGCGCCGCCGAGGTAGACGGTGTTGTCCGCGCCGGCGGCTAGCGCGTAGACGGCTGCGTCGACTTGCGGGGCGAACGGGCGGATGATGCCGTCGCGGAGGCCGTACGCGAAGATGTTTTTGCGGTCGTAGGTCAGCTTGCGGGTGCTGTCCTGGACTTTGGTGAAGCTGCCGCCGACGACGACGGTGTCGCCGACCACGGCGAGCGCCCACACGGTGCCGTCGAGGACGTGCGGTGTGTGGTCGACGGGGTTTGCCGACACCACCGCGGAGTGGGCGAGGTCGGCCGATGCGGGCGCGGCGGCGCCCAGCAGGGCGGCGCAGGACAGCGCGGCGGCGGCGGCGAACAGGCGGCGTCGCATCGGTGGCAACTCCTGAGATCGGGACGCGGGGTCAACCGATCAACGAGCGGTCGCGTCTGGAGGATGCGCGTCCATGGTGTTCACCATGAAGTAGGCGGCGCGTTCCAGGTAGTCCCAGAGTTGGGTGTGCTGCGGCTCGGGCAGGGTGAGGGAATCGACCGCGGCGCGCATGTGCACCAGCCAGGCGTCGCGTTCGGCGGGGCCGACCCGGAAGGGCGCGTGCCGCATCCGCAGGCGTGGGTGGCCGCGCTGTTCGGAGTAGGTGGTGGGGCCGCCCCAATACTGCATGAGGAACAGCGTCATCCGCTCGGCGGCTGGCCCGAGGTCTTCTTCCGGATACATCGGTCGCAGCACTGGGTCAGCGGCGATGCCCGCGTAGAACCGGTCGACGAGTCGCCGGAAGGTGGGTTCGCCGCCGACTGCCTCGAAGAAGCTGACCTCGTCGCTCACCCGTCCAGTCTGCCAGCAGCCCGATGCCGCTCCGGGCCGGGTGTGACCCGGGGCAGGACGCGCCCGACCGACCGGTCTTCGGCGTGCGGTGGGGCCGGTTCGGTGGCCGGCGCGTCGACGTGAGGCGTCGCTACGACGTGGCCGCGCCAGCGGGTGGCCAATGCCGTCATCAGGACCAGTCCACCGAGGCTCCAGATGCCGACGACCAGGGGAATGGAGGAGTGTTGGGCGAGTGCGCCGCTGATGACGACTGCGGCGCCCTGGATGAGCTGCATGCCCCCCTGCATGACGCCGAACGCGCGGGCGCGGTAGCCGTGGGGTAGGGCGAGCACGAAAACCCCGTTGAGCGTGGGCATGAGGACGCCCTGGGCCACACCGGAGATGGCAACGAAGACCGCAACGGCCGGCGCGTTGGGCGCGACCATGGTGACTGCCAGCGCGAGCGGGGCCAGCACGGCGAAGGGTCGGACCAGCGCGGTACGGCGGGCAGGTGGCACCAGCCGGCCCACGATGAGTCCGCCGACCACGAAGCCGATCGGGCCGGCAGCCATGATCAGGCCCTGGTCGAACCCGCGGGCCGTGGGGTCCTGATGGAACACCGCGGACCAGCCCGCGGCGAGTCCCTCGGGGAGGATGGTGAAGGTCGTCAGCGCGAACACCATGAGCGCGATGGAGCGCAGCAGCGGCGTACCGAAGACCAGCCGGTAGCCCTCGCTGGCCTCCTTCAGCAGGTGTCGGCGGTGGTCCGGGCTGTTGGCTGCGGGACGGTGTCGGATGCCGGCCGCGATGATCACGCTCGAGATCAGCAGCGCGAGGGCGTTGAGCGCAATGCCGATTCGGGCGTTCACGCCGGCTGCCAGGGTCGCCCCGGCTAGGTAGCCGAGGACCTGCGCCGCCTGCGCCGTCGAGGTGTTGATGGCGAGGCCACTCACGACCTGGTGGCGCGGCAGGATCAGGGGGATCAGCGCGGAGCGGGCGGCCTGGGTGGGTGGCGCTCCCAGCATGGCGACGAACAGCAGGGCCAGGATCGCGGGCACCGGCACGCCGGGCAGCGCGATCAGCGCGATCGGCACGGCCCGGGCCAGATCCGTGAAGATCAGGACCCTTCGGTACGGGTACCGCTCAGCGAGCGCCGCGAGCACGGGTCCACCGACGATCCACGGCAGATAGCTCAACGCGAACGAGGCGGCGGACAGCAGCACCGACTGGGTCTGCTGGTAGACGAGCACGATGATGGCGGCACGGGCCAGGTAGTCGCCGACCCAGCTCACGACCAGGGAGCCGTAGAGGGCGCGGAACTCGCGGACCGCGAACACGTCCCGGAAGGTCACCGGGCGGTCCGGCTCCGTCACGCTGGCAGGCTTGTTGCCGAGCTGCGCAGCGGGTCGGTCGTCGGACACTCAGGCCCTCCATCGATCGCGCCGGCCGGCCGGGCCACCTCGAGGGGCGGTCGGCCGCGGACACCGCGAGCCGGCTGGCCCGGCGGTGCGCGTACGTGAAGCTGCATGTGCAGATGCTTCTTGCCGGATTCTGCCCGATCGGCCGAGCCGTGGCTAGGGCGTACGGGGGGATCGTTCGACGTTCGGCCGAGTTCCGACCCCCCAACTATGCCCTACCCGCAGCTCAGGTGGCGCCTCCGGGCGTGCCAGAAGAATCGCCGGCGGTGTCCGAATACATCGGTGGCACCGCGGATCGGGGCAGCATCCGCGACAGGGCGATCCGTTCGGCGATGCCGGAGCTCTCCAGTGCCTCGGTGAGTCGACGCCGCAGCTCGCGTTGCACGATCGGCTGACCGTCCGCCGTGGTCTTGGCGATGGTCCGGATGACGGCACCGTCCACGGTGAGCTGTTCGACGCCGACCACGTCCGGCGGCTCGAGGAACTCAGTGGCGTGCTCGGGTTCGTCCGCCATACCCAGCGCCGCCTGGCGGAGGACGGCGGTGGCCTCCTCGGAGTTGACGAAGCCGATCGGGATGTCGATGACCACCATCGCCCAGCCCTGGCTCTTGTTGCCGACCCGGATGATCTCGCCGTTGCGGATGTACCAGAGGACGCCACGCATGTCGCGCACGGTCGTCACCCGCAGCCCGACCGTCTCCACCACGCCGACCGCATCACCGAGGTCCACCGAGTCGCCCACGCCGTACTGGTCTTCGAGCAGCATGAACAGACCGGCGATCAGGTCCTTGACCAGGCTCTGCGCGCCGAAGCCGAGCGCCACGCCGACGATGCCGGCGCTGGCGAGCAGCGGAGCCAGGTTGAAGTTCAGTTCTCCCAGCACCAGCAGGGCCGCCATGGTGAAGACGACGGCGGTGACGAAGCTGCGCAGCACCGAGCCGATCGCTTCCGCACGTTGGCGGCGGCGTTCCGGAATGAACTGGTTCTCCACCGCTTCGGTGTGTTTGGTGGCCCGGTCGCGGAGCGGCTTGAGAAGCGCGGGCATCTCGGCCCGCGAGGTGGAGGTGGCGAGGCGCTGGATCGCACGGTGCAGAAGCCAGCGGATCAGCATCGCGACCAGGATGATCGCCACGATCTTCAGCGGCTTCACGATGAAGACGAAGCTGCTGTTGGCGAGCCACTGATTGCCGGTCTCGTCGAGGACCCACTTGCACAGGGGATTCGCGTCGCAGCTCTTCGTCACGTCAGGGGTGACGAAGATGGGTTCAGCGCTGCCGGACGGGTTGGGAGTGGGAGCTAGCGGGATCACGGGTCCTCACCGTACCCGCCGGGTGGCGGCGGCTGGGAACCGGACATCTTCGCACGAGACCTCAGACGTTTACCCGCCGGCCGCAGATAGTGCTCGCAAAATCGTCATCCATCAGGGACTATTGGCGCACGAGGGTCACCGGGATTGCCCTCGTGCGGCCTGGACTGAGACGACAAGCACATCGGGAGCGATTGCAAGCACCTCCACCGAAGGGTGAAGCGCGATGCCTGACATACGACCCACAGTGGGCTCCTCCGCGTTGGTTCTGAACGCAACCTACGAGCCGCTGTGCGTCGTATCGGTGCGTCGGGCGACCATCCTGGTGCTGACCGCCAAGGCTGAAACCGTTTCCGACGGCGACGGAGTGCTGCACAGCGCGCGTCAGGCGCTTCCCGTTCCCTCCGTTGTCCGGCTCACCCGTTACGTGAAAGTGCCGTATCGGACCCACGTCGGGCTGTCCCGCCGGGCCATCTTTGCCCGCGACGGCGGCCGCTGCGCCTACTGCCGCGGCTCGGCCGAGACGATCGATCACGTCTTCCCGCGCAGCCGCGGTGGCCTGCACGCCTGGGAGAACGTGGTGGCTGCCTGCGCCAAGTGCAACCACAGCAAGGGCGACAAGACGCCGGCCGAGTTGGGCTGGCGCCTGCACACGCCGCCGCAGGCGCCGCGCGGCGTGGCCTGGCGGGTGCTGGGCCACCGTACGCCGGATCCGCGCTGGTCGGACTGGTTGGACCTGCCCATCGGAGTCGAAGCGGAAGCAGCCTGACGAAGCGGCGTTACTTCGTGCCGATCAGTGCGGCGAAGACGATGACGTTGTCGGCGTATCCACTGTCGCCGCCGACCCACGCCCCGCCACAGGTGACCAGGCGCAGCGACGGTCTGCTGTAGTCGCCGTACACCCGCTGCAGGGGCAGCTTTGCCTTGTCGAACCGCTCCACCGAATTCACCTGGAAGATCGCCGTCTCGTCATCCTCTCGGAGGACTTCGATCCGCTGTCCCGGGCGCAGTTCCTTCAGCCGGTGGAAGACCGCAGGCCCGGTGTTGTCGTCGACGTGTCCCACGATCAGCGCGGGACCGAACTGCCCCGGTGTGGGACCGTCGCCGAACCAGCCGGCTTCGTGCAGCCGGGTCGGTGGTGGCACGTCCACCGTGCCGTCCTCGGCGAGACCCACGGTCAGCACCGGTGCGGCTACTTTGATGGCAGGGATGGTCAGGCGCTTGGGCCGGCTGGGTTCGAGCACCGGGAACTCGCGCGGCGGTGGCTTGTCCGGGCCGCGGAACAGATCGCCGAGGTCGAAGCCGGTGGCCGCACCGACTCCGGCGCCGAGCGCGAACAGCCCGGCGAAAACCAACACCGCGGACAGCAAACCCATCGGCACCGTACGCCGTCCGCGCGCGGGTGATGGCGCGGGCAGCCGCCGCGTCCGTGCGGAGCCCAGCCGAGTCCGCGCGGGGGCGGGTTTCGGTGCCGGCAGGCGCCGCGGAGGTGGCACTGTCCCACCGGAAGGCGTTGCCGTGAGCACCCGCGGGGGAGCGTCGGGCGGGACGGCATCCGGTCGGCCGGCTATGGCGGCCACTGGCCGGGGTCGGGTCGGTTCGGGCGCGACGGGCCGCCGGCGCAGGACTGACTCCGGCATCCGCGGGCCGGGAACGGCCGGGTCCACGGGGCGCGCCACGGGTGCCTCAGCTCACCCGGCGGCGGCGGAGCGCCAGCACGCCCACGATGATGCCGGCGCAGAGCGCTGTGGCTCCGCCGCTGATCAGCACGGGAGCCGTTACGCCGCTGGCGGAGCCGCCGAAGCCGGTGGCGGGTCCGCGGGCCGGTTCGATTCTTGCCACGACGTGCAGGGTGGTCTTCGCGGTCTTGCCGTCAGCGCAGCGCAGCTCGACCTCATATTCGCCGGGGTCGGTGGTGGCGGGCACGCGCGCTGTCGCGGTCAGGAAGCCGTACCGGGGGGAGACCGTCACCTCGCCCAGCGGGGTGGTGGTCACGCGGGCGGCGGTGAGGTTGTCATCGCAGCTCGCCCGGATGCCGATCTCGTCACCGGCGCGGGTGGTGCTGGGGTTGGTCTCCACGAAGACGGCCGCCGCGGCAGCCGGGGAGCCGGGTAGGAGAACGGGTAGTCCGGTCAGGGCAAGCGTGGCGATTGCGGCAGGGACGAACGGGCGCATGACCTCCCCCTCCTGCCGTCCGGGCGGAAACCTCGCGGACGGCGCGTGTTGGTGATTTTCGCACCTCCACTCCGATTTCGCGTGGGCCGATGAATCCCACCCAGTGGGTCTTGACACCCGGCGCTCCGTGACGGCGCACACTCCGCTACCGTGATTGACGTTCGGATCACTGGGAAAACAGTGACTTGGCCCGGTTCCTTTTGACGCCTGGGGGCGTTGAGGTTGTCGATTTTCGAAACGATTCTGATCTTCGCGGTGATCCCGGCGGCGGTCTTCGCCGTGATTGCCGCGGTCGCCGCCGCGGGCGGGCGCGGTAACCGGCCCGACCGTCGTTACCGGCCTGGCCGGCCTTACGACTTCGCGCCGATGTGGTTCCTGGCGTCACCCGCACAGGTGAGCCCGGCCTTCGGTGGCAAGACTTCCGGTGCCGGCGGTCAGCCGGTGCTGGAGCGGGGCGTGGAGGGGGCGGGCCGGCAGGCACGCCTGGGACCGGTGGGAGGCGCAAGTGACCGTTGGTGAGCAGCAGGCCATCCTCAGCGTGCAGGAGCAGCCGCTGACCGCGCTTGACCACCCGGGCGGACCGACGCTGACCGAGCGGCCCGAGCTTGCCATGACTCCCGAGGGCATTGCCGCTCTTGACGGTCCGTTCTCCACTCGGCAGTTGCTGCGCCTCGACGAGGCGTTGCGGGTCGCCGACCAGCAGACCGGACTGACCTTCAGCGTGTTCCTCGGCGATCTCGCCGAACCGACTCGGGACAGCGCCGAGCAGCTGCACCGCGAGATCGAGGGCGCGGCGACGGCCGTTCTCATCGCGGTCTCGCCCAACCAGCGCATCTTGGAGATCGTCACCGGCTCGGACGCCCGCAAGCGCATCTCCGACCGGGACGCGAAGCTCGCGGCGCTGTCGATGTCTGCTGCGTTCGCCGGTGGGGATCTGGCCGGCGGTGTCCTGGCCGGCCTTGACCAGCTGGCATCGCACGCCGGCCGGAGCTGACTTCTCCGGGAGCTACACCCAGGAGCTCGGAGTAACGCGTACAGGGAACGGGGCGTCGACCTTGACCGGGTCGGCGCCCTGAACTGTTTTCGCCGACAGGTAGCCGCCTGAGCCCAGCTCGTACATGTGCAGTTCCGGTTCGTGTTCTCCGGTGATTCGCCAGTAGCCGGGAATGCCAGCGTCGGCGTACAGGGCGGGCTTGAGGAGCCGGTCGTAGTGGCGGCTGGAGGCGTTCTCGACCTCGATGACCAGGGCGACGTCGGCAGGGTCGGCCCAGATGGCGCCGGATGAGCGGGGACGCAGCACGGTCACGTCCGGGATGAGGCTGCTGGTGCCGAGGGCGATGCCGAGCCGGTCGCAGACCCACCAGCCCTCAGGGGCCGCGGCGCGCAGCGTGGCGATGAGTGCCTGGACGACCGTCTCGTGGGCGTCATCCAGCGGCGGCGTCACGTGCAGGCTGCCGTCGACGATCTCGTAGCGGTGGCCGTCCTGGGGGAACAGGTGCAGATCCGGCTCGGTCCAGGGCCCCTCGGGAGCGGCCCAACGCACCGGGGAACTGTGGCCGATCACCACCACCGCACCACCACCTCCATCACCGCGGAGTGTCAGCGTACTCACGCAGTGTTGTTTCTGGTGGGTTTCGTCCGGGTGAGTTTCGCGGGTCGTGCGGAGTCCACTCCGCACGACCCGCGAATTCCGACTTGGTGGGGTTCGGCTAGACGGTGGCGTCCTTCGCGCGCGCCTTCAGCGCCCGCAGCACGCCGTCGCGGCCCTCGGCCACGAGCCGCCGCAGCGACGGGGCATGCCCGTCTGTGGCGAGCCAGGCGTCGGTGGCGGCCACCGTCTCCTCGCTCACCTGGTACGCCGGGTACGCCAGCATCACGAACTCCTGCGCGGGCTCGCTGTCCGAGCGGGTCCACACCTCGTCCACCACCTCGAAGAACTTCGCGGCGAACGGCGCGGTCAGAGCCACCTGCGTCGAGGACTGGAAGCCCTGCAGCAGCGACCGGTTGAGCCAGTTCGGCAGCTTCTCGCCGCCGGTGAGCTTCGCCCAGACCGCCGCCTTGTTCTCCGGCGTGGGCAGCAGTGCCCGGGCCAGCGCGGCCTCTCGCTCGCCGCTGGCCGTACGGTCCGACTCGAGCTCGGCCTCGATCTCCGCGTCGCTCGCGGCACCGCGGGCGGACAGCGACTCGAGCAGCGACCAGCGCAGCTCGGTGTCGACGGTCAGTCCGGCGGGGACGTTGCGGCCTTCCAGCCAGCCGCGCAGGACTTCGAGCTCCTCGGGGGTGCGCGCAGCACCGACGAAGGCGCGTGCCCAGGCGAGCTGGAAGCCGCTGCCCGGCTCCGCGGCTGCCAGCGCCGTACGCGCCGTCGTGGCGAGCTGTCCCCAGCCGGTCGGCGCCCAGGCCGGGTCGGCGTACATGGTCAGCGTGGTCGCCGCCTGCCGCAGCGTGGCCGTGGTCAGGTTGATGTCGCGTTCCTTGGGCAGGCCGGTGCTGACCAGGGCGATGTAGTCGCGGGCGGCCAGTTCGGCGTCGCGGACCATGTCCCAGGCGGCGGCCCAGCACAGCGCCCGCGGCAGCGACGACTCGAAGCCGTCGATGTGCTCCACAACCGTCGCCATCGACCGCTCGTCGAGGCGCAGCTTCGCGTACGTGAGGTCGTCGTCGTTCAGCAGCAGCACGTCCGCCGCCCGCACGCCGACCAGCGCGGAGATCGCGGTCACCTCGCCGCTCACGTCGATCTCGAGGCGGTCGCGGCGCACGAGCCGGTCACCGTCGACGTCGTAGAGGCCGACGCCGATGCGGTGGGTCCGCAGCGTCGGGTACTCGGCGGGAGCCTCCTGCTTGACGACGACGCTCTCGTAGGTGCCGTCGGCGCCGATGGTGAGGACCGGCCGCAGCGTGTTGACCTGCGCGGTCTCCAGCCACTGCGCGGCGAACTTGCGCAGCTCGCGACCGGACGCCGTCTCCAGCTCGGTGAGCAGGTCGTCGAAGGTGGCGTTGCCCCAGGCGTGCTTCTGGAAGTACGCCCGCAGCCCGGCCCGGAACGGCTCCAGCCCGACGTACGCGACGAGTTGCTTGATGACGCTGGCGCCCTTGGCGTACGTGATGCCGTCGAAGTTGACCTCGACCGCCTCCAGGTCGGGCATCTCGCAGTAGACCGGGTGGGTCGACGAGAGCTGGTCCTGGCGGTATCCCCAGGTCTTGCGCACCGACAGGAACGTGGTCCAGGCGTCGGTGAAGCGGGTGGCGCCGGTGTTGCACCAGTGGCTCGCCCACTCGGCGAACGACTCGTTCAGCCACAGGTCGTTCCACCAGCGCATGGTGACCAGGTCGCCGAACCACATGTGGGCCAGCTCGTGCAGGATCGTGTTGGCGCGCTGCTCGTACTCGTAGTCGGTGACCTGCGAGCGGAAGATGTAGTGCGCCTCGGCGTGCGTGACGCAGCCGAAGTTCTCCATCGCGCCGGCGTTGAAGTCGGGCACCCACAGCTGGTCGTACTTCGGCAGCGGGTAGCGCATGCCGAACTGCTCGTGGAAGAAGTCGAAGCCCTGCTTGGTGATCAGGAACAGGTTGTCGGCGTCGAGGTACTGCTGCATCGACGCCCGGCAGAACACGCCCAGCTCGATGCCGTCGTGGCTGTCCCGCACCTCGTGGTACGGCCCCGCGCAGATCGCCGTGATGTACGTGCTCATCCGTGCCGACTTCGCAAAGTGCACCGTCTTGGCGCCCGCCTCGGCGTCGGCGGTGCTCTCGACCGGCATGTTCGAGATGACTTTCCAGTGCGCCGGCACGGTGGCGTGCCAGGTGAAGACGCTCTTGAGGTCGGGCTGGTCGAACGCGGCGAAGACCCGCTGGGCGTCCGCGGTCTCGAACTGGCTGTAGAGGTAGATCTCCTTGTCGACCGGGTCCTCGCTGCGCTGCAGGCCCTGGCCGCTCGCGGAGTAGAAGTAGTCCGCGTCGACGACGAGGGTGTTGTCAGCGGCGAGGCCGGTCAGGGTCAGACCCTTCTCAGCCGACCAGTCGGAGGTGTCGACCGGCGTGCCGTTCAGCACGGCGGAGCGCACGGAAGCGGCCGCGACCTCGATGAAGGTCTGCGCTCCCGGCTCCGAGCAGCCGAAGGTGACCTCGGTGACCGAGCGGAAGGTGCCCGTACCCGGACCGCCGTTCCCGTCGGTGAGGTCCAGGGCG
This sequence comes from Actinoplanes sp. NPDC051859, assembly GCF_044452725.1. Taxonomy (NCBI): domain Bacteria; kingdom Bacillati; phylum Actinomycetota; class Actinomycetes; order Micromonosporales; family Micromonosporaceae; genus Actinoplanes; species Actinoplanes sp. NPDC051859. Next base: position 14,199 of record NZ_JBITBX010000019.1, on the reverse strand, counting down.
ATGTCGTACCCCGTCACCTCGAGCAGGCGGGTCCGCTCGGCGGCCTCCGTCTGGGTCAGGTTACGAACTCCGGCCACGTTCACTCTCCTCCACGCTGGCAGGGCCACGTCGCCCTGCCTCGAGCTTTCCACGCCACCTTATGCGGTGAGTCGTGAGCGCTGTTCGCCCGCTGTCGCCGTACGCAGGTGATCTGGGTAGTTCGGCGAAAATCATCACGAACGTCGGGCGACGGTCGTTCCCATGGTGAGAACTGTCACGCTTGACCGGAGGCTTTCGATGGCCGAATCCGACACCGTCGCCACCAGCACCATCGCGGTGCAGCCGGGCGCCTGGGCCAGTATCTGCCCGAATTTACCCGCCGATGTGGCCGCCATGGTCGCTCCGCCGGTGCTCGTCTCGGCGCTGCCGCTCACCGGCACGGCGACGGCCCAGCAGGAGCGGCGGCGAGCGCGCGAGGCACGCTTCCGGGGGAACATGCCGTCGGTTCCCGCGTACGGACGGCACCGTCGCACGCCCTGAAGCGGGGCCGCGCCCCCACTGGGCGGAGGAGTTTCGGTAGGTTCGCGGTCATGACGGTCGTGCACCCGATCAGCCGGGCCTGGATCACCACTGGCGGCACCGGCGCGCAGAACTACGACGAGTTCGCCGACGACGCGGAGATCACCGCGATCATCGAGGCGAACCCGCACAGCGCGCTTGCCATCGAGATGCCCCACCGGGCGCCCGGGGCGGTGGGCCGCTCATTCCTCGACAGCCTGCCGGACGCCGCCGCGCGCCTCGACGAGGAGAAGGCCGCCGGTGGCTATTCGCCCGCCGAGCAGGTCGTCGTGCTCTACCGGATCAGCGCGCCGGGCACCCCGGCCGCGTTCGGGCTGTGGGCGATGGTCGACACCGCGCAGATCTCCACCAGCGCGGACGAGCCGGGGCTGGTCATCCGCAACGAGGACGTCTTCATCGCGAAGGTCCGCGAGCGGGTGGCGCTCGCCGAGCGGTTGAAGACGCTGCTCTCGCCCGTGCTCCTGCTGCAGACCGGCAAGGGTGATGAGCTGCACGCCGCATTGCACGCCGCGACCGAGGCGGCGGGTCCGCCCGCCGCGACCGACCAGGACCAGAGCGGGCGTACGCACGCGATCTGGATCGTGCCCGCCGGGCAGCTGCAGGACGACCTGACCGCGCTTGCCGGAGGCGGCGAGTTGGTGGTCGCGGACGGCAACCACCGCAGCCTCGCCGCCCAGACCGGCAACCTGCCGCGCTTCCTGGCCGTCGTCACCACCCCGGCGTCGGTCGCCATCCAGCCCTACAACCGGCTGGTCGCCGAGCTCCCGGTCGAAAACCTGGTCGCCCAGCTCACCGCGGCCGGCGCGCGGGTCGAGGAGCTGTCGCGGCCCGCGGACATCCCCACCAAGGGCACCATCCACCTGTACGCCCACAGCACCTCGTACGCGGTGACGCTGCCCGCCGCCGGCGCCTCGGCGGTCGAGAACCTGGACCACGCCCTGGTCGAGCGGGTGCTGTTGCGCGACGCCCTCGGCCTGGACCCGGGCGACAAGCGGATCTCGTATGTCGGCGGTGACTATTCGGCCGAGTGGCTGCGCGGCGAGGTCGACGCCGGCCGGGCCGAGCTGGCGGTGCTGATCGCCCCGGTGACCGTCGACGACTTCGTGGCGGTGAATTTGGCCCGGCAGAAGCTGCCCCGTAAGAGCACCTGGTTCACTCCCAAGGCCCGCGGCGGTCTCGTCCTGGCCCAGCTCGACTGATCCGTCCCACCGCCCCACCCACCACCCAAAAGAGGAAGAGATTGCCTATTCATCCCCAGGTGGAGGCGTCGCTGGCGATCCGGCGGCGCCCACCCGCCGAGGTGTTGGCCGCCGATCCGCTCGAGCGGCTGCGCTATGCGCGGCAGGCGATGGCGGACTCGAACGAGGCCGAGTGCGGCCCCGCCATTCCGTTGCCGGTCGTGGTGGATGTGGACGCGGACGGCGTCCCGGCCCGGCTGTACGCCGCTCGTACCGGCGCTCCGGTTTTCGTCTACCTGCACGGCGGCGGCTGGTGCTACGGCAGTGTGGAAACGGTCGACCGGATGTGCCGCCGCATCGCCGACCGCTCCGGCTGTGCCGTCCTCTCGGTGGACTACCGCCTCGCCCCGGAACACGTGCATCCGGCCGCCCTGGACGACGTCGAAACGGTGCTGCGGTGGGTCCGCAAGGAGGGCCCTGGCCTGGGTGTCGACCCGTCGCGGCTGGCGATCGGCGGTGACAGCGCGGGCGGCCAACTCGCCACGGTCGCCGCCCGCCGCCAGCGCGACGCCGTCACCCCGCTCGACTACCAGGTCCTGATCTACCCCGCAATCGACCCGATGACGGCCTCCGAGTCGTACGACGAGGTCGGCGGCTACGGGCTGGACCGCGCGTCGATGCGGCTGGGCTGGGAGACCTACGTCCCGTCCCTGGCCGACCGGTTCAGCCCCGACGTGGCCCCGCTCGCCGCCGACGACCTCACCGGCATGCCACCCACCCTGCTGATCACCGCCGAGTACGACGTTCTGCGCGACGAAGGTGCCGACTACGCCGACGCGTTGCTCGCTGCTGGGGTGCCCGTCGTGCACGTGCGCTATGCGGGTGTGAACCACGGCTTTGCCCGCAAGCTGGCCCTCTTCGACGCGGCGCGCTCCGCCGCTGACCTCGTCGCCGCGAGTCTCCGGGCGGCGCTGACCTTCTGACCGGCGTTTGACAGACTGCGGGCATGCGCGTCTACCTCGGTTCCGACCACGCCGGCTACGAGCTGAAGAGCCACCTCGTCAACTACCTCACCAAGCAGGGGTACGAAGTCGTCGACGTCGGCCCGCACGTCTACGACCCGGAGGACGACTACCCGGCCTTCTGCTTCCACACCGGCGCGAAGGTGGTCGCCGACGCAGGCAGCCTGGGCATCGTCATCGGCGGCTCCGGCAACGGCGAGCAGATCGCCGCCAACAAGGTCGCAGGCGTCCGCTCGGCGCTGGCCTGGAAGGTGGAAATCGCCCAGCTCGCCCGCCAGCACAACGACTCGAACGTCCTCGCGATCGGCGCCCGCCAGCACACCCTCGACGAGGCGTCCGCCATGGCCGAGGCTTTCCTCACCACCCCGTTCTCCGGCGACGAGCGGCACTCGCGCCGGATCGGCCAGCTCGCCGCCTTCGAGCAGACCCGGGAACTCCCCGCCCTTCCCACCCCCTGACCCGGTCCCCTTTCTGCTCTCTCTGAGCCCCGGACCGGGCGAAGCCAAGAGTCACAGCTCTTCGCGGGGCACCCAGTTGCGGCGCACGATCGTCAGTGTCCGCTCGGCGTCGGCCAACTGGCCGTCGTCCGGGCGGGCCGCATCCCGCGCCCGCATCGCCGCGGCCAGGCTGACCTGCGACGAGCCGGAACCCACCAGCCCGCGCAGCCCTCGCTCGGACTGATCCTCTCCGGTTCCCGCCCGGCCACCGGCAGCGAACCGCCCGGTCGCCCGCCCGGCGTGCGGTGACCGCTGGCCCGAGCTGCTCGGTCCGCCAGCCGGCTTCCCCGGTCCGGGCGCTCCATTTCCCGCCGCCCGTGGCGGAGGCGCCGGCATCGGAACGGGCGCTGCGGGTCCAGAGGGCTCCACACGGCCCACGCGCGGCCTGTCCGGCACGCCACCCACCTCGGCTCGTCGTGGGCTGGGCGAGACTGTGACACCGTCAGTTGCAGCGGAATCGAGTTGGGCCGCGGTATCGGGCGGGGCCGCGGTATTGGTCGGGGCCGGGGCATCGGGCGGGGCCGGGGCGGCGGGCGGGAGAGCGGTTTCGGCCGAAGTCACGGGAGGGCCGGGCGGCCCGGGGTCCTGGTCGGGCGGCGAGGTGGCCGTGGTCTGCGTCGCGGGGGAGGGACGCACGCGGCGGCGCCGGCGTCCGGGTTCGTCACCCATGCCGCTGAACCTACCGCCGCGGCGCGCACCTAGAACACCTCGGTCGGATTCGGCAGCCGATGCCAGCGAAACGCGGTGGCTACTGCTTGCACCGCCCCGGGCGTCAGTTCCTGCACCGTTCCCGCGGCGGCGAGCGCCGCCGGCGACACCGCACCGAGATAGATCGTCCCCAACTCCAGCACGGTGCATTCCAGGTCTGCCGCGTCATCCGTACGCGTACACGTCGCCGGCTCCGAAGCGTGGGCGGTGAGCCGCCAGCGGCCGGTGTTCGCGCCGAGCAACGGGTCTGTCACGGCGAACACCACGTCGAGCGGAGCCGAGTACCGCCGGGCGGTCAGTGCCCGGGGAAGGTCGACGATCCGAATCCAGAGGGCGTCGCCCAGGTTGCTCCCGAGCCGCCGTGGCTCATCGACCAGGTACAGCAGCGGTTCGTCCACGGCCGCGAAGCCCACAGACGCCGTACGGGCGAGGTCGAGGGTGAGCAGGAACCGCCACAACGCCAGGTAGGTCTCCGGGTCGGCGGCGACCACTTCACGGATCTGCACCTCGCCGTCCGGGCCGTGGTTGTTCCAGCCGGATTTCGTGCGCCACAGGGCGTACCCGGTGGGTCGGCCGGCGGTCTCGCGCAGGACGCAGTGCAGGGCGGTGCCGCCGTCGCGCTGCGATTCGAGGTCGGACAGCACGAACCGCCACCAACGCTCGTCGCGACTGGACCAGCCGGTGCGTTCGGGCCGGAGTTGCTCGTACACCTGGGTCAGCTCGGGCAGTGCGGTGAGCGGGTCGGCCAGGCGCAACCGGCCGGTGCCGTCCGCGCTGGGCGGCAGGGTGATCTCGCGGGTCATGATGGTCATGCGCAGGCGAGACGCTGCGGGACCGTACCCGAAGCGGGGATAGATCTTGGTTTCGCTGGCCCACAGCACCGCGATCGGTTCGCGGCCGGCGGCCGCGACCTCACCCAGCTGACGATGCATCAGCTGGGTGAGCAGCCCGCGCCGCCGGTGGGTCGGCGCCACCCCCACCTGGGTGACATGCGCCGCAGGCACGACCGCGCCGGGCACGGTCAAATCCCTCGTGTACGCGGCCGCGTGTCCGACCACACTGCCGGCGTCCTCGACGACCAGTGAGCGGGTAGGTTCGAACACGGATCCCTCGACGTCCCGTTCTGCGGGTGTCGGTGTGTGGTGAAATGCCCGGCCCAGCAGCCAGGAGATGGCGGGCCAGTCGGCCGCTGTGCCGACCCTGATCAGCGTTCCGGAGCCGTCCATGCTGTTTGTGTAACGGACGGCGCGCGCTGCGGCGAGCTATTTGCGGGCTCGTTACTCTCGATACGGGCGGCAAGCGGCCGTACCGGGGGAGGGAACGATGCCTGAGCAACCGCAGTGGCCCGAGCGGACGCTCGATATGCCACCGCAGGATCCCTGGGCCGATCCGCCGACGACGGACATGCCGCCCCGCGGCGCCGCTCCGCAATACGACCCGCGTTCCGCGGGCACCGCCTACCCGGGAACTGCCGACCCGACCCGCCACCAGGGCGCTTCGGACGCCACTCGGCACCAGGGTGCTGCGGACGCGACCCGGCACTACGGTTCCGCAGCTGACACCCGGCACACGGGCGGAGTGGCAAACACTGGACAGGCGGCACCCCAGGGGCGCGCCGCAGCCACGCCGCCAGCGCCGCCGTCCTCGCCGTTCACGAGTGGCCGTGCTGCGGTCAATCCGCGTCCGCAGCCGCAGCAGTTCGTGGCGGAGCACGAGCCCACCGGCACCGGCTGGCCGGGCGCAGCGCCGCCCGCGCAGCAGCAACCATTGAGCTGGCATCTCGCCCAGCTGCGCCGCGGCGGCGAGTGGAGCTTCGCCGGGCTGCTGTTCGCCTTCGTCTGCTGGGGCGTCTGGGCCATGTCGTCGGATGGCAAACTGACCACCCCGATCGTCGTCTTCCTCGTCTCGGTGGCGGTGGCCGGTGGCGTCTTCGCCATGTCCCGCCTGGTGGGCCGGATCGTGCTCGAGCGTCAGTTCGGCCGAGTGCGGCGCACAGCCCGCGGCTCGCACATGGTCGCGGGCCTCTTCCTGGTGGGCGTGGGCATTGCGCACCTGGGGCAGACCGATTGGGTCGTGAATGCGGTGGACTGGGTCGTCGAGCTGTTCCGCTGAGGCCCGTACCCGTCGAATTGTTTCCGGGGGCGACCACCGCGCCGCCCCCGGCCGGGGATCAGCCCACGTCGCTCATCGCGGCGCCGGTTTCCAGCAGCGACTTGAGATCGCTGAGCATCCACGCCCAGCCGCCACCGCCTGCCTCGTCGAGCGGCGAACCCGCCACCATTGTGGCCGTCGCGGGGGCTCCGGTCAGCTCGTGCGTGATGGTCAGGCGGCAAACGCCGGGCTGCGACTTCAACTCCTCGATCTCGTAGGTCAGGGTGGTGAAGGGCTCCGCCGCGGTGGTGGGGTCCATCAGCATCCGCCAGGTCTGCTTGAGCAGGCGCGGCGGGTCGACCTCGATGACTTCGCCGTCGCCGATCGTGTCCGGGATCGTGAACCCGTTCTCTTTCGCGTACGCGTGCATTCCCTCGTTCGCCGCGGCGCGGAACGCACCGCCCGGTCGTAGCTCGTAGAAAGACGGCGCGGCATAGCCGTACTTGACGGTCCATTCCGGATCGGTGATCGCGGTCCAGATCTTCTCCGGCGTGGTCTTGATCCACACCCGGTACACCTGGGTGGTCTGCGGCTCGCTCATGTCTCGTCCTCCAGCGCGTTCTTCAGATCGACGAGCGCCGTGACGTGACGCTCGGTGTACTTGTCGATCCACCGGTCGTGGATCAGCCGGATCGGTACGGGGTTGAGGAAGTGCAACTTCTCCCGTCCGGACCGGCGCACGACGACCAGGCCCGCTTCCTCCAGCAGCTTCAGGTGTTTGGCCACCCCGAAGCGCGTCATCTCCACCTCGGACTCCAGCTCGGTGAGCGTGCGGCCGTCCCGAGCGAAGAGCAGGTCGAGCAGGAAGCGCCGGGTCGGGTCGGCCAACGCCTTGAACACCCGGTCGTCGTTCCCCATGCCGCCAAGTTAGGTGACCAAAAGGTCACATGTCAAGCTGCAAGAACGCCCGCCCAGCGGGGCTGGACGGGCGTGAGTCTCCTCAGCGGCGCGCTACGGCAAAGCCGAGAGTCAGCGCCGCCGGCGGCGCGTCGTCATTCTCAGCAGGCTCACCGACCTGGCAATCACGGCACCGGCAAGCCCGGCCGCCACCAGCGCGAGAGCGAACGGCACCCGGGTATCCGCCCACAGGAACGTGATGTCCACGCCGTCCGTGTTCTGGCCCAGAAACACCAGGGCGAGCACCAGCGCGGCGGCGGCGAGCCCGAGCCCGGCCGGCCGCAACCGAGAAACCCGATCACCGCGAGTAGCGGGAGCGGTCCCGGCTGGCCCGAGCCCGGCCAACGTGCGCGCAAGTTCATCCGGCAGCGGCGGCGCGTTGTCGGTGACCGGTACGGACCCGTCTGGCAGCAGGGAGGCTGCATCCGGGCCCGGCCGGTGCTCAGGGGAATAGGCCATGCCCGCCAGTTTTCCGCAGATCCGCCGGCAAGAGCGGCAAACCCGGCAATCGGCAAAGATCGTCGCAGCCTGCGTGCTGGATAGCTTGGGCGCAGATTCAACGGATGGGTGACACCGGGCTCGCCCGGAACTCGGCGGAGAAGGGTGGAGCGGGCGACGAGAATCGAACTCGCGTAATCAGTTTGGAAGACTGAGGCTCTACCATTGAGCTACGCCCGCATGGCGCCACATACCTGCGTGGCGCCGGGCCTAGCGTACTCGAATCCCCGCGCTCGATGCGAACCGGTTCCCCCTCGTGACGCATCAGGGCGACGCCGCGGCACACACCACCCGGTGGACCGCATACACTTGCGCACGGCCTCGGGGTGTGGCGCAGCTTGGTAGCGCACTCGCTTTGGGAGCGAGGGGCCGTGGGTTCAAATCCCGCCACCCCGACTTTCGACAACAACGAAGAGATCCATCAAGGAGTACGCCTGTGAAGAGCACCGTCGAGACTCTGAGCCCGACCCGGGTGCGGCTCGCCATCGAGGTGCCGTTCGACGAGCTGAAGCCCAGCCTGCAGAAGGCGTACCGAGAGATCGGGTCTCAGGTCCAGATCCCCGGCTTCCGTCGCGGCAAGATCCCGGCCGCCGTCATCGACCAGCGGGTCGGTCGTGGCGCGGTGCTCAACGAGGCCGTGCAGGAGGCGATCCCGCAGCAGATCCTCGCCGCTGTCCGGGAGCACGAGGTCAAGACGCTCGGCCGTCCCGAGGTGGAGATCACCGAGTTCGCCGACAACGAGCCGCTGAAGTTCACGGCCGAGGTCGACGTCCGCCCCGAGATCACCGTCCCCGACCTGTCCACCATCAAGGTCGAGGTGCCGGCGCTGGAGATCGGCGACAACGAGATCGACGAGCAGATCAACGGCCTGCGGGAGCGGTTCGCCACCCTGAAGACGGTGGAGCGCGCCGCGGCCGAGGGCGACTACGTCCAGCTCGACCTCAAGGCGACCGTCGACGGCGAGGAAGTGCCGGGCGGCTCAGCCACCAACATCTCCCACGAGGTCGGCAGCAAGCAGCTGCTCCCGGGTCTCGACGAGGTCCTGGTCGGCCTGGCCGCCGACGCCGAGGCCACCTTCACCACCCAGCTGGTGGGCGGCGACTTCGCCGGCCGGGACGCTGATGTGGCGGTGACCGTCAAGTCGGTCAAGGACAAGCAGCTGCCCGAGATCGACGACGAGTTCGCGCAGATGGCGAGCGAGTTCGACACCCTGGACGAGCTCCGCGCCGACCTCAAGGAGCGGCTCACCAAGGTCAAGAAGGTCGAGCAGATCTATGCCGCCCGGGACGAGGCGCTCAAGCAGCTCGTCGCGGCCGCCGACATCCCGGCGCCCGAGGGCATCGTGAAGGAGGAGGTCGAAGGCCGCAAGCAGGCCATGACCGACCAGCTCGAGCGGATCGGCGCCACCCTCGAGGACTACCTCGCCTCCGAGGAGAAGACCGAGGAGCAGATCGACACCGAGCTGACCGAGGCGGCCGCCGAGGGCGTCAAGATTCAGCTGCTGCTCGACACCATCGCCGACGCCGAGGACATCCAGGTCTCCGACGACGAGTTCGGCCACGAGATCGTGCACCGGGCCCAGCGCGCCCAGATGCAGCCCCAGCAGTACTACGACCAGCTCGTGAAGTCGGGTGCGGCCGCGGCCGTCTTCGGCGACGTGCGCCGGGGCAAGGCCCTCGCGAACGTCATGGAGCAGGTCGAGATGAAGGACACCGAGGGCAACGTCCTCACCCTTGACGACCTGCGGGAAGCCGGCGACGACGAGCACGCCGGGCACAACCACTGAGGTGTCACGAGAGGGGCCGCCGCGTCATCGTGGCGGCCCCTCCGTCGTATCCGCCATCGGCGTGCGCTGTCAGCGAACACCTGCCCGAGCGGGAAGCTGATGCGCAATCGACCGGTTAGGTTGGTCGTACGACGGAGAACCTGCCGACTGGATCCCTCAGCCGGCACAGTCAGCTGTGAAGGGCTGCCATGACCGATCTGCACGTTCCAGCGAGCCCCACGCTGCGTGGTGGCTCCTTCAATGGCAACCTCGAGGACTCGGTCTTCAACCACCTGCTGCGTGAGCGGATCATCTTCCTCGGCAGCGAGGTGACCGACCAGGTCGCCAACCGCATCTGCGCGCAGCTGCTGCTGCTCTCCGCGGAGGACCCGGAGCGCGACATCAACCTCTGGATCAACTCGCCGGGTGGTTCCGTCTACTCCGGCATGGCCATCTACGACACGATGCAGTTCATCGACAACGACGTGTCGACCGTGGCGATGGGCATGGCCGCGTCGATGGGGCAGCTGCTGCTCTGCGCGGGTGCCGAGGGCAAGCGTTACGCCCTGCCGCACGCGCGGATCATGATGCACCAGCCGTCCGGCGGAATGGGTGGCACTGCCGCGGACATCGCCATCCAGGCCGAGCAAATGCTGTATACCAAGCGCATGTTCCAGGAGCGGGTGGCTCACCACACCGGCCAGGACCAGGCGACCATCGAGGCTGACTCCGACCGGGACCGTTGGTTCACGGCGGAGGAAGCCAAGGACTACGGCTTCATCGACAAGGTGATCAGCGGGGCCACTCAGGTTCCCGAGGGCGCCGGAACGCTGAACTGAGGAGCAGAAGAATGACCGACCTGACCATGCCTCCCGGGTTCGCTCCGGTGCACAACCGTTACGTGCTGCCGTCGTTCGTCGAGCGGTCGTCGAACGGCATGATGAAAGAAACCAACCCGTACAACAAGATGTTCGAGGACCGGATCATCTTCCTCGGCGTGCAGGTGGACGACGCGTCGGCCAACGACGTGATGGCCCAGCTGCTGACGCTGGAGAGCGCCGACCCGGACCGCGACATCCTGATGTACATCAACTCGCCCGGCGGCTCCTTCACCGCCATGACGGCGATCTACGACACCATGCAGTATGTCCACCCGGACATCAGCACCGTCTGCCTCGGCCAGGCCGCGAGTGCCGCCGCCGTGCTCCTCGCCGGCGGCACCCCGGGCAAGCGGATGGCGCTGCCGCACTCGCGGATCATCATCCACCAGCCGGCCACCGAGGGCGGTTACGGCCAGGGCTCGGACATCGAGATCCAGGCCCGGGAGATCCTCCGCATGCGGACCCAGCTGGAGGAGCTGATCTCCAAGCACTCCGACCAGCCGCTCGACAAAGTCCGCAAGGACATCGACCGGGACAAGATCATGACGGCCGACGAGGCCAAGGAGTACGGCATCGTGGACACCGTCCTCGCCAGTCGCAAGAAGAGTCTCCAGAAGGCCGGCGTCTGATCGGAGCCCGGACGCTGCTCGCCGCCCTTCAGTGGTGGTCCGGATGCGGACTGTGGCGGAAGTGCGGTGCAGTGCCGGGTGGGAACGCGATGTCAGGGGTCGGTCGGCGCGCGCTAAACTGACTGGCCCCTGACACGCCCGTTTTGGGGGGTCGGAGAACTGCCCCTGAGCGGGTAACGTCGAGTCGGCATACCTCAGCAACGCGGGTCGGCAGACGATGAGATACCGACGAGGAAAATCGTCCTCGGGCCGAGGGCCGGTGCGAACCGGTCGATGAGCGCAGGGAGAACGTAGGTGGCACGGATCGGTGACGGTGGCGACCTACTGAAGTGCTCCTTCTGTGGGAAGTCCCAGAAGCAGGTCAAGAAGCTCATCGCGGGCCCAGGGGTCTACATCTGCGACGAGTGCATCGATCTCTGCAACGAGATCATCGAGGAAGAGCTGGCCGAAACCGGCGAAGTGAAGTGGGAAGAGCTTCCCAAGCCGATGGAGATCTGCCAGTTCCTCGACAACTACGTGGTGGGCCAGGAGCAGGCCAAGAAGGCTCTGTCCGTGGCCGTCTACAACCACTACAAGCGGATCCAGGCCGAGTCGGCCGGCGCCCCCGGAGCGGGCAGCGACGTCGAAGTAGCCAAATCCAACATCATGCTCATCGGCCCCACGGGCTGCGGTAAGACCCACCTGGCCCAGACTCTCGCCCGGATGCTCAACGTCCCGTTCGCCATCGCGGACGCCACGGCACTGACCGAGGCGGGCTATGTCGGCGAGGACGTCGAGAACATCCTGCTCAAGCTGATCCAGGCCGCCGACTACGACGTCAAGCGCGCCGAGCAGGGCATCATCTACATCGACGAGGTCGACAAGATCGCCCGCAAGAGCGAGAACCCGTCAATCACCCGGGACGTCTCCGGCGAGGGCGTGCAGCAGGCCCTGCTCAAAATCCTCGAGGGTACGGTCGCGAACGTCCCGCCGCAGGGCGGCCGCAAGCACCCGCATCAGGAGTTCATCCAGATCGACACCACCAACGTGCTGTTCATCGTCGGTGGCGCTTTCGCGGGCCTGGACCGGATCATCGAGACCCGGGTCGGTCAGGGCGGCGTCGGCTTCGGCGCGCACCTGCGCTCGGTCTCAGAGCGCGACACCGACGACATCTTCAGCAAGGTCATGCCGGAGGACATGCTGAAGTTCGGCCTGATCCCCGAGTTCATCGGCCGGCTCCCCGTGATCACCACGGTCCGCAACCTCGACCGCGAAGCGCTGATCAAGATCCTCACCGAGCCCCGCAACGCCTACGTCAAGCAGTACCAGCGCCTCTTCGAACTGGACGGCGTCGAGCTCGAGTTCGACACCGGCGCCCTCGAGGCCATCGCCGACCAGGCCATGCTCCGTGGCACCGGCGCCCGCGGCCTCCGCGCCATCATGGAGGAGGTCCTCCAGAACGTGATGTTCGAAGTCCCCAGCAACCCCGACGCCGCCCGGGTGGTGATCACTCGCGAGGTCGTGGTCGAGAACGTCATACCGACCATCGTCCCGAGGGAGTTCGTCGGCCGTCGTGCCCGCCGCGAGCGCGAAGAGAAGTCCGCCTGACCCGTCAGTCAGTCGCCCGTTCGATCCCGTCACCGTCGCCCACAGGGCGGCGGTGACGTCGTTTCCGGTCGCTTGCAGCCCGAGGGGTTTGGGCGCTCGGAGGGCCACGGTGCCACGTAGCGGAAAGCTGCTGTGCTCGGGGTGCGCCCGAACAAGCCGGCGTGACAGTGACTCCTCGCCGAATGTGTGGCGTTCCGGGAGAGGGCGTAGCCCCGTAGGCTGATTCGCATGCGCGTTGCCGTCTGTCAGCTGAACGCCCGCGACGACCGTACCGTCAATCTTGCGATGGCCCGCGACCTCCTGGGCCGCGCTGCCGCTGCGGGAGCGACCCTCGCCGTCCTGCCCGAATACAGCGATTACCTCGGTCCCGAGGCGGGCCTGCCGAAGCCGGAGCCGGTCGGCGGCGAACTTTCGGTGTTTTTCGCCGACGCCGCCCGTGACCTGGGCATGTGGGTGCACGCCGGCTCGTTTCATGAGGCCGGACCCGACCCCGGCCGGACCTATAACACGTCGCTGATCTTCAATCCCGCGGGCGAGCTGGTCGAGACCTACCGCAAGATTCATCTGTACGATGTGGAGATTCCGGGCCGAGTGTCCTATCAGGAATCCCGCACCGTGGCACCGGGCGACCGGACTGCCGTAGCCGAGGTCGCCGGCGTCCCAGTCGGCCTGTCCATTTGTTACGACCTGCGCTTTCCGGAGCTGTACCGGCAGCTCGCGATCGCGGGCGCGAAGGTACTGGTGGTGCCGGCTGCGTTCATGATGCACACCGGCCGTGACCATTGGGAGGTTCTGCTCCGCGCCCGCGCGATCGAGAACCAGTGCTACGTCGTGGCAACCGGTCAGTACGGCGACCACGAACCCGGCCGGACCTGCTTCGGTCGCAGCATGATCATCGACCCGTGGGGGACGGTACTTGCGCAGGCGTCGGACAGCGTCGGTATCGCTGTCGCGGATCTCGACATGGACCGGCTGGACAAGATTCGTATCGAACTGCCCAGCCTTGCCAACCGTCGACTGGCCTATCCGGGGCCGCTTGTCGCCCTTTAGAAGGTCTGAAAGAGATAGCTGACTACCGCGATGCCGACCACCGCGCCGCCTGCGATGAGCATCGCGCCGCCCATGCGCGATGGCCCGCGCAGGAACAGCCGATGGATGGAAACCACCACCGCGGCCAGCACGAGAAGGCCGATGACCAGCTGAGACAGTGGCATCAGGAGGTCGAACAGCGCGTCGGCGGCAAGCGCCGGTTCGGGTGCCATGCCTGCCACTCTGACATGGCTTCGCGACGGGTGGGACTCCTGGGACGGGGGGCGATTTGCATTGCCGGTGGGGCGTCGAGTAACTTTCTCTCTGTCAGCGGGGAACGCGGACAGAGCGGCACGAAAGTGGCCGGTCTGGCGATCTCCCTGAGGGCAGCTGGAAGCAAGCGTTAAGCTTGTGGAATGTTCCGGGCGAGGCAGGCGGATTTGCGCCAGCGAGAACGACCGGGTAGAGTGAACCGGCCAGCAGGAACCGGGCGGATCGATCACTGAGTGATCTCCGGACGGCTGCAAGGCCACCTAGCGAACGTTTCACCCCGACTGGGGTTTTCGATCGTGCGGGAAAAACTTGGGTGATGTCAGCGTAGATCCTCTTGGATCTTCCAAGACTCCGGTCTTGCGCTGACGAAGTCAACCAGGTAAGTTAGAGCGGTTGCCCCGAGCGGGTCTCTTCGAAGAGGAGAAGTCGAACGGTGTGTGGTTGTTCTTTGAGAACTCAACAGGGTGCTTGATAAGCCAGTGCCAATTAGTTATACCCCGGCCATGCTTTTCGGAGTGTGGTTGTG